>CAZJEN010000003.1:0-159601 GCA_964545045.1 uncultured Lachnospiraceae bacterium | reverse complement strand
TCGAGATGTTCCGTAAGCTCCTTGATGAGGCTCAGGCTGGTGATAACATCGGTGCACTTCTTCGTGGTGTTCAGAGAACCGATATCGTTAGAGGTCAGGTTCTTTGTAAGCCGGGTACTGTTACCTGTCATAAGAAGTTTACCGCTCAGGTATACGTATTGACCAAGGAAGAAGGCGGACGTCATACTCCGTTCTTCGGTAACTACAGACCGCAGTTCTACTTCAGAACCACCGACGTTACCGGTGTTGTAAATCTTCCGGACGGCGTTGAGATGTGTATGCCGGGCGATAACATCGAGATGACCATCGAGCTCATTCACCCGATCGCTATGGAGCAGGGTCTTACCTTCGCTATCCGTGAGGGTGGTAGAACCGTAGGTTCCGGTAGAGTTGCTACTATCATTGAGTAATCCTTAGTGATAGTTCTACAAATCCAGTAAATTCAAGGCTTCCAGGATTTTTCCTGGGAGCCTTTTTACATCAACAAATAAGATAGAAAATAGGTGAATGGTACTAAAACGGTGCCAAAACGGTGCCATAAATGAAAAACCGGTGAATTTTTATGTTCACCGGCGCTTCTTTTTTACCATCCTTTAATTTGTTTTACTTGTTCTGTACGTTCTGCATCTCTATGATATTGCAGCTTAAACTGTATCGTTTCTACAACCTCTTTTCTTGCCTCATCATCCAACTGATAAAAGGAAGTCAGCAGATTATCTACATCCGGCATACTGTTCTTTCCGAACAAATGCATCAAAGGATAGAGAGAATTCTTTAAGTAAGTCTTTACACGACTGGAATCCAGTGCCCCATGAAGTCCGTCCGGGAGAGTCGGATAGATTTCTTCCTCGGTAATTGTGCCGGAAAAAGGACTGGCAGAACAGATTTCGTTTACGTCAATCTCCAAAGCATTTGCCAGACGAAGGGCAAAGTCAAATCTGATATTGGAATCCTTTTGTATAATCGAGTACAGTGTAGTTGCACTGATACCGGTTTCTTTTGCAATCTTGCGTACATTGGTTCCTTTGTTATCAATGTGTTCTTTTAGTTTTTTTCCGTCACCCATAAGTGTCCTCCTTTTGAGCACAAAGCATATATAGTGTAGTCCTCTTCCACTATCATATCATATTTACGAAAAATAGAAAAGAGGAAATTACAAAAATAGAATTACGAATATCGTAAAAATGTATTTACGAATGGTTGACAAAATGCATGGCATGTGATATTATGAGTATACGAAAATCGTACAAGAAAGAAATACAACACTTGTACTAAAGATGAAAATGGAAGGGAGGATGGACAAATGGCACATTATCAATACATGATGAATGCGGAGGATGTGGCAAAGGAGCTGAATTGTTCCAAGTCGCATGCATACAAATTGATTAAGTCCATGAACAAGGAATTGAGCCAGAGAGGTTATGTTACAATGGCAGGGCGCATTCCGAGAGCGTTTTGGGCTACAAAGATGTTTGGTTATGAACCGGTAATGAATTAAGGAGGAGCTATGGCGTACAAAGAGAAGGACACAAGGAAATGGACAGCCCAATGGTTTGAAACGAATGCCAAGGGCGAGAAGAAAAAGCGCAGAAAGCGTGGTTTTGAAACAAAGCGGGATGCGTTGGAGTATGAGAGACAAAAGAAGCTGAGTGACAGTAGAAGTATGGACATGAATTTAGGAGAGTTCATGGAAGTATACTTTGAGGACAAGAAAAACGAGTTAAAGGAACGTTCCCTAAAGAATAAACGCTACATGATGCAACAGCACTTGATTCCATACTTCGGAACTCAAAAGATGAATGAGATAACGGCGTCACAAATCATTCAGTGGCAGAATGAAATGCAGACCAAAGGTTTCTCGGAAGCATATCTGCGAATGATACAGAATCAGTTAACCGGGTTGTTTAACCATGCTGCACGTATCTATGATTTGGAAACAAATCCATGCAAGAAAGTGAAGCGGATGGGTGCCTCGGACAGCAGAAGCTTGGATTTTTGGACCTTGGAGGAGTATCGACAGTTTATGCAGACGCTTGAACCGGGGACAAGGTATTATCTTATCTTTGAAATATTGTTTTGGACCGGATGCAGAATCGGAGAGTTACTTGCACTGACACCAAAGGATGTGGATTTTAAGGAAAACCGTATTCATATTACGAAAACCTATTATCGGACGGAACGAAAGGATATGATAACAGAACCGAAGACAAAGCAGTCGATTCGTGTGGTAGAGATTCCGGAGTTTTTGAAACGTGAGATTCAGGATTTTGTTGAAGCTCATTACGGAATGCCGGACAATGAGAGGTTGTTCCCGATTGTGCAGGAAGCAGTACAGCATAAGATGAAGCATCAGATGGAGAAGTCAGGAGTAAAACGAATCCGGGTACATGATTTAAGACATTCTCATGTGGCATATTTGATCAATAAGGGAGTGGAACCGTTGCTGATTAAGGAAAGGGTGGGACATAAGGATATTCGAATTACACTGAATACTTACGGTCACCTATATCCGAATCGACAAAGAAAAGTAGCGGATATGTTGGATTTTGAAAAAGAAAGTGGCCCCGACAGCGGCAACTGCCGGGACCTGTGATAACAAGAAAACCTCTGCTATCTGATACCACAAGTCAAGTATAGCAGAGGTTTTTCCTTAGAGCAATCATTTTTTACGAAAGGGGAGAGCTGGGTGGCAATTTACAGAAGTAGTAGCAAAAAGCAGTATATAAATTTGGATGCAGGCATCTTTCGGGACACGGAGCTGAGTCTGAAAGGTAGAGGAATATTAGTAACATTATTGTCCTTTCCGGATAATTGGGTGTTCTCGGTTGCCGGATTGAAGAAAATTTTCAAGAAAGATGGAGAGCACAGTATTAGGGCAGGAGTCGAAGAATTGGAACGGTCCGGATATTTGGTATGTAGGCAGAAGCACAATTCGGACGGAACATTTGCCGGATATGAATGGGATGTGTACGAGGTGCCACAGAAAAGTAGAGTGCCGTTTGGTGATTTTCCGCAAATGGATAATCCGTCAATGGATAATCGGTCAATGGAAAATCCATCAACGGAAAAACGACGACAATCTAATATGAAAGAATCTAATACTAATCTATTTACTATGAATCAATTATCAGAGGAGAAGAGCAAACAGAATTTAATTCCATATCGGGCAAAGAAGAACGCATTTCATGAGTTTCCGCAAAGGGATTGTAATGTAGAGGAAATCGAAAGAGCGTTGCTTGGATGTCGATGAAGCTCTCGGCGTTTGAGAGCGAAATACACCCATTGCACAAAACTTCGTTTTATGCTCTACGTATTTCGCCCTGCCGGGGGCTTGTTTGCCGGAAACGGCAGAAGTTCGTAACCGGGTGCCGAAGCACCCACTCACAGCAGAAAGAGTCATTACGGAACAGGGAAGGAGGAAAGACGTGTGAGGAGAAATTCATTTATACAGATGTCGAAGCTGACCAATGTAAAGGGAAGAATCGGGTACATATCCAGCCATGCAAGACAAGAAAATCTGTATGCGGTGTATGAGACCGTGGAAAAGGAGTTCTGGACAGAACTTGCGGAGTGTAACCAAGAGGAGTTTGCAAAGAGCGGTACGGATGGGAAATGTATCGAGGCAAGAGAGCTGATTATTGCCCTTCCGGAGAGCTTCGTAGACTATGAACCGGATAAGCTGCTAAAGCTTTTTACAGAGCATTTTAAGCAGAATTATGAGGTGGAATGTAAGGCTGCGCTACATCACAACAAGCGGAAGACCAATTATCACATCCATCTTATCTTTGCGGAACGGAGACGGATGGAAGAGCCGGTAGAGAAGATTGCTACTCGGAACATGTTTTATGACGAGAACGGCAAGCATGTCCGCACGAAAAAGGAAATACTGGATGAGGGAGGCAACCTTCGGAAGAAGTGCAGGATTGTACCGAAGGGAGAGGTATACGAGCGGAAACTATTTGCGAAAAAGGATGTTCGCTTTAAACAGGAAGGCTTTCTTGATGAAGTGAAACGTTCCTATACGGACCTTATCAATATCTATGTGAAGGATGAGAAGGATAAATTGCAAGTGTTCGATAAAACCGGAGTGTACTTGCCAATGAAGAAGGTGGGGAAGAATAATCCAAAGGCAGAGCAGATAGAGGAAAACAACAAGGTCCGTACCCAGTGGAACCAGACCGTAGATAGAGCGTTGGTCAGTGGGGTTCCGGAAGAGCAGATTATGGAGGTAAAGGGAACGGAAATCAGCCGAAAGGCAACAGCTTCCATTCAAAGAAGAGGAAGTAATCCGGCGTTGTTTCAGAGCATGATTATGGCGGCGATATATGCATTGGAGTTATTGATACGGATGGTGTCCGGTAGAAAGAAAAAAGACGAAGAAGAGCATGTTACAGCAGAGCAGGCAAGTGAAGGAAAGGAAGTTCAAGTACCGGAAACTGCAATGAGACCGACACTGGTAACGGAGTATTCACTTATGACACTGATATATCAGAAACTCAATAAGATAAACAAGACCATCTACCGGAAGGAAAATGAATTATCGGCAGCAGAACAGGCACTTGCCGGAACGAAGGGTGTATTCAAAAGTAAAGCCCGGAAGGAACTACAGGAGAAGATGGAGCAGTTAAAGAGCGATATCGACGGTTTAAAACCACTTTTACAGATGACCGTGGAGCAACATGGGTATAAGACGGTAAAGGCGTTTATGACCCAATATAAGGCAACAAAGGCAGAGTATGAGGGATATACGAATGAGGCACGAAAAACTGCTCATTCGGAAGGAGAAAATCCAGAGATAGAGAGTGTGAGGGAGAAGCTTAAGCGGAAGCAAGAGAAAGTGAAAAAACAAGAGAAACGTGATAAAAAGAAGAGCTTACAGAAAAACAATATGTTTTTGTAAAGAAGTAGTTGACTAAAGTGATAAGCTGTGATAAAATACGACCTGTGTTTAATAACGGCAAATTTCAGAAATTAATGATGGCAAACTTCAGGAAACTTTAGGGCGCAAAACATGAAGTCTAAGTAATGGAGAAATCTATTATAGGATGGTTCGGTTGCAATGTTAATTCATTGCAACCTTTTTTATTTGCCGTAAATACAAATAAAGTAGCGAGGAGAAAAGCAGTGAAAAAGGTACTAAAAAGAGTAGTGGCGTTTATATTGACGCTGGCAATGTGTGTGTGCACAACTGGGGCGGCTGCTTCTGCGGAAGCATCTGTGACAACCGGTGTTGTACAGAGTAGTTGGGATGGAATGACTACCGAAAACAAATATGTAGGAGAAAACTTTAGTGTAACGTTTTCTCTTTCTGGGTATTGGAATGGTGGTTATAACGCTAATATAAAGGTTGAGAATACCGGGAGCAGTGTAATTGAGAACTGGTATTTAAGCTTTGCATTGAATAACAAGCTGACCACAATTTGGAATGCAGAGGTTGTAAGCAATGAGAACGGGCAGTATGTGGTAAAGAACGCAAATTGGAATGAGGATATTCCAGTGGGCGGATGTGCAGAATTTGGAATTAGTGTGAATGAAAACTTTACCGGTTTCCCGAGCACGTATAAGCTTCTCGGAGAGAATACCCAGGTACAAGAAGATGCATGTTCTGTAGAGTACATTCTGGACAGTGACTGGGGGAGTGGTTTTACTGCAAGAGTGCTTCTGACCAATAACACAGAGGAAACGTTAGAGGATTGGACACTGGAGTTTGACTTTGACAGAGAGATTACAAGCATCTGGAATGGTGTCATTGAAAATCACGAAGGGAATCACTATGTAATTAAGAATGCAGGTCACAATGCGAATATTGTCTCCGGAAGTGCGATTTCCTTTGGCTTTAACGGTGAAGGTGGTACAGCGGAGAATGTACCGTGTGAATATGAAGTATATTCATATAAGATGAATAGTATTGAATATGTTGAACTTTCTGACGGAAAGATAGATAAGGCATATTTGGAGCGAGCGATTTATACGAATCTGCTTATCAGGAATATGTCTATTGATGATGTTAAGTTGTCTGATGACTATGATGGTGACGGGCTTAGCTTGGCGGAAGAATATGAGTATGATACGAATCCGTTTTCTGTTGATACGGACGAAGATGGGTTAGATGATTACAGTGAAACAAATATATATGGAACAAATCCGATTAAAAGTGACACTGATAATGATGGAATGAGTGATGGGACGGAGGTTTCCTGCGGCTTGAATCCGCTACTGAGAGACACAGATGGTAACGGTATCGAGGATGGACAAGAGGTAGTAACCCAGGAGGTTCGTCTTGATTCGGTAAAGAAGTATAATCTACAAGATGTCGGAACTTTGCCAAGTATGACAATGACCGGCAAAGGAGATTACAGCCAGGAAATATATGCAATTTCGCTTGAAAATGATGCGAGATTTACAGAAATCGATAGTCTTGTAGGTACGCCGTTTGATATTGTACACGAGGATGACCTGACTTTTGAAAAAAGTTGTGTGACCTTTACTATTAGTGATGAAATTCTGGCGAAAACACCGATAGAAGAATTGGCAATAGCAAGCTATATTGAGGATACAAATTCGATTGAAATATTAGAGACTACATACGATGTGGTGAATCAAACAATCTCTGCAGAACCGAATCATTATAGTCCGATTTTTGTGTTTAATTTGTTGAAGTTCTTGCAGGGGCTCGATTTAGATAATGAAGATAGTATTATTGAATCCGGTAAGGCAGATGTTGTATTTGTAATTGATACCACGGGTTCTATGTGGGATGAAATACAGAACGTTCGAAATAATATTGAGTCATTTGTATCCAGACTTGAAGAGAACAAGGTTGATATTCGCTTGGGATTGGTAGAATACCGGGATATTTATGAGGACGGAGTCGGTTCGACAAAAAGTTATGACTGGTATACTAGCGTAGATTCGTTTAAAAACGAATTGTCATCGCTTGGTGTAGACGGTGGTGGAGATATACCGGAATCGGTAGTAGATGCATTGTTTTGTGCGAGAAATATGAAGTACCGTAGCGGTGTAAGAAAGTATATTATTCTTTTGACAGATGCGGATTACAAAAATGGAACATCAGTGGATGCGGGAGCTACGCTTGAAGATGAAATCCAAAAACTGTGCACGGAAGAGATTGTAGTTTCTGTAGTTACCACGCCATATTATGCATCGGTGTATAATCAGCTTGTTAGTCAGACCGAGGGAGTAAGTGCAAACATAAATCAGAATTTCACGACAGCATTGGAACCGCTGATTGTAAAAATGGGTGATTCGATAAATAAGGGATGTTGGGTGAGGTTATCAAACGGAACTATTGTCGAATTAGATGCAGACCCGACGCTAGGGGATGACACGGTAGATACAGATAGGGATGGAATTCCTGATGTGATAGAATTGATTGAATGCGTTGAAGTGTCGCGGGAAGATCCGATTTCTGGAAATATAGTGAAATATAAAGGATGGACATTTGAAAGTAATCCTGTTAAACCAGATACGGATGGAGATGGATTGTTAGATGTAGATGATTTAGACAATAATAAATACGATGCGGTCATATTAGTAGAAAATGAAAAGTACATTAAATTTAATTCAGGAAGAACATGGCATAAAATAAATTGTACTGCGTATGAGTATTTGGATAATACTGTTTTTTCAAATGGAGGAAACGGTCCTGATGGAGTTACAATTGACAATCTTTCGGAAATCAAACAGAAGGTAAATGACAATGAAAAACAAGACTTTTCAATTGATGAACTAGTATATATAGAAGCATACAATATATATGGTGCACAGCTGTATATGCATGAAAAATCGTCGGCTGTCAGGGAAGAAGTTTTTAGAATAGTTATTGATAGAGAACCGGAATATTATAAACATAGTGGTATTTTGTCAAACTCGACGTGGAGTAAAGTGCCAAAAGGGACTGAAGGAGGCTTTTTTAAGGGGGTTGTGTTATCCGAAGCTGACATTAATTATTCTTGGAAGGTATATAGCGAATATGATGTATACCATACATTATCCGTATTAATAGCAGTAGGGGCGTTGGTAATAGCCGAAGTTCTAGTGGTTAAGGCTACACCGGTAGTTCTTGCAAAACTTCAATTATTAATATATGATGTGAGGACATATGGGGTAATTCAAGGTTTTAAAATGTACAAATATCTTGGTTTCCAGAACCTCCCGGATGGTGTTATCACATGGGTACGAATGGATATGGCAGACGGGGATAGTTGTTTGGATGAATTTGTAGATGCAAGTATTCCAATTTATGAGAGAGGAAAAACAGGTGAGCAAGCATTGGCAGCTGCACATCCAGGAGAGTCGCAAAAATATTTTCAAACATTTGTCAATGGAGTGAAAGGTGGGAGATATGTAGATCAGTTTTCTAATGGAGTTGCTTATGAAGCGAAGGTGGGGTATACTTGTTTAAGCCAAAGAATAAAAACACAGATATTAAAGGATGTATATCTGATGAAAAATGGTGATGTTTCTTCTGTTGTTTGGGAGTTTTATAGAAGTGATATTACAGGACGCGTAGGGGCATCAAAGGAGTTGTTACAGTTTTTAACAGAACACGGAATAGATTTTGTTATTCACCAATAAATGAGTGGCTCAATATGAAATCGCATTATGTCTGGAAGAAAGGAGCAATAATGTCATATAATGAAATGGTAATACCGTTTGAAGCAGTTCCCTTTGAGGAAATGAAGAAGAAGCAGGTTGAACAATATTTTCAATGGTATACGGATACTCTTGTCGAAAGGCTTTGTAGACTTCAAAATCATATAACAGAGACAGGAGGGACAGTCGTGTTAGACAAGACACCTGAGTCGCTAATCAGTTTGTGGGAATGGTTTGAACCAAGAATAGAGTTGTGCGAAAAAACAGATGAAGAAATGAAAATTGAGCTTGATGGGTGCAATGAGAGAATGAAGCATCATGTGTTTGATAATCCGAATAAGCTATCGGCAGAAACAGTTACTGTTGCGTGGGATATTGCAGCCTATTTTGGAGAGGTAGTAATAGAGAACAATAAGCAGATACATTGGGGATATCTATCTTCTCCTAAAAAACTTAACGGTGTAAATCGACCACGACTCCTTGGGTTCGCAGGGGATATGTCAGTTTATGTTTATGGTAGAGTAGAAGTAAGTATATGGAAAAGCTTGAGTAATACTGATAAAAAGCGTTTGTATGATATGTATATGGTTTGTAAAGATATGATGTAAGATGCTTTTTTAGTAGAGAGTTGGTTTTTGCGGTGCCAAATCGGTGCCAAGAATCGACGATAATGAAAATATGCCTTGTATTGTAAACGTAAAACAGTGCATTTCAGCGATACAAGGCATAGAAAATACGTCGTAAAACGCTATTCATGTAGCGTGAGGGTGGTAGAACCGTAGGTTCCGGCCGTGTTGCAACCATCATCGAGTAATCTGCGCGTTAGCAACGAGCTAAGCTAGAAAGCAAATAAAACCCAGTGGGAACCTTGTGTTCCTAACTGGGTTTTTGTACTTATGAAGCACAATTAAGTAATTAAAAATTTTACATCGATTTTACATGGATATGATTACGGATTTTACAGCCGCATTGTAAACTATGTGTAAGATGCTGGTAAAAGCGTTTATAAACGAAACATAAGGATGCGAGGTTGTAAAGATGGACATTTTTGATGTATTAACACTGATAGGCGGTCTTTGTTTGTTTCTTTTCGGAATGAACCTTATGGGGGATGCTTTGGAAAGAAGTGCGGGAAGCAAGCTTGAAATTATGATAGGTAAACTGACCACGGGTAAATTGGCAGGGTTACTTACCGGCCTAGGTGTTACGGCGGTTATTCAAAGTTCCTCGGCCACAACGGTTATGGTTGTCGGCTTTGTAAATTCCAAACTGATGAGCTTAAAACAAGCCATTCATGTGATTATGGGCGCAAATATCGGTACTACCGTTACAGCATGGATTTTAAGTCTCAGCGGTATTTCCGGCAGCAACTTATTCTTAAAGTTGTTAAAACCATCTTCTTTTACCCCTATCCTTGCATTGGTCGGTATTGTACTCTTTATGTTCACAAAGAGCAATAAGAAGAAGGATATCGGTGTTGTCTTGTTGGGCTTTGCAACGTTGATGTTCGGGATGGAAACAATGACAGGGGCGGTTTCGGGGCTTAAGGATATTCCGGCATTTCAGGATCTGTTCCTAATGTTTAAGAATCCTATTTTAGGTGTTCTTGTAGGCGCTGTTCTTACTGCAATTATTCAGTCCAGTTCTGCTTCGGTGGGTATTTTGCAGGCATTAGCGGCAACCGGTGCGGTTTCCTACGGTGCAGCAATTCCGATTATCATGGGACAAAATATCGGTACTTGCATTACCGCAATTCTTTCCTCGGTTGGTACGACAAAAAATGCGAGAAGAGCGGCACTTGTTCATTTGTCCTTTAATGTAATCGGTACGGTTGTTTGCCTTAGCGTGTTTTCTATTGTGAAAGTTGTATTTGAACCGGCGTTACTTGATGATGCTACAACCTACGCGGGTATTGCAACGGCACATTCTGTATTTAATATTATGTGTACTTTACTTTTGCTCCCTATGTCGGGATTGCTGGAAAAGCTTGCATATAAGCTTATTCCGGACAGTGGACAGGTTGAAAAGGTTCCGGTACTTGATGAAAGACTTCTTGCAACTCCTGTAATTGCGTTGGAATGTGCGCATAACCTTACCTATGATATGGCAAAAGTTGCCGTTGAGGCACTGAAAAGCAGTGTAGAGTGTCTTACTGTTTATAACAAAACAAAGGCGGAGGCAATTCGTGAAGCAGAGGATAAAACGGATCATTTTGAAGATATGATCGGTAGTTACCTTGTTAAAATCAGTACCAAACAGTTAAATGAAACGGAAGGCGCAACGGCTTCCATGCTTTTAAAGGCAATCGGGGATTTTGAACGTATTTCCGACCATGCCGTAAACATTCTTGAGTCCGTAGAGGAAATGAGAGAAAAGGGAATTGTCTTTTCGGATAACGCCAAAAACGAGATGGATTCGATATCTGCGGCAACCCTTGAAATTGTAGCATTATCGTATGGCGCGTTTCTTGAAAATAACGCAGAACAGGCGAATCTGGTAGAGCCATTGGAACAGGTCATTGACCGGATGAAAGAACTGCTTCGTTCCAGACACATTGATCGCTTACGTATGGGAGAATGCGGTATTGAAGCAGGCTTTGTATGGAGCGATTTGATTACTAATATGGAACGTGTATCCGACCATTGTTCTAACATTGCGGGATGCGTTATGGATGCAAAGGAGCAGAACATGAATTTGCATGAATCCTTGAAACTGCTCAGAAGTGATAATGAGTTCTACAGAGAGAAATATACGGAATATACCAAGAAGTATCTTTCTTTCGTATAATATGTATTAGGAGACAATGATAAGTAAGCGTCGTTTGGGTGTGAAACGGCGCTTTTCTTTACTAAGGAACTCGAATTGCAATTGTGTAAAAGATATATTATAATCACAATAGTTTATAAGAAACCGTTGAAGAACTCACAAAGGAGCGTGAAGTATGATTTGGTGTGTTGATGATGACAGTACTATCCGGGAGATTGAAGTATACACGTTAGAACAGACGGGCTTTGAAGCACGTGGCTTCGGGGACGGGATTTCCATGCTTGAGGCGTTAAAAAGTGAGAAACCGGACCTTATTGTGTTGGATATTATGATGCCGGAGATGGATGGCTTGGAAGTTCTTAACAAACTTCGTTCTAAAGAGGAATATAAAAACATTCCGGTGATTATGGCGACTGCTAAGGGAACGGAGATGGATAAGATAGGAGGTCTTAATTCCGGCGCAGACGACTATCTTGTAAAACCGTTTGGTGTGATGGAGATGGTTGCACGTGTAAAGGCCGTACTGCGCCGTACGGTGAAGGAAGCGTCTGCGGATGAGTTTATAATCGGAGACATTACTTTGAAAGAAAAAGAGCATAAGGTGCTTGCTGACGGTGAAACGGTGGAGTTAACACATAAAGAGTTTGAGATACTGAAGCTTCTTATGCGAAATCCTGATAGGGTGTTTTCAAGAGATAAGCTGATGAGTGAGATATGGGGAACGAATTATATCGGGGAAACCCGCACGGTGGATATGCACATAAAGACGCTTCGGAAAAAGCTCGGTGTTGCCGGCGGGCAGATTAAAACCGTAATCGGTGTCGGGTATAGATTGGAGAATACAGTATGAAAAAAAGAATATTTCGTGCCATATTTACGGTAGCTTTGGTGGTACTCCTTGCAAGTCTCGGCATCGCCACAAGTTTTTTATATGATTATTTTAATGATTCGCAGGTAAGACAATTAACAGCAGAATTGTCTCTTGTTGCAGAGACGGTAAATGAGGTCGGAGTTGAATATTTCGAGAAGTTTGATTCCACTGTATTTCGATTTACCGTGGTAGATGCCGATGGGGCGGTTCTTTATGATACCGAGGCAAACGCATTTGAGATGGAAAACCATTCTGAACGGGAAGAGATTGTTGAGGCATTCAGGGAAGGAAAAGGAAGCAGTGCAAGATATTCGTCTACGCTCACGAAGAAGACCTTTTACGAATCGGTTCTGCTTGAGAGCGGTGATGTGCTTCGTATCTCGGTTAGTCAGCTTACGGTCGGAGGGTTGATTTTTGGCATGTTGCCTGCAATTATAGCAATTATATTGATTGCTGCTGTGGTGGCGCTTGTTCTTTCTCAGGGGATGGCAAAAAAAGTAACAGAACCTTTGCTACATCTTGATTTGGAACATCCGGCCGACAACAATACATATGAGGAGTTAACCCCGATTCTCACAAAGCTTCATAAGCAACATAAACAGATTAAGTCACAGATGGAAAGTTTACGACGAAAATCGGATGAGTTTGAGCAAATTGTTTCTTCTATGAGTGAAGGTCTTGTTTTGTTGGATGAGCATGGAATGGTGTTGAGCATTAATGCGGCGGCCCGAAAGATTTTCGATTTGAAAGACGAGCAAATAGGTGGGGATTTTCTGTTAATCGACCGCACAAGCAGGATGAATAGGGCAATCTGGAATGCCTTGGAGGGAAATCGCAGTGAATATAATGAGCAGAGAAACGGAAACGAGTATCAGTTCAATATCAGCCCCATTGTATCGGAGGGAAAGGTTTTAGGTGCGGTTATTCTTGGCTTTGACATTACAGAGCGTGCCTTTGCGGAGCGCAACCGTCGGGAATTCACTGCCAATGTTACCCATGAACTGAAAACACCGCTTCAATCCGTTATCGGGAGTGCGGAACTTTTGGAAAGCGGACTTGTAAAACCGGAGGATATAGGAAGATTTGTAGGGAATATTCGTAAAGAGGCGACTCGCCTTGTCAATTTAATAAATGATATTATACGCCTGTCACAGCTTGATGAAAGCCACGAACCTGCAACGGAGACTGTAGATTTGGGAGAGGTTGCAGGAGATGTTGTTGAAATTCTGAATGCTTCTGCGGCGGAGCGAAATGTTAAGGTAGAGATCAAAGGTGAGCCCGGGACTGTTTTTGGGGTTCGCCGGTATATTTATGAAATCGTTTATAATCTTTGTGATAATGCGATTCGTTATAATGTAGACGGAGGGACGGTGCAGATAGAATTCGGAAAGGAATCCGAACATGAGGTTATGACAGTAAAAGATACCGGAATCGGCATTGCCGCAGAGCACCAGTCTCGTATCTTTGAACGTTTTTATCGTGTGGATAAAAGTCATTCGAAAGATACGGGAGGTACCGGACTGGGGCTTTCGATTGTAAAACATGCGGTACAATATCATAATGGGAAAGTGACCCTTGTGAGTGAACCGGGGAAGGGGACATGTATTAAAGTAGTTTTTTAACAGAGTGTCGTTTGTGTGCAGTACTTTCCCGGCGTAATACCGTACTTTTTCTTAAAGCTGCGGTTGAAGTAGGAGAGGTTGTCAAAGCCGCAGGCATTGGCAATATCAAGAACATTGTCGTCGGTGGCAAGCAGCAGCTTTGCGGCAGCTTCCAGACGATAGTCGTTTAAATAGGTGACAAAGCTCATACCCATGCTTTCTTTGAAAAATTTCATAAAGTAGGACTTGCTGAAATAGCAAAGGGCCGCCATTTCTTCTATGGTGATTGTTTGGGCGTAATGCTTCTCTACATAGGAAATGACGGCCTTAATTTTGTCAAGTCGCTTCCGGTCGGGAAGAGTAGAGGAGATTCCTTCGGAGGAGAGGGTATAAAACATCAGAAAAAGATGCCCCTTCACTGCTAACTGATAACCTGTCGGCCTCTTGTCGCAGAGGGTGTCAATTTCCTGAATTTGTCCGGCAAGTGTCGGGTAGAGCGGAGTACCGGAGCGGAATACGGCGGGAACCGAAACGGTAGCGGTCAGTAACGGCGAGAGAAAGCGCTCCCAGCAAAGGTCGTTTCCGGAGGCTTTTAGCAGGTGTGGCTTAAAAAAGATATTTTCATATTCCATAGAGCTGTTTTCAAATTGTGCAATGGAATGAAGTTGTCCCGACATTACGAATATAATATCCCCGGTTTGTACATGATATTCAGTAAGGTCAACGGAAACAATACCTTCTCCTTTTTTTATTACGATAATTTCTGCTTCTTCGTGCCAATGGAGCTTTACCGAGAGAAAATCCAGAGGGATGGAGCAAAGGTAGGTATTGTAAGGAAACTCGGATGAAGTATGGCTTTTATTTTCGTGATACAGTTCGTAGTTGGTAAGTTGCATCTCGTCCTCCTAAAAATTGGAAAAAGATAGTATTGTGCAAAAAATAGGCTTTTTTATGCAAGAAATAAAGCTTTTTATGATGTTATAATAGCATCATAATGAAACGAATGCAATAGCGTAATAAGTAAAAGAAAAGGAGTTGTTGCAATGAATCTGAAGGAAATCTTATATAAGGAATATGGTAAGGCGGTTGCCGAGTGTACCAATGAGGAAATTTACATTGCACTGTTGAAGGAAGTGAATGTACTGGCTTCGAAAAAGAATAAGACACAGGGAAAGAAGAAGCTGTACTATATTTCTGCAGAGTTTTTAATCGGAAAGCTGTTGTCTAATAACCTGATTAATCTCGGACTTTACGAGGAGGTAAAAGAGCAGCTTGCGGAAGCCGGAAAAGAGATCGGCGAGATAGAGGAAATAGAGAATGAGCCGTCTTTGGGAAACGGCGGTCTCGGCAGACTGGCAGCTTGTTTCTTGGATTCTGCGGCAACTCTTGGGCTTAATGCGGACGGCGTAGGTTTGAACTATCATTTCGGATTGTTCCGTCAGGTGTTCCGGAACAATGCACAGACTACGGTACCGGATGTGTGGATCACTGAGAACAGCTGGCTTAATAAGACGGATAAGATATATCCGGTGAAGTTTAAGGGGCTGGATGTGAAGGCAAGAATGTACGACATCAATGTAATCGGCTATGACAGCGTGATAAATAAGCTGCATCTGTTTGATATTGAGAGTGTGGACGAGAGTATTGTAGGGGAAGGTATTGATTTTGATAAGACGGAAATAGCAAAAAATCTTACTCTGTTCCTTTACCCGGACGACAGCGACGAGAACGGAAGACTGCTCCGAATTTACCAGCAGTATTTCATGGTATCTGCCGGTGCACAATTGATTTTAGAGGAGTGTATCGCGAGAGGCAGTAGCCTTCATGATTTGTACGACTATGCGGTAATTCAGATTAACGATACCCATCCGACGATGGTGATTCCGGAGTTGATTCGGTTGCTAACAGAACGGGGAATCGAAATGGATGAGGCAATTGAAATCGTAAGTAAGACTTGTGCTTATACGAACCATACCATTCTTGCGGAAGCTTTGGAAAAGTGGAAGATAGAGCAGTTAAACAGGGTAGTTCCGCAGTTACTTCCGATTATTGAGATTTTGGATAATAAGGTGCGGAGAAAGTTTGAGGACCCGTCCGTTTATATCATTGATAAGGATGAGCGGGTGCATATGGCTCATATTGACATTCATTACGGATTCAGTGTAAACGGTGTGGCATGGCTGCATACAGAGATTTTAAAGAACGAGGAGCTGAATCATTTTTATAAGCTGTATCCGGAGAAGTTTAACAATAAAACCAACGGTGTGACCTTCCGTCGCTGGCTCATGCATTGTAACCCGGAGCTGACCGGACTGATTACGGATTTAATCGGAAACGGTTGGAAGAAGGATGCGAAAGAATTGGAGAAGTTACTGGCATTCAAGAATGACAATGCTGTATTGGAAAAGCTTCTTGCAATTAAGCAGGGGAAGAAAGAGCAGCTGAAGCAGCATCTTTTGGCAAAACAGGGAATTACTCTCAATGAGAATTCGATTTTTGATATTCAGATAAAACGTCTCCACGAGTATAAACGTCAGCAGCTGAATGCGCTGTATGTGATTCATAAGTATCTGGAGATTAAGGCAGGCAAGGTGCCGAGCACGCCGATTACGGTGATTTTCGGTGCAAAGGCGGCTCCGGCCTATACGATAGCGCAGGATATTATTCATTTGATTCTTTGTATGCAGGAACTGATTGAAAAGGATGGGTCAGTGAGCAAGTACCTGAAGGTGGTCATGGTAGAAAACTACAACGTGACCTATGCGGAAAAGCTGATTCCGGCTTGTGATATTTCTGAGCAGATTTCACTTGCATCCAAGGAGGCCAGCGGTACCGGTAATATGAAGTTTATGTTAAACGGCGCGGTGACTTTAGGAACCGAGGATGGAGCAAATGTAGAGATTCACCGTCTTGTAGGCGATGAGAATATTTATGTCTTCGGGGATGAGAGTGATACGGTTGTAGAGCGCTACAAGAAGGCAAGCTACTGTGCGAAGGACTATTATTCCCGCAATAAGGCAATTAAGCAGGCTGTGGATTTTATTCAGGGCAAAGAACTGGCTGTACTTGGTGACAAGGTTCGTTTGGAGCGTCTTTTTAACGAGCTTATCAATAAGGACTGGTTTATGACCTTCCCTGATTTTGACAGCTATGTGACTGCAAGAGAGCAGGCTTATGCAGACTATGAGAATAGAACCGAATGGGCGGAGAAGATGTTGGTTAACATTGCAAAGGCCGGATATTTTTCTTCCGACCGTACCATTGCAGAATATAATAAGGATATTTGGAATTTATAAGCTTAAGGGGTGTCGCATATGCGGCACCCCTTGTGTGATATGAGAAAGTAAGCTTTTCGGAATCGTATCTAGTTCCCGGCACCTCTTTTTTTATATTCTCTCGGACTCATGCCGGTTTGCGATGAAAAAATTTTGGAAAAGTAGGAAAAGTCCTGATAACCTACCATAACGGCAACATCGGAAATCGAAAAATCGGTAGTATTAAACAAACGAATTGCCTCACGGATTCTTGCCTGCTGGATAAACTTTGTCAGACTGATACCGGTTTCTTTGCTGAAGGAATGGGACAGTGCAGAGGCGTTTTTGTCGAATTGTTCTGCTAAATAGTTTAGGGACAATTCCTCTTCTAAATGTAACTGAATATAGTTGATGACCTCTTTTGTCAGACGGGAATAGTTTGTCTTGGAGTAGTTTTTTACCAGCAGACAGTATTTATGACAAATCTCACCCGGCATCTGCTCCAGCCTGGCCATGGTAGTCAGAGAATCAATCTTTGTCCGGGTGGACATCATCTGTTTGATGATATGATACGGGTGAATATTGGTGGTAAGAAGCTCCGTGTGGCAATAGTTATTGAGGCTGTGCAGAAGTAAACGGTATTCGCGCATGGAGTTATCATGTACAAATCGTGCAGTTTCCAAAAAAGTGTGCAAAGCCTCTTGGGCACGGGGACTGTCTCCGGTTTTCAGAAGTGTCAGAAAGTCAAACAGGGAATTGCGGTACTCCTTGGCGTGTTCTACGGTATAAGCATCCAACAGTTCTTTATTAATATCTATGTCACGTTTTTGCTCCGCATACTGCATGAGTTCCGGGATTACTGTTTCAAATACCGGATAATGAACGGAAAGAACGTGTTTTACCACTGCTGTAACGGCGTCCGGATGAGCATATGGCATTTGCTCATAGATATGTTTTAAGGATTGTATCTCGGCAGGAGAGATACGGGAATCTCTTAAAATCTGGGTAAAGTAGTTGGCGGAAAGTTCCTCGTCACGGAAAGGCCCCATGGAGAGAAAGTCCGGTTGCGCTCCGCTTTCCAATAAGGCGAGAATATTGTAAAAGCCCAAATTACTTTTTACGAGAATCAGACGGTAGCCGGAAGAACTGTCTCCGAAGGAAAGGTTTTGTTGTTCGTTTTCGTAGTCGGTCCAGACCATAGCACGGAGACCAAGGTCTATTTTTCTGATATCCGTATAGGGAGGAGTAAACAGGATAGTAGAGATTTGAAAGGCGGATTGTAATACGTTTTGCAGTAATTCGTAGCAGCGAGTGAGTTTTTCGTTTTTGTTTTTCATGGTGTCCTCCTTTTGCGTGGGGATGGATGTTTGATTATCCTGCGATTGGAAAACCATCAATGCGAAGAAAGTGAAAATAGGATTTTATATAAAAATTATACAACAAAAACAAAAATAATACAAGTTATAATGCGTGTATTACGATAAAATAGAGTCAGTAGGAAGGAATATGATTTATTGATATAAGGAGGATGCGAATCATGAAGTTTAATTGGAACGACGCGTGGTTGTTTACCAAAGATGCAAAAAATGTTTCCGGGACTCACGAAGCATTAAATGCAGATCAGTGGGAAAAAGTGGATTTGCCGCATACCTGGAATGCGAAGGACGGACAGGACGGCGGTAACGATTATTACCGCGGAACCTGTTATTATACAAAGAAGTTGGCCCATTCGGAATACAAGGATGCCGAGGAGGTTTACATTGAGTTTGACGGTGCGAATTCTTCTACGGATGTGTATGTAAACGGTACTCTTGCGGTACATCATGACGGCGGTTATTCTACCTTCCGTGCCAATATTACGAGCCTTTTGAAATATGAAAATGAGATTGTGGTTGCGGTGGATAATGCGCCGAACGACAGGGTGTATCCACAGATGGCAGACTTTACCTTCTACGGTGGTATTTATCGTGATGTAAATATTATCTGTGTTCCGAAGGCTCACTTTGATTTAGACTTTTTCGGCGGCCCGGGTATTCAGGTGACTCCGGTAGTGGAAGGTGCAAATGCAAAGGTAGATGTCATCGGTTATTTCTCCGGACTTTCCGGTAACGAGACCGTAAAGTATGTGATTAAGGACAAGGATGCGGTTGTTTGTGAGAAGGAAGTATCCGCAAAGGACGGCAAAGCTGATTTTGTCATTGAAAACGCACACCTCTGGAACGGCCGTAAGGACCCGTTCCTGTATACCTTGGAAGCAGTGCTTTTTGACGGAGATAGGGAACTGGATTCCAGAACCGTACGCTTCGGTTGTCGTTTCTTTGAAATTGACCCGGAGCGAGGTTTTCTCTTAAACGGAGAGGAATACCCGCTTCGCGGTGTGTCCCGTCATCAGGATAGAAAGGATATCGGTAATGCACTTTTACCGAAGCATCACAAGGAAGATGCGGAGCTGATTTATGAGGTGGGTGCAACCACCATTCGTTTGGCACATTACCAGCATGCACAGTATTTCTATGATTTGTGTGATGAGATGGGCTTTGTACTTTGGGCAGAGATTCCGTATATTTCGCAGCATATGCCGAACGGAAGAGAGAATACGATTTCTCAGATGAAGGAGTTAATTGCACAGAATTATAACCATCCGTCCATTTTTGTATGGGGACTTTCCAATGAGATTACCATGAAGGGTGCGGATGATCCGGATTTATTGGAAAACCACCGCATTTTAAATAACTTGTGTCATGATTGGGATAAGACGAGACTTACTACCATGGCCATTGTGTCTATGTGTCCGATGGACAGCGAATATGTGAAGATTCCGGATACTGTTTCATGGAATCATTACTTTGGTTGGTACGGCGGGGATACCTCTATGAACGGACCATGGATGGATAAGTTCCATGCAGCGTATCCGAATATCCCGGTAGGTATGAGTGAGTATGGTTGTGAAGCTCTTGACTGGCATAACTCCAATCCGGAGCAGGGAGATTACACCGAAGAGTATCAGGCATACTACCATGAGGAATTGATTAAGCAGTTATTTACTAGAAAGTATATTTGGGCTACCCATGTATGGAATATGTTTGACTTCGCGGCAGACAGCAGAGCAGAAGGCGGCGAAGACGGCATGAACCATAAGGGTCTTATGAACTTTGACAGAACCTATAAGAAGGATTCCTTCTATGCTTACAAGGCTTGGCTTTCCGATGAACCGTTCGTACACATTTGCGGTAAGCGCTATGTGGATCGTGTAGAAGATGTAACAAAGGTTACGGTATATTCCAACCTCCCGGAAGTAGAGCTGTTTGCAAACGGCAAGAGTCTCGGTAAGCAGACCAGTGATGTACACTTCTTCTACTTTGATGTGCCGAATGCAGGAACTACGGAGCTTGTGGCAAAGGCCGGAACCTGTGAGGATCGTTCTGAAATCGTAAAGGTGGACAAGTTTAACGATAAATATCGTATGGTAGAGACCGGCGATGTACTCAACTGGTTTGAGATTACCGCACCGGAAGGCTATTACTCCATTAACGATAAGGCAGGTGATGTACTTGCTACCACAAAGGGAAAGCTTTTGTTCCTGGGACTTATGAAAAAGGCCATGAAGGGGAAGAAGACTATGGCTGATCCGACCCAGATGATGGGAAATAAGGATATGATGGGCTTCCTGGCAGGCTTTACCGTAAAGCGTCTGCTTTCCATGATGGGAGCTATGGGAGCAAGACCGTTGACCAAGGACGAGATGCTTAAGTTTAACAAGAAGTTAAATAAGATTAAGAAAAAGTAAGAAAAGGTACAACAGAAGCCATGAAACGCAACCGGGGGACATACCGTTCCCAGGAAACCTGAAAGAGGGAGGCAATACTATGGAGACTAAGAGAAAATTCGGTATGAGAGACAAAGTCGCATATGCAGCCGGTGATTTCGGCTGTAACATGAGTTTTTCACTTAAAGGTACGGTTCAGACCTTCTGGTTGGTATTCATGATGATGGAAACCGGCCTGCTTTCCGCATTGCTGTTGGCGGTGCAAATCTGGGATGCAATCAATGATCCGTTAATCGGTTCCATGATTGATGCAGACAGAAGAAAGTACAAGTTGGGTAAGTTTAAGACCTATATCTTAATCGGTGCAATCGGTTTGCTGGTTGCGGGTGCACTGGTATTTATTCCGGTTCCGAATGCATCCACGGTGATTAAGGCGATTGTATTTATTCTCGGTTATATCGTTTGGGATGCTTGTTATACCATTGCAAATGTTCCGTATGGTTCCATGCTTTCCCTGGTAACCGAAGATCCGGGAGAAAGAGCACAGTTATCCACCTGGCGCAGTATCGGTTCCATGTTCGGTAATTTAGTTCCGAATATTATTCTTCCGATGATTATCTGGGAGAAGGTAGTAGATGAGAGTGGTAATCCGGTATTGAATGAGGAAACAGGGGAGCAGGTACAGGTACTTCTCGGTGAAAGAGTATTTATTGCAGCTCTTATAATGGGTGTATTAGGCTTTATCGCATTCCTGTTTATGATTAAGAAAATCACCATTCGTGTGGATGAGAATACGGTAAAGACCAATGAGACCGAGAAATTCAATGTACTCAAGGCATTCGGAAACTTCATGAATAACCGTCCGGCTGTGGGTGCAACACTTGCTGCAATGGGAATGTTCCTGGGTATGCAGTCCGCAACTACCGCAACCTCTATCATGTTTGCAATTTACTTCGGTATGGCAAAACTTTCCGGTATTGTGCAGTTAATCGGCTTCCTGCCGATGCTCGCGTTCATGCCGTTTATTAAAAAGATTGTAGGCAAGTGGGGAAAGAAGGAAGCTTCCGTTGCGGGAACCGTGGTATCCCTTGTGGGCGGCGTGATGATGTTTATCTTCCCGCTTATTCCGAACAAGATGATTGCACTTGTGGTATATATTTTGGCACTTAGTATTTTCGGTTTCGGTATGGGTATTTACACGTGTGTATCCTGGGCACTTATGGCAGATGCCATTGATTACAATGAGTGGAAGACAGGTAAGAGAGAAGAAGGTACGGTATACTCCCTGCACTCTTTCTTCCGTAAGTTGGCACAGGGTGTAGGACCGTCTGTAGTACTTCTGTTAATGGGTGCTTTAGGTTATAATTCTAAGCTTGGTGTCGGTGCACAGTCGGCATCTACCGCATATAATATGTGCTGGTTGGTTGCAGGTCTGTATATGTTCAGTGCAATCATGCAGTTTATCGGTCTTGCGGTTATCTATAACCTGGACAAAAAGACCATGGGGCAGATGCAGGCAGATTTGGATGCCCGCCGCGGTAAGACGAACGGACAGTAAGAAAGGAATTTATCATATCAAATGACTAGTTAATCGGCTAGTGTTCTCCGTGCGAAAACGTCGTAAAGTTCTCATTGAACTTTGCGGCGTTTTTGCTATAATAGTTGTAAAGTGAAATGAAAGAGAAGCATGATGAGGAGGTTGCTATGACACAGAGAGAACGAATGAAAGCAGGACTGGTATATGACCCGTGGGATGAGGAATTACAGGCAGAACAGGAACGACGTCTGGATGTTTTATATGAGTATAATATGACCCGTCCGACTGAAGGAAAACGAAGACAGGAACTGCTTGCGGAGATGCTGGGAAGTGTGGGGGAGAACTGTTACATCGAGCCGCCGTTTCGCGCTAATTGGGGAGGAAAGAACGTACATTTCGGAAAACATGTATACGCAAATTTTAATCTGACCTGTGTGGATGATGCGGAAATTTTCGTCGGAGATGATACGATGTTTGCGCCGAATGTGGTGATTACAACCACCAATCATACCATTAATCCGGAGCTTCGGAAAAAAAGAATGCAGTATGTGAAAGCGGTACATATCGGGAAAAATGTGTGGATTGGCAGTGGTGCAATTATTTTGCCGGGAGTTACCATTGGTGATAATACCGTAATCGGTGCTGGCAGTATTGTAACAAAGGACATTCCGGCCAACGTGGTGGCGGTGGGCAATCCGTGCCGTGTGCTTCGTGAAATCGGAGAGAGAGACCGGGAATTCTTTTGTAAGAACGAGCGGATTGACTGGGAGAATTTAAGATAAGGAGTTATTGGTATGCGTTTTACCTATTGTCCGCATTGCGGAAGTAAATTAACGAAAAAAGAAATCGGGGACGAGGGTTTGGTTCCTTTTTGCGAACCGTGTAATGTGCCGTTGTTTGATATGTTTTCCACTTGTGTTATATGCGCGGTAACCAATGAGTGCGGTGAGGTGGCGTTGTTGAAGCAAACAAATCTGTCCGCGACCCGTTATGTATGTGTGTCCGGATTTATGAAAATCGGAGAATCGGCGGAGGAATCGGCTGCCAGGGAAATCAAAGAGGAAATCGGCCAGAAGGTAGAGGAACTTCGCTTTGTGAGAAGCTATCCGTATGAGAAGAAAGAGATGCTGATGCTTGGGTTCCATGCGAAGGTGAAAAAGAATGCTCTTGTTCTGTCAAAGGAAGTGGACGATGCGGAGTGGGTGCCGTTTGCAGAGGCACTTGGGAAAATCCGCGAAGGAAGTATCGCTTGGCAGTTGGTGAAGGAAGTTATTGAAAAAAGTTATTGAAAAAGTGCTTGACCTTCCGGTTGCTGGAAGGTTTACAATAGGGGTGTGAGGATGGTCCGGACATCCGTTGACAACAAAATAAAGTTTAAAACGGAGGTTTTTATGGAGAAGAAGTATTATACCATCGGCGAATTCGGAAGGATTGCGGGGATATCGCCGAAGACAATACGTTTTTATGATGAGAAGGGATTACTTAAGCCGGTTGGATATTCCGAGGCGGGGTACCGATACTATGACGAGTATTCCTTTGTGACGTTGCAGCGGATTTTATTGCTGCGGTATTTGGGCATGTCTTTGGAGCAGATTAAGGAGACGGTATGCAACAGTACCTTGAGCTTAGAGGAGTCTCTGCAGGAGCAGAAGAAGCTTTTGAATGAGAAGAAGCGTCACTTGGACCGGGTCATTGATGCGGTGGATAAGGTACAAACGGCACGAGAAGGACAAACCTGGGAGAATCTGGTGGAGGCTATCCGGATTCTTGAGGTTTCGGACATGATTATTAAACAGTATCGGAGTGACGACAATTTAAATCGCCGTATCAGCTTGCACAATTACAGTACCGGAAAGACACCTTGGTCGGACTGGATTTTTGAGAATCTTGAGCTTTCCGACGGCATGAACATTCTTTGCCTAGGGTGCGGAAATGCGGCCAATCTGGTGGCTATGGCAGATAAATTGCCGAGGAATCTTTCGTTTTTGCTGACGGACTATTCTGAAGGCATGTTAGAGAAGGCAAAAGAAAATTTGGCTACAAAGCAGGAAGTGTTAGCTGGAAAAAATATCCGGATCAGTTATCAGATTGCGGATGCAAACTGCTTGGCTTTGTTGGGCAGCTATGACCGGATTACCGCAAATCATATGCTATACCATGTGGAGAAGCGGCAGGATTTGTTCCGGAAGATAAAGACGTTGTTAAAGCCGGAGGGCATGTTCTGTGCAACCACGGTGGGAGATACCCATATGCAGGAACTTCATGAGTTTGTGCAGCGGTTTGATGCAAAAATTGAGATGCCGTTTCAGAGGGTATCCTGCGGATTTCGTCTGGAAAACGGCAGAGAACAGTTACAGACCGTGTTTTCGGATATCGAGTGTGTCATTTGCGATTCGGATCTTTTGGTGGATGCGGCGGAGCCGGTGTACGAATATGTATATTCCTATCCGGGCAATGCGGGAGAAGTAATCAAAGACCGGAAGGAAGAGTTTCTTCGGAAGGTAGAGGAGATTATCGAGAGAGACGGTGCCTTTTATATTCATAAGTCTACGGGAATGTTCCGGTGTCGGATGTAGGCGGGAAGGAGAAGTGGGAGTATGATACAATCAAAGGCTTGGAATTGGCAAGAGGCAGAAAAAGCGCGTTGGTTAACTCCTTCGGAAGATAGTATTTATCTTCAAAAGAAATGGCGTGAGGAAGGAGCTTGTTCTGTATTAGATTTAGGGTGTGGTTTGGGCAGACATGCAATCTATTTTGCCGAAAACGGGTTTGATGTTACTGCAGTGGATTTGTCCGAAGACGCAGTAGAGCTGGTGAAGGAAAAAGCGAAAGAAGAAGGGGTACATATTACCTGTGAGGTGGCGGATATGATAAATCTTCCTTTTGCCGACAATACGTTTGACCGGGTATTTTCCTATCATGTGATTTCTCATCAGGATACAAAGGGTGTACAGAAGGTAATAGACGAGATTTCCAGAGTGCTGAAGCCCGGTGGAAAGTTTTTTCTGACGTTATGTTCCAAGGAGCATTTTGCATTTTTGGAAGAGTCTTTCCCAAAGGTGGATGAAAACACGGTATTGAAGACAGAAGGAGCCGAGGTAGATGTTCCTCACTTCTTTGCGGATAAGAAAATAATTAGAGAGTTGTTCCGTGATTATCGATTGCTGCAGGTGCGCCATATTACAGAGTGTGCCATGGAGTGTGGGGAGAAAGAGCGGAGTCACTATTTCATAGAGGCGACAGTGAATGCTCCGGCGTGAGAGACGGCAGACGAGGAATTTAAAGAGGGGCGTATTGTCGGAAGACGGTGTGTATAATTTGATAAACGAAATCGAAGCATAGTTGAAATGAAGCTACATTCTTAAGAAAGAGGATGTAGTTTTGCTATTGTATAAAAATAAATGCGGATGTGTTTTTTATTAAATGGTATAGACAGAATCGATAACATGTGTTAAAGTATGTTCTGGATTGTTTTGAAACGGCAATCAAATACAAGAGGGAATTTGTCTGTTATTAGAAGAGACAAAGGAGGAAAAAACAATGAACAAAAAGTTAGGAATTCTGTTATTGGCAGTGTTGCTTTGTTTTGCAGCCTGCGGAGACGGCGGGAAGGATACCGGCAATACATCGGAGCCGACCAAGGAAGTTGCGGCGACGCAGGCGCCGGAAGCAACCGAAGTACCGGAAGCAACAGCGACGCCGGAACCGACCGCAACACCGGAACCGACTGCGACACCGGTACCGGAAGAACCGGATTATGCGGCATTGGCTGTACAGGCAGAGAATATGGTTATGGCTTATGTGGAAGCATTAAAGGCTGGTGATGTGGAAACCATTCTTTCCATGACAAAGCCAGATAGTGATTTGTATAAGGAGTTGTCATTAATTAAGGATTACGAGACTACCGTAGAGTTTTTGCAGGCAATGTTTACAGGTTCCTGTTACTATATGGAAGGAACGCAGGAAGATACGGAACGGAATATAAAGGGAGCAATCGAGGAAGGAGATTCGGATTTCTATTTAACCTATGTGGATGTGGCGATGCCGGATAAGCTTCATTTTTCGGATTTCATTCCGAATGCAATGTTTGAGGACGGCGAGGTGATTCCGAAGGATTATGCCCCGGCAACCAACGAAGAAGCAATGCAGGTGGTAAAGGCTGTGACGAAGGAATTGCCGATAACACTGGAAAATGTAAAACTTACCACTCCGGATGAGAATGGGAAAATGTATGTGAAGTCCGGAAACGACTACTTTGATTTTTTGTTTGATACCTTATATGAAAGAGATTTAACAGAGGACTTTGTTATGAACTATGTGACCGAGGAGGCCGAGTATCTGGGCGGTAAAATTGTAAATTCTCCGGAAGGTGTGTACGAGGAAGACGACGAGATTTGGAAGCAGCTTCTGCCGATGATTGAGCAAAAGGACATGGCAGGAATGTTTGAGTTTTACATTACGCTTACAGGAAAGGATTTGAGAGATTCCGGGGAAAACTCCTTTGTATACGGTGATGTAAAGAATCTGACCCCGGAGCAGCAAGCCTATGTGGACAGCTACATTGACCGTATCGTGTTACATCATTGCGATTTGACCTGGCAAAAGTCTATGAAGCGGGACAGCGATTTGATGTATATCGTACCAGTGCTTGATTATGATGAAAAGAAGCAGGCCTGGTTATTGGAAAATAATATAACAGAAATAAAATATGTATTTAATTTTGAGCCGGACAGGTGTATTGTAACTTTGACCCATCCGTATTTGGAGGCGGCATTACACGCAAAGGATGACGAGGTACCGGCATTGATTCCTGCATGGACCGGAAAGGCAGAAGAGGAGCGTATTGCGGACACATTTACAGAGGACGGAGCAACCGTGGAAATCAAAGAGGCAGAGTAAAAGGTCAAATGTAAACATAATTTAGTTTTTTTGAATCAGGCATTCCGATGAAAAACGTCGGAATGCTTGATTCTTTTGAAGTTCTATGCTATAATTTATCTCTGTTGATTTGTAAGAAGTACGGAAGGAGAACAGAAATGAACCTGTGTACCACATGGCTGGCAACCGGCGGAGTGTCCGAATGGTTTGCGGAGTTTGCGAGAACTTTTGAGAAGTGTTTTATTCGAGAAGATAGATATAAACTGTTGTTGGAGGGTATCGGTGTTACCATTAAGATTTCTCTTCTAGCGGCATTTTTGGGACTGATTATCGGTTTCTTAATTGCGATTTGCAGTTTGTCCAAGAGTAAGTTGTTGCGTTTTTTAGGTAAGGTATATACTGATGTCATTCGCGGGACACCATCGGTAACCCAGCTTATGATTATTTATTTTGTTGTGTTTGCTACGGTAAACTTAGATAAGTGGATTATTGCGGCGATCGCGTTTTCGATTAATTCCGGTGCATATGTGTCGGAGATTATTCGAGCGGGTATCCTTTCCATCGACAAGGGACAGACGGAAGCAGGTCGTTCCCTCGGTCTTACCGGTACCCAGACCATGTTTTATATTGTAGTACCGCAGGCGGTAAAGAATATTTTCCCGGCGATGTGTAACGAGTTTATTACCCTTATTAAAGAGACTGCAATTGTAGGTTATGTAGGTCTTATGGATATCCAGAAGGCAGGCGACTTTATTAAGAGTGCTACCTATCTGGCGATGATGCCGTTACTTGCTACTGCGGTTATTTACTTTGTTTTGATTAAAATACTGACTACGGTACTCGGTTCCATCGAGAAGAGCCTGAGAAAGTCTGATATTCGGTAGAAAGGAGCAGGGTATGATTAAGGTAAATAACTTACATAAAAGTTTTGGGAAATTAAATGTCTTAAACGGAATTGATGAACACATCAAACCGGGCGAAGTAGTTGTAGTGATCGGACCGTCCGGTTCCGGTAAGAGTACCTTTCTTCGTTGCCTGAATCTTTTGGAAAAGCCGGATAAGGGCGAGATTTATGTGGATGATGAATTGATTAATGCTCCGAAGGTAGATGTGAATAAGGTGCGTCAGAAGATGGGCATGGTGTTCCAGCATTTTAATTTATTCCCGCATCTGACTGTGATGGCTAATATTACTCTGGCTCCGGTAAAGCTTAAGAAGATGACGAAGGAGCAGGCGCTTGCAAAGGGGGAGGAGCTTCTTAAAATTGTCGGTTTGTCCGACAAGGCGAATTCTTATCCTGTACAGTTGTCTGGCGGTCAGAAGCAGCGAATTGCTATTGCACGGTCTCTTGCTATGGAGCCGGAGATTATGCTTTTTGATGAGCCGACCAGTGCCCTTGACCCGGAGATGGTAGGTGAAGTGCTGGATGTTATGAAAAATCTTGCAAAGAGCGGTATGACCATGGTAGTGGTAACACACGAGATGGGTTTTGCGAGAGAAGTGGCTACCCGCGTAGTATTCATGGACGGCGGAGTTGTATTGGAAAGCGGTACACCGGAGGAGATTTTTGAACATCCGCAGAATGAGAGAACCAAGCTGTTTTTAAGCAAAGTGCTTTAAAATAGAGAGTAAATTACAAATAAGGAGAATTAAAATGAAGAAAATGATGAAGAAGCTTGCACTGGCAGTGGCTTGTGTAACGACAGTAGCAATGTTTGCTGCTTGCGGCGCTAAGGAAGAGGCAGCAGATACCCTTAAGTTCGGTACCAATGCAGAGTTCCCGCCGTTTGAGTTTGTAGCTGCAAACGGAGTTATCGGTGAGTATGACGGTATTGATATGGCAATCGTAAAGCGGATCGGCGATGAGCTCGGCAAGACTGCTCAGATTGAGAACATGGAGTTTGACTCCCTGCTTCTTGCTCTTCAGAACGGGCAGGTAGATGCGGTTATCGCCGGTATGACCATTGATCCGGAGAGAGCGGAAGAAGTTAATTTCTCTGTTCCGTACTATACCGCAAAGCAGGTTATGATTGTAAAGGAAGATTCCACCATTGCGAAGGCTACTGACATGGCTGATAAGAAGATTGTTGTTATCCAGGGATATACCGGTGAGTCCTGTGTAAAGGATATGGGCTATGCTTACGAGGCGTTTAAGAAGGGTTCCGAAGCAATCATGGAACTTGTAAACGGCAAGTGTGACGTTGTTGTAATTGATTCCGCAACCGCACAGAAGTATGTTGGTGATAACGAAGGCTTAAAGATTGTGGAGGATGCAGAAGCATTCAGTTCCGAAGAGTACGGTATCGCTGTAAACAAGGAGAATACCGAACTGTTAGAGCAGATTAACGAAGTACTTAACAAGATGATTGCAGACGGTACGATCAACGAGCTTTCCGCAAAGTATTCCGAACAGTAAAATCGAACAGATTATAATGAAAAGAGGGTATCCTACGGGATACCCTCTTTCGTTACCGCTTCTTAGCAGCAACCGTTGTTACCGCAACCGCCGCAGCAGAAGAGAAGGATGAGGATGATGATCCAGCAGCTGTTACCACTATTGCCACCACCTACGCCGTTGTTGCCGCAACCACAGTCACAGTCGCAGTCACAGCCGCAACCGCTGTTGCCGCCGCCTACGCCGTTGTTACCGCAACCGCCGCAGCAGAAAAGAAGAATGAGGATGATGATCCAGCTGCAACCACCGTTGTTGCCGCCACCGATTCCACAACCACAATTAGATAAATTTCCCATGAAGATTTCCTCCAAAATTTTGATTACATCATATCGTATGCACCCCTGCTTGGTTGTGTTTCTGTAAGTGAAGAGAAATTTTTATTCTTAAAATTTTCTGTAGACATGGGCTTTTTGCTTGTAATTCCATACGGAGTGCGGTATGATAGAATTGAGTAAGTAGGAGGTGTGTCTTATGGAACGACCTGATGTGATTATTCCGGTTTATAAGGCCGATAAAAAGCTGGAGCGTTTGCTGGCTATGCTGTTACAGCAGACGGTGCGTCCGGCAAAGATTATATTAATGAATACGGAAGCGGAAGGACATACGGTAGCGGATTTGCGGGAGCGTGTAGCAAAGGTTGCAGCGAAAAATGATAACAGAGTATCACCTTCCGTAGAAATCAAGATTGTCCGTGTAAATAAAAAGGACTATGATCATGGCGGTACGCGAAATCTGGCGGTAAGTAAATACTCCGATGCGGACTTTTTTCTGTGCATGACTCAGGATGTTGTCCCGGCGGATGCGTTATTAATCGAGAAGCTGATAGGTTGTTTTAAGGATGAAGAGGTGGGGGCTGCTTATGCCAGACAGATGGCATCCGAGAACGCCTCCTTTACGGAGCGCTTTCTACGTTTGCACAATTATCCGGCAGAGTCCTATCGGAAGACGAAAAACGATAAGGAGCGTCTCGGCATTAAGACTTACATGATTTCCAATGCCTGTGCCATGTATCGCAGAAGTCGTTATGATGAATTAGGCGGCTTTGTAACCGATACGATTTTTAATGAGGATATGATATTTGGGGCAGCATTAATTGAGGCAGGGGATACGATATGTTATTGTGCGAAAGCAAGGGTATATCATACCCACAACTACGGATTGACGGCACAGTTTAAGCGGAGCTTCGATATGGCGGTGTCTCAGAGAGACTATCCTGAGGTGTTTCGTAAGGTAAGCTCCGAAAAGGAAGGAATCCGTTATGTAAAAGAGGCGGTAGAGTATTGCGTGTCCCAGAGGAAATACGGAGATTTGTTCCTTTTTTTGATGGATTCTGTGGCTCGGTATGCGGGATTTTTCCTCGGAAAGCATTATAAGAGTTTACCGGAAAAGGTTGTTTTGGGCTGTACCTTGCAACCGACGTATTGGGAAAAGAAAAATAATTCGGGAAAAGCAGGAAAGACAGAATATTCTGTTCAAACGAAAAAAAACGAACAATTGAAAGAGGGAACCTATGAAGATATCTTAGAGGAACTTCATGAGATTGAGCTGGGAGCACTGAAGGCGTTTGTGAAATTGTGTAATGTACACGGTCTTCGGTATTATGCCATCGGCGGCACGCTTTTAGGAGCGGTACGTCACAAGGGATTTATTCCGTGGGATGATGATGTAGATGTAGCTATGCCGAGAAAGGATTACGACCGGTTGATAGAGCTGGTTCAGTCGGGAGAAGCACAGGAGATTTTGGGTGAGGATTACAAAATCGAAAGCTGGCAGACGGACAAAGACTTTAAGAGCTACTTTGCAAAAATGTGTGCCACGAAAATAGAGATTGAAGAGCAATTGTTAGAGGATACCACAACAAGAAAGGGCTATTTAATCGATATTATTCCGCTTGACGGGACACCGGACGAGGAGGTTGCCAGAAAGGTATACTACGCAAAGGCTATGGGACTTAGGTTCCTTTGCGGAACGGCCAATGTAAATACCGGTATCCGCACCAGTCGTTCTAAGTGGGAACAGATTGTGTTGCGCGTGGTAAGAGCGTTGCAGCTTTACCGTTTCATTGATGTAAGAAAGGTATACCGGCAGATGGACCGTTTGTTTATGGCGCAGGATGCGGAGCAGGCGGAATGTGCGGGTACGTTAACCGGAGCATATAAGACCCGGGAGATTGTGCCGAGAGAGTATTTCGGAGAATCCTATGACGAATACAGTTTGTGGGAGTTTGAAGGAATGTTGCTTAGGGGACCGAAGCGTTGCGATGAGTATTTGACCCATATGTTTGGGGATTATCATAAGCTTCCGCCCGAACAAGACCGGAAGGTACATTACAAGCCACGTATTAAGCGTATTACGCCGGAGGAATAAGAAATTTACGGTATTACCGGTGGTATGTTTGAGAGAAAGGAAACTTCCATGACGGAATTACAGGAAAAGATTTTTGAAATTATGAAAGCCTTTGACAAGGTTTGTCGGGAAAACGGTTTGCATTATTATATGCTGGGAGGAACGATGCTCGGTGCTATACGGCACAAGGGGTTTATTCCCTGGGACGATGATGCGGATTTCGGTTTGCCGCGAAAGGAGTATGAACGGCTGTTGACGTTGCCGGTGAGTTGTTTTCCGGAAGGCTACCGTTTGCGACATTTTTCGAGGGAGCCGGGAGTTCCTTATGCGTTTATACGCTTGGAGGATGAGCGGACGACTTACATCGAAGCCCGCAGAAGCGGAACCGGTTATGTGGGCGGTGTGTATATTGATATCTTTCCGTTGGATGCGGATGCCAATATATTACCGGTGAAGATTGCTAAGGAGTTGCGCATAAAGTTCAAAAAGAAGCTTTTGTATGCACATATTGCAGAAAAGGGTGCGGTGAAAAATCCCATCAAGCGCCTGACAATGAAGCTTATCGCAAAGCATACAGATACGGGAAAATTGGTACGGGAGTTGGATGCGGCGGTAGCCTCATACGGAATAAGAAGAGAGAAACTGCCGCAGTGGGGAGATGCCCGCTATTCCAATTATTTGGGACATTGGGGAAGGAGAGAATCCATTCCACGCAGGGTATTTGACGGGGAAATCAGGCAGAGAAAGTATTTTGCCATTGATTTCAGAAGAGGAGAGAAAATCGAAGCACAACCGGAAGGAAGAAGCAGTGAGTATGAGTTTGAGGGCTATCGCTTTTTCGGTCCGGTGGACAATGCAGCATATCTTACGGCGTTATATGGTTCGGATTATATGATACCGCCTGCGGAGGATGCCCGGGGGGGACATCCGGCAACGGCAATTGAACTGGAACAGTCGTATCATGATATAAAATAATGAGAGAAAGTCGGAGGATTGAGAAATGAAGTATGAAGAGGCATTAAAGAAGGTAAGCGAGTACGGCCAGGAGCATGTATTGCAGTATTACGAGGAGTTGTCCGAGGAAGGAAAGGCAATGCTTTTGGCACAGATTGAGCAGACCGATTTTTCCGTGTTGGCGAAGGCGGCACAGGCAGATAAGGAGCAGGTAAGAGGTGTGATTACCCCGATTCCGGCGATGAAGCTTGCGGAAATCGAAGAGAAGAAGGCAGAGTATACCGAAAAGGGTATTAAGATGATTCGTGCCGGTAAGGTGGGGGCGGTGCTTTTGGCTGGCGGCATGGGTACACGTCTCGGATCCGACAATCCAAAGGGCATGTATAACATCGGTCTGACGAAGGAAGTGTACATTTTCGAGCGTTTGATTCGCAATATGTTAGATGTTGTGGAGCAGACCGGCAATTATATTCATTTGTTTGTTATGACCAGCGAGAAGAACCACGAGAAGACAGTTTCCTTCTTAAAGGAAAAGAAGTTTTTCGGCTATGATGAAAACTACGTAACTTTCTTTATGCAGGATATGGCACCGGCGTCCGATTACAACGGAAAGGTGTATATGGAGGAAAAGGGCCTGATGTCCGCATCTCCGAACGGAAACGGGGGCTGGTTCTCTTCCATGAAGCGCGCCGGTGTCCTTGATATTGTACATAAGGCCGGCATTGAATGGTTGAACATTTTTGCTGTGGATAATGTATTACAGCGTATTGCGGATCCGTGCTTTGTGGGTGCAACCGCAATCAATAACTGTGCCGTAGGTGCAAAGGTAATCAAGAAAGCAGCTCCGGACGAGAAGGTAGGCGTTATGTGTTTAGAGGACGGCAGACCGTCCATCGTAGAGTATTATGAGCTGACCACGGAGTTGATGGAGGCAAAGGATGCATCCGGAGAGCCGGCGTACAACTATGGTGTAATTCTGAACTATTTGTTCCGCGTGAACGACTTAGAGGAAATTGTCAGCAAGGAAATGCCGCTTCACATCGTGGAGAAGAAGATTCCGTACATGAATGAAGCTGGAGAGACCGTAAAGCCGGAGGCTGTAAACGGCTATAAGTACGAGAGTCTGGTGTTGGATATGATTCATATGCTGGACAGCTGTCTCGTATTTGAAGTAGTGCGTGAAAAGGAATTTGCACCGATTAAGAATGCAACCGGTGTGGATTCTGTGGAAAGTGCAAGAGAACTGTTAAAGTTAAACGGCGTAGAATTATAAAAAAGTTTGAATCGGCGGGATTCCGCCAAAAGGAGTTAACTATGGCAAAGCAGCATTGGAGGCCGGGAAATATGCTTTATCCGGTACCGGCGGTTATGGTAAGCTGCGGACGCGAAAATGAAAGACCGAACATTATTACCGTGGCATGGGCGGGCACAGTGTGCTCCGACCCTGCCATGTTGTCTATATCGGTGCGTCCGGAGCGGTATTCTTATGATATTATCAAAGAAACCGGAGAGTTTGTGGTAAACCTGGTAACGAAGGATTTGGTATTTGCAACGGACTATTGTGGTGTAAAATCCGGCAGAGATGTGGATAAATACAAAGAAATGAAGTTGACGCCGCTGGCTTCTCAAAAGATAAGTGCGCCCGGAATTGCGGAAAGTCCCGTGAATATCGAATGCAAGGTGGTACAAGAACTGGCTTTGGGCAGTCACACCATGTTTGTGGGAGAGGTTGTGAATGTGACTGTGGAAGATAAATACCTCAATGAGTCCGGAAAGTTTGAACTAAACAGCACGGGACTGGTGAGTTATTCTCACGGAGAATACTTTCTGTTAGGGGAAAAGTTGGGCAAGTTCGGATATTCCGTACAGAGAAAAAAGAAGTGACTTTCATTTTTTCAAAGGAAATGGAATATTTTATGAGAATAGATATTTCTTCTTTTAAATTGTTGTGTTATTTTTGAAAATTTTTGTTGTATTTTGACAAGTTTTGCGGTATAATTATAGGTATAATATTGTGCGTGTTTACACCGTTTTTGCTGGAGGGCGAAGCTATGAAAAGAAGAATAGCGGTTTTTGCCAGTGGTTGGGGCGATGAGTATTTCAGACGAGTTGTTTTCGGAATTTCGGAAGCAGCCAAAAAAGAGAATATTGACACGTTTGCTTTTGTGAACTTCTCTATTCGTGGTTTGGATGCATTGTTGAACGAAGGAGAGTTTAACATATTTACTTTGCCGGATTTGGAGGATTTCGACGGCGTTATTTTGCTTGCCAATTCGTTTAATCTGACGAAAGAAGTAGAGTATTTTACGGAAAAACTTCGTGAGTTAAAGTTGCCGGCGATTAGCGTCGAGTATGAGATGGAAAATGCTACCGCTTTACTGTCCGACAATTATGCCGGAATGTATGATTTGGTAAAGCATGTCATTGAGGAACACGGAGCCAGGGAGCTGGTATATATCGGCGGACCGCAGGGACAAACGGAAAACGTGAATCGTTTGCAGGCGCTTCGTGATGCGGCTAAAGAAAAAGGATTTGATATACCGGATGCAAATATTAAGTACGGTAATTGGGAGAGAGAATCCGGAGGAGTGTGCGTGAAGGATTGGGTGGCTGAACACGGAACCTTACCGGATGCGTTCTTATGTGCCAATGATATGATGGCAATGGGGGCCTGTGAACAGTTGGAAGCCATGGGTTACAATGTTCCGAAGGATGTTATTGTGACCGGCTTTGACTGCTTGAGAGAAGGTCAGGAGTTCTATCCGTCCATTGCGTCCGTAGGGCATGATTGGGTAGAAATGGGCGATGTGGCCTTTTCCATGCTTAGACGTAAAATGAAGGGGGAGGAGCCGGAGTCCGTAACACTTTCGGCTAAATTTGTTCCGGCGACGAGTTGCGGCTGTTATAGGGAAGACAATTCCAATAATAAGAATGTAACAGGTAGAAACAACAGGAAAAACGAAATTGATGGTCTGCTGGCGGACACCCATTTCAGACATATTTATCTTTGGATTCGAAAAATTGATAATGCAGAGGATTTGTCGGAGAGTCTGTCTGATTTGTTTTCTAAGGAGCATCAGATGGAAGGTGATGATTTTATGCTTTGCCTTGACCCGGAATTCTTCCAAATTGAGGAAGATGATTTGAACTTGTATGTGACCGGGTACAACGATAAGATGGAAATCATCGGTTCAATTTTGGACGGGAAACCGTTGCCGCGTACCGTAAAGAAGAGAAACGAAGCATTACACTGGCTTGCCCGTCAGAATAAAGAGCCGAGGTTATATACGGTACTTCCGATTCTCGGAGATTTGCGTACTTATGGATTTGCGGTGTTAACCGGAGATATGCGGATTGCTTGTCCGAATCAGTTTTATATTTGGACAAGACATACCAGTCAGTATCTGGAGCAGGTACGTCGAAATCTTACGATTTCTGACCTTACAAGAAAGCTGACACAGACATCGGTAACGGATGTTCTGACCGGTGTTTATAATCGTGCGGGCTGTGAGCAGATTGCCTTCCCGATGCTGGAGGAATGGAGAAATCGCGGTGGTAGCGGTGTCATTATGTTGGTGGATATCGATAAGATGAAAATGATTAATGATGTGTACGGCCACTCTAACGGAGACTTGGCACTTCGAACGGTATCCAGTGTTTTAAAATCAGGACTGCCGGAGGATTGGATAGTTTCCAGATACGGCGGAGATGAGTTCTTTGTGGGCGGTCGCTTACAAGGTTCCGAAACGGATTTACAGAAGTTGCGGAGTTCACTGGAAAGCCGTTTGATGCGAGAAGTGAAAAAGCGAGAACTGAGTTTCCCGCTCAGCATCAGTATCGGATGTGCATGGATGAAGCCGGAAGATACCATGGCGATTACGGAATATTTACAAGTTGCCGATGATGATATGTATGGAATAAAGCAAGTGCATCATAAAAAGATGGAGAATAAAGAGTAAAGATTTACGGAGAACAGAAATGGATAACAATAAGATATTAAAAGAAGTATATCAGAATTTTTTTCGTATGGGGGTAGCCTGCGAAAAAATTAGTGAACGTTTTACCAATCACGAAATCGGAAATCCGGAAAAAGAAGCTTTGATGAAGAAGCAATTTAGCAGTATGACTTTTGCAAATGAGCTGAAGCCTGCTTATAATATGGGGTTTTCCAGTACGGAGGCAACCGAGGAGTATCTTCCGTTTGTAATCAATCCGCAGGCAAAGGAGATGCTTGACTGGGCAAAAGAAAACGGTATGCCTGTAAGAGGTCATGTGCTTGTATGGCACAGCCAGTGTCCGAAGGAAGTGTTCTGTAAGGGGTATCAGCCGGTGACCATACCGACGGACCCGGAACTTTTAAAGGAACGCCCGATGCTAAAGCATTTTGAAAAGCTGGATCCTGTATGTTTTGTAGACCGGGAGACCATGTTGAAGCGTTTAAAGAGTTACATATTCTCGGTAATGGATTATATGTACAGTAACGGATATGCGGATACTGTTTATGCATGGGATGTGGTGAATGAAGCAATCGAGACCGCGGATAAGACTGAGTTCGGTCTTCGTAACAGTTACTGGTATCAGGTCATCGGTGATGACTTTATTTACTGGGCATTCCGCTTTGCAAAGGATGCGGTAACGGAGACTTCCAAGAAATATGCAGAGAAGTACGGAGTTTCCCCGGATGATGAAGAGGCATTAAAAGCGATTCGTCCGGTACTGGTATACAATGACTACAACGAATGGATGCCGGATAAGAAGGAGGCCATTATCGGTGTTCTGCAAAGAAGTACCGACGAGCACGGTAGTATCCTGGGTGAAGACCTGATTGACGGTATCGGCATGCAGGGACATTTGAGCGATAATAACGATATTGAGGAATATATTATTGCATTGAAGGAATATGCTGCTCTTGTGAAAGAGGTTCATATTACCGAGCTTGATGTAAAGTGTACTTGCCTGAATAAAAACCAGGAATACTATCAGGCAGTATTCTATAAGAAGTTTTTCGAGGCATTGCTGCAGGCAAAGAAGGAAGGCGCAAATTTGACCAGTGTTACTTTCTGGGGATTGACGGATGATAATTCCTGGATTCGCGGCGCAAATCCGCTGTTGTTCCATGGAGATTTGTCGGAGAAGCGCTCCTTTGACGGTGTTGTGTATGCGGTGACCGGAGAAGAGTTGGGTGAACCGGAGAAGATTGAAATTAATCTTTCCGATCGTTTATATGATTTTGAAACGCCGGATGGAGCAGAGGCGGTGAAGCCGGAGGATTTAGGCTTTAAAATGCGCGGCTTCGGTGCAATCGAAATACAGGAGAGAGAGGTATATAGTGGGAAGGCTGCATTGGCTAACGAAAAGCGCTTCGGTGACTGGTGCGGTATCAGCTTTGATGTGTCCGATTTTATCGGTCAGACCGTCAAAGTCAGCGCGTGGGTAAAGAGTACGGCCTTAAAGGTGACTTTGGGCTTGGACGGTGTTCCTCATATACCGGCTACGGCGGATACGACTTCCGGTGAGTGGGTATTCTTAGAGGGAACTTTTAAAATTCCGAATGATGTACATTCCATGTTGATGAATTTCGGTACGGTAGAGGTGTCGCCGGATAAGAACAGTCCGACCTATGTGGATGATGTACAGGTACAGCTCGTAGGTCTTGAGGAAAGCTTTGAAGAAAAGACCAATATTGCGGCAATCCGCGGGGCGGGGCATCTTCCGTTCTGCTTTGTAACCGATAAGGAGTCTGTGGACGGCAAGAGCCATTCCTACTGTGTTACCCGTCAGGAAAAGGACGCAACCATCAAGCTGAATATTTCCCCATACGTCGGTATGAAGGTAGATGTTTCCATGTACATCAAGACGAAGGATAAGCAGGTAACCATCGGCCTGGACGGCGCGGTACCGCAGCCGTTAGCAACTGCGGATACTTCTTCGGGTGAGTGGACAAAGGTAGAAACCAGAGTGGAGCTTCCGAAGGATTTGAATTCTGCAGAGATCTATGTGGAGACCGACGGCAATGCGGAATTCTTTGTGGATAATGTATTTGTTAGTCCGGTAAGATAAGTAGAAACAGAAAATAACGGGGTAGTGCGGACGGCACTGCTCCGTTTTTGCAGAAAGGAAAGTGTGTGATGAGGCTAAGAACAGTGGCTTCCGAGGCGGAGTGGAGTGAGCTGGAGATGCTGTATAGGTCGGCGTTTCCTGATAACGAGCGAAAGCCTTTTGAAATGATTCGTGAGAAGTATCGTCAGAACGTAACGGATGTCTGGGTAATTGAAGATGCGGAAGAATTTTCCGGCTTTGCCATTACTATGAACGGAGAAGATTTGGTGCTTCTTGATTACTTTGCGATTTGTGAGGAAAAAAGAGGACAGGGTCTGGGCGGAAAGAGTTTACAGGCCTTGCAGGAGTTGTACCGGGGAAAGCGTTTTTTTCTTGAAGTGGAGAGCCTTAAGGTGCCGGCAGACAACATGGAGGAGCGCTGCAGAAGAAAGCAGTTTTATCTTGGGAACGGGATGAAGGAGCTGGGAGTATACGCAAAATTGTTCGGTGTGGAGTTTGAATTGTTAGGTTATGAATGTGAAGTGGATTTTCAAGCATATTTTTCTTTGTATGATAAAGTTTACGGAAAATACGCCAGTCAGTTTTTAGAGGAATTATAATAGGTTTGTACAATTTATTCGGTGCGGTTTCATAGAATTGTAAGGGAAATTGCGCTATGATAAGAATAAGAGCAAAGTACGGAAAGGAGTGTTTGCAAATGAAAGCGGAAGAGTTTAAAAATCATTTGGTGCAGGATATTATTCCCTTTTGGAATAAGCTAAAGGATGAGGAGTTCGGAGGTTTTTACGGAAGTGTAACAGGAGACGGAACGCCGGTAAAGGATTACATGAAAGGTGTAATCCTGAACAGTCGTATTCTTTGGTTCTATTCTAAGGCTTACCGCATGTTGCAGTATCCGGAGCTTCTTGCTATGGCGGACCATGCGTATCAGTTTTTGGCAGAGCATTGCTATGACAAGAGCTATGGCGGTGTATATTGGGCGGTAAAATTTAACGGTGAAGTGGAAGATGATTTGAAGCATACCTATAATCAAGCCTTTGCAATTTATGCGTTGTCTTCCTATTATGATGCGTCGGAGAAGAAGGAAGCGCTGGAACTGGCCTATTCTATCTATGATATCATTGAGTCAAAGTGCAGGGATGCCGGTGGATATCTGGAAGCCTACAACCGGGATTTTACGCCGACCATAAACTATGAATTGTCAGAGAACGGTGTCATTGCAGAGCGTACCATGAATACGCTGTTGCATGTGCTGGAGGCATATTCCGAATTGTTCCGTGTGGATCGTTTTTATATGGCGGAGGACGCTTGTTCGGAACAGGAGCGTAATCGTTTGGATAAGGTAGAGACTTCTCTCAAAGAGATTCTTTTCCTGTTTAAGGATAAGGTATACAATCCGGACAAGCAGATTTGTGAAGTGTTCTTTGATCATGAATACCGAACGTTAATCGATTTGGAATCTTACGGACACGACATCGAAGCATCCTGGCTCATTGACCGGGCATGCGAGTTATTAGAAGATGTTTCTGTGACGGAAAGGATGCGTCCGGTGATCGAAGGATTGGCGGCTTCCGTATATCGGAATGCCATTGATGAAGAATGCCGTGCCATAAATAATGAGCGTGAAAATGATAAAGTAGACCGTCAGAAAATCTGGTGGGTACAGGCAGAGTCGGTGGTGGGCTTTTATAATGCGTATTTGAAGGAACAAAAAGAGGAATACCGTGCCATAGCGGAGGATGTCTGGAGCTTTATTCAGAATCGTGTGATCGACAAAAACAGCGGAGAATGGTATGAGACCATTCCGTATCACGGAGAAGCGGATGTGACTGCCCCGTTATCCCATGAGTGGAAATGTCCGTATCATAACGGAAGAATGTGTATGGAGATGTTAAATCGCCTGGTTTGATAGCTACAGGTGACAATAGGGAAGAAATAATCAGTGCTGGTAAGGAGGAAAACATGCAGAAGCCGGTAAATAAAAATGCTACGAAGAAGGCTACAGAGCTTTTAACGTATTTGTGCGAAACCGCGGGGAAGGGAATTATTACGGGACAGCATACCCAGACCAATCCGATGGAGGAGGTAACCTACATAAAGGAGCATACAGGGAAAATGCCGAAGCTTCGGGGGTTTGAACTTTTGGCTTATTCGCCGAATATCAATTACGAGGATGCTTCCGAGCCTTGTCTTACGGAGATTTATGAAAACCGTGGGACTTTGGAGACTGCGCTTAAATGGGCGAAGGAATCGGACGGAATCGTGACCTTTTCTTTCCATTGGTATTCTCCGGTAGGAGGCAGGGATAAGAGCTTCTACGCAGAGCATACGGACTTTGATGCGTCAAAGGTTCTGGTGGAAGGCACAAGGGAACGGGAGGCGTTCTATCATGATATGGATGTGATTGCCAAGGAATTAAAGAAGTTTGAAGAAGCAGATATTCCGGTATTGTGGAGACCGTTCCATGAGTCTGACGGCAAATGGTTCTGGTGGGGTGCGAAAGGCCCGGAGGTAGCAAGAGAGTTATACAAGTTAATGTACGACTATTATACCAACGTGCATGAGATAAATAATCTTCTTTGGGTATGGAATTGCCGTCTGGAGGAGGGTTATCCGGGAGATGAGTACGTGGATGTGATTTCTGTGGATATTTATTTACCAGAGTATGCACCGACGGATTACCGGCAGGAGTATCTGGATTTGATTGAAGCAACTACAAAAAATAAGGTAGCTGCATTGGCGGAAATCGGTTATTTGCCGGATATTACGATGCTGGAGAAGTCACGTACACCATGGGCTTATTTTATGACCTGGTCCAAGGAATTCTGCATCGGAGAAAAGTACAATTCGGTAGAGAATTTAAAAAAGCTGTATGCCGGTGAATATGCGATTACAGCGGAAAAATAAAAGGTATTCGTGGATGAAGCCGCTACAAATAGGGTAAGATAAAGAAAAGAGATGTCTTTCAGAGAATAGGTGCCTGAAAGACATCTTTTTGTAATTGAAGGACTTATAATCGAAAGCGAGGCTATCCATGAAAAAGGAAATCATAGAATTTGTGCCACAACCGGATTTCTCGGATGTGGCACCGAAGATGTTACTGAAAACGCAAAAATTTGCTCCTTTGTATGAGAAAGCATTTTATTCTCATGAGGAAGTGAGTGACAGTGAGTATTGTCAAAATACCACTACATGGGATTGAATCAATAGAAGCTTTTTACCCAATTTACTAAAGAGTCGTGATGCGTATTGCCGAATACGTCATTTCGCATTTGCTCGGTGACAGGGCCTTTCTTTTCCATAATGGCGAGAATGGCTTCCTGAAGACCGGCGATTTTACCCTGTTCAAAGGTATCACTGTCGAAGGAGACGACTTCTGCGGAGGTCGTCTCTTTTGTAGTTTGAGACGGTTCGGAAGCATCAAGCACAGGTTCCGGTTCCGGATTGGTAATGAAGGCGGACTCGAAAAACCAGTCATCCTCGGTAGAATTTTCTTCTTCCGGTACCCAGATGTCTCCGTTGTTTGCCTTTACATTCACGGTAATACGGCCGTCGGTTACCGATACGATTTCTCCGGAAAGCATGCCCTTGTATTGGGCGCAGGCATCGCAAGACAATGTCATTACATAGTCGCTGTCATCGTTGTTTACGGTGACAAGCACGGTGGCACCGTTATGGCTTCTTGCAAATGCATACTGACGATTGGTTAAAATTATTTCTTTATAATCTCCGTAGGAAAGAGCCGGTGTAATCTGACGCATATGTCCTAACGCTGCCAGTAAACGGGTACACGGATTGTCCGTAACAGCATTTCCGAAATCCGAAAGGGACAGCGCAGGGCGGAGAGAATCATCGGAGAAACGCTCTTTCTTTCCTTCGACACCGAACTCTGAACCGTAATAAATGGACGGAATACCTGGCAGGGTATAAAGTAAAATATGCACCGGTGTGTAATGTGCTTTGTCGGAAAGCTTCGTGTAGATTCTCTCTACATCGTGGTTATCTACAAAGTTATAAAGCTTTAACCCCTCCGGACGACTTCCTCCCATCTCATACAGACGTTTTACCGTATGAGCAATTTCAAAATAGTTGTGGTCGTTGTGACCGGAGTACAGTGCTTTGTGCAAATGATAATTGGTAACAGAGTGAAGAGTGCCTTCGTTTACCCAACGGTTATAATCACCGTGAATGACTTCACCCATTAGCCAGAAATCCGGTTTTACTTCGTTTGCTACCCGACGCAGTGTCTGCATATATTCAAAGTTTAACACATCTGCAGCATCCAGACGGATACCGTCAATGTCAAATTCCGATACCCAAAAACGGATAACGTCACAAATATAATCTTTTACTGCAGGATTGTTCTGGTTCAGCTTTACCAAAAGGTTATATCCGCCCCAGTTTTCGTAGGAAAAACCGTCGTTGTATTCGTTGTCACCCCAGAAATTCACGTTACAGTACCAGTCTTTATACGGGGAGTTTTCTCTGTTGTTCTTAATATCCTGAAAGGCAAAGAAATCCCGGCCGGTATGGTTGAATACACCGTCTAAAATGACACGGATGCCCTGTGTGTGACATTCCTTTACAAAGTTTGTTAAATCCTCGTTGGTACCGAGACGGGAGTCAAGCTTCTTGTAATCGGTAGTCTCGTAACCGTGACCGACGGACTCAAATAACGGTCCGATGTAGATTGCGTTGCAGCCCAGTTCTTTGATATGGGAAATCCAAGGGAGCAGCGTATTTAAACGATGTACCGGTTCACTGTAGGTATTTTCCTTCGGAGCTCCGGTCAGTCCCAGCGGATAAATATGATAAAATACGGCGTCATCGTACCATGCCATAGTTGTACCTCCTGAAATATGGAATCGCTATTGATACTATTTGTGATTATGTGCAATAGATTAAATCCAGTATACCATATGTGAGGGGAAGTTTCCATGTGTAAATTTGGGTATCAAATCGTAGAAAACTGCAACGGTTAATTGGACGTATTTTTGTAAAGATATAAAATTTTTCTTGCTTTTTCACGGAGATGTGGTAAAATAAAAAGGTATTTTTTGTAAAAAACTATACTGAAAAAGCTCCGGGAGGAACTATGAAAAAAACAACAGGAAAAAAGTCGGTACTGAGTCGTTTCAGAAAGGTAGCAGTGGCGGTATATGTAGCCCTTCTGCTTGTCTTTTGTTGCGCCGGATACTGGCTTTATTCTTTTTTCGGTGAGAATATCCGGGAAGAACGAGGAAAGCATGTAACGGAGTTGACGGAGACACTGGCGGAGTTGGCGGAATTATATGCTTCTTCCAGAAGGGAAATGATTCAGCTGACCGGCTCTTACATAGACGGAAGTGTATTTGAAAATGCGGAAGAATTAACAGAGGCATTGATAGAACAAAATCTGTACTTTGATATGGAGGAAAGCGAAGCTTATGCGGTAAGCGAGGACGGTACGTACTATAAATCCGACGGAACGACCGGTGTATGGGAGAATAAAGAGTATTTGATTGAAAATATTGCCGAGGAGCGTTTATGGCTTCGTTATGTGCCGGGAGAAAAAAAGAAGCACTTGTTTTGTTGGATTAAGCTTGAAAAACCGATTTATGTGAAAGATGAGAATCGTCAGTTCGAGTATTATACCGTAATTATTGATTCGTCACATTTGGAACATGCATTGGTGTCCAATTCTTATGCGGAGAAAAGCAGTGTTTATATTTTGGGAAACGACGGTACCAGACTGTACCGTCAAAGTAAAATATTTGATATCCCGCTGGAAGCGGATTATTTGGAAGAATTGGAGCGGAATGTAGAACTGATTCGAGGAGACTGGGAGAAGTTAAAACAGGTGGTTTCCAGTGATAAGGGAATGTATTGCATGGAGATTTCTTATCAGGGAATTGACTATTATCTGGCAACCTGCCCGGTGGCAAATATGCCGAACTGGAATCTTATGGTGGTAGTGGATAGTGATGTTTTAGCCGGTTCCGAAAAGGATTCGGATGCCTATGCCACATTGTTAATCTGGATACTGGTATTTATTGTTGTAGGATTTGTATCTGTAACGGTTATTTTATTTGTTTATTTAAAGAGTAGGGAAGGTCTTTCCAAACAGCAGAGGGAAAGTGCACGTTTATTAGAACTTGCCGCCAAAGAAGCAAATCGTGCCAATCGTGCAAAGACAGAACTGATGGCACATATTTCCCATGATATCCGTACGCCGATCGGCGGTGTTATGGGTATGACCAATATTGCCAGAAGAAGTATTGATGATAAGGAAAAAGTAGAAGATTGTCTGGATAAAATCGATGAGTCGTCTGCGTATCTGCTTTCTCTTGTGAATAAGGTATTAGACCTTTCAAAAATCGAAAGCGGAGAGTTCAAGCTTGTGAATGCACCGTTTTCGATTGCGGAGTTATTAAAGGAATGCGTGGAAATGATAGAGGGTCAGATTAGGGAAAATAAGATCTGGTTTTACAAGAAGTTTCCGATTTTTGCTTATCCGGCGGTGTTGGGTGACCGTTTGCATGTACAGCAGATTTTGATGAATATTCTGGGAAATGCCTTGAAATACACGCCGGCGGGCGGACAGGTTTCTTTCCTTGTAACGGAACAGGTGATAGGGGAAGGGAAGGTAGAATATTGCTTTAAAGTACAGGATACGGGAATCGGTATGGATGCAGAGTTCTTAAAGCGTATTTACCAGCCTTATGCGAAGGCGGATGAGGATGAAGGGAAACGATATCACGGTACGGGGCTCGGAATGACCATAGCAAAGCAGTATATCGATGCCATGGGTGGAAGCATCCGGGTGGAAAGTGAGCCGGGCAAGGGAAGTGTGTTTACCGTACGGATTCCGTTTGAAATCGCAGAGGCTTTGCCGGAAAAGAAGGAAGGAGTTACTGTTACGCAGGCTTTTACCGGAATGAAGATTCTTGCGGTGGAGGATGTGCCGATTAATTTAAAGATTACAGTATTTTTATTGGAGAATGTCGGATTTACCGTGGATACCGCGTTAAACGGAAGTGAAGCAGTGGAAGCCTTCAAACGTTCGGAGGTAGGAGAATATGCGGCAATCTTAATGGATGTGATGATGCCGGAAATGGATGGTCTGGAGGCAACGGAAATAATTCGTAAACTCCCGCGTCCGGATGCGGCGACGATTCCGATTGTGGCGGCAACCGCAAGTGCTTTTGAGGATGACCGGATTGCGATATATAATGCGGGAATGAACGGGTATTTGTTAAAGCCTTTGAATGACGAATCGGTATATGTAGAAATGAAAAAACAATTATTTCCGGAAGGGAAATAATTGAGGATTGGGATAGGAAAGGGCATGCAAAGTTTGTTGCATGCCCTTTCGCTGTGTTTATAGGTATAAATGTGTCTTGTACTACGTTTTACTGCAGTTTCTTTAAAATACTTATCTTATCGTAGATTCCGCCGGAGGACGAATCTTTTCCTGCCTTAAAGGTAACAATAACCTGCTCCTTGTCCTTTATGAGGTCTGCCGGCAGTTCGCAAAGCACAGAATAAAACGGTTCTTTTTCTTTGCTTTCGATGGTAATATCCTGCAACTTCTTTCCGTTTACTAAAACGGAAAAGGTCTTTCCGGCATCGTCGCTGGAACAGGTAAAGCCTAAGTAGTTTATGGTGCTGTTGTCTACGGCAAGGGTGTAACGGAAGTAACCGCCCGCTGCCGCATCACGGTAATTATGACCGTCGATGGCACCGGTGGAGGATTTGTCTGCTACCATATCGTGGGAGAATTCATACTGGTCGTTGGCTACCGGAAGACTGTCGATGGCCAGATACAATTCGCCTTCGCCGAATTTTTCCGCAGAGGTGTAATCACGGAAACGGAAATAAATGCCGTAGCGGCTTGTATACTGCAAATAATGCGGAGAGAATACAAGGTCGTTGTCCGTATTGTTTAAGGTAAACTGTAAAGTGCCTTCCGTGCGTACCAGGTTTTCTTCCAGGTTGGAAAGCCAGTCTTCTACAGTACCGTCACTGACAGTAACGGTGTCGTTGATGGCAAATTCCAGTGTCGGAATGGTTACATTAACGCCGGTGGTGCCGGTTTTCATATTTCTCTTGCCCAAATCCGCACTGAGAACAAGCGGGCCGTACTTAAAGGCGATGGAGTGGTTATTATCCGGCAAGGTGTATGCGGTAAGTTTGGCCGGAAGGGTGTATTCGATACAGTCGCTGTTGCTCCAGTCACGGGAAAGGCGAAGGAAGCCGTTGGTTACGGTAAAGTCAGTGATTTTCGTTCCGTTAATCAGTACTGTCGGCGTACCGGCACACCAGTCCGGAACACGAAGCACCAAGTCTGCGGTTACCGGTGTCTTGGAATCGGTTGCTACAGTGATAGTCACGGTGTCGTTGTTCGGAACATCCGCAGTCTGGGTGATAACAAGGTTTTTCTCTTTCCAGGAAAGGACGGAAGAGGTATAGCGGGTGATGTATACGCTGTTTTCGTCCTTGTAGTAAATGCTGTCTCCCAGCTTGGAGAAGTTTTCCATACCGGAACCGGTACAGCACCAGAAATGATTGGTCGGGGAGCCGTATACCTTAAAGAAGCCCGTTGCCATCGGCTGGAAGTAGGTGGTCATGCCGGTCTCCGGGTTCTGGGAGGAGAGAATGGCGTTAATGTAGGTATTCTCGTAATAATCGGAATATTTGCGTTTGCCTGTAATCTTAAACAATTCACGGGAAAGCTTAAGCATATTGTAAGTATTACAGGTTTCGCAGTTACAGTTGGTGCGTTCTCCGTCCAAAATATTCGGTGCGCCGAAGTGCTCCCATTCACTGTTACCACCGGTAATATAGGAGTGGTTGTTGACTACCATATCCCAGAAGTTTTCCGCTACCTGTAAGTAGTAGGCTTCGGATTCGCCTAAAACGATATAGCGGTTTAAGGCACCGATGATTTTCGGAATGGTGGTATTGGCGTGTCTGCCGTTTAATATATCCCTTCCCTGGTACAGCGGATCAAAGAGCGTCAGCTCATCGAAGCTGTGGGCTGCGGAAAGGTGGTCTTCGGATTTTGTGAAGCTGTAAAGGGTATACAGACAGTCATTCATACCGCCGTATTCCACGTTCAGCACCTTTCGCTGGGTAGCGGTACTCCAGGTAGAAGTACGGGAGTATACCCAGTCTCCGAGGCGGGAGGCAACAGTAAGTGCCTGTTCGTTTCCTGCAAATTCGTAAGCGTCCAAAAGACCTGCCATAATTTTATGCATGGTGTACCATGGAACCCAGGTGCCGGAGGTATTACCCTGCTCGATTTGCGCGTAGTGGCTTTCCGGGATGGCAGCAAGATAGCCGGTTTCTTTATTCTGACACTGAGCAAGTACATCAATGGTATGGTTGATGATTGCTAAAAGCTCTTCATCGCCCGAGGTGGCGTATGCCTGGGACAAGGCACTTAAATAGTGTCCCAGAGTATGTCCCTTAATGGCGGAGTTTTCCCACCCGCCGTACAGGGTGGCACTGCTTTCTACGCCTGCGATATCGCAGAAGCCCCGCAGCAGCTTATCCGCATCCAGTGATTTCAAATAATCGACTTCCAGTGCAAAAGCATTGGTTTCGTAGGAATCCAGTAACGTAACCTGATTCAATTCAAAGTCCGACAGACTACCGAAGGAAGGCAAAGCATCCACGGTTATGGTGAAGGTCTTTTTTCTGGTAAAGCTTTCGTAAGTGAGTGTAGCGGTAAGTGTTACGGTTTCATCCGCTTCTCCTGCCGCCGGACGGGTTAACTTACCGGAAGAAGAAAGCACTGCTTCATTTGAGGAATGCCAGCTGATTTTACTTCCGGAGGTACCGACGGTCGGCAGGGTAAGGTCATGCTCCGGAGAAACGGTCGGTACAGAAAGGTTGTTGTAATCCTGACGAATGACCTCCTCCAAATCCACTTCCATGCCGTATCCTGCGTAAAGCTCGCTGATTTCTGCGGCATTCAGTACCTTGTTATATAAGAATAAGTCATCCATTGCCAGCTTACAAAAGCCACCGTTGTAACCCGGAGAATTGAAGCCCAGGTATTTTATATCGGTGTTGTTTGCGGTAATTTCTGAGGTTCCGTTGATATGAAGCACCGTCTGGGACATACCGTTCCGGTAGATGGCAGCGGTTTTTGTGTCCGAATCATAGGTGACGGCGATATGTACCCATTCGTCTACCGGGAAAAAGTCTGCACGGTTGGCGGATACATAAAGCTCCATGGGCTGTCCTGTGGATTCTCCTACAGAAAGCTTTAACGGAATGTCGGCACTCAAACAGGAAAGATACCAGCCGGAGCCTTGATAGTTGCCGTTTGGCTTAAACCAGGCCAGCATGTGCTCTCCCTGTAATACGGAGTCGCACTTAATCCAGGCGGAAAAGGTCAGATGGGAGGGCTGTAAGGACTCAGAGGTTCCCAAATCGATATAGGTGGAACCGTCAAAGTACAGTGCCTGTCCGGAAATCCCTTCCACATAGGTCCCTTCCTTATTGAGGGTGCCGTGGTTCTGTGCAGAGGAACCGTCCTGTACATTTTTTTCAAAGAACAGCTCCAGAACCTTAGAAGCAGCATGCTTATCTACTATCGGTGTAGGAACAGGAGTGGCGGTCGGCAACGGAGTAGCAGTCGGTTCCGGCGTTTCTGTAGCATCGGAAGGCTGTTCCGGTGCGGTGGTTGCGGTATTCGGTGTCGGTTGAGGTGCCTCTGTTACGGTTACAGGGGTACCTGTCGTCTGATTATCCGCCGGTTTCGTTCCGGAACAGGCAGCAGAGCCCAGCAGTGTCAGTGTAAGCAATCCGCAGATTACCCGTTTCAATGATTTACGCATAGTATCAAAATCTCCTTCTCTTGGGTTTCGATTTGTTTCTGTAAAAATTGTACTTTGAAAGGGAGGATTTTGTAAATCGGATTACATTTGAATTTGTGGCAAAATCTCACTTTTTGTCCGGGTGGAGTGAAGTGGTGAATTCTGGATAAGAATCTCGGAGTTATGGGCTTTTTTGTTCGGAAATCCTTTACATTTTGTGAAAATGGGGCTATGATGGAGATGTGTGGTGAATAAATGTAGAGAACAATTAAGAAAAATGGTTGGAAAAGGTGTGATTTTGTTATATGAAAATTTTTCGATTTAATTCTGCGGTACCCTTTCAGTACAATATGTCGGGAAAGTTTAAGTCGCCGAATCCGGAGTGGATTCATTTGACAAGAAGATTGTATGATTTCGAGCTTTTCGTGGTGACGGACGGGGTGTTGTATATTGCAGATGAAGAGACGGAGTATGAGATTGAAAAGGGAAGCTATTTGTTGATGCCTCCTACCGCAAAACAATACGGATACCGGTCGGGAGCCTGTTCCTTTTACTGGATGCATTTTTCGCCCGCAGTTCCTTATGACACCTTGTATTCGGAGCGGCAGACGATGGAACAGGATGCCCTTTCGGTGTCGGTTCCGCTTTCCGGAAAGCTGCAGTCTCTGGAACGGATGGTAATTTTGATGAAGCAGCTCCAGGACTCCGATAAGCGGTACGGTATGCGCAGTCTCAACAATTTTACCACGGGAGTGATTCTGGCGGAGCTCAGTGCCCAGAGCTTCGTGGCGAGAAAGTACAACAATGCGGATAACAGTCCGCAGCTTTACAACGATATTACAGAGTATATTGCGCTGAATATTTACAGTGATTTAAAGGTGTCGGATGTGGCGGATTATTTCGGCTATAACGAAAAGTATCTGACCACCTATTTTAAAAAATGGGCCAAGGTGTCCATGAAGCAGTTTATGATTCAAAAGAAGATGGAGTATGCCAAAGCGGAGCTGGGAGAGACCAATCACTCTGTATCCCAGATTGGGTATATTCTGGGATATTCTGACCCCCATAATTTTTCCAATGCCTTTAAGAAGGAAACGGGTCTTACCCCGAGTGAGTACCGGGACAGCTATGCAAAACGACAGTTGAATCAGTAATTCATAGAAAAAACATAAACATATGGTATTGTATAGAAAAAAGGGAAGGAGATATGAATATGAAAAAGAAGTTAAGAGGAAAGATAAGACGGGGGGCGGTGCTTACAATGTTGGCACTGGTGCTTTCGTTGGCGGGAGCCTGCAACCGGACGGAACCGGTGGGCATAGAAAGAGCCTACATTAACGATGACGGAGAACTGGTGCTTACCTATACGGACGGCACGAGGGATAATCTCGGTACGGTCGTGGGAGAAGACGGAGCAGATGGTAAGGACGGAACCGACGGTAAGGACGGTACCGACGGAAAAGACGGCGCGGACGGTAAGGATGGCGTGGACGGAGTAGATGGCGAAGACGGAACTGTGACGATTATTAATAAAGGCAGTAATATCGCCTTTGCTACCTCCAAGGGCTTACAGAGTGCGGTGAGCATTGTTTCTAATTTTACGCCGAAGCAGTCCCAGTGGTATACGGGAAAGGTAAATCAGGATTATACTGCTTCCGGTTCCGGCGTGATTTACCGGTTGGATAAGGCAACAGGCGATGCTTTTATTATTACCAATCATCATGTGGTGTATGATGCGGATTGTGATTCCTATAACGGCATCAGCCGGGATATCGACGTGTATTTGTACGGAAGCGAAATTGCCGAGCAGAGGATGAAGGCAGAGTATGTGGGCGGTTCCGCACATTATGATATCGCGGTGTTACATATCAAGGGGAGCGAACTGCTGCAGGAGTCGGAGGCAATGCCTGTTACTGTAGCGGATTCGGATAAAGTAGTGGTAGGCGAGGCGGCCATTGCTATCGGAAATGCCAAGGGCGGCGGTACGTCCGCATCCTACGGTGTAGTGAGTGTGGATTCGGAGCATATTACTTTGACCGATTCTGCTACCGGCCAGGCTAAGTCCTTCCGTGTCATTCGTGTGGATACTCCGGTGAATCAGGGAAATAGCGGCGGAGGCCTTTACAACGAATCCGGAGATTTGATGGGAATTGTAAATGCGAAAATTATTGATACCACGGTAGAAAATATCGGTTATGCCATTCCGGCGAAGGTGGCGACCTACGTGGCGGATAACATTATCGACCATTGCTACGGTACCTCCTGCGAGAGTGTGCAGCGGGGAATGCTGGGCGTAACGGTACAGACGTTGGAGTCTTATATGAGGACAGAGCCGAATACCGGGCATGTGTATTTGAGTGAGACCGTCAGAGTGGTAGAGGTTATGGAGGACAGCCTGGTCAGAGGGCAGCTTAAGTCCGGAGATATATTAAAATCTATTACCTTTGAAGGCGAAAACGGAGTGGAAACACTGGAAATTACCCGTCAGTTTCATATTGTGGATGCCATGTTAAAGGCAAGAGAAGGAGACAAAATTACGGTTAGTGTCATTCGTGCCGGGGAAGAGGTAGCTGTATCCACGGTAATGACAAAAGAGCATATTTCGGATTACTAAAGAAAGTGGCTTACGGAAGTTCGGAAGAGAAGGAAAATTTCTGCTTGACAAATATTTCCGAACTCGTTATAATCGTGACATAAGCTATGAAAAGAACAAGTAGTTAGAAGGGAAACCTACAGAAAGTTGCCGGATGATGAGAGGCGCAGGGGAAGCTTTTGATGAATACGTCTTGGAGCTTCGCACCCAAAGCATTTGCGAGTAGGCTGCGACGGAGGTGAGACTTAGGTCTCGGCACACGTTATCGTGCGGGAGTATAGTAGAACGATTTAGTTCTTTGTACTTGATGAGGCAGCCGGTGTGAGCCGGGTGTGAAAAAAGGTGGTAACACGAGAGAATATACCCTCGTCCTTTGATAAAAGGGCGGGGGTTTTTATTTGTGTGCAGGCAAAGTGAGTGTTGAGACACCGTGCAAGTGTACTTGCAAAGGCGGCGAAATGCGAGCGCGCTTACGACCGAGCGACTATGTCGCGATGTGCGGAGAGGTGCGAAGCACTGGAAGCACGCAAACAGAACAACAAAAAAGGAGGATGCAACAATGACAATTTTTGATGAACTGAAGGCCAGAGGATTACTGGCACAGTTAACCGACGAAGAAGAGATTAAGGAACTGATTAACAACGGTAAGGCTACCTTTTACATCGGTTTTGACCCGACCGCGGACAGTCTTCATGTAGGACACTTTATGGCTCTTTGCCTTATGAAGCGTTTGCAGATGGCAGGTAATAAGCCGATTGCCTTAATCGGCGGAGGTACTGCAATGATCGGTGACCCGTCCGGTCGTACCGATATGCGTCAGATGATGACGAAGGAGACCATTGCTCACAACGTAGAGTGCTTTAAGAAGCAGATGAGCCGTTTCGTAGATTTCTCCGAGGGCAAGGCGCTCCTTGTAAACAACGCGGACTGGCTCCTTGATTTGAATTATGTGGAAGTGCTGCGTGACATCGGACCGCACTTTTCTGTAAACCGTATGTTGACCGCAGAGTGCTACAAGCAGCGTATGGAAAAGGGACTGAGCTTCCTTGAGTTTAACTACATGATTATGCAGAGCTACGATTTCCTTGCTTTGTACCAGAAGTACGGCTGTAATATGCAGTTCGGCGGTGACGATCAGTGGTCCAACATGCTGGGTGGTACGGAGCTGATCCGTAGAAAGTTAGGTAAGGATGCATACGCAATGACTATTACCCTTCTTCTCAACTCCGAGGGTAAGAAGATGGGTAAGACCCAGAAGGGTGCGGTATGGCTTGATGCCGAGAAGACTTCTCCGTTCGAGTTTTACCAGTACTGGAGAAACGTAGCGGATGCGGACGTATTAAAGTGCATTAAGATGCTCACCTTCCTTCCGCTTGAAGAAATCGAGAAGATGGAAGGCTGGGAAGGCAGCCAGTTAAATACCGCAAAGGAAATCCTTGCATTCGAGCTTACCAAGCTGGTTCACGGCGAGGAAGAGGCTACTAAGGCTCAGGAGAGTGCAAAGGCACTGTTCGCAGGCGGCGGAAGCTTGGAGAATATGCCGACCGCAGAGCTTACCGCAGAGGATTTTACCGACGGTAAGATTGACTTAATCGGTGTGTTGGTAAAGGCAGGCTTAAATCCGAGCCGTTCTGAGGCAAGACGTGCCATCGAGCAGGGCGGTGTTACCGTAAACGATGAGAAGATTACGGACATCAAGAAGGAGTTTACCGCAGAAGACTTCGGCGAAGGTATGATTGTACGCCGGGGTAAGAAGAACTACAAGAAGGTTGTTGTAAAGTAATAAAGGAAATATAAGTCGAGGCGTCGTATGGGACAATACGACGCCTTTTTATCTATATAATCTATATGCATATGTTCTTTGGTTATTCTATGAATGTTATCCTATGAAAATTTTATACGATTCCCATAAAATATTCTACCGCAATGGCTACAACAACAACCAACGCGGAAATGATAAATCCGTGAAGCATCGGCCGGAAGCCGGATTTCTTCATGTCTTTAAAGCTGGTATTCAGTCCGATGGCTGCCAGGGCGGCTACCATAAGAAATTTGCTGATATCCTTCATTCCTGCGGAAGCTTCATACGGAATAACGCCGAAGCTGTTAATAACGGTAAGGGCAAGGAAGCCAAGAATAAACCAAGGAATAATCTTTGTAAGTCCGAAGTTTGCTTTTGCGGAAGTGTTCTGTGCCCCTGCTTCTTTTCTTTTCAGGTGAGCCGAAATGAGTGCAAAGGTAATCACTGTCGGAATAATGGAAAGGGTCCGGGTAAGCTTTACCATGGTGGCAAAGTCACCTGCGGCTTCGGAAAAGGCATAGCCTGCCGCTACCACACTGGAGGTATCGTTGACTGCGGTACCTGCCCAGAGCCCGTAGGCCATATCGGAAAGCCCCATAGCCTGTCCCATAATCGGGAAAAGTATAATCATTGCCATGTCAAAAAGAAATGTGGCAGACATGGCATAGGCGATATCGGTGTCGTCTGCTTCAATGACAGGGGCGATGGCAGCAATGGCAGAACCGCCGCAGATGCCGGTTCCGGCAGATATTAAGTTGGAGAGCTTCCAGTTGATTTTAAGTGCTTTGCCTACAAAATGACCGATGCCGAAGCAGGTAAGAAGTGTGAAAACCATGACACAGAGCGACAACTTTCCTACTTCCAGAACAATGCGGATATTTAAGCTTGCTCCCAGTAGAATGATGGCGAATTTTAATATTTTCTTAGAAGTAAATTTTAATCCGCCGGAAAACAATGTATTCGGTTTCCAAAAATGGTTGATAATCATGCCTATGAAAAGAGCAATGACAGAAGCTCCGATTAAGTGAATCGGCAGCAGGCTTTCCAGAAGCCTTGCTATAGCGGCGATGATAAGAGCCAGTAGAAAGCCCGGCAATAGTTTTGCGGTATTTTTTAATGTTTCCATGATATTCTCCTTTGTTTTTATATCTGTATTGATTTTATCGTGAATCTATAATAAAATCAAATTATCATTCAGAATCATGTTATAAATTTATTTTATCAGAGGAGCAGCGATGATAGATACAAGACTTGAAACGTTTTTAGCTTTATGTAAGGTAATGAACTACCGTAAAACGGCGGAACTTCTGAACATGACGCAGCCTGCGGTAACACAGCATATTCACTATCTGGAGGAGAAATATGGTTGTAAGTTGTTTTGCTACGACAGGCGGACACTCACAAAAACAAGGGAAGCAGAGTTGTTGCAAACGTATGCCGAAAACGTGATGTATCAGGAGAAAAAGCTTAGGGAGGAACTGATGCACAATGAGGGTATGAACCTGGCAATCGGTGCAACCAAGACAATCGGAGAATATGTGATGGCAGAACATGTTTCGGCTTTCTTGGAAAAGGAAGGGAATGGGCTTTCCGTGATGGTAGAAAATACGGAAAAGTTGTTGGCGGAGTTGGCCGCGGGAAAGTTGGATTTTGCGCTTGTAGAAGGCTTTTTTGACCGGAGCAGATATGCGTCTAAACTGTATCGGAAAGAACCGTTTGTCGGGCTGTGCAGTGTGAATCATCCTTTTGCACATCGTAGGATTGAAATTGATGAGATATGGAAGGAGACACTGATTCTTCGTGAGGAGGGTAGCGGAACAAGGAATATACTGGAACAGCTCCTTACGGAAAGGAATCATTCTTTTTCGGAATTTGAAAGAATTGTCACAGTCAGTAATTTCGGACTTATTACAAAGCTTCTTGAGAGAAGTGACGGTATTACATTTGCGTATCGGGCAGTCGGCGAAAGCAATGGTGCACTTGCGGAATTCTGTGTAAAAGAATGGGAAATTTTCCGTGAGTTTAATTATGTCTATCTTGACACAACGTATTCGGCAGAAGCAGTTGCGGTGTTTGATTTGTTCAGACAGAGAGTGGATTAGGTCGGAAGGTCAGTATCCTTTTTTATGAATCTATGATACAATCAGAAGATAAGAGTGATGAGAGAGGTGGTAGAATCAGTGGCGAATGTACATACAGCCCCGCGTCTGACAACCCTTTGCTATGCAGAGCGGGAGGACGCTTATTTGATGCTTCACCGGGTGAAGAAAGTAAATGATGTGAATAAGGATAAATGGATTGGTATCGGTGGGCATTTTGAGGCGGGAGAGAGTCCGGAGGAGTGTATTCGAAGAGAAGCTTTGGAGGAAACGGGACTGACTTTAAAAGAGCTTCGGTTCCGGGGGATTGTGACCTTTTGCTTCAGAGAACAGGAGAATGCTTACGACGGGGAGCAGTGGGATGACTGGGAATATATGTGCCTGTTTACCGCGGCAGTGGATGATGCGGAGCTTTCCGAGTGTAACGAGGGTGACCTGGAATGGGTGAAGAAGGACCGGATTGAGAGCCTGAATCTTTGGGAAGGGGATAAGGTGTTTTTCCGGTTGCTTTCCGAAGGGGAGCCTTTTTTCTCGTTGAAGCTTTGTTATCATGGGGATAAGCTGATGAGAGTGGAATTGAACGGGGAAGAGATGAAAGAGTAGAAGCGGAAAAGAGACAAAGCAGATGATAACGGGAGTGTAAAAAACTTGTATTTAATGGGGTTAAATTGTATAATTAACTATTGTCGAATATTGGGAAACAGAAGAGAGACGGGGAAAGTTATGACTCAGATTGTAATAGGTATTTGTGATGATCAACAGCAAGTATTAGATGTACTTCAAAAGCTACTGTGTGAGATATGCGAGGAGAAAAAGATAAGCAAGGAAATTATTGCATTTACTGACGGAAATGAGCTGTTAGAGCATATAGAGGAAATACAGGTAGCATTTCTGGATATTGAAATGCCACAGTTGGATGGGATTGAACTGGGAAAAAAGATAAAAGAGAGGAATCCGAAGTGCAAGGTGATTATGGCAACCGGTATGGTGGAGCGCTTTAAGGAAGCGTTTCAGATTCAGGCACTGCGCTTTGTGACAAAGCCCTTTAGTAAAGAGGAAGTGCGCGAAGCCTTGGAAGCGGCGGTGGAAGGTATCTTTTTTTCGGAGAATATCGAGGTATATGCGGAGCGGAATAAGTATGAGATTCCGGAGGAAGAGATTGAATTTATCAAAGCATATAACGGGTATTCGGAATTCTGTGTTGGAGAAAAATTCTTCCGAAAAGAGTGTTCGTTAAAAGAACTGGAAGAGATTCTGAATGAGCATCTGTTTGTAAGAATAAATAGGGATGTGATTGTAAATATGAGCTTTGTTGAGGATTATGACGGGACACAGGTAGCAGGAGAAGTGAACGCGTTTCATATTTCCAGAAGACGAAAAAAAGAATTTGAGCGAAAATATATGGAATTTGATTTAAAATACAGAAGGTTATTTAGGGGATAAGAAATGTACGGAATGATATTATATGTGTTGGAGACATTAAAATATGGGGTGCTGTACCGGGTGTTATTTGACCGAAAAGAAAAAAGAGTGTGGATTTCGTTGGTTGTCGGCATACTTTACTTTACATTGTTCGGAATACTGTTTCCGGAATATGACAGTTCGGGTAAAAATGCGTTAGGATATGCATGTGCGTGGATTGCTACGCTTTTCATGATGAGAGAGAATGCGGGAAAACGAGGGAAGGCATTTTTTGTGATGTTTCTGTGCTCCTTGGGGCTGGAGCAGATTGTAAGTATACCGTTACGAATTGTTGGGTTATTTGTGGACCTCGAAGTGCAGATTGGGAACTATGACAGTGTAATCCTGAGTTTTTTTGCTTTGTCGGTTACTTTGTTTGCATGTATATGGAAAAACAAGAAGGGGCGTAGTAAGTGGAATCTAAGTGGTCGCACTGTTAATTTTTTAATTGTATTTATGATACTCTGCATGCTTTTTACAGTAGGGTGTGTAGACTATGCAGAGGAGTATGTTTCCAATATTCGATATTCGGTGCTTACTATCATTTTATGTGTAACATCCTATGTGTCAATTGTTATTTTGGGAGTGTTTATTGTGCATATACGGAATACAAACGAAAAAATAGACGATATGTTGCAAAATGAAATCGTGCTGAGAGAATTACAGAAATCCTCTTACGAAGAATTATTGAGAAGAGAGGAAGAAACCAGAAATTACCGTCACGATATGGTGGGGCATTTGTTGTGTCTGGAAAGTTATGCAAAGGAAGGAAATATGAAAGGGCTGGAAAACTATCTTAGCATAATACAGCAACAACTAAGCCTGATTCAAGGAAAAAGGTATTTGACGGGAAATCAGGTGCTTGACGTCATTTCGAATCATTATCTTTTTGGAGTGGAGGACGAAACAAAGGTATATGTATCGGGAGTTGTAGAGGATTCGTTGGCGATAGATGATGTTTCGCTATGCTCCGTATATATGAACTTGTTGAAAAATGCGATAGAGGAATTGGAGCGAATTGAAGGAGGAGAGAAGTTTTTGAAAATCGATTTTTCGCAAGGAAAGAACTTCTTTTGTATCGAAATCAGGAACAGTGTCTCGAAACAAAGCAAAGAAAAAAAGAATGTACTTAAGTCGGAGAAGGAAGATAAAAGAAATCACGGAATCGGCTTGCAAAATGTGAAAAAGGTAGTTAAAGAATATGATGGAGCTTTTGAAACGAAAATAGATAATGATATTTTTATTGCACGGGTCGTTTTGAAGTATAAAATGACCGCTTAACAAGTTAAGTGACCGTTTAAGGAGTTATGATTGAAAAATGTACTTTACCTTGCTACAATGATAATGTATTCGGGAGGTAAAGGAACATGGGAATTATTGATAAGTGGTTAGATTGGTTACTTGGAAAAGAAAACTGATATATTTCAACAGCCTGCCCGCATTGTGCGGACGGGCTGTTTGTGATATATAAAAGGACTTCCGGTCACACCATGCGCAGGGGAGACCGGAAGCCGACACACACAAACACACCAAAAGGAGTGCTCGAGCATAGTATACTGCTTCTTTGGGATGTTGTAAAGAAAAATTTATCGAATCGAAGGAGACAAAGAAATGCGAAAAGGAAAATTAGGTAAAAAACTCGCTACAGTGGCAATGGCACTGGCAGCAACTGTAATGATGGCAGCACCGGCTTCGGCGCTGGCTGTGACTTCCCCGAATAAGGGTTGCCCTGCGAATGCAGCAAACGGCTATCACAACTATGTGTATAAGTGCACGGGAATTCTTAAAAGCAATGAAGGGTATGAACATAAAGTCGGTTGGCCTTGGAACAGAAAGAATTGTACGGTATCCTATAGCAGATATAGTTGTGTGGAGCTTTGTGACTTGTGCGGGTTAAGTTTAGGAAATCCGGGAGTGACTCACCCACATACGATTTATCACAGTGTTTGTGACGATGAGGAGAGTTGGTGCGCGGGAAAGAATAGTTATGTTACCCCTCTTATATAGAAGGATATAGGTTGCGGGGGCTTTTGCTCCCCGCAACAAGAAGGAGAAGAACAATGGAGCGAGTAGAACGGAAAGGAAACGAAGGAATACGTAAGTTTTTTAAGGGCGTAATCATTGTGGCTGTAATCGGGGCAGTTTTGTACGGCTGTAGTAGGATTCCGTATTTTGTTGTAAAAAGGAATCTTTCGTTGCAATATGGATTTACCTATGAGAATAACGAAGCTGTGGTGGAACAACGAAAAAAATATGTGACAGAGGAATATTATTCCAGAATGCAGAGTGATGAGGCAGTACGGGGACGGCAAAACATACAGAATCATAAGGGAGCCTGTGAGCTTTTTTATGTGGAACTTGGAAATCGTGATGAGGAGGGGATGATTCCGTATACCATTTTGTATGAACTGAGTTATGAGGACGGAGTATTGCCGACGGAGCGTGTTCATATTGAGGGAAAACAGAAGGTGGAGCGTTTTCTTGGAATATGGTGGAAGGTAAGCGAGGATAGAGTGACTCATTCCTGCTTTTTCAACGGAGATGTGGATTCTATTATAGAACAGCTTCGAGGGGAAGAAGAGCACAATCATGAAGAACATGCCCATGCGCATGAATAAGGAGAAAAAAATGAATTACATTCGTTTATACATAAAACGTACCTTTACTAGAAATTTTAAGAAACAACTGTTTCTGATATTGGGAATCGCAGCCTTTATGGCAATGCTGGCAAGTGATGTAATGAGATCGGATGCCAATGAACGGAAGCTTATCAATGAGTCGAGAAGTGAAAACTACGGGTTTTCTGCTAAAATTCCTGCGTGTCCGTTAGAGGAAATTGCCTTTTTAGAGGAACATGAGGAGATAACGTTGGTACAGCCGGTGGAAGCGGCAGAGGTATTATCGGGGCCGGTAGGAGTAGAGTTTGTAATCTCTTATGATGTGCCAGATACTTGGAAACTGGAGTATTTATACGGAGGACCGCCGGGACCGGGGGAGATTGTACTGGCAGATTTTGCAAAAATCGGGAATCGTCAGCCGGAGTTGGGAGAAAAGATTCGGGTAACGGTAAAAGTGGGAGCAGAAGAAAAGCAGATAGATGCCGTGGTATCCGGAGTGGTAAAAGGAGTTTTTCTCTTTACGGATGAGTATGCATTTATGCACGAGGAAGATTATAAAAGCTTGATCGATGGTCTGACTGACGAAGAACGATACTACGATGTATTTGTTCAAAACATTTATGGTGATTTTAATAAGGTAACGGTAAAAGTGGGAGCAGAAGAAAAGCAGATAGATGCCGTGGTATCCGGAGTGGTAAAAGGAGTTTTTCTCTTTACGGATGAGTATGCATTTATGCACGAGGAAGATTATAAAAGCTTGATCGATGGTCTGACTGACGAAGAACGATACTACGATGTATTTGTTCAAAACATTTATGGTGATTTTAATAAGGGCAGTGCTTTTTCTCAGATGTTTGATAGGTTTGGTACTCCGGCTATGATAGCAGATTCGAAAATGTTTAATATGGAGTACGAGTTAGATTGGGTGCTTTCTTTGGCAATGCGAGTGGTGATTTTGTTTGGTGCTTGCCTTACGGCGGTCATCTATCTGATTATACAGGATGACAGGAAGATTATCGGCGTTTACCGGACGCTTGGAGCAAAGAAATCTCAGATTGCGGCTATGGTGACAGTGAGAATGCTATGCTCCGGCGTAATCGGTACGGTACTGGGATTTTTGTTTGTGATACTGGTGGAAATGGCGGAAAATGCGTTGACTGCTACCAATACGGCGGCCATAGACGGTGTCAGCTGGCAGGCGATACTTGGGATTGCGGTAGGGGGCGTGGTTGCATTAGTTTTGATGCAGATTCCGGTGCTCTATCGTCTACTAAGGGAGACCCCGGTTGACCTGTTGGAGGAGACGGTAAGTAAGGGAGAGAATCTGGTTTGCCTAAAGAAGCCGAAGGTACTCAAGGTGAAGCATCCTCTTTGGTGGTATTCCGGTTTGGAAGGGAAACGCCTGAAAGGACGTCAACTGGGGATTATATTGATTTCTGTGTTTGCATTTTACCTGATGTCGGAAATCTTTTTGCTTCAGGATGCCTATATGCGTGACGGCGGGAGTGATGCAAAAGAAATTACCTATACGGTAAGAAAAGAAGACGGGAGTTTTTCAAAGGAAGAACTGGATATGCTTTCCGAGGTGCAGGGATTAAGGATAGGGACCGTAAACGAAAAACAGGATTTTAGGTATGAAATGAGGGAAGAGAGTGGGGAGAATGTAACTAAAAAGGCAGAGGAATCGACTCGAGAGGTTGCAGTGGCTTTGCTGGAGGAGTTCGAAACTGTAGCTAAGGTGGTAGAAGAGGTGATCCCGGGAGCAAAACTGGTTGAAGATAAACAGTACATAGGAAATACATGGGAGGAGCTAAATCACGATACAAGGATTGCATGGACTTCGGATATAATCTTACTGTTATTGCCGGCGGTGGTATTTCTGTTTTGCTATTACGCTTTCTATTATCTGGAAAAAATCGAAGAGTACCGTAAACTATGTGCGATGGGAGCTTCCAAGCCTATGGTTCGGAAGATAATGCTGTTTCAGTCGTTACGCAACGCTGTTGTAATTGCACTGGCAAACGGCATCGTCAATTACGGGATATATTTGATACGTGCGGCGAATCTTGAAGGCAGCTACTTGGGGAAAGGGCTTAAGCAGCATCCGGTGGCGGAAGTAATTATTTTGGTTATCCTGGTATTCTGCGTTACCATGGGTGCAACCCTGTTTGCCTCCAAACAGGTACTGCGGGAACTGGAACAAAAAGCATAAGAAGGGAAGTTAGAATATGTCGATTTTAAGAACAGAAGGTTTATCAAGAGTATATCATCAGGGAGATGTGGATGTCAGAGCGTTACGGGATTGTAGCTTTTCCGTGGAAAAGGGAGAGTTTGTGGCGATTGTGGGCGCCAGCGGTTCCGGAAAAAGTACGTTGTTGAATCTGTGTGGTGGCCTGGACCGTCCCACAGGCGGAAAGGTATTTATCGGTGAAGAAGAGCTTTATAAGAATTCCGATGAAAAGCTGGCGGAAATCCGCAGAAGAAAAATCGGTTTCATTTTTCAGAATTATCAGTTGATGCCGATTATGACCGCTTATGAAAACATGGTTATGCCGACACTTTTGGATAAACGTAAGATTGAAAAGGAATATGTGGAGGAACTGGCAGAGGCACTGGGAATTACGGATCGTCTGCATCATTTCCCGTCTCAGCTTTCCGGAGGACAGCAGCAAAGAGTAGCCATCGGAAGAGCACTTGTGAATCATCCGGAGCTTATTTTGGCGGACGAGCCTACGGGAAACCTGGATAAAGAGGCGGCGGAAGAGGTGATGCAGTTGTTGCAAAGTACCATTAAAAGATTTGATGGGACTCTTGTCATGATTACCCACGAGCCGGAGATTGCAAAGCGAGCAGACCGCATCTTCCGAATTGATAACGGAGTGTTGACGGAGGAATAATAAGGAAGAGAGCACACAGATGCGTTGTAAAATGCAACTGTGTGTTTTTTTACGGTTTCCTTTAGGATAAATGCAATAATGTCTGTAAACTTTGTGTTAAGAAATGCTTTATGGGAAATAAGTCCGGTTTCAGTGTAAATATTGTGGACAAATTCGACAAAATGTGATATTATATAGGATGGTAAAGAACGATTGCGATTACTGAAGGAGAATGAGTATGGCAGAATTGTTACTTACAGATTTAATCGATGTTGAGCTATTACAGAAAATACAGGATGAGTTTTCAAAATATACCGGAATGGCGGCGCTGACTACGGATGCGGACGGAAATCCGTTGACGGAGGGCAGTGCGTTTACCGATTTTTGTATGAAATATACAAGGCAGTCCGAGTTGGGATATAAGCGTTGTGTGGCAAGTGACAAGAATGCCGCTGTTATGGCACTGGAAAGCGGTGAACCGGTGGTTTATGTCTGTCACGCGGGGCTGGCAGATTTTGCATCTCCGATTATGCTGGGGAATAGATTACTGGGATGCTTTCTCGGCGGTCAGGTGAGGATTTCTTCTAAAATCGACGAGGAGGCGTTAAAGGAAACCGCGGATGAACTGGGCATTCGCTACGAAAGCTATTACGAGGCCATGGAAAATACGACTGTCATCGGTAAGAAGGAACTGAAAAAGGCGGCGAAGTTTTTAGGAATTGTGGCAAATGTTTTGTCGGAGATGGCATATCAAAATTATATGGCAATCGATAAGTATCGTAATCTTGAGCGGGCGGCAAGATCCCAGTCCCACTTTTTGATGGATCTCAGTTCAGATTTGCATGAGAACATGAGCGAGTGGATTTCCGCATTACAGGACGTGGTAAAAAACGGAAGAGTAGATTCCGTTATGGATGTCATTGATACGATGTTGACCAATGGAGCGAATACCTATTCCATTATCGGTGATATTGTGGATTATATGAAGTTTTCCGACGGAAATGTAGCTTTGTACGAAACATCGTATTCCATATACGATGTGGTACAAGCGGTGGTGGAACTGGAAGAGGAAGAGGCGCAGCAAAAGGGAATTCGCCTTTCTTATGAGGTTTCGGAGTCTGTTCCGAAAATGCTGTTCGGAGACGGCGGGCGTATCGGGCAGCTGTTGGCAAAGCTGATAACGAATGCGATTGAGGTAAAAGAGAGTGCAGACGTTCCGTCTGAGGTGCGGATTTTAGTATCTACGCAAAAGGATTCTTATGCCCATATCTTGAAAATTACGGTGCAGAATACGGGAGAGGTATTAAAGCCGGAGGAGTTAAACAGTATTCGTGAATATTTTTCCAGAGGCATTTTACGTTTGCGGGACAGAGAGGACCTAAATGAATTTGCTTTATCGATTGTTGATTTGTTTATCCGCCAGATGCAGGGAAAGATTACGGCGGACAGCAATGAGACGGAGGGTACGACATTTATAATCGAGTTGCCGCAGTTGGAAGTTACTGAAAGTTAAGGAGAACGACAGTATGAAACATAACGATTCTTATGCGAAGCTTGTAAATGAGTTTATGAGTAAGTTGGATGATACCATAGGCAAGGTGGCACCGGAGAATACAAGTGCCTTGGAAAATTTGCAGGAATTGCGGGAAATGGCAAATAAAATCAGCTTTAGGGCAGATTCCATCGATGTATATAATTTGAATTATTTCTTTAAAAGTATTGATGAAAAAATTGCGGCGGGAGAGATTGAGGAATATGTGGCATGTCGTTTTGATATGAAGCGTTTTTCCGTGGTGAACCATCAGTTCGGAAGAGAAGGCGGTACGAAGATTTTAAAGAAGTTTATCGCCGGTCTGCAAAAGGGGTTGAAAGAGGATGGGTGCGTGTGCCGTGTTCAGGGAGACACTTTTACGATTTTGTTCCGTAAGAAAAGAATGCCTTATGTGGTAAAATATCTTTCCGGGACAATGATTGAACTCGGTTTGAAGGATAAGAAGAAGGCAATGTTAGCGACCCATGCGGGTTATTATGAAATTGTAGAAAATAAGACAGCAGAAGAAATCATGGATCGTATCGGCATGGCTTGGAATATTGCAAAGCATGTAAAACGGATTCCGTATGTGATTTTTGATGAGAAACTGATGCAGTCCGTAGAAAATGAGAAGTGGGTGGAAAGTGTATTTGAAGAGGCCCTTCGAAATGAAGAGTTTATGGTGTATTATCAGCCGAAGGTAACGTTAAAGAACTATCGCTTGAACGGAGCAGAGGCACTTTGTCGTTGGAAGCATGACGGGGAGATGATTTTGCCGTATCGCTTTATTCCGGTTTTGGAACAGAGTAATATGATTTGTGAGTTGGACTTTTATGTTTTAGAACATGTATGCAGAGATCTGAAGCGTTGGAGTGAAGAGGGCAAGAGCTTGGTAAAGGTATCTGTGAACTTATCCAGAGTACATTTGGGAGACATGGATTTGGTAGAGCACGTACTTGAAATTGTGGATAAGTATAAGGTGCCGCATGAATACATTGAACTGGAACTGACGGAAACCACAACGGATGTAGATTTCAGAGAATTGAAGCAGATTGTAATTGCGTTCCGCACTCAGGGCTTCAGTGTTGCGGTAGACGATTTCGGTGTGGGCTATTCTTCCTTGAATTTGATTCGTGAGATGCCGTGGAAGGTACTTAAGATTGACAAGAGCTTTCTTCCGGAAGATGATGAAGACACAGAGGATAATATCCAGAAGAAGGTTATGTTAAAGCATATTATCGGTATGGCACAGAATCTGGGCTTGGAGTGTATCGCAGAAGGCGTGGAAACGGTAGAGCAGGTAACGATTTTAAAAGAGAATAACTGTTATAATGCCCAGGGATATTTGTTTGACAAGCCTTTACCGGTAGAAACCTTTGAAGAACGTCTCAATAAATTGGCATAGACAGAAAGTTGCTTCTATGATACAATACGGGAGGAAAACAGAGGATTTATTTGGTAAATCCGGAAATGGGGAGATTGTATGAAGCTATGTACAATATGTGATAAAAAAATAGAAGGTACCTGGTGTAAGAATTGCCGGAAGTTTGTAAAGACCTATGAGATATCAAGCGGAATTTACTTAAATGAGCGTCATGACCCTATGAATGATAAGGGGTGTACGTATCATACGGATTCTCATACGGATTCGACGAAGAACGTTGTACGGGAACGTACGAGTACAAGTACCGGTAACCAGAGAGCGTATACATCTACGACAACTACGACATCTACGTCTGCTTCCGGAACCAATCGGTCCGCAACAAAGAAAAAAGGAAAAAAGACAGCTCTGATTATTATCATCGGCTATATCCTTGTCAATAGTCTTGGGGTTATCGGTCCGGCAGTTGTGAAGGTGATTGACAGATTTTCTGAAGGATATCAGGAAGAGGTCATTGAGGACGATTTTTATGAGGATGAGACAGAGCTTTCCGAGGAGGAGTTGGCGGAGCTTTTTGACAAAGAGCTTCGGAATGCGGCATTGTTGGAACTTACCCCGGAGTATCATGCGGAGGAAGAGGATTACGAGGTACTGTATTTCAGTCCGGAGGATATTGAAGAAATCGGTTATTCATGTGACAACAGACATTTTGATATGAGTTTAGAGGAGTTTGAGTCATGGTTGCTTGCAAATTCGACAGATGGTTTTCAGTATTCGGATGATATTTCCAAGTATGGCAATTATTATTATATAAGCAGTGATTATTCTCAGGTCAGCTTTAATTGTTACAGGGATTATTATAGTTCAAGTGAGTACCAAATCCGAGCGGATTATGATACGGCGACGAAGTTGCTGCATGTCGTTCGTTTTGCGACAGCGGAAGACACGCTTGATTTGGATCTTTGCTTGTCGTTGGTAAAGGCGTTCGAACCGGATGCGGAATGGACAAAGGAGCAGTTTGTCAAGGTTGTGGAAGATGCGAGGGCAGTAGGCGATTACACGACATTGTATTATTCGGAAGAAGTCCATGTGGCTTTTGAAATGAATGAGGAAGGATATGCTTTGGTGTATTATCCGGTGTATAAATAAGCAGGAATTTTCTTGACTTTTTCTTTTAAAGTGATATAATAATTCACATGTGAAAGCGTTGATGAGGACAGTATGTTGTGAAATGTCACAGAGAGGGTTGCGTTTGCTGAGAGCAGCCCGGCAGGAAGCAAAGGAAGACCACCTCGGAGCGGGCCTAATACGCCACGGTGATTCCGTTATCATCTTAAATGAAGCCGGAAAAGGAGATTCCTTTTCAAAAAGGGTGGAACCGCGAGACATCGTCCCTTTGTTATCTTTTGGGTAACAAAGGGGATTTTTTATTTCGAAAGGAGATTATACATGAAGATTACGTTAAAAGACGGCTCCGTAAAGGAGTATGCATCTGCGATGTCCATTATTGACATTGCGAAGGATATCAGCGAAGGTCTTGCCAGAATGGCTTGTGCCGCTGAGTTGAACGGGAAGGTAGTGGACCTTCGTACCGTTGTGGAAGAGGATTCCGAGTTAAGTATTTTGACCTTTAACGATGATGCAGGTAAGGCTGCGTATCGTCATACCGCATCTCACGTGCTGGCGGAGGCGGTGAAGAGACTGTATCCGGAGGCGAAATGTGCCATCGGTCCGTCCATCGATACCGGTTTTTATTATGACTTTGACTGCCCGCCGTTTGACAGAGAGGCTCTGGATGCGTTAGAAGCAGAGATGAAGAAGATCATCAAGGAAGGTGCGGAGCTGACCCGTTTTACCCTGCCGCGTGGGGAAGCAATTAAGTTTATGGAAGCGAAGGGTGAGCCGTATAAGGTAGAACTCATTCAGGATTTGCCGGAGGATGCGGAGATTTCCTTCTATTCCCAGGGCGAGTTTACCGACCTTTGTGCGGGCCCGCACTTAATGAGTACCAAGGGCATCAAGGCAATTAAGCTCATTTCTTCCTCCGGTGCATACTGGAGAGGCAGTGAGAAGAATAAGATGCTGACCCGTATTTACGGTACCGCATTTACGAAGAATGCAGATTTGGATGAGTATCTGGCTCATTTGGAGGATATTAAGAAGCGCGACCACAACAAGCTCGGTCGAGAGATGGAGCTGTTCACCACCGTTGATGTTATCGGTCAGGGATTACCGCTTTTGATGCCGAAGGGCGCAAAGATGATTCAGAGATTACAGCGTTGGATTGAGGACTTGGAGGATAACGAGTGGGGCTATATTCGTACCAAGACTCCGTTGATGGCAAAGAGTGATTTGTACAAGATTTCCGGTCACTGGGATCACTACATGGACGGTATGTTTGTTATGGGTGACGAGAAGAAGGATAAGGAAGTATTTGCCCTTCGTCCGATGACCTGTCCGTTCCAGTACTATGTATACAAGAACAGCCAGAAGTCCTATAAGGACCTACCGCTTCGTTACGGTGAGACTTCTACCTTGTTCCGTAATGAGGATTCCGGCGAGATGCACGGTTTGACCCGTGTGCGTCAGTTTACCATTTCCGAGGGTCACTTGATTGTGCGTCCGGACCAGATGGTAGAGGAGTTTAAGAATTGTATCGCTTTGGCACAGCATTGCTTAAAGACCCTTGGTGTAGAAGAGGATGTAACCTATCGTCTGTCCCGTTGGGACCCGGAAAATCCGGAGAAGTATGTAGGTTCCGCAGAGGTTTGGAATGAGACCGAGCAGCACATCCGCGATGTATTAAACGAGCTTGGTATCGAGTTTATCGAAGGTATCGGTGAGGCTGCATTCTACGGTCCGAAGATTGATATTCAGGCAAAGAACGTATACGGTAAGGAAGACACCATGATTACTATTCAGTGGGATGCGCTCCTTGCTGAACAGTTCGATATGTACTACATCGATCAGAACGGTGACAAGGTTCGTCCGTATATTATCCACAGAACCAGTATGGGCTGCTACGAGAGAACCCTTGCATGGCTCATTGAGAAGTATGCGGGATTGTTCCCGACCTGGTTGTGTCCGGAGCAGGTACGTGTGCTTCCGATTTCCGAGAAGTACAACGACTATGCGGAGAAGGTATTAAAGGAGCTGCGTAAGAACGGTATTTCCGCAGAGATGGACGACAGAGCGGAGAAAATCGGTTACAAGATTCGTGAAACCAGACTGGACCGTGTTCCGTATATGTTGGTTGTTGGTCAGAAGGAAGAGGAAGAGGGCGTTGTTTCCGTAAGAAGCCGTTATCTCGGTGATGAGGGACAGAAGCCTTTGGCTGAGTTTATTTCTGCAATCTGTGAGGAAATCCGTACCAAGGAAATCCGTAAGATTGAGGTAAAGGAAGAGAATAAGTAATAGGTAAAATCAAAAAGGCTGTCTTGTTGAGCAATCGATGGGACAGCCTTGTTGGTATATGGCAGAAGGCCGGTACGGATGTCGGGGCACCGAATGCAAACGGCTGATGACGTGAAAGGATGAAAGGGAGAGTAAAATGGCGGAATACTGGGATTTGTATGACGGAACGGGACAATTGACAGGAGAGAAGCATCTTCGGGGGACCACGGTTCCGGAAGGGTGTTTTCATAAGGTGGTACATATCTGGATTCAGAACAGTGTGGGTGAGCTTTTGATGCAAAAGCGCAGTGACAAGGTAGATAATTGTCCGGGAGTATGGGCGACTACGGGCGGCTCGGTGCAGGCAGGAGAGGAACCGATTACTACGGCGGTACGGGAGCTTTCCGAGGAGTTGGGATTAAATGTGTCGGCAGAGGAATTGCAGTATTGCCTCATGGTGCGGAGAAAAAATGCGTTCTGCTATGTGTATTTGTTACGGAAGGACATTTCGGTGGAGTCCTTGACCCTGCAGGAATGTGAGGTGGCAGCGGCGGAGTGGATGACCTTGGAGAAAATAGACCGTATGGTGGCAGAGAGAACCATGCATCGGTATGTGTATCGGGAGATGCTAAATACATATCTGGAATAATGGTAACGCAATAGTGGGAAGAAAGAGAGTACGGTTTGACCGTAAAATGTTCCGGAAGGTGTTCGGACACGGAAGGGAGACGGAAAATGCGTTTACAGCTTGTATGCACGGATAACAATTACAAAGGAGCGGACCTGCATCGCTGGGGACCGGGAACAAGAGAGATTTATTCCGTTCACTATATTGTGTCCGGAAAAGGCTATGTGGTGTTCCGGGGAGAGACCTATGCCCTTTCTGCGGGGGATTGCTTTATGGTATTTCCGGAGGAGGAGATATTATATTATCCGGAGGAGTCTGACCCGTGGGCTTATCGCTGGGTAGATTTTAAAGGAGCGGATGCAAAGGCATTGGTGGCCCGCACCGGTTTTTCAAAGAAATGTCCTGTGGTAAAAGGAAAGCAGGGCTTGGAATCGTTGTTTTGCATTTATGAAGACGGATTATACGGAGAAACGGCAAAGGAACGGTATGCCGCAAAGGTATATTTGTTATTGACCTACTTTTTAAAGGAATCCAAGGAGCAGGGAGAGAAGCGTACCTATTTTGAGGATGCGGCGGAGATGATTCAGAACAGTTACTGGAAGCAGGAGCTGAATGTTGGACAGTTGGCGAAAAGCTTAAATGTAGAGAGAACCTATTTATATCGGATGTTTATGGAGCATACCGGGATTTCGCCGCAGGAGTATCTGACGGAGGTGCGGATGGAGCGTGCCTGCGAGCTGCTTTCGGGCAGTGAACTGTCGGTACAGGCGGTGGCATGCTCCGTAGGATATAAAGATGCCCTTTACTTCTCCAGATTGTTCCGAAAAAGAAAGGGCATCACACCAAGTGGATATCGGAATAAACGCACCGAGGGGGCTTAGCGCGTCAATTTAGCACGTACAACAACACAGTCATGAGCCGGAACATGTCTTGCAAAACGTTCACGGAAGATGCCAAGGTCTTCATTGGTGAAGCAGTCATGCAGAGCTAAACCGTAGCCGGACTGATAGTTCAGACCGAAATCCCAGAACTGAACAGTGAGTTCACGGGTATTGTCGGTAAAGTTAAATAAGCCGATGGCAAGGTCGCCGTTTTGTAAAACCTTAATTAAAGTGAAGGCATCATCCTTGCCGAACCAGTTCGGTTCGATTGCAATGCGATATGCGCCGCGGGATTCCGGGTCTTGATTGATAGCAAGAAGATCTTTATTCTGAAGCAATTCCTTGGTAAAAGGAGTTGCTTTTCTAATGTCGCAACCGATCATCAGCGGAGAGCCCATCATACACCAAAGTGCAAAATGGGTCTTGTACTCGGCGTCGGTGCATACGTTTTTCGCCTGACCGATCCAGTCACTGTTGCTGCCGCCGTACATACCCACAACCAACATATCCATATCGTTGTGGCAGAAGGAGCCGGTGAAAGCCTTTTTGTCTATCTGGGAAAGTGCCAGACGCTTAATGGATTCCCAACTGTCCTGAATGTCACCGGTGGAACGGTAGGAATGTGCACCGGATTCGCGAATCCAGTCATGTACGTTGTCTTCGCCCCAGTTGCAGGCAGAGAATAAAATATCGCGACCGCAGTTCTTTAAAGCGAGACTCATACGCTTATACAAAAGCTCGCCGGAAACGTGACGCGGCTTGAAGCAATAGTCGTACTTCAAGTAGTCAACGCCCCATTCCGCAAACTGCTTTGCGTCTTCAAACTCATGCTCAAAGCTGCCCGGATGTCCTGCACAGGTGTGGGTACCGGCACAAGAGTACATACCGAACTTTAAGCCCTTTTCGTGAATGTAATCCGCAACTGCCTTCATGCCGTTCGGGAACTTGTTCGGGTCCGGAACCAGGCGTCCGTTCTCGTCACGCTCCTTTAAGCTCCAGCAGTCATCGATAACGATATATTCGTATCCCGCATCCTTATATCCTTCGGAAACGAACAGGTCAGCTACGTCCTTAATCAGGGATTCGTTAATATCCCAGGTAAAGGTGTTCCAGGAATTCCAGCCGAGAGCCGGAAGACAACCGAGAGCGGTGGTCGGATTGTTAGCCATAAAAGTACCTCCTATTGTAAATGTTGTTTGTTAAATAAAAGCTTTGTCATACCTGATAAATAAAGTTAAGCATAGTTCTGTGGAAATAACAATGGAACTATGTTGTAGCTGCATGGAGAAATGTTGTTTCTTCTGAGAAAAAGAGAATGCTTGAAATACAATATAGAGCATGGTATGATAGAGAGAGGGAAATTACTTACCCCAAGAGAAAAGGAGAATCGATATGTTAGCATTTGAAAATGATTATTCCGAAGGAGCACATCCGCGGATTTTGCAAAGATTACTGGAAACCAATCTGGAACAGGCTTCCGGCTACGGTGAGGACCCGTATTGTGCCTCTGCTATAGAGAAGATTAAGGAAGCTTGCGAGTGTCCGCAGGCACAGATTCGCTTTCTTGTGGGGGGAACCCAGACGAATCAGACTGTCATTGATTCTATGTTGCGGTCCTATGAAGGCGTGCTTGCCGCGGATACGGGGCATGTCAGTATTCATGAGGCGGGGGCTATCGAATTTACAGGGCATAAGGTAATTGCTCTGCCGCAAAAGGACGGAAAACTGGCGGCGCAGACCGTAAAAGATTACCTGATAAAGTTTTACGGAGATGAAAGTAAGGACCACATGGTATTTCCGGGGATGGTATATATTTCCCACCCGACGGAGTACGGTACCTTGTATACGAAGGAGGAACTGACTGCACTTTCGGAGGTTTGTAAGGAGTATGAACTTCCGCTTTATCTGGACGGAGCGCGTCTCGGTTACGGTTTGGTCAGCCCGGGGACGGATGTGACGTTGCCGGATATTGCGCGCCTTTGCGATGTATTTTATATCGGCGGAACAAAGGTAGGCGCATTATGCGGTGAAGCCGTTGTATTTACGAAGAGAAATATGCCGAAGCAGTTCCTGACGTTAGTAAAGCAGCACGGTGCTCTTTTGGCAAAGGGCCGTTTGCTGGGAATCCAGTTTGATACACTGTTTACGGACAATATGTATACGGAAATCAGCAGAAATGCCATCGAAATGGCGGAGCTGCTACGGGGCATTTTAAAAGAAAAAGGGTATCAGATGTATCTGGAAACCCCGACCAATCAGATTTTTGTGGTGCTGGAAAATAAGTTGATGCAGAAGCTTCAGAGGCAGGTGAAAATCAGCTTTTGGGAGGCACTGGACGAGAATCATTCCGTGGTGCGGTTTGCAACCAGCTGGGCGACGACAAAGCAAGCGGTGGAGCAGGTGGCGGAGTTGTTGTAGGGGAAAACGAAGAAGTGGAACATAGCCTTTTGAAAAGGAATATACTGGTGCAAGGGAATTCTCGGATGTATTGTGATGCTGGAATTGATTGTGCGGTATGTGGGAGATTTGAAGCGTTTGGCCGAAGAAATCGGTTTTGTAGCGGAGGAGCTTCTGGGCGGATATGCCATTGTGCGTATCCGGCAGGAGCTTGCTCCGCTTTTGCTTTCTGCGGAAGAGATTCTTTGGACGGAAGTGCCGTCGCGTGTGTATACCGAGGTGACAGGCGGGAGAAGAGAGGCCTGTGTGACGGCGTTGCAGGCACGAAATCCGGGTTTGAACGGCAGAGGGGTACTGGTGGCGATTATTGATTCCGGCATTGATTATACCCATCCGGATTTCAGAAACGAGGACGGAACAACGCGGATTGTGGCATTGTGGGACCAGACGGCATATCAGCAGGAGGGGGAGCGTCCGGCAGAGGTGCAATCAGAAAGCGGCGTGCGATATGAAAATACACCGCCGGAAGGATATTTAGACGGTGTGCTCTACACAAAAGACCGTATCGATGCGGCACTGCGCGGGGAACAGACGACTGAAGGCGGAAGCCTTGTACCGGAATCGGATTTGTCGGGACACGGGACTCATGTGGCGGGGATTGCCGCCGGAAACGGCAGGGCTTCCGGCGGACGGTATAGGGGTGTGGCCTATGAAAGTAAATTGCTGGTGGTAAAGCTTGGGGGAACCCAGGCGGATCCTTTCCCACAGACCACCAATTTGATGACTGCAGTGGATTTTTGCGTGCGATATGCGGTAACTATGGGAAAACCGCTCAGTATCAATTTGTCCTTTGGAAATAATGAGGGAGCCCATGACGGACGGAGTCTTTTGGAGACGTATCTGGATACGGTAGCACTGTACGGAAGGACGTGCATTTGTATCGGCACGGGAAATAATGCCGCATTGGGATGGCATGTGGGAGATGTGTTTTTGAAGGACGATATGGAGAATGGAGGAACGGCGAGAGAGCTGCTTCTTTCCGTGGGCCCCACAGAACGCAATATCCGCATGGGGCTTTGGCTCAGTGCGCTGGATTCGATAGAGATTTCTTTGGTCTCACCCTCCGGAACGATACGTCAACTGCCGATAACTACAAGGGAATCCGGTAACAGTGGGGGAGTGTCGGGGAACAGAGGAGGTACCGCTATCAAAGGTTATCCGGCAGCATCCGGTGTGGTACTTGATTTCGGAGATTCTGTGGCAGAGGTGTTTGTGGGAGAAGCAACACCCTACCGGATGCTACGGGAAATCGGAATTACATTACGGGGGGAGGGGAGTACTCTGGAGGAGGGAACTTGGCGTATCCGGCTGCGTCCCGTACGGATTATGGACGGAGAATATGATATTTGGATTGTGGGAGGTGTACAAAGTACCGTAACCCGTTTTTTACAGGCAACGCCGGAACGGACACTGACGGTTCCATCCACGGCGGAGCGTCCCATTGCGGTGGCAGCTTATGATGCACGAACAGGCAGTATTACAAGTTTTTCAGGAAGAGGATATCCGAGAGGAGAGGCAGGCTGTAGCAGAGTGAAGCCGGATTTGGCGGCACCGGGGGTGGAGATTGTATCCTGCGCTCCGGGAGGCGGTTATACGACGAAAACCGGCACCTCCATGGCAACTCCTTTTGTAACGGGCTGTGCAGCGCTTTTGATGCAGTGGGGGATTACGGAGGGAAATGCCCCGTATTTGTACGGAGAACGATTGAAAGCTTATTTGCTCCGAGGAGCACGGGAACTTACCGGTTTCACGGAATACCCGAATCCGTATATCGGTTGGGGAACGGTGTGTGTGGAGGAAAGCCTTAGACTTTTGGAGGAGTAAAAGGAGAACGGGCGAGTGTAAGCGAGGAGAGGAACAGAGAAGAAAAAAAGAATCGGAAAGAGAAAAACTGACTTGACAAATTTGGAAAATGACAGTATTATATAAATGAACATATGAATGACTATTCATATGAAGCAGAAAATAAAGGTACGAGATTTAAATCGAAAAATGAAAGTACATCGGAAAGGAGACAAAAAGGATGCAGCAAAACGGTGTGGCATGTTGTGATAGTGTTTGTGTTCACGAGGATTTACTGCAGAAGGTAACGGCACAAATGCCGAAGGAAGAGAAGTTATACGATTTGGCGGAGTTGTTCAAGGTATTCGGAGATTCCACCCGGATTCGGATTTTGTTTGTGCTGTTTGAGGCAGAGGTATGTGTGTGTGATTTGGCAGAGGCGCTGCAGATGACCCAGTCGGCGGTGTCCCATCAGTTAAAGATTTTGAAGCAGGCGAAGCTGGTAAAAAACAGAAGAGCAGGCAAGTCTATTTTCTATTCTTTGGCAGATGATCACGTAAGAGCAATCATCGGTCAGGGATTGGAGCATATAGAGGAATAAAAGCTAGGATAACCGGACGCTGATAAAGGTGGAGTAACTATAATAGAAAAATCAGGAGGATAGAGTTATGAAGAAAAAGTTTAAAATGCAGGATTTGGATTGTGCAAACTGTGCGGCAAAGATGGAAGAGGCGATTAAGAAGATTGATGGTGTAGAGGACGCTACGGTCAGTTTTATGATGCAGAAGCTGACCATTGAGGCGGATGAGGCTCGTATGGATGAGATTATGGAGCAGGTGGTTGCAGTTTGTAAGAAGGTAGAGCCGGACTGTAAGATACTGTTATAAAGGAAGTGATATCCGAAAGAGAGGAAGTGTATGTATGGATGCTAAGCAAAAAAAGGTCCTGATTCGGATTCTGATTGTGTTTTGTATATTTGTAGGGCTGTTTGTGGCGGAGCATGGCGGCGGTTTTGCGGCACTTGGTCCGGATGCTCCGGGGAAACGTTGGATATTACTGACGATACATTTGATTCCGTATCTGGTTATCGGTTATGATATTTTATGGAAGGCTATTCGCAATATAGTTCATGGGCAGGTTTTCGATGAAAACTTTCTGATGGTTATCGCTACCTTCGGTGCGTTTTTTGTGGGAGAATATCTGGAAGCGGTGGCGGTGATGCTGTTTTATCAGACGGGAGAGTTGTTCCAAAGCTATGCGGTGGGCAAGTCACGCCGGGCGATTTCTGATATGATGGATATTTGTCCGGAGTATGCGAATCTGGAAACGGACGGCGTGCTGACCGAGGTGGACCCGGATGAAGTAGAGGTAGGTAGTATTATTGTAATTAAGCCGGGAGAACGGGTGCCCCTTGACGGTATCGTAGTGGAAGGAAGCTCTCTTTTGGATACGACGGCGTTGACCGGTGAATCGGTGCCTCGTACCGTGACGGCAGGGGATGAAATTATCAGCGGTTGCGTCAACGGCAGCGGAACATTGCGGGTACGGGTAACGAAGGAGTTTGAGGATTCCACCGTGTCAAAGATTTTGGAACTGGTGGAAAACGCAAGCAGTAAAAAGGCAAAGACGGAAAACTTTATCACGAAGTTTGCGAAGTATTATACGCCGTGTGTTACCATCGGTGCGGTGTTATTGGCAGTGCTGCCGCCTTTGATTACGGGAGATTCCTTCGGGATTTGGTTGGAAAAAGCCTGTATTTTTCTTGTGGTATCCTGTCCGTGCGCATTGGTGATTTCTGTGCCGCTGGGCTTTTTTGGAGGTATCGGTGCGGCATCAAAGCGGGGCGTGTTGGTAAAGGGAAGCAATTACCTGGAAGCAATGGCGGAGGTGTCTACCGTTGTGTTTGATAAAACAGGAACGCTGACAAAGGGAGAGTTTAAGGTGGCGGGGGTATATCCGCAAGGCTGTTCCGAGGCAGAGCTGTTAGAGATTGCCGCTTACGGAGAAATGTATTCCAACCATCCCATCGCAGAGGCACTGCGGGAGGCTTACGGGAAGCCGGTTGAGGCAGAGCGGATAAAGAATGCGGAGGAAGTGGCGGGACACGGAATCCGTGCCTTGGCAGACGGGAAAACGGTGCTGCTGGGTAATGAAAAACTGATGAAAAGGGAAGGCGTTTCTTACGTTACTTGTGAGCAGGCCGGAACCGTGGTATATGTGGCAGTGGACGGCGTATTTGCCGGTAGTATTGTCATTGCGGACTCTTTGAAGGAGGGGGCAAAGGAAGCGATTACTTTGATGCGTCGTGCCGGAGTAAAGAAATTTGTCATGTTGACCGGAGACCGGAGGGCTGCGGCAGAGGCTGTGGCAAAGGAGCTGGGACTTACGGAAGTCTATGCGGACCTTCTTCCGGGAGATAAGGTAAGTAAGGTAGAGGAACTGCTTGAGGAGCGGAACGGCAAAGAAAAGCTGGCCTTTGTGGGAGATGGTATCAACGATGCACCGGTTCTTACAAGAGCGGATATCGGTATTGCCATGGGAAGCATGGGCTCCGATGCGGCAATCGAAGCGGCGGATATCGTTCTGATGGATGATGACGTGAAAAAGATTGCTACTGTAGTCAGAATCTCCCGAAAGACCCTTACCATCGTAAAGCAGAATATCGTATTTGCGCTGGGAGTAAAGCTGCTGGTACTTCTTCTGGGAGCTCTCGGTATGGCCACTATGTGGGAAGCGGTATTTGCGGATGTGGGAGTGTCGGTGCTTGCGATTTTAAATGCCATGCGGGTATTGAAAATGAAATAAAGTAAACAATAGAGTTGGCGGATTTCTTTGTAAATCCGTCAATTTTGCGTATTGCATTCCGAGAAAAATTATATTACAATATAGGACGTGGTTTTCGTAGAACACGGTTTGGGAGTTGCAGAATGCAGGATACGACGGAATAGAAATCGGAGGATTGGCAAATGGGCGGATTTTTTGCGGTAGCCTCAAAAGAGGATTGTGTATTTGATTTATTTTTCGGAACAGACTACCATTCCCACTTAGGTACCAGACGCGGTGGTATGGCAGTATACGGAGAGAACGGATTTGACCGTTCCATTCATAACATTGAAAATTCACCGTTTCGTACCAAGTTTGAAAAAGATGTTAACGAAATGAAGGGAAATATGGGTATCGGATGTATTTCCGATTACGAACCGCAGCCGCTTTTGGTACGTTCCCATCACGGTACCTATTCCATTATTACCGTAGGTAAAATCAATAATCTGGAAGAGCTTGTTCAGAAAATCTTTAAGTCCGGCGGATCTCATTTCCTGGAAATGAGCGGTGGCGATATCAATGCCACGGAGTTGGTGGCAGCGCTCATTAACCAGCAGGAAAATCTGGTAGAGGGGATTCAGTATGCCCAGGATGTGATTCAGGGTTCCATGACCATTTTAGTCATGACACCGAAGGGAATCTATGCGGCCCGTGATAAGTACGGCAGAACTCCGGTTGCCATCGGTAAGAAGAACGGTGCGTTTTGTGCGTCCTTTGAATGCTTTGCTTACTTGAATTTAGGTTATCAGGATTATAAAGAGCTGGGTCCGGGAGAAATCGTTGTCATGACCCCGGAGGCTGTGATTACTCTTGCAAAGCCGGGTACGGAGATGCGGATTTGTACGTTCCTTTGGGTATATTACGGTTATCCGTCCTCTTCCTACGAGGGAGTCAGTGTAGAAGAAATGCGTTATAACTGCGGAGCAAAGCTGGCAAAACGTGATGATGTGAAGCCGGACAGCGTGGCAGGCATTCCGGATTCCGGTACGCCGCACGCCATCGGGTATGCAAACGCTTCCGGCATTCCGTTTTCCAGACCGTTTATTAAATACACGCCGACCTGGCCGCGTTCCTTTATGCCGACCATTCAGAGCCAGCGTAACATGATTGCAAAGATGAAGATGCTTCCGGTGCATGATTTGATTCAGGATAAGAGCCTGCTTTTAATCGACGATTCCATCGTGCGCGGTACACAGCTCGGTGAGACCACGGAGTTTTTATATCAGAGCGGAGCAAAGGAAGTGCATATTCGTACTGCCTGTCCGCCGCTTATGTTTGGTTGTAAGTATCTTAACTTCTCCCGTTCCAATTCGGAGATGGATTTGATTACGAGACGAATCATTGCGGAGCGTGAGGGTAAGATGGATGTGGATTTGGAAGAGTACATCAACCCGGAATCCGCAAAATATAACGATATGGTAGAGCAAATCAGAAAGAAGCTTAATTTTACTTCCTTACGGTTCCATCGTCTGGATGACATGATTGAATCCGTGGGAATCGATCCGAGCAAGCTTTGTACGTATTGCTGGAGCGGAAGAGAGTAAGAGAAGAGGAACGGGCTGTCGCTTGTGAGAAAGGCGATGGCCCTGTTTTTACGCTGTCAAGAGAAAAGGTGTTGTGGGAACGAATTTGAATCCGTTTTTGCAAGTCGCAACGCTCCGTCAAACTTCCTCTAAGAAAGACTAGGACGCTCGGGGGCGACCTCGCGCCCAGTCTTTTCTAAGAGGTGATTTCGACTGCGCTAAAAGCGCGACCCTTCGGGAAAAGCAAAAACAAATTCAAATTCGTTCCCACAACCAAGTGTCATCTTTTACAAAGCGTAAAAACAGGGCAAGTCCCCTAAGAAGGCGGCGACAGCCCTAGGCTATGTTATGATAATATCGGAAAGTTTTTTCTTTTACATAAAATATGGGAATTCATTTTAGAATGGTTGCTTTGAAACAAGTTTGTGCATACTAACTTAAAGTTTAGGATTGTCATCAGAAACGGAGGGGTTGGTATGCCGGCGACTTATACGCATTTTCGGTTTGGGCAGGATGTGAAGCTGCGTCTGCCAAAGGGAATTCGAAAGATTGTGGATTTGCATGAGGATTTGTTTGATATCGGGCTTTACGGGCCGGATATTTTATTTTATTATCACGGGGCGGTGGCAAATCCGGTGAGTCTCACCGGGTTCCGGATGCATAAGCGGAATGCCTACGGGTTTTTTAAGAGGAGTCTTTCTTTGACAACGGACGAGAAAGCGCTTGCGTATCTATTGGGGTTTATTTGTCATTTTGTTCTGGATGGACCGTGTCATGATTATATTGCAGAGTATGAGAAAAAGTACGGAGTCAGACATCTGGAAATTGAAGCGGAGTTGGACCGGAGTCTGATGGTGACAGACGGGTTAAATCCTTTTGAATATCCGTTGGCGGGGCATGTGGTGCCGACGACGGAAAACGCGGAGGTGATTCACAGGTTCTTTCCGTGGTTGTCGGTGCGGCAGATTAAGGGGACTCTACGGGATATGCTTCGTGTGCATCATTTTCTTTCGGCGAGAGGAGCATTGAAACGGGTGACCTTGCAGATTTTATTTGCTACCACCGGGACGTACCGGCTGTTGTACGGTCTGGTTATAAAGAAACGTCCGAGTTTAAGGTGTGTGAAAAGTTGTAGGGATTTGAAAAAGATTTACTGGAAGTGCGTGGATATGACAGTTTCCATGATAGAGGAGTATATGGAGGCAAGGTCCGGAAAGCGGAGACTGGGGAGAAGGTTTTACCGGTGCTTTGCGGCGGAAAGATAAGAAGAGATAGTGAGTGCGGCGGGAGCAGAAGAAAGCCATAGGTTTGACTTACGGGAAGAGGTATGCTAAAATTTTGAGGAAGGTCTGTGAACTGTATGCTTTCTGAGAGGGATTCAAGGGAGCAGGCGGAAGCACAGTTGACAGAAGGTTATGAATTTGCAGTGGGGGAGAGACATGGAACAACAAGAGATTAATAAGATGATTGCATTTTTTCATACAGAGGAGCCGATATCCTGTAAGTGGGAGGATACCTGGACGGAGGAGGATGATTTCCGTACAATCGTTTTCGTAGAGTACTCGGAAGGGAAGTATGTCATAAAGGCTGCTGCTAATGATTTTACCACAATCGAGCGGGTGGCCGGATGGGTAGAAATGATAAACAACTTCAGGGAAATGGGATACTACTGTCCGATGCTACGAAAGAGTCGGGGCGGAAACTATGCGGAAGTGCTGGAGATACAAGGGAAAAACTTTGTGGTATGGGAGGAAGAATTTGCGAAGTATTTTCTGCCGAAGGATGTTGAGAATAAGCCGAAAACACCAGACGGGAAACGCTATTTGTATGTGGACGAGATGCGTGAGTTTATGGCAAAGGTAGGACAGAAGCATTTTACCAATACATGGGGAGATTCTCTTTGGGTACGTTTGGCCTCGGTGGGGTGGGCAGAAACGGATGAGGTAACGGATTGTGTGGAACAGTTTAAAAAGCTGGTGAAGGAAAAAGCACCAAGGTTTACCGGACGTTTGGAACGAGTGTTGACTTTGTTTCGGGAGAATCAGGAAAAGCTGGAGCAGGTGTATTTTGATCTTCCGACGTCAGTGTTTCAGGCAGATACCGGAGATAATAATCTGCTGTTGGATGAAGAAGGACATTTTCGTGGTGTTTTAGATTATAATTTGTCCGGTAAGGATACGGTATTAAATATGACCTTTGAAGCAATTTGGTACGGTGGAAACGAGTCTCCTTGCCCGTCGGAGGAGAAAGGGCTGATGTCATATTATTGCAAGGAATATACAGATGCACAGTTCGAACGGTATTTGGAAGGATTACGAAAGTTCCGAGAGTATTATGAGTTTACGGAAGAAGAAGCGGATGCTACAATGCCGTTATACCGCTATATTATGACTATTGGGTATGATGAGATTGAAGTGGTGAAAAAATATGCGGATGACGATGATAAGATGAATCAGATGTTTGACTGGATTGAAGCGGAGTTCACAAGAGACGATATCGATTTCCGTAGCGTAATGTTGAAATAAGCGTGTAATTGTAACTGTAACAAAAAATACATGTTTCACGGAGGGCGAGAGAATGAAAAAAGTAAAAGCAATTATCACTGACTTAGACCGGACCTTACTTCGGACAGACAAGTCTTTGTCCACATACACGGTGTCTGTGCTGAAGGAATGTAAAGCCAGAGGCATCAAGGTGATGGCGGCAACCGCCAGACCGGAGCGAAGCATTACAGAGTATGACGCAGCCATCGGTTTTGATGCGGTGACGGTGATGAACGGGGCAAAAGTAATGGTGGGAGACAAGGTGATGACCTACGGAATCCCGGAGAAATTGGCGGAGGAAATGTTGGCTAAGGTATGCGGGCACAAAGAATTTTTATTTTCCGTGGAAACCGGAGAGATATTATATGCCGCAGAACATATTCCGGAGTTTGAATATACGTTACATACAAAGTTTCCGAAGCTTCCAGCGGGAGAGACGGCGTACAAGATACTGGTCAGTGGGGAAGGTGCGGCGGAGTTTGTGAAAGAAAATCTGACCGAGGGGTTGCACTGTACCGTGGCTAACGGGTATTTGGTGCAGATTATGAGTAAGACGGCGAACAAAAGAAACGGCGTTAAGGTGATGCTTAACGCCTTTGGAATTGCTCCGGAAGAAACAGTGTACTTCGGAGATGATCAGGATGATGCGGAGTCTATGAAGCTTTGCGGTCTTGGCGTGGCAGTGGACAATGCCATTCCGGAGGTAAAGGCTGTGGCGGACGAGGTTGCGGAAAGCAATGACGCGGACGGTGTGGCACGGTGGATTGAGGCGTACTTGCTTTAAAGGATTGATTTTATGGCTGCCTGTAAATGTTCAAAGGAAAACGGTTTGTAGACAAAGTATTCCGCACCGTATTCTGTGGCAAGAGAATGTACCTCTTCGCTGGTGTCGGCGGTCAGCATAATGATGTGAAGGGTCGGGTACTCCTTCTTGAGACGTTTTAAGATATCCAGTCCGTTTTCGTCCGGGAAGTGTACGTCCAAAAAGATACCGTAAGGTAGAGCAGTTTCCAATGCCTGAAACAGCTGATTGCTGTTTTCTACGGATTTTGCGGAGTAACCGAGGTGGTGTATCATGTCGGTTACCATACCGCCCATAAAGGTAGAGTCATCACAGATTAAGAAATGGTTCGGAAGGTTGCGGCCTAATAAATAGTCTGTGGACACATGGAAGAAATCAGCCAGTGCACAAAGCATGGTAAGGTCAGGAACGGATGCACCGGTTTCCCATTTGGATACCGCACCGATGGATACGCCCATTTCGTTTGCAAGCTTTTCCTGGGTCATGGAGTGACGTTTTCTCAGTTCTAATATTCTTTTTCCTAAAATCATTAAGTTTTCTATCATAAGAATCCTCCGTTGTGTGTGAATGTTTAATTTAACAAATGTTTTGTACATGTACAAGTTTATTATAAAACCGGAGCAGGGAAATGTCTATGGAGGCGTAAGAGAAAGAGGGGAGAGAATTTTCCTACGGTTCAAATTTTGTTAAATTTTGCATGATGGAACGTATTTTGCCATGAATATACAGAAGAGTGCGTTATATGTGCATTGTATTGACAAAACGAGTTTGGTTATACTATAATATAACTGAAAGGAGTTGATTGTATGGCGACAACCAATGTAACAATGAGGATAGATGAGGAGCTAAAGAAGCAGCTACAGGAGCTTGTTTCCAATCTTGGTTTAGATATGACTACTTTTTTTACGATGTCAGCAAAACAGGCAGTACGGGAACAGAGGATTCCGTTTGAGGTTTCTATGAATGTTCCGAATGAGGAAACGTTGGCGGCGTTCGAGGAAGTACGTCGGATGAAGGAAGATCCATCCTTGGGGAAATCTTATACGGATGTGGATGAGATGATGAAGGAGTTGTTGGCGTGAAATATAAAATAAGACCTACAACTAAATTTCAAAAGGATTTGAAACGAGCCCAGAAAAGAGGCTATGATATTTCTCTGCTGACGGAAATTATTAAGAAGTTGGCAAATGGGGAAACTCTACCGGAGAAAAACAGAGACCACAGTCTAATCGGCGATTATGCAGGATGTAGAGAATGTCATATCACTCCGGACTGGCTTTTGATTTATGAGATAGACAATGGCGAACTGATTTTGTATTTGACAAGGACAGGGAGTCACAGTGATTTGTTTTAGGAGGCATAGGCATGGACCTGTTTGAATATATGCGGGCGGAGACGTCGAAAAAGGAGTCCCCGCTGGCGGCGAGACTAAGGCCGCGAACCTTAGAGGAAGTGGTGGGGCAGGAGCATATTTTGGGGGAAGGGAAGTTACTTTCCAGAGCGATTAAAGCGGATAAGCTTGGTTCCGTGATTTTTTACGGACCGCCGGGAACGGGTAAGACGACGCTTGCCCAGGTAATTGCCCATACCACCAGCTCTGAGTTTACCCAGTTAAACGCTACGGTGGCGGGCAAAAAGGACATGGAAGAGGTCATCGCAAAAGCGAAAGAGACCCTCGGTATGTATGGGAAAAAGACTATATTGTTTGTAGACGAGATTCATCGTTTCAATAAGAGTCAGCAGGATTATTTACTTCCTTTTGTGGAGGACGGTACGGTGTCTTTAATCGGTGCCACCACGGAGAATCCGTACTTTGAGGTAAACGGAGCACTCATTTCCAGGTCTGTGATTTTTGAATTAAAGCCGCTGTCCAAGGAAAATGTAGAGAAGCTTCTCTATCGCGCCATTGAGGATACGGAACGGGGCTTAGGTGCCTATAAGGCGGTGGCAGACCCGGAGGCCATTTCTTTTCTGGCGGATGTGGCAAACGGCGACGGAAGAACCGCATTAAATGCCATTGAACTGGGCGTGTTGACGACAGAGCGCAGCGAAGACGGACTCATACATATTACGAGAGAAGTGGCGGCGGATTGTATCCAGAAGCGTGTGCTTCGGTATGACAAGGACGGCGACAACCATTACGACAACATTTCCGCCTTTATTAAGAGTATGCGTGGCTCCGACCCGGATGCGGCGGTGTATTATCTGGCAAAGATGTTATATGCGGGAGAAGAACCGGCGTTTATTGCACGGCGGATTATGATTTGTGCGGCGGAGGATGTGTCCAATGCGGACCCGCAAGCACTTGTAGTAGCGGTAAATGCGTCTCTGGCAGCGGAGCGCCTCGGTATGCCGGAAGCACAGATTGTACTTGCTCAGGCAGCGGCCTATGTGGCCTGTGCTCCGAAGAGCAATTCGGCGGTGACAGCCATTGAGCGGGCAATGGACTATGTGGCAACCCATAAGACGGCACCGGTTCCGGTCCATTTGATGGATGCCCATTACAAGGGTGCGGCAAAGCTGAACCACGGCATCGGTTATAAGTACGCTCATGCGTTCCCGAACCACTATGTGGAACAGCAGTATCTGCCGGACGGTGTGGTGGGAGAAAAGTTCTACGAACCGTCGGAGCAGGGCTACGAAAAGACTCAGAAGGAATGGCTGGCGTTTTTAAAAGGAGAACAGAAATAAAAAAGGAGATAGCGGATGAAAAAGAAAGTTACGTTTAAGCAGATTGCGGCGGTAGTTGGGCTTTTGCTGATTGTGGGAATGTATGTGGCCAGTTTCGTATTTGCGCTTATGGCAAAGCCGGGGGCGGAAGGCATGTTTATGGCCAGCCTTGTAGCAACGGTCATCGTTCCGATTGTGCTGTATATCTTTATTGCACTGGATAAGTGGGCAAAGAGAAATGCTCCGGAGGGAATTTCTTACAAAGAGATGCGGGCGTATAATAAACGCATCAAGAACGGAGAAGACCCGCAGAAGGTAGCGAAGGAAATCGAAGAAAAGTACGGAATTGAGGAAGCGGATGAAGATGACGACGCGGAAGAAGGCGTTGAGGATGCGGAAGATTCCGATGAGGAAAGCGAAGAAGAGTAAAGAGAAATGAATCAATTGATAGAAGAAGCAAATGCCATTTTACAAGGACAGGACTTTTCCTATGCGATTTGCGGAGGATTTGCTTTGGATTTGTTCCTTGGATATGAAACCAGAACGCACGGAGACATTGATATTCTTGCTTTTTGGGAGGACAGAGAAACCATTATTTCCTATATGCAGTCCAAAGGCTTTCTTGTTTATGAGATGCTGGGTGGCGGTAAAGTACACCGCGTTACAGATATTTGGATACAGGAAAAATTGCGAAAGAATATTTTCTGTTGTACGGAAGATTGTGAGCTGGTGTGGTTGCATGATACGGAAGAGAAGGACGTATATTGGCTTGATTTTCAGCACACAGGACTGTCGAAACTGAACTATATTGAGTTTTTGTTCAACGAAAAAACAGAGAATGAGTTTGTCTATGTCAGAGACAATCGGATAAAACGTAAATTGGAAAGCACAATATTGCAAAAAGACGGTATACCGTATTTGTCTCCGGAACTTTGCTTGCTGTTTAAATCTACCGATATCGAACGAGAAGGATATCAGCAGGATTTTGAACTGACGATAGAGAGATTAAACGAGGAACAAAAGACATGGTTTCAAGAAGCTATGGAGAAACTGTATCCGGAGGGGCATAAGTGGAAAGTGTAAAAAGTTATTTGATAAAAATATGATTGACAAAAGAAAAAAGTAGTTGTATAATCAACGAAAATATTGAAAAAAGCTAGGAAGAGAAAAGTAAGTAGTTAGATATGTTACAGAGAGTCTGGATTGGTGAGAACAGGCACAGAAGGAATTACCGAAAATGGTCTCGGAGCTGCGTACCGAAGCATTTTGCCAAGGCTACGACGGGTGCACCCGTTACAGTGATATACTATCGATGAATCATTTCTCATCCGTAGTTGATAAGGCCTATTCCGTGAGGTATAGGTGAATTTGGGGTGGTAACACGAAGCCGTTGCTCTCGTCCCTGAAAAAGAAATTTTTCAGAGAGGAGGGCATTTTTTATTGCAAAGGAATTGAAAAAGAAAACTTCTTTGCTACGAAACGAAGGTGTCATAGGACATCGAAAACCTAGTTATCACAACAGAAAGAAATGAGGTAGATTGTATGAGGAAAATTTTAATCGGAGGAGCATGGCCGTATGCAAACGGCTCGTTGCACATCGGTCACATTGCGGGCTTGTTGCCGGGAGATGTGCTGGCAAGATATCACAGAGCAATCGGAGATGATGTTTATTTTGTATCGGGAAGTGATTGTTACGGAACCCCTGTAGCGATTCGTGCAAAACAGGAAAACAGGACTCCGCAGGAGATCAGTGATTTTTATCACGAAGAGTTTGCGGACAGTTTTAAGCGACTGGGCTTCAGCTATGATGTGTATACCAAAACATCGTCGGAGGAACATAAGGATTTTGTAAAATCCTTTCACAAGAAGCTGTATGAAAGTAAGCATGTGTATGAAAAAGAGACGCCCCAGGCGTACTGTGAAAGCTGTAGCACATTTCTGGCGGACCGGTTTGTGTTGGGGAAATGTCCGAAGTGTGGAGCGGATACCAGAGGCGACCAGTGTGACGCATGCGGAACTGTGCCGGAACCGGAGAATCTGGTGGAGCCGGTATGTGCGGTGTGCAAAAAGCCAATTACCTTTAAAAACTCAGAACATTTGTATATTGCCATCAATGAGTTGGAAGAGGAGTTAACGGAGTTGGTGCAGTCCCATCCGGAATGGAGAAAAAATGCCGTTGCATTTACAAATCGTTATATTGAGGAAGGCTTGCGAGACCGCGCTCTTACCAGAGATTTGGAATGGGGAATCGATGTGCCGAAAGAGGGCTATGAAGAGAAATCGATTTATATCTGGGCGGAAAATGTGTTAGGCTATTTGTCTGCAAGTAAAGTGGCAGCAGATGAACGTGGTGCTGATTTTACCGAATTGTGGGGCAAAGATGCAACCCATTATTATGTGCATGGGAAAGATAACATTCCGTTTCATACCATTATTTTACCGGCGCTTTTGTTGGGAAACGGGGAAGGATGGCATTTGCCGGATCGGATTATATCAAGTGAGTATTTGACCTTGGAAGGGAGAAAGATTTCCACCAGTCGGAATTATGCAATTTGGATAAATGATTTACTGGACAAATACGAAACGGATTCCATTCGGTATTTCTTTCTCGCAAACGGACCGGAAAAGAAAGATGCGGATTTTTCCTGGAGAGAGTATGTGAACAGTCATAACGGTGAGTTGCTGGGAGCATACGGAAACTTTATTAATCGTTCGCTGACTTTTATTGAGAAATATTTGGATGGAATTGTGCCGGAGGGAGTTTTGAATTCGGAGATAGAAGGACGACTGGATGCTTTGTATACTTCTGTAGGAACGAAGATAGAAGGAGGAGCGTTTAAGGATGCTATCGATGAAATATTTGAATTTGTAAGATTCTCCAATAAATTCTTTGATACAGAACAGCCTTGGACAACAAGAACCATGGATATAGCGGCGTGCGGAAACACTCTGTATCAGTGCGTTCAGATTATTGCGAATCTGGCAGTGCTTCTGGCGCCGTTTTTACCGTTTTCTTCCGCAAAGGTGTGCGGATGGCTCGGAATAAGCAATAAGTGGGAGAAGCAATCGGTGACAGCAGGGTATAAGCTACCGAAAGTGGAGATTCTGTTTCAGAGAATTGATAAGAATGTGATAGAGGAAGAAACGGAGAAGCTGAAGCAGATTGGAATTGAGGAATAATTTTTGGAAAAATATAGGATGAGATGATGGGAAAGGGGCCGCGCAGTACCAACTGCCACGGCCCCTTTGCATTATTCTTCAGTTTCTTCTTCCTCCGGCTCATAGTCCGGGTCAACTTTTATATGAACCTTATCGATTCGGTTTTTATCTACCTTTGCTACCGTGTAGGTGACGCCCTTTTCAGTGAGGGTTTCACCTTCCGTCGGTAGGTGATCCAGTAAGAAGATGACGTGTCCCGCAATGGAGTCGTAATCTTCGGAAGCAAGGGAAAGTCCCAGGGCTTCGTTGATTTCTTCCAGCTTTGCGGCGCCGTCTGCCAGATATTCGTTCTCGCCGACAGCGGTTACTACGTCTTCCTCGTCTTCGTCGTATTCGTCGCGGATTTCTCCGACAATTTCCTCAATCAAATCCTCTACGGTCACAAGACCGGCGGTAGCGCCGTACTCGTCAAGGACGATGGCCAGTGCAATGGATTCTTTTCGCATTTCCCGAAGAAGCTCGGAAGTCTTTTTATATTCATAGGTGAAATACGGTTCCCGTAAAAAGTCTTCGATACGGAAGTCTTCCTTGGAGCCCTTGTAGAAGAAAATGTCTTTTAAGTTTACGATACCTACTACGTTGTCTCTGGTTTCGTGATAAACCGGAAGACGGGTGTACATGTTTTCTTCGAAGGCAGCCACAAGTTCGTCAAAATTAACGGTATCTTCCACAAAGTCCATATCGATACGCGGCACCATAATGTCTCTTGCGAGAGAATCACCAAAGTCTACTACGTTGTTAATCATTTCCCGTTCTTCGCTTTCGATGATGCCTTCTTCGTGGCTCACCTCAACGATGGTAAGCAACTCGTTTTCCGTCATGGCAGCAACCTTTTTGTTCGGGTCGATACGGAAAATCCATAAAAGTCCCCTGGATATCATGTTTAAAAGGAAAATGACCGGTGTCATAATTCTGGTCAGAAAAAGAATCGCCGGGGCATAAATCAGGGAAAGCTTTTCGTTATAAATGGTTGCCAGTGTTTTCGGGGTGATTTCGCCGAAAATTAAAATAAGAACGGTAAGAATACCGGTTGCAACACCTGCAGGAATCGAGTTGAATTGCTCGATTACAAGGGTCGTCGTAAGGGAGGACGCCGAAAGGTTGACGATATTGTTACCGATAAGAATGGCACTTATCATCTTTGACGGGTCTTCGATTAACTTTGCAACGGTCTTAGCACTGCGTTTGCCTTCCTCCGCAAGACTTCGGATACGAATCTTGTTCACGGTGGTCAGGGCAGTTTCCGCAGAAGAGAATAGTGCGGAAAGCACTAAAAGAATAATGAGCACGATTATTTGTGCTGTGGGGTCCAAAAAGATCTCCTCCTTTATATGTATAGTATTTTTATCATAACATGAATTCAAATTGGTGTCAATAGGTGTACCTTGGCGCAAATCTTAATAAAATGTGAAATTTTCCTTGACTTTTTCTCGGAAATTCGGTATGATGGGTGCATATTTGAAAGGCAATGAAGGTGTACAGTAGCGTTTTGTTTTCTGTCAGAGAGAGGAAGTCACCGGCTGAAAGCTTCCTTAAGTTCAAACAAAATGTCGAATTTCCCACCGGAGCTGTTCGTACCAAATTTGTTTGCTGAGATTCTGAAGGACGCTTTGGAATCCAACATGAGACAAAGAGTAGTTCGAAACGTGATGCGCGTTAAGCAAATGAGAGTCCGGGTCAGTTGGCTCGGGAAGTTGGGTGGTACCGCGGATTATATTCGTCCCTTGTATGGAAACATGCAGGGGACGTTTCTTTTTTGTAATTCGTTTCTGAAAGTCTATGTGTATTTTTACAGGTATGAAAAGGAAAAGCAATACAAAATTTCAAAAGAGAACCATAAGCAAACGTCAGCACTTGGCGAGGTATTGTCGAGCCTAGTACTGCTACGTTTGTGCATGAGCGAGAGCGGGTTCTCGTTGAAATATTTGTATTGATTTTCCGTGGTTTACAACAGTGTACACATAGACTCAGAACCGAATTCAAAAAAGAAAGTCTTGCAGAGTTTATTCAAGAAAGGACGAAAAAAGATGAATGCAAATTTAGAGCAAATCAAGCAGGAAATCATGACGGGCAGTGAGGCATTGACCTCCTCCAAGGAAGTGTATGAGTTCAAGAAGTCTTACTTGGACGGTAAGACCGGTAAAATCGGTCTCTTAATGAAGGAGATGAAGAACATCGCGCCGGAGGAGAGAGCAGCCTACGGTAAGGGTGTGAACGAGTTAAAGGAATGGGCGTTAACCTTCCTTGGCGAGCTTGACTTAGAGATGAGAGCAAAGGAACTGGAAGCAAGATATGAGGCGGAGAAGCTTGATATCACCCTTCCGGCAGAGAAGGTAGAGGAGGGCAATCTTCATCCGATTACCTTAATCCGTAACCAGCTCATTGATGTATTCGCAGGTATGGGATTTGAGATTTTTGAGGGTACCGAGATTGAGACCGACTATTACAACTTCACGGCTCTGAATACTCCGCAGGATCATCCGGCAAGAGATATGCAGGATACCTTCTATTTGTCTCCGGAGTTCTTACTTAGAACTCAGACCAGTGCAGGCCAGATTCACGTTATGGAGAATAAGAAGCCGCCGATTAAGATTTTGTCTCCGGGTAAGGTATTCCGTTCCGATGACGACGCCACCCATTCTCCGATGTTTACCCAGATGGAGGGTCTTGTAGTAGATAAGGGAATTACCCTTTGTGATTTGCAGGGTATGTTAGATGTGTTTGTTAAGAAGATTTACGGTGAGGGTACGAAGACCCGTCTTCGTCCGTCTTACTTTCCGTTCACCGAGCCGTCCGTAGAGGTAGATTGTAGCTGCTTCGAGTGCGGCGGTAAGGGCTGTAAGCTTTGTAAGGGTACCGGTTGGATTGAAATCCTCGGTGCAGGTATCGTAAACAACAAGGTATTGGAAAACTGCGGCATTGACCCGAACGAGTACAGTGGTCTTGCCTTCGGAATCGGTATCGAGCGTACCGCAATGTTAAAGTACGGTATCAACAACATTAAGCTGTTGTTCGAGTCCGATTTACGTGTTCTTAAGCAGTTAAACGACTAATCCGGAAGTAGCTTATATAGCAGAAAGGTAGGGAAATAAGATGATAGCACCATTAAGTTGGATTAAAGATTATGTTGATGTAGATGTTACCCCGCAGGAGTTACAGGATAAGTTGTTTTCCTGTGGTTTCGAGGTAGAGGAATTATATGAAGTAGGTAAGGATATCAGTAAGGTAGTAGTTGGTAAAGTACTCACCTGTGAGGCCATTCCGGATACTCATCTACATGTATGTCAGGTGGATTGCGGACCGCACGGTACCTTCCAAATTTGCTGCGGTGCCGACAACGTGGCAGCAGGCGGTAAGTTCCCGGTAGCACTGGTTGGCGCAACGGTTTACGCAACTGCAAAGGATCACAAGACCGTAGAAGGAGTCATGACCATCGGTAAGGGCAAGCTTCGCGGTTACGAGTCTTTCGGTATGCTTTGCTCCGGCGTAGAGCTTGGTGTCAGCGAAAATATGTATCCGGGCGCAGGCTACAACGGACTTCTGGTTCTGCCGGAAGACGCTGAAATTGGTGCCGATGTAAAGCCGATGCTTGGTCTTGACGACTGGATTTTCGATATTGCCATTACAGCAAACAGACCGGACTGCCAGAGTATTTTCGGTATTGCAAGAGAGGTTGCGGCTGTTCTTCAGAAGGAGCTCAAGATGCCGGCTCTCGATTACACAGAGACCGATGCAGAACTGGCAGGTTTTTCCGTAAAGGTAGATTGTCCGGATTTGTGTCCGCGTTATAGCGCGCACTATGTAACCGATGTGAAGATTGCCGAGTCTCCGGCTTGGATGAAGAGAAGACTGGCTCTTGTGGGTATCGATGCCATTTCCAACGTGGTAGATATTACCAACTATATTTTAAAGGAGCTGGGGCAGCCGATGCATGCATTTGACCTCTCCACCTTAGAGGGCAATGCAATTAATGTAAGACGTGCAGTAAACGGCGAGAAGATTGTGACCTTAGATGAGCAGGAGCTTACCCTCACCGATGCCAACATGTTAATCTGCGACGGTGTAAAGCCGGTAGCTTTGGCAGGGGTTATGGGCGGTCTTAACTCCGAAATTCGTGAGACTACCAGTGCAGTTCTGTTCGAGTCTGCAAAGTTTGCAAGAGACAACATCAGAAGAACCTCCCGTGCCCTTGGTAAGCGTTCCGATTCTAGTGCACGCTACGAAAAGGGCGTAGACGAGTACGCTACCGTTATGGCAATGAAGAGAGCTCTCCATTTAATCGAGGAGCTTGGTTGCGGTAAGGTGGGACGTACCCATGTGGATGTGAATACCGGTAACAGCGTAGAGCCGAAGACTCTTACCGTAAGCATCGATAAGGTAAACAAGGTGCTTGGTATTACGGTTCCGAACGATGATATTTTAAGAATTATGAATAACCTGACCTTCGCACCGAAGATTGAGGGAGATACCTTAACCCTTCAGGTGCCGGCATTCCGTGAGGATATGGAGACTTATCAGGACGTAGCGGAGGAAGTGATTCGTCTGTACGGTTACGAGCACGTAGTTCCGGCCTTCATGCCGTCTGCACAGGTAACCTTGGGCGGTCTTAACCAGACCCAGAAGAGCGAGCTTCGTTTGAAGAAGGCGCTTTGCGCAACCGGCGCTTACGAGTGCATCCATTACTCCTTCTTCTCTCCGTCCGATTTGGATATGTTAAAGCTTCCGGAGGATGCGGTAGAGCGCAAGGCAATCCGCATTATGAACCCGATCAGTGAGGAGCTTTCTCTTATGAGAACCACCCTTGCGGCTTCCATGATTAATGCCATTGCAAACAATCAGAAGAAGGGCAACTTAGAGGGAAGACTCTATGAAATCGGTAATGTATTCCTTCCGTATGAGTTACCGCTCACTCAGTATCCGGACGAGAAGCCGAGACTTTGTATCGGTGTATTCGGTGAGAAGGAAAACTTCTATACTATGAAGGGCATGGCAGAAAAGGTGGCTGACACCTTACAGCTTACCTTCACCTACGAGCCGATGCAGAACACCTTCTTACATCCGTACCAGACCGCAAAGATTTTATGCGACGGTATCGAAATCGGTTACTTCGGTAAGCTTGCTTACGATGTAATGGATGCTTGTGATATGCGTACTCCGGCTTACATCTTGGAGATGGATTTAAAGACCGTGTCCCAGTGGTACGGTAAGAAGGCGGTATTTACCCCGCTGTCCAAGTTCCCGGAGGAGAAGAGAGACCTGGCATTCGTTGTGGACAGAAACATCACCTGCGGCGAAATCGAGAAGGTAATGAAGGAGTCCTGTAAGTACATCACCAGCATCAACCTCTTCGATATTTACGAGGGTGAGCAGATTGCAGCGGATAAGAAGAGCATGGCATTCTCCGTTGTATTCACTCCGAAGGAGGAAGCATTCACCGCTGAGTCCGTGGACGGTTTTGTAAAGAAGATTTTAAAGCAGCTGGGTAAGAGCTACGGCGTAGAGTTGAGAAGCTAGGAAAAGAAATAAAAGTATTCGAGGAGGTCGTCGAAAGACGGCCTCTGATTTTGTGTGGATAGTGCTTGACTTTTTCAGAAATCCACTATATAATTAATTGGATAATGCGTTCTTATGCGCATACGGTGGGTTAACCACGGAGAAAGGAGCCGCCATGATTAAGAGTATGACCGGTTTCGGCAGATGCGAATTAGCGGAAGAAGGACGGAAGGTTACCGTTGAGATGAAGGCGGTAAATCATCGTTACAGCGAGTTTTCCGTAAAGTTGCCGAAGCGCCTGAATGTGTGCGATGTGATGGTGCGTAATGTTTTGAAGCAGTACATCAGTCGCGGTAAGGTGGATGTTTTCGTTTCCTACGAGGACGAGACCGAAGGAAAGGGCTGTGTAAAGTATAACGCAGAGCTTGCAAAAGAATATTACGACATACTGATGCGTATGGCGGAGGAGTTTCCGATTGAGAACGACATTCGGATTTCCGGACTTTCCCGTTATCCGGAGGTGTTGACCATCGAGAGTGAACAGCAAGACGAAGAAGCATTGTACAGTTTGTTAGAGCGTGCGGTAAAGGGAGCTTGTGAGCAGTTTGTGGAGACACGTATTGCCGAGGGCGAGCGTCTTCGCGAGGATTTGACCGCGAAGTGCAATAAGGTATCCGAACTGGTGGCAGCGGTAGAGGAGCGTTCTCCGCAGATTATGGCGGAGTATCGTAAGAAGCTGACGGACAAGGTGGCTGAGGTACTGGGCGATACGAAAATCGACGAGCGTGTACTGGCTACCGAGATTACGATTTATGCGGATAAGATTTGTACGGATGAGGAGACGGTACGTCTTCGCAGTCATGTGGCAAATATGTTAGATACCTTTAAGCAAGGCGAGAATATCGGTCGTAAGTTAGACTTCGTGGCACAGGAGATGAACCGTGAGGCCAATACGATTTTGTCTAAAGCAAACGACATTACGGTGTCCAATATCGCTATTGACTTAAAGACCGAAATTGAGAAGATTCGTGAACAGATTCAGAACATTGAGTAACGGAGCGTGAAAACATGGAGCGTATGATTCCCATCGGGTTCGGCAACATGGTAAATGCCGCAAAGATTATCGGCGTAGTAAAACCGGAAGCGTCTCCGGTGCGTCGTATGGTGCAGAACGCAAAGGATACGGAACGGTGTCTGGATGCCACCTGCGGACGAAAGTGTAAGTCCGTAATCGTGACGGAGAACGGTTTTGTTGTGTTGTCGGCGTTATTGCCGGAGACCATAGCCGGTCGCGTTAACGAACGTTTGGAACAGTAGATTAGGCGAAAGCCGGAAAATAGAGTTTATGGAAGGAGAACAAAGTATGTTACATCCGTCTTATGCAGATTTAATGCAGGTTTTAAACAGTGAGGTTGAGCCGGGAGAGGCTCCGGTAGTAAACAGCCGTTATTCCGTTGTTTTGGCTACGGCAAAGAGAGCACGTCAGCTTATTTCCGGTGCACAGCCGTATGCGGAAGCAAAGTGCAACAAGCCGCTTTCTGTTGCTGTGGAAGAAGTATATCAGGGCAAGGTAAAAATTGTCGGAGACGACGAGGAAGAGTAAAATCACATGAAGAAAAAAGCAATCGTGGAGACGGTGATTTTGCTTGCGGTTTCGGCGTTGTTGCTGTTCGGAGTTCCGAGATTTCTGATGGAACGTGTTATTGTGGACGGTCCGTCCATGGAGGATACGTTACAGAACGGGGACAACATTCTTGTGGAAAAGGTATCCCGATATTTCGGTGCTTTGGATCGTTTTGATATTATTGTTTTTTATCCGGACGAAGAGGCAAAAAAGAGTAACGGAAGATACTATATTAAACGAATTATCGGGCTTCCGGGAGAAACGGTTCGTATTGACGGTGATGTTATTTATATTAATGACGAGCCGTTGGAGGAGTCTTTTGGTTATACCCAAATGGGTGCTCCGGGAATTGCAAAGAATGGAGTGACTCTCGGTGAGGATGAGTATTTTGTTCTCGGAGATAATCGCGCAATCAGTAAGGACAGCCGTTCCGAGTCAGTGGGAAGTGTTCCGTTGTCCCGTATCGGAGGCAAGATGATTTTGCGAATTTTCCCTCTCGGTAAATTCGGAACCGTAAACTAATCACATTTTTTTTAAAATAGTACTTGATATTTTCTAACATATTAGGTAAAATATGAAATGGTTCGTTAGGGTAGGTCATTTTGCGTGTCAATCTGATTGATAAAAAAATGACAAGCCTTTTAATAATGAAAATCATTTTACAGGAGGACATTTAAAATGGCAGTAAAAGTAGCAATTAACGGCTTTGGTCGTATCGGACGTCTTGCATTCAGACAGATGTTCGGAGCAGAGGGATATGAAATCGTTGCAATCAACGACTTAACCAGCCCGAAGATGTTAGCACACTTGTTAAAGTACGATACCGCACAGGGCAGATACGCTCTCGGCGATACCGTAGTAGCAGGTGAGGATTCCATCACCGTTGATGGCAAGACCATCAAGATTTATGCAGAGAAGGACGCAGCAAACCTTCCGTGGGGTGAGATCGGTGTAGACGTAGTTCTTGAGTGTACCGGTTTCTACTGCTCCAAGGAGAAGTCCATGGCTCATATCAACGCAGGTGCAAAGAAGGTTGTTATTTCCGCTCCGGCTGGTAACGATCTCCCGACCGTTGTATTCAGCGTAAACGAGAAGACCTTAACTGCTGAGGATAACATTATTTCTGCAGCTTCTTGTACCACCAACTGCTTAGCTCCGATGGCTAAGGCATTAAATGACTACGCTCCGATTCAGAGCGGTATTATGAGCACCATTCACGCTTACACCGGCGACCAGATGATTCTTGACGGTCCGCACAGAAAGGGTGACTTAAGAAGAGCTCGTGCAGGCGCTGCAAACATCGTTCCGAACAGCACCGGTGCTGCAAAGGCAATCGGCCTTGTAATTCCGGAGTTAAACGGCAAGCTTATCGGCTCTGCTCAGAGAGTTCCGGTTCCGACCGGTTCCACCACCATCCTTGTTGCAGTTGTTAAGGGCAAGGACGTTACCAAGGAAGGCATCAACGCAGCTATGAAGGCAGCTTCTTCCGCATCCTTCGGTTACACCGAGGAAGAGCTTGTTTCCTCTGATATCATTGGTATCACCTACGGTTCCCTTTTCGATGCTACCCAGACCATGGTTAGCAAGATCGGCGAGGATACCTATCAGGTACAGGTTGTTTCCTGGTACGACAACGAGAACTCCTACACCAGCCAGATGGTAAGAACCATTAAGTACTTCGCTGAGTTAGCATAATAGTTAAATAATTTTGATCCAAGAGGGTCCGGTCTAGTATGGACCGGACCCGTTTAGCTTTCCGCGAAGATGCGCAGCTCGCGGAGAGTAATAATATTTTTACTTTGAAAGGAGATTCATCATGTTAAACAAGAAGTCTGTTGATGATATCAATGTAAAGGGCAAAAGAGTGTTGGTTCGTTGCGATTTTAACGTACCGTTAAAGGATGGCCAGATTACCGACGATACTCGTCTTGTAGCTGCTCTTCCGACTCTTAAGAAGTTAATCAATGACGGTGGTAAGTTAATCCTTTGTTCCCACCTCGGTAAGCCGAAGGGAGAGCCGAAGCCGGAGTTATCTCTTGCACCGGTAGCAGTAGCTTTATCTGCTCTTCTCGGTCAGGAAGTTAAGTTTGCAGCAGATGCAACTGTAGTTGGCGACAACGCAAAGGCAGCTGTAGCAGCTATGAACGATGGCGATGTAGTTCTTTTAGAGAATACCCGTTACAGAGCAGAAGAGACCAAGAACGGAGAGGCTTTCTCCAAGGAGCTTGCTTCCCTTTGTGATGTTTTCGTAAACGATGCATTCGGTACCGCTCACAGAGCACACTGCTCCAACGTTGGTGTAACTGAGTATGTTGACACCGCAGTAGTTGGTTACTTAATGCAGAAGGAAATCGACTTCCTCGGCAATGCAGTAAACAATCCGGTTCGTCCGTTTGTTGCAATCCTTGGCGGTTCTAAGGTTTCCTCCAAGATTTCCGTTATCAACAACCTCCTTGATAAGGTGGATACCTTAATCATCGGTGGTGGTATGGCTTATACCTTCATGAAGGCTATGGGCGATGAGGTTGGTAAGTCCTTACTTGAGGCTGACTACCTTGACTACGCAAAGGAAATGATGGAAAAGGCTGAGAAGAACGGCGTTAAGTTATTAATCCCGATTGATACCGTTGTTGCGAAGGAGTTCTCTAACGATGCTCCGTTCCGTACCGTAGGTCGTGGCGAGATCGCAGCAGACGAGGAAGGCCTTGATATCGGTGAGAAGACCCGTGAGCTTTACGCTGACGCTATTAAGGATGCAAAGACCGTTGTTTGGAACGGACCGATGGGCGTATTCGAGATGTCCAACTTTGCAAAGGGTACCATCGCTGTAGCTGAGGCTCTTGCAAACATCGATGCTACCACCATTATCGGTGGCGGTGATTCCGCAGCAGCTGTTAACCAGCTTGGTTTCGGTGACAAGATGTCCCACATTTCTACCGGTGGCGGTGCTTCCTTAGAGTTCCTTGAGGGTAAGGAGCTTCCGGGCGTTGCAGCAGCAAACGATAAGTAATTCGTTGAATAAGTAAGATTATGCCGGGTGCGGATGTGCTCATTTGCATCCGGCAAACTATTTTAGAAAGAAGGATTTGTTCTATGCGTAAGAAGATTATTGCAGGAAACTGGAAAATGAATAAGACTCCGAGTGAGACCGTTAAGTTAATCGAGGAGTTAAAGCCGCTTGTAAAGAACGACGAAGTTGACGTTGTATTCTGCGTACCGGCTATCTCCCTGATTCCGGCTCTTGAGGCTGCAAAGGGAACCAACATCGAAATCGGTGCTGAGAATATGTTCTACGAAGAGTCTGGTGCTTACACCGGCGAAATCGCTCCGAACATGTTGACCGACATCGGCGTAAAGTACGTTATCATCGGCCATTCCGAGAGACGTGAGTACTTCGCTGAGACCGACGAGACCGTAAACAAGAAGGTTCTTAAGGCATTCGAGCACGGTATCACCCCGATCATCTGCTGTGGTGAGTCTCTGACCCAGAGAGAGCAGGGTATCACCATCGATTGGATTCGTATGCAGATTAAGATTGCGTTCTTAAACGTAACTGCTGAGCAGGCTAAGACTGCTGTTATCGCTTACGAGCCGATTTGGGCTATCGGTACCGGTAAGGTTGCTACCACTGAGCAGGCTGAGGAAGTATGTGCAGCAATTCGTGCTTGCATCGCTGAGATTTACGATGCAGCTACCGCTGACGCAATCCGCATCCAGTACGGCGGCAGTGTATCCGCAGCAAGCGCTCCGGAGCTGTTTGCACAGGCAAACATCGACGGTGGTTTGGTTGGCGGCGCAAGCTTAAAGCCGGATTTCGGTAAGATTGTAAACTATAAGTAAGACATCAAACCAGGGGCTGCTTCGGCAGCCCTTTATTAATGTTGCGAAAAATCGTCATGCATCGAACGTTTTTCACTGTGCTTCGAATATAAGATTTTCTAATCACTTCGGGGGAGCTTATATAATTATGACGCAACCGCCCTGATGCGGCATCCATGCCTTATGGCGGGCTTGCTCAAACATCCTGTTTGAGCATTGCTGACAGACTATCGAAGTAATAAGAAAATCTAATATTCTACGCAAAAGTTCAAAACTGTTCGATGCATGACGATTTTTCGGCAAGAATAGGATGGCTGCCGAATGCAGCCCCTTTTTTGAGTGTCTTGATAATATTTACTCACCTCTACGTTGAGTTCTCTAACGCACGCAGTTATTGAAAGTCCGTAAAAATTGCGGTATGATACAACCATCAGCTGATACAACAATTACGGAGGATTAAAAATATGGATTTTAATTTAGGAAGTGTGATTAAGAGATTGCGTAACGAGCAGGGAGTAACCCAGGATGCGTTGGCGGAGTATCTGGGAATCTCCTATCAGGCAGTGAGTAAGTGGGAGACAGGGACGACGTTACCGGATATTACGTTGTTGCCGAAGCTGGCGGTGTTCTTCGGAGTCAGAATTGATGAACTGTTTTCTGTGAATCACGAGGATGAACTGGAGCGGATTGATGCCATGTTACAGCGGGAGACTATGACCGACCAGAATTATGCCTATGCAAAGCGCATCTTAGACGGTATTCTGCGGGAAAGCCCGAAGAATGTCGAAGTGATGAAGCGTTATGCGAAGGTGTATCTGGCAAAGACCAACGCGGATATGATTGCGGCAGGACGAATGCTTGAGCAGGCAATGGAGTTTGCACCGCTCGATGAGGAAGTGTATGGCTTATACCGCAATGTTCGCGGCGGTGGCGAATATAAGCAGCACAGTGACAATGATTGGTTTATCCGTGTTTGTGAGCCGTATGCAAGAAAGTATCCGCAAAATATCAATTTGTACCGGATGTTAATCGAGGCAATGATCAGCAAGAAGTATTTTGACAGAGCGGAAGAATTGCTTACTGCGGTTAAGTTTGCCGGCGAAAATAAGTACATGAAGGAAGTGCTTTTGGGAGATATTGCTCTTGCAAAGGGTGAGGGGGCAAAGGCAAAAGAAATCTGGAACACGATTCCGGAGAATGACTGGCTGGGACAGTATGAGGCAGGTGAGCGCTTTAACCGCCTCAATGATTATGACAGAGCGATTGAGTGTTTCAATAATGCCTATGAAGCACAGACGGCGCCGCGTAAAATGGATATGATGTACTCCTTGGCATTCCTTTACAAGAAGTTGGGCCGTTTTGCAGAAGCAAAGAAGGAATGGGAGCTTATCATTGAGGGACTTATTTCCGACTACGGAATGGGCGAAGAGGACAATGATATTGCATGGGCAAAGGATGAGATTGCGCAGTTAGAGCGTTTATTAGGAGATAAGTAGAAAGGAACAGACCATGGCAGAAGTGCTGTGGTCTGTTTTTTGTTCTACGGAAATTTTCTGTGTGACGATGTCTTGTAGGGCACATTTTTCCTTGCTTTTCCATGCTATAAGAAATATAATAAAAGTATGTTTTATAATAAAACTGGAGATAAGAAGGGGGATCTATTATGAGGGATGAAGTAAGAAGACGTTGTGAATTATTAATTCAAAACCGGGATACGATGAATGAGGCTTTTAAGTGGGGGAGCAATTTGCTTAATTTGTCTGCAGCGTACATGATTTCGTCGAAGGAAAAGCGTGCTGATGTTGAAACTTTGAAGCTATGTAAGGACTTGATAAAAGAAAGAACCGGTGTGCTTTCCAACTTCCGGGGCAATTCTAATTGTATGGTGACCGCAATGCTGGCGGTGAGCCAAAGTGCCGAGAAGTTGCTTGAGGACGGCTTACAAGCTCATGGGATGTTAAAGGAAAAGCTTCGGGATTCTGCTTACCTTCCGATGGCAGCCATGTCTGTTGCGCGCTTGGCGGGGAAGGAGCGGTATGAAGAAATTGTTGACAGAACAAAGGAGATTTATGACTGCATAAAGAAGGAGCATCCGTTCTTAACTTCTGCAGAGGATTGTTCTTTTTGTACGCTTTTGGCTTTGTCGGAAAAGAGTGTGGAGGAGCTGATGGCGGAGGCGGAGCGTTGTTATTGTTTTTTGACGGAGCATACCCGTTATCCCAAAAATTCCGTACAATCCTTAAGTCACGTATTGGCGTTATATGATGGTACTGCGGAAGAAAAGTGCGAAAAAGTCATGGAATTGTATGAAACGATGCATGCGTACGGAATGAAATACGGAACCGGATATGAATTACCGATGTTAGGCGTTTTTGCAATGACCAATAAAGATTATGAAGTGCTGGCGGAGGAGATTTCGGAAGTAAGTTCCTGGCTGTCGAAACAGAAGGGATTTGGATTCTGGGGCTATGTTACCTTGAAGCAGAGACTGATGTTAGCGGGAATGCTGTTGCAGGAGCAGGAAGGGCAGAACGAAGTGTCCGAGACCGCGTTGATTCAGAGTTCCATTGCCACGGTGGTGGCACAGCAGGCAGCAATGATTTCGGTCATGGCGGCCAGCACAGCGGCAGCAACAGCGGCGAATTCGTAAGAAAAGGAAGGGTAGCTAATGAAACGGAAAAGGATTTGGACCTATTTTGCGGCAATTATGGCGATTCTTTGTATCGGTGCCTTTATCGGTATTTTAATCGGCATGCCTATCGGTGAGACTAAGGGAAAACGCGAGGCAGAGGAAGCTTACAAGCGTCAGGAACAGGAGCTGGCAGGTAAATTGGATGAGGAAACGCCGGCACAGCCGACGGAGGGAGCAAGTCCGACAAGCGGACCGACAGGAAATGTGTCGTCGACAGATAAGCCGGGGGCTACAGAAGGAATATCTCCAAGCGAGGCCCCGGAAGCTACGGTTGCACCGGCGGAAGGGACAACCCCGGTACCGACAGCGGTTCCCGGAGTGACCGATGTACCGAAGGCAACAGATATTCCGGAAGCAACCGCTGGACCGACCGCGACGGCATCACCGACGGCCACTGCAACGGCAGCGCCGACGGCTACGGAGACCCCGACAGCAACGGAAACGCCGAAGGCAACGGCAACGCCGAAGGCTACTGCGACACCGAAGCCTTCGACAAAACCGACAAGTGCTGCCAAGCCGACCAACATTCCGACGGCAGAGGGCGAGAACGGTTATTACGGCAGACTTCATGTGGAAGGCACCTATCTTGCGGATAAGGATGATAAAATGGTACAACTTCGTGGTGTCAGTACCCATGGCCTGGGATGGTTCCCGCAGTATGTAAACGAGGCAGCCATTCGTCAGTTCAACGAGGAGTGGGGCTGTAATGTATTCCGTCTGGCTATGTATACGGCAGAAGGTGCGGGATATTGTACCAACGGAGACGACCAGAAGAAAAAGCTTAAGGATTTAGTGCATAAGGGTGTACAGGCAGCCATCGACGAGGATATGTATGTCATTATTGATTGGCATGTATTGCAGGACCAGGACCCGAATAAATACAAGGACGAGGCAAAGAAGTTTTTTGAAGAAATGGCAAAGACCTACAAGGACGATCCACACGTGATTTACGAGATATGTAATGAACCGAACAGAACAGGCTGGAGTGAGATTAAGAGTTATGCGCTGGAAGTGATTCCTGTGATTCGGAAGTATGCGCCGAATGCCATTGTTATCGTGGGTACCCCGACCTGGTCCCAGGACGTGGACATTGCGGCAAATGACCCGATTACGGAGTATGACAACGTGATGTATGCGTTGCATTTCTATGCTTCTACCCATACGGATTCTTTACGAAATAAGTGTAAGACCGCAGTGAAAAAAGGATTGCCGATTTTTGTAACAGAGTACGGGATCTGTGAAGCCTCCGGCAACGGTGCCATTAACGAGAAGCAGGCGAATCTTTGGATTGAGATGCTGGATGGTTACGGCATCAGCCATGTGATGTGGAATTTGGCCAACAAAAACGAAAGCTCCTCCATGATTGCGGCGGGCTGTAATAAGGTGAACGGCTTTACGGAAAAGGATTTGTCCGCCAGCGGTAAGTGGTTTGTGAATATGCTGCAGAAGGCCGGGGTAGGCATCGGTTCCGCACTTTCGGGTACTACGGAAGCGGGACAGGGAGACGATACCGGTACTTCCGGAGATTCTTCCGGCGGAAATCAGCAACAGGCGGTAACCGTAGAGGATGTGGAAAAGATTTTAACGCCGGGAGAAGGACTGGTGTACTATGTCAGCAACAGCTGGAACAAGGATGGTGGCGTAGGTGTACAGTTATCCCTGTCGGTAAAAAACGATACGGATAAGGATGTGTCCGGTTGGGAGCGGAAGCTGACCGTAAAGAGTGGTACAGAGGTATCCGTGGAGCAGTTCTGGAATTGTTCCGTCAGCGTAAAGGGAAATGTGATTACCGTAACTCCTGCGGACTATAACAAGACTATCGTTGCAGGCGGCAGTTTGGGAGATATCGGTGTGATTCTGAATATAGAAGACTAAGTGTTAAGATGTGATGGAAAACAAAAGCGGCGCAATGATAGTTGCGCCGTGGAATTTTTTATGAAAACAGCGAGGTTTGTATGGGTAAGGAATATCGGGTACGTTGTAAAGGATTGGATGCGGAAGGTCGAGGTATCGTGGAGTTTAACGGGCGAAAGTTTGCCATCAAGGGACTTTTGCCGGGGGAACTGGCTACGATGGAGCTTGTTTACCGGGCAAAGGACACCGGCGCAAGGCTCTGTCAGGTGCTGGAACCGTCTCCTGACCGTGTAGAACCGGCGTGTGCGGTTTTTGATGAGTGCGGCGGCTGTCAGTTGCTTCATATGTCTGAAACGGCTCAAAAGGCATTTAAACAAGGCCTGTGCGAGGATTTACTCGGGGGATTTGGAAAGGTGCGTCCGATTCTGACGGCGGAGAATCCGAAAAACTACCGGAATAAGGTCCATGCGGCATTTGCGAGGAAGAGGGTAGGCGGAGGAACCGGAATACCGGGTGACAAAGGAAAGGGCTATGAGAATAGAAATAAGTCCGGTAAGGGAGGTCCGACCGGCAGAAGTAAGATTATATCCGGAATCTTTGAGGAAGAGAGTCACCGGGTCATCGAAACAACAGATTGCCTGATTCAGGATAAGCGGGCGGCGGAATACCTTCGTACCGTGCGGAAGCTGATGCAGGAGACTCATACGGAGCCTTATAATGAGGATACGGGTAGAGGAACGATGCGGTATGTGTTTCTTCGTACGGGACGAAAGAGCGGTGAGGTGCTGATGGCGCTGGTGACCGGTACACCGGAGTTTCCGGCAAAGGCAAGATTTGCTGCGGAGATTAAGAAAAAGCATCCGGAAATCGTTACCCTGATTCACAATATTAATCCTCAGAAAAACAGCATGGTACTTGGCAAAAAGGAAACAGTGCTGTATGGGAACGGATACATTACGGATACCCTTTGCGGACATACCTTCCGTATTTCGGCAAACTCCTTCTACCAGGTAAACTCCGAGCAGACGGAGGTGCTTTACAATACGGCGGTAGAGCTGGCAAAGCTTACAAAGGAAGACACGGTCATTGATGCCTACTGCGGTATCGGTACGATTTCGCTGATGGCAGCGGACTATGCCGGAAAGGTCATCGGTGTGGAAGTAAATGCCCAGGCGGTAAAGGATGCGAAGGACAACGCAAAGCGCAACAACTGCACCAACGTGGAGTTCATTTGTCAGGACGCCGGCGTATTTATGAGAGAGCAGGCAAAGAAGGGCACTGCACCGCAGGTAGTGATTATGGACCCGCCGCGGGCAGGCAGCGACGATGCCTTTTTAAATTCTCTTGTGACCATGGCACCGGAGCGGGTGGTGTATATTTCCTGTAATCCGGAGACCCAGGCGAGAGATTTGAAAAAACTCGTAGCAAAGGGGTATAAGGTGCAAGTGATACAGCCGGTGGATATGTTCCCAGGGACGAAGCATTGTGAGAGCGTCGTCCTTCTGTCTAGGAGTGAAACGACGAAGAGAGAAGGCTAACGACGCCTCTGCGATAGCTGTCTGCGATTGGCGAGCACAAAGTGTGAAGACAGAGCGGAGACAGCGAACCGCGAGACGGAACAATCCAAGCGAAGCGAGATCAGAACTTCCTTGAGTGTTGCTTAGGAGGATGTAAAAATGAATGAATCAAGAATTATTTGCATCGGTGATATTGTAAGACATTTCAAATATGAAACCCTGTCGGAGCTGGAAAAGAAGGAGAATAAGTATACCTATGTCATTCGGGGCTTCGCAAGTCATACCGAGACGGAAGAAGAACTGGTTATCTATCAGGCATTATATGGAGATTTCGGAACCTATGCAAGACCGAAGACGATGTTTCTTAGTGAAGTTGACAGAGAGAAGTATCCGAATATAAAGCAAAGATACCGATTTGAAAAATTTGATTAGTTTAAAATTTTCGAACGAATGGAGATATCAAACATGAGTAAGGTTGTAGTACTATGGTCAAGCCCGAATACTGACGGACTGACCGCTTCCGCGAAGGAGCAGTTTATGAAAGGTTTGACGAATGCAGGAGCTGAGATTGAAGAAATTCACTTAAATAAAAGAAATATCGAGCATTGTAAAGCTTGTGGTAACGGCTGGGGGACTTGTAATAAGCTTGGTACTTGTGTAATCAAAGATGATTTTGCAGACATTTATAAATCTCTTACCGAGGCGGACGGAATCGTTTGGATCAGTGCGGTCTATTGGTCCGATATGACGGAATGCTTTAAGGCATTCTTTGACCGATTACGCAGATGTGATGCCACAAAGAATCATTTCCTGGCGGAAAAGCGATGCATTCTTATGGCATGTGCGGGAGGAACCGGCCGGGGAACTTTGGAATGCCTGACGCAACTGGAAAGAGGACTTACCCATATGGGAATGCGGGTTTATGATCGGATTCCGGTGGTGAGGTACAATAAAGATTACATTTTACCGGCGTTGGAGGCTGCCGGAGAAACTTATGCGAAAACCCTTGAGACAGGGTTTAATATGTATTATTAGTAAGAGGTGAAATGATGCAACTGACAACAAAACGTTTGCTTCTCCGTCCGTGGCAGGAATCGGACGCGGAGGATTTATATCATTACGCAAAAGACCCGGACATCGGACCGATAGCAGGCTGGCCACCGCATAAGAGTGTTGAGGAAAGCTTAAACATTATACGGAATGTACTGAACGGACCGGAGAGTTATGCGGTTTGTCTGAAGGAGTCCGGTAAAGCGATAGGCGCCATTGCGCTGAAGCTCAAGGGCGAAACCGATATGACGGAACGGGACGATGAATGTGAGCTTGGCTACTGGCTGGGGAAGGAGTTCTGGGGACAGGGGCTCATTCCGGAGGCGGCGAGAGAGCTTCTTCGTCATGGCTTTGAAGACTTGGGGATGCGTACCGTTTGGTGTGGCTATTATGACGGGAACGCAAAGTCCAAGCGGGTACAGGAAAAGCTGGGCTTTGTGTACCATCATACCTGTGACGAGGTGGAAGTACCGCTCATGGGAGAGGTACGTGTCGGTCATACGAATGTGATGACGAGGAAACGGTGGGAGGAACTGACCGCAACGGTCAAATAATTATGAATTGCCCTCAAGTGCGCCTAAATAGGGCATCTTGAGTAAGGCTCAATACACAGATGGATTCTCGTGTGCTATAGTCAAACCGAAAGGAGGACCTGTATGGATGCAATAAAAACAGGAAATTTGATACGAGAATCAAGAATGAAGAAGTAATCGGAGAGTCGGTAAAGCAGCGCAGGAAGGCAATAAAGAGGGCGGTCCTGAAATGGGTGGCAATTACATTAGGAGTAGCAATTCTTTGTTTTACGGCATGGCTTTTCCTTTTTGTAATAGGCTTTCCGGAAAAACAGGAGAACATCCGGGTGAGAACGGAGATTCAGGATAATCCCGGAAATCCGAATCCGGAATGGGTGATTCATTTTGATACCATAGACGGGAAGCCGTTATATGCGGATACGGAATATACAAGCTTTGCCGGGGAAGACGGAGAGACCACTGTGCAGGGCGCAATCATTCATTTGAATACAGCACCCCTCGGACATGCGAATCCGGGCCAATTTACCTGGGGCTATTCTGTGGAAGAAGATTTGGTGCCAGGTGAAAATTATGATTTTATCGTTGTGGTGAAGTACGGAGACTGCGAGGTGCGGTATTCTGTAAGGGAAGAAGGATTGTTCGAGGTGACGGAGTAGGCTGTTGCCCTGTTAAATAATCAAAGGAATGAGAGTATAAGAAAGAAAATGAAGAGCAGGTTATTGTTGCAAGCTTTATGAAAGCAGCAGTAACCTGTTTTTATGTGAAAAAGAGATTCATAAATATGAATTATAAAAATGAGCGGATAGAATTGAAGTTTTCTTGGTTTTATGCTATGGTATACATATATATGAATGATAGTGTTCGACAAAGTGAAAAAAGGAGTGGCTTGATAGATGCTTATCAGTGAACGTATTTTTAAGCTATTGAAAGAGAAAAATATGACCCAAGCAGAGTTTGCGAAGCGGGCCGGAATTGCTTGCAGCACGGTTAGTGAATGGAAAAAGAAAAAGACCAACCCTTCCGCAGATAAGATTATGGATATCTGTGCCGCCCTTGAGGTGACGCCGGAGCAGCTGTTGTCGGGACGCGGTCTGGATGAGGACGAAGGACAAGAGGCTTCGAAAAAGGAAGTTGTGATTACTCCGGTGGATTGGCAGATTATTGAGGATTATCATGGACTGAAGGAGGCGCAAAAGAGAAGGTTACTTGCGTATATGGAGGTGCTGAAGCAGTTGGAACGGCTGGAGGAGATGGAGTAGTTTGAGAGTACGGAAGATGGGAGGTTACGATGGAGGAAAAAGCAGAGATTATGACGTTAGAGGGTGTCCAAAGTCGAGTCTATGTGATTCGCGGACAATAGGTGATGCTGGATTATGATTTAGCTGAGATTTATGGGTATGGAGTGAAGCGATTGAATGAGCAGGTAAAGAATAATAGAGCAAGGTTCCCAGAAGATTTTATGTTTCAATTAACGAAATCAGAAGTGGTATATTTGCGGTCGAATTTTTCGACCGCAAATATGAATCCCAAAAGTAGGACTTTACCCCACGCCTTTACCGAACAAGGCATCTACATGCTGGCTACGGTTCTTCGCGGAGAATTGGCCGAACAGCAAAGTATCTTTATCATGCGGGCTTTTCGTGAGATGTGTCATTACATAAAGCAGAATCAGCAGTTTGTTACACAGACAGAAATGTACCTTGTAAGTGCCAGAGTATCTGAAATGTCGGTACAGATGGCGGGCATGGCCGACCGGCAGAGGAAAACGGAACAGAATGTGCAGCATATTCAAAAGAGTATAGACGCATTGAATGAGAATTTTGTATCGGAGAAGGATTTCAAAAATTTTGTTATCTATAAAGGGCAGAAGTTTGAGGCTGATGCGGCTTACATAGACATCTATCAGAAGGCGCAAAAAAGCATTTACGTGGTGGACGATTATGTTAATACAAAGACCCTGCAGCTTTTATCCCAAAAGAAGACTGGAGTAGAAGTGGTTTCATTTACGGAGAATGGTCACGGAAGGGAAGGATTTTTAACTGCGGCAGTGGTGAATGATTTCATACAGGAGTATCCGACCTTACGGATAAAACCTAACCCGGATTGCCATGACCGATTGATTGTTTTGGATTATGGTTTGCTGACGGAACAGGCATTTCACTGCGGAGCATCCAGTAAGGATGCAGGAAAGAAGCTTTGCGCAATTAATACCATAGCGGAAACGGCAATGATTCATTCGGTGGTGAATAGGCTACTTATGTACCCTGACAAGTCGATATAAGTGTCCCAAGTCGCATTTGGCGACTTTAAAAATCGTTTTAAAACCTCCGAATTCGACGGGGATGTTTACTCATCCCGGCGCAAATTTGTTTCGAAGAAAACGTGAGGTTGCGTTCGAAAATAACAGCTTGTATAATAATTTCAAAAGGAGGAGTTTGCGTATGAGAAAATATGTTATTGCTCAGTAGTCTGAGCTTATAATACGAATTCGTGAGCTCAGATGAATCCCGAAAGATTAACTTTAGGAGGATTTGAAATGAGCTATTTACGTGCGGAAGAGATTCTGCCAAAGGAGTTATTGGAAGCGGTTCAGCAATATGTGAACGGGCAAAGTGTGTACATACCGGCGAAAGAAAAGTCGGATTGGGGCAGCGGAACGGATACAAAGCAAATACTGGATGTGAGAAACCGGGAGATTTTTGAAAAGCATCTTACCGGTGCATCGGTGCAGACGTTAGCCGACGAATATGCGCTTTCGGAGAAGAGCATCCAGAGAATTGTGAGAGAGCAACGTACACAGAATATTGCAGAGAATACGCGGAGGACAGATATGAGTGGATATAGGTTTATTGATTTAATGACACAGCCGGAGCTGAAAGGTGCGGCGGCAAAGTGGTTCCATGAGAAGTGGGGCATCCCGGAGGAGGCATACCTTGCTTGCATGGAGGAGTATCTTTCCGGTACTACGAAGAACGGTTGGTATTTGTGCCTGGATGGTGATGTTATCGTAGCCGGTCTCGGTGTGATTGATAATGATTTTCATGATCGGAAGGATTTGGCACCGAATGTATGCGCGGTATATACCGAGGAGGCGTACCGTTGTCAGGGAATCGCAGGACAGCTGCTTACCATGGCAGTAGAAGAAATGCGGAAAAAAGGTGTTACGCCGCTGTATCTTCTGACGGACCATACTTCTTTTTACGAGAGGTACGGTTGGGAATTCCTATGCATGGCACAGGGAGACGGAGAGGAAGAACCGTCAAGAATGTATATTCACAAATAAGAGTCGGTTTGATTACCGAGTAATGACCGGTCGGGGAGAGAACTCCTGCGGCCGGTTTTCTTTATGAAACGGAGGTGACATAGGTTAAATGTTGTTAACAGAAACGATTTTCGGACAGGAAATCATCCTTGAAACCGGTGAGTATTATTTTTCGCCGAAAGGTATCGATAAAGGAACTCTTTTTATGCTGTCCAAGGTGCAGGTTACAGCAGAGGATAAGGTATTGGATTTGGGCTGCGGATACGGCGTGGTAGGAATTGCTGTTGCCAAAGCAATCGGGGGAGAATGGATTGTTATGAGCGACATTTCGGAGGAGGCGTTGGTACTGACAAACGCCAATTTGGAGCGTAATGGTCTGACCGGTGTAAAGGTTATAAAAAGCGACGGACTGAAGGAAATATCCGACCTGGATTTTACCCTGATTCTTTCAAATCCGCCCTATCATGCGGATTTTTCGGTGGCAAAGGCGTTTATTGAGGATGGTTATAAACGGTTAGTACTTGGCGGGAAACTGATTATGGTAACAAAGCGCCTTACCTGGTATCGGAATAAAATATCCTCTGTGTTCGGTGGAGTAAAGGTATTTGAGCAGGACGGGTATTATGTGTTTGTGGCAGAGAAACGCAGGAGTAACCGGAAAAATCAGCCGAAGGAAAAACAAAAGCTATCCAAGAAGTTGGAGAGAAAGTACGGAAGAAAACAATCAAGGGGCGGATGAATTGATACACGGAAATGATGAGGGGAACAGTGCGGAAAATGGTATGTGGACATGGGGCGGTTGCGTTTTTTGACGGCATGGCGTATAATGAGGGTGAAAGTGAAGTAGGAGTATATGGAAACAAATGCAAAAGACAAAAAGAGTATGATTAAGAAGATTCTGTTTTACCTTTCACTGGTTTCCTACGGTGTATTTCTTGTGTGGGGCGTGATAAATCACATTTTAGACGGCCGGGAGACCGGTTATTGGGATGCCTTTGAATTGATACAGCCGTTGGCGGATTTTTGGTTTGATACGGTGATTGTGAGTCTGAATCCTTTTGCAATTGCGCTCTGTCTGTTCAGCCTTGGGTATCCGATGTATTATTTCCTGGATAAGGTAGGAGGAAAGAAAAAGGATAAAGAGGAGGATGTGTCCGAGGGAAAAGCCGGCAAATCCTTTATTTTGTATCTCGTGAGCTTTGTGCCGTATTTGTATTTGGTCTGGTCGGTTATATTCGGCATAGACTTTGGATTTTTTTACAGTTCCATGTATTACGGTTTTGAGGCCTTTGTGATTGCGCTTGCCTTGGGAAGCATCATTGCGGTTTATCCGATTGTTTTGATATTCCAGATTGTTTATACCATTAAAAAACATCGGAGCTTCAGTAGAAAAAACAAGCGTCTGGTGAAAGGAATTGTAATTTCTCTGGCAGTACTAATTTTAGTTCCGTCCTTGCTTTATTGGATAGCGGAGAAGCGGGAGATAAAGAAAACGGCAGAAGCGGACCGGGTGGTTATCGAGAAGTACTTGAGGGAGACCTACGGAGAGCGGCACTTTGCGGAAATGAGAATAGGGGAAAAGGACTATGTTTCTGTGTATTATGGCGTAAGCACACCGCTTTTGAAGGAGTCTCTGTTAGCTTTGGAACTGGATGGGAGTCATTCAAGAGTGATTAAGGATGACTTTGAGGAAAGCTTTATTGCAGAAAACCGGTTGGATGAAAAGTTAGGCAACCGTTTGGCAAAGGAGTACGGTTTGCCGGAGAAAGTCGAATTGAATTTGAAGATACATAGCATCAATTTAGATGTAAAAGAGTATGATGAGGATTTTGATGTAGAAAGTTTGCTGGATGATTGTGAATATGAGATTAAAAGTATCGTAATCCGAACCGGTTCTGTGGAAAAACGTGCGGTTACGAAAACAATCTCGGATTTTTACTCGAACTATTCGGCGCTTCTTGATAATCACTATTCGGGGGAACGAGTTGTGTTTCAGTTGCAAATGGCAGAGGAAAGTTTTTTCAGAGTGGATGTGTTAAAGCCGACTTCGGAGAAAAATTACCTGACCATCATCTTTTGGTCTTTGGACAATGAGGAAGTATATGTGGAGTTGTCCGATAAATAAGAAATTTAATCGCAAAAATAACAGAAAACTGTTGTAAAACTTCCGAGTATTTAGTAAAATATAAGTAGGTGTTAAGAAATGGCAAAACATCATGTCGCAGTAGGTTGAAGAAGGGAAACCGTCAGACCGGATAGGAGGTTGCTATGGATACTTACAAATACGAGAAGCTTAGAAATGTGGCTGTGTTGGGACACGGCGGTGCGGGTAAGACCACACTTGTGGAGGCGATTGCGTTTACCACGGGGCTGACCACCCGTCAGGGTAAGGTTGAGGAAGGAAACACCATCAGTGATTACGACCGGGAGGAAGCGAAGCGTTTGTGCTCCGTCAGCACCTCGGTGGTGCCGGTGATTTGGGAGGATATTAAGATTAATTTTCTGGATACGCCGGGGTATTTTGATTTTGTGGGAGAAGTGGAGGAGGCAGTCAGTGCCTGTGATGCGGCGGTGATTGTGGTTTCTGCCAGAAAGGGTATCGAGGTCGGTACGGAAAAGGCCTGGGAGCTTTGTGAGCGTTACAAAATCCCGCGTATTTTCTTTGTTACGGATATGGATGTAGACAATGCCAGCTTCCGTCAGGTGGTGGAGGATTTGACCGAGAAGTACGGAAAGCGGATTGCACCGTTCCATTCTCCGATTCGTGAGAACGAGAAGTTTGTGGGCTTTGTCAATGTGGTAAAGATGGCAGGCCGTCGTTTTACGAAAAACAGTGAATACAACGAATGTCCGATTCCGGACTATTCCAAGGAGTATGTGGATAAATACAGAGAGCTTTTGATGGAGGCGGTGGCTGAGACCAGCGAGGCTCTCATGGAGAAATATTTTAACGGCGAGGAGTTTACGGTAACGGAGATTTCCGCAGCCCTTCGAAGCAGTGTAATCGATTGTACGGTTGTTCCGGTGCTGTGCGGTTCCGGACTCCATGCCCAGGGTACCACGATGCTTTTACAGGCAGTGGAGAAGTACTTCCCGTCGCCGAATAAGTGTGTCTTAGTCGGTATCAATACTAAGACGGACAACACATTCGCAGCGGATTATGATGCGAATAAGCCGATGACGGCAAAGGTATTTAAGACCATTGCGGACCCGTTCCTGGGCAGATTTTCTCTGGTGAAGGTTTGTTCCGGTGTCTTAAAGGCCGGTGATACGGTGTACAATCCGAATCGAGAGTGTGAAGAAAAGATTGCAAAGCTTTATGTTCTCAGAGGTAAGACCCAGTACGAGGTAAAGGAACTCTATGCGGGTGATATCGGTGCGGTGGCAAAGCTTACCGAGACACTGACGGGAGATTCTTTGACCGATAAGGATACTCCGGTCATTTATGATCCGCCGAAGACCTCCGTGCCGTATGAGTATCGTGCATATCGTGCAAAGAACAAGGGAGACGAGGATAAGCTGTCCCAGGCAGTTGCACGTATGATGGAAGAGGATTTGACCATCAAGGCGGTCAATGACCCGGAGAACCGGCAGACGCTTTTGTACGGTCTCGGAGAACAGCATCTTGAGGTGACCGCAAGTAAAATTGCCGCACGGTACAAGGTAGAAATGGAGCTTTTTAAGCCGCGTGTGGCGTATCGCGAGACCATTCGTAAGAAGGTAACGGCGGAGCATAAGTATAAAAAGCAGTCCGGCGGACACGGCCAATACGGTCACGTTATCATTGATTTTGAACCGTCCGGAAACTTGGAGGAGTCTTTCGAGTTCCATGAAAGTGTATTTGGCGGAGCGGTGCCGAAGAACTTCTTCCCTGCGGTAGAAAAGGGTATCGCGGACAGTGTGAAAGAGGGGCCGCTTGCGGGCTACCCGGTAGTAGGTATCAAAGCAACGTTGACCGGCGGTTCCTACCACGACGTAGACTCTTCGGAAATGGCCTTTAAGACCGCTACCTGCCAGGCTTTCAAAGACGGTATTTTAAGTGCGACACCGATTCTGTTGGAGCCGATTGCAACGTTGAAAATCGTAGTGCCGGAGAAATATACCGGTGAAATCATGGGAGATTTAAACCGCAGACGCGGTCGTGTCTATGGTATGAATGCTCTGCACAATAACAAACAGGAGATAGTGGCGGAGATTCCGATGGCAGAGCTTTGCGGCTATTCTGCAGATTTGCGGTCCATGACCATGGGCGTGGGGGATTACTCCTATGAATTTACCCGCTACGAGGCGGCACCGTCCGATGTACAGGCGAAAGTTGTGGAGGAAAATTCGTAACCGATGTAAAAATCGTCATATACAACCATAGATAATACAATTCTTCAGGGCTTGTTTGACGGACGCAGCTATGATAAAATAAGAAGCAAGGACAGGGGCGGGCTTGTACCGCCCCTGATTTGCGTGAAGGCAAAGCGAACATTGAGATGACGATGCAAGCGTGCTTGTATATAGTCGTCGAAATGTGAACGCGCCCACGACTGAGCGACGACGTCGCGAAGTGGTGGGAAGTGCGAAGCACGATCCTTCACGCAAAAGAAAAGGCAAAGCGAACATTGAGATGACGATGCAAGCGTGCCTGCATATAGTCGTGGAAAGTGCAAAGCACTTCTGCACAGAAAGAAATCTAAGAGGAAGAAAATATGAAAAAAACAAAAGATGCTTTTTACAGCCAGATATGGAAGCTGGTGCTTCCGATTTTAATACAGAACCTGCTCAGCTCCATGGTAAGCTCTGCGGATGTCATTATGCTCAGTGCCGTGGACCAGGATTCCATCTCTGCGGTGTCCTTGGCATCCCAGTATGCGACCATTCTTTTTTCTGTGTTTTACGGACTGGGAACCGGTATAACCATGCTGTGTGCCCAGTATTACGGCAAGAAGGATATGAAAGCAATCAATGTGGTACAGGGAATTGCCATGCGTTTTTCCATGGTGTTCTGTACTGCCTTTGCGCTGTGTGCAGCACTGATACCGAAACAGATGATGTGGCTGTTTACTAAGAACGAGAGGCTCATCGAGCTGGGTGCGGATTATCTCAGAATTATCAGTATCAGTTATTTTTGTTGGGGAATCATCGAAGTGTATTTGGCGGTGCTGCGCAGTATTGAACGTGTGGCAATTTGCAGTGTGTTAAATATTATGACCTTTGGGTTGAATGTATTTTTAAATGCGGTGTTTATTTATGGATTGTTCGGAGCGCCGAAGCTTGGGGTTACCGGTGTGGCGATTGCCACCTCCGTGTCTCGAGTCATTGAGTTAATCGGTTGTTACATTGTATCGGCACGAAGCAAGGACGTAAAGTTGAAGCTTTCCTATATGTTTATCAAAAACAAGCTGTTGTTTAAAGATTTTGTACGGTTGTCCCTGCCGGCTCTCGGAAACGATGTGGTATGGGGCGTGGCATTTTCCATGTATGCGGCGATTATCGGAAACATCAGTGACGATGCGGTGGCAGCCAATGCAGTTGCGGTGGTAGTGCGTAATTTCGGTACCATATTCTGTTACGGTATTGCCAGTGCGGGCGGCGTCTTAATCGGCAAGATTATCGGCGAGAACGATTTGGAGGGTGCAAGGTCCGGTGCGAAAAAGATGATGAAGCTGACGGTCATCAGCGGTATTGTGGGCGGTGTTATCGTGCTTTTGGCTTCTCCGGGTGTGCTGTGGTATTCCGAAAATTTTTCGGGATTGACACCGACAGCGCTGGGATATTTGAAATGGATGCTGATCATCAACTCCTATTACATATCCGGAACAGCAGTGAATACGTCTCTTATTGCGGGAATTTTCCGGGCGGGAGGCGACAGCAAATTCGGCTTTATCTGTGACACCATCGATATGTGGTGTTATGCGATACCGTTGGGATTGTTGGCAGCCTTTGTGTTTAAGCTACCGGTGATGGTGGTGTATTTCCTGCTTTGTACCGACGAGTTTGTAAAGTGGCCGTGGGTCATCAAGCACTATAAGAGCGGAAAATGGCTTAATAATATTACAAGAGATGATTGGGGCGGAGAACATAGTTTGGAGAAGAGTGCAGAGTAGCTGGACTTCAGTCGTTATAGAAGGTCAGAACGGAGGTGGCGAAGAATGGAAGAAAAGAAGCCGAAAATTTATTTATCGGACATTCATTTGGAAAACTATACGGACCAATACGAGGGAATGCAGGCAACGGTGGTGGATGCCGTGTTTATGGGCGGCAGAGAGACTCTGTCTCTAAACGGTACGTGGAAGTATGCCGTGGATCAGTACGATACTTGTCTGCGTCAGAGGTGGTTCCGGGAGCGGTACGTGGATGAAAGGGGTTTTACCGTGCCGGTGGATTATTCCTTTGATGCCTGGCCGGAGATAGATCTTCCGGTGTGTTGGAATACAGTGCGCCCGGAGTTTATTATTTATGACGGAAGTATGGTATTCACCAAGAAGTTTACTTTTGATGTGGCAGATGACGAAGAGGTATATTTGCGCATCGGTGCGGCCAATTATATTTGCCGTGTATTCTTAAACGGAGAATACATCGGTATGCATCGGGGCGGTTCCACACCGGCATTTTTCAAGGTGACGGAGCAGTTAAAAGAAGAAAACAGAATCATTATCGCGGTAGACAGTACGAGACGTCCCGAGCAGGTGCCGACGGAAAATACGGACTGGTTCAACTACGGCGGCGTATATCGCGATATTGAATTAGTACGGGTGCCGAAAGTACATATCAAAGATTTTCGTATTGGTTTGGTGCCGGACGGGACTTATAGTAAGATACAGGTAAAGGTACGGTTGTCTCAGCCTGTGACGACCATGGCAATGGTTTATGTTGAAGAACTGGGAATAAAGAAAGAAGTGACCGTGACAGAAGGCGTCGGGGAGTGTGTATTGCCGGTTTCCGAGGGCTCTTTGTGCAGCAGAGAAAAGTGTGTCGAAGCACCCGTGTCGGATGGTGCTGCTGTGAAACCGAGTTTGGAACTTTGGTCTCCGGAATGTCCGAAGCTTTATGATGTGACTGTGACTTGTATGGGAGATAGGGTCAGGGATCGTGTCGGTTTCCGTGAAATCAAGGTATCTCAAGGAGAAATCCTGCTAAACGGCAAGCCTATTTTCTTACGGGGCATCAGTTGTCATGAGGACAGCGTGGCAAACGGAAAAGCTCTGACGGATGAGGAGCGTATCGAGAATATTAAGCTGGCAAAGGAACTGGGCTGTAACTTTATGCGGATTGCCCATTATCCGCACCATGAAAACATGGCAAAGCTGGCGGATGAGCTGGGGATGCTTTTGTGGGAGGAAATCCCGGTGTACTGGGCAATTTTGTTCAACAGGGACAAGACCTACGCGGATGCGGAAAATCAGCTTCGGGAGCTGATTACGCGAGATTGGAACCGCGCAAGTGTCATTGTCTGGTCGGTAGGAAACGAGAATGCAGACTCTGACGAACGCTTAAGTTTTATGAGCAGACTGGCGGAATGTGCCCGGAGAGAGGATAAGACCCGTTTGATTTCCGCAGCCTGTCTGGTGGATGGTGCGAAGAATCAGATTGCAGACCGGCTGACGGAGTATCTGGATATCATTGGCATCAATGAATATTATGGCTGGTATTCGCCGGACTTTGAAAAGCTTCCGCAGTTGTTTCTTAACAGCAACCCGGACAAGCCTGTTATCATTACGGAATTCGGCGCAGATGCCCTGCAGGGACTTCACGGGGGCTTGGAGGATAAAGGAACGGAGGAGTACCAGGCCTACGTTTATGAACGACAGATAGATACAATCCGGAAGATATCCTACATTAAGGGAATGACGCCGTGGATACTGTACGATTTCCGATGCCCGAGACGTACGGCGGCCATTCAGAAGTACTATAACCGGAAGGGGCTGCTGTCGGAGGATAAAAAGTACAAGAAGCCGGCGTTTGCGGTTCTGAAGAAGTTTTACGAAGAAATCAAAGGAGAAGACTAATCATGGGACGAGTTTCCGTTAAAGAAAATAAAAATATCTATCAGCTTCGCAGAGAGGAACTGGGACTGTCCAGAGAAAAGGCAAGCGAGCTTTTGGAAACAATGCCGCCGGAGCGAATCGAAAAAATCGAAAGCGAAAAATCCCTGCCTCATCCGGACGAGGTGCTGCTGATGTCGGAGGCGTACAAGCTGCCGAATTTGTGCAATCACTATTGTGCCAACGAGTGTCCCATCGGAAAGCAGTACGTGCCGGAGATTAAAATAAAGGACCTTTCTCAGATTGTGCTTGAGATGTTGGCTTCCTTAAATTCCATGCACAAAAAGCAGGAGCGTCTCATTGAGATTACTGCGGACGGAAGGATTGAGGGTGACGAGATTAAGGATTTCATCCATATTCAGGAGGAATTGGAGAAAATATCCATTACGGTGGAGACCCTTCAGCTTTGGTCTGAGCAGATGCTTGCCAACGGTGCGATTGATATTGAGGCGTATAAAGCCTGTAAAAAGAAAGAGAAATAGAAGAAATGTGTTTGAAGAGGGTATTCCGAAGGTCAGAGAGGCCGGAGGGATGCCCTTTTTGTTATGTAGAGGAGTTTTTTTGCCGGAAAGACCGAAATAGAAGATGTTATTTTGCTGTAACAGACATTTTTCTTTGTGATATGTGAAGGTATAATAATCACATACAAAAAGGAAAAGGTGTTACGGAAAGAGCACCTTTTTGTGAGGAGAGGGACAAGATGGACGAGGATCAAACAGAACGTATTCATCGAGATGAGGGGCGTATGTGCGAGGAACCGCAGCGGAATTTGCGGTTGACGGAATTCAGGGTTGGGGATTTTACTTGGGAGCAGAAGCTGGAAGCACTTCGGATGATGTTTCCTTTTGTGAGTTCGAAGACGGCGCTTACGGAGAGGCATTTTATTAGGGGATATGCCTGCTCCTGCCGGATATTTGCCATGGAGACGAGGGAAGAATGGGAGTCTGTGAAGCAGTATCTGGAGACGGCACTGGAGGAGTACCAAAGGTCTTATGAGGAGGCCGGTACTCCGGAAGCAATTGCAAACCTGTTGTGGGCATTGTGCCTGGGGTATACTTTTTCTGCGGACGTGGAAACGGTGGGAGTAGAAAGTGAGGAGTATACCCGGCACTGCTATGAAACAGGGACTCTGCTTATCGGGATTTTAGGGGAGTACAAAGCCTATGAGGCGTTGGCGGAGTATTATGCTACGTTACTGCATGTGATAGGGATGGACGGTAATGGGGCGGGAGTAGATATCAATAAAAAGGTGGGAAGAACCTGACGGAGGTGGTGCTATGTCTGTGAAGGGAAGGATTGCTGCAATCCGTCTTGCGGAGAAAGTGGCGCGGAACAGGGAGTACGCGGAAGGAATCGGAGTATTTGTGAAGGTAGGGAAGGGAGTAGAAAGTGGGGAGAAAAGTGTAACTGGGAAGGCAGGTGATTATCATAGGTAGGATGTCGGCAAAATTTCTAGGACGTGAAGTAGGCCTTGGTACAAAAGATGTGTATGATATATGGGATAAAATGGGAAAGACGGTGAAAGTGGAGTTTTAGGTTAATATGTGATTGGATACGGCTGTTGTTATCAGAAGGGTAGCAACAGCCGTATGTAGTTTAGCGCTGAAACAGATGGAAAAGAAAGGTAGAAGGCTGTAGATTAGTTGTACAACGGAGAGAGGCGTTACCTCTGAGGGGGGAAGTAAAGGTGAGATTATATACAATTACACATTGCGTAAAATTTTTGTTTATGTTATAGTAAATATAACGTGACAAATGCTATGGAGGAGGTGTCTCATGGATTGCAAACAAAAGATTACCGAACTCCGAGAACAGACCGGCATGAACCGTAAGGAGTTTTGCGATTATTTTATGATTCCATACCGGACGGTGACGGAGTGGGAGCGTGGGAACCGGAATGCGCCGGAGTATGTGCTTCGGATGATGGAGTATATGATACGTATGGAAAAGTTGGGTATAGTAGGTACTGCGGAGGATGTGAATGGGAGAACAGACGAAGGGACTGACGGTAGATAAGATACAGAACCGGGTTTATGTGATACGCGGGCAGCAGGTGATGTTGGATACGGATCTTGCGGAGATTTATGGGTATGAAGTGAAAGCATTAAATCAACAAGTGAAACGGAATATTTCCAGATTCCCAGAGGATTTTATGTTTCAGCTTGAGAAGGATGAAATACCGGCGGAATGTTTAAAGTCACAAATTGTGACTTTAAACGACGGGTCCGGGGCTGAGGAAAGGGTAGAAGGTGAAATCTTGAAGTCACAAATTGTGACTTCAAGTTGGGGCGGAAAACGAAAGCTACCTTACGCGTTTACCGAGCAAGGAATCTACATGCTTGCTACGGTTCTTCGAGGAGAACTTGCGGAGCAACAAAGCATCTTCATCATGCGGGCCTTTCGTGAGATGCGTCATTACATAAAGCAGAACCAACAGTTTGTCACACAGTCGGAGATGAGATTGGTGACAGCCAAAGTTTCCGAAATATCGGTACAGGTTTCAGGTATCTCAGATTGGAAAAAGAGGACGGAACAGGAAATAGAGGATATCCGGAAGAGTATTGACACTTTGAATGAGAACTTTGTGTCGGAGAAGGACTTTAAGAGCTTTGTCATTTATAAAGGACAGAAGTTCGAAGCGGATACCGCGTACATTGATATTTATCAGCAGGCTACTGCAAGTATTTATGTGGTGGATGATTATATGAATGCAAAAACATTACAGCTTCTATCGCAGAAGAAACAAGGAGTGGAAGTTGTTTTATTTACGGAAAACGGACACGGAAGGAACGGATTTCTGACGCCGGCAGTGGTAAAGGATTTTGAGGCGCAATATCCTCCGTTTCGCATCAAGGCGAATCCGGATTGTCATGACAGGCTGATTGTGATTGATTACGGTTTGTCTACGGAGCAGGTGTATCACTGCGGTGCATCCAGCAAGGATGCGGGAAAGAAGCTTTGTGCCATTAATAAGATTGAACAGAGTGTGATCATTCACCCGGTCATGGATAAGCTGTTAGCAGGACCGGATAAAACCATATAAGAATGAAAGACGAACAAGGAGGCCCTATGAAAATCGGAGTTTTAGGAACAGGTTGGATTGTGATGACGGTGACACCGGCGTTAAAGGGAATACCGGATGCGGAGTGCTATGCGGTGGCGTCCCGGACCCTTGCGCGGGCACAGGAGGCCGCAAAGGAGTACGGCTATGAAAAGGCCTACGGAAGCTACGAGGAGCTGGTGGCGGACCCGGCGGTGGAGCTGGTGTATGTGGCGACGCCTCACTCCAGACATTTTGAGGATATGATGCTTTGTATTAAGCACAAAAAGCATGTGCTTTGCGAGAAGGCCTTTACGTTAAATGCGAAGCAGGCCAGAGAAGTTCAGGCAGCGGCAAAGGAGGCTGGTGTGTTCGTGGCGGAGGCCATCTGGACCCGGTATATGCCGTCCCGGAAGCTGATTAACGATTTGTTAGAAAGTGGTGTTATCGGTGAGGTGACGAATCTGACGGCCAATTTGTCTTACCCGATGCGGGATAAAGAGCGGATTTTACTGCCGGAGTTGGCGGGCGGTGCTCTTCTGGATTTGGGTGTGTACGGCATCAATTTTGCCTTTATGCATTTCGGTAAGGAGATTGCGCGTATGGAGTCTTCCGTGATGAAGATGCCGACTGGCGTGGACGGACAGGAAACCATCACGTTTTTCTATAAGGACGGACGCATGGCGGTGCTGACTCACGGGGTGTACGGGCGTTCCGACCGGAAGGGCATTTTCTACGGGGATAAGGGCTATATGGTGGTGGAGAATATTAACAATCCGCAGTCAATTTCCATTTATGATTGCGGGGATAATTTGTTGCAGCATATGGATGTGCCGGAGCAGATTAACGGGTATGAATATCAGTTTATGGAGTGTATCGATTTGATTGAACAGGGAAAGACGGAGAGCGTTTCCATGCCCATGGAAGAGACCGTTCAGGTGATGGAGACCATGGATGCCCTGCGGAAGCAGTGGGATTTCACATATCCGGGAGAAGCGTAGGCTACGGGGAAACAGGCAGTTCATAGGGAGGCTTCGGGAGATAATCAATGTGTAACTTGGAGGAACAATATGCAGTATCGCAACGATAAATACGGAAATCCGATTTCCGTGCTGGGCTACGGATGCCTGCGTTTCACGAAAAAGTCCGGCAAGATAGAGTTTGAGAAGGCGGAGCAAGAGATTTTGGCAGCCTACGAGGCCGGTGTGAATTATTATGATACCGCCTACATTTACGGCGGCAGTGAGGAGTTTCTCGGAGAGGTGTTTGAAAAGCACGGCATCCGGGATAAGGTGAAGATTGCTACGAAGCTTCCTCACTATTTGATGAAGAGCAAAGAGGGCGTGGAGAAGACCTTTGCGGAGGAATTGCGTCGTCTGCGTACTGACCATGTGGAATATTATCTCATGCATATGCTGACGGATGTGAAGACCTGGGAGCGGTTAAAGGAACTTGGCATTGAGGAGTGGATTCGGGAGAAAAAGGCAAGCGGTGCCATAGGACAAATCGGTTTTTCTTACCACGGCAATTCGGATATGTTTTGTCAGCTCATTGATGCTTATGACTGGGATTTTTGTATGATTCAGTATAATTATCTAGACGAGAATTCCCAGGCGGGGAAAAAGGGCTTAAAATATGCTGCATCCAAGGGGATTCCGGTGTGGATTATGGAGCCGCTTCGTGGCGGTCGTCTGGTGAACGGTCTTCCGGAGAAGGCGAAGAAGCTGTTTGCAGACCATCCGAGCAAGCGTACCCCGGCAGAATGGGGCTTCCGCTGGCTTTGGAACCAGCCGGAGGTGACCTGTGTATTGTCCGGCATGAATTCCTTGGAAATGGTGCGGGAGAACGTGGCCAATGCGGATGCTTCCCGACCGGGAGAGTTTACGGCAGAAGATGATGCCTTGATTGCCGGCGTAGTGGAGGCCATTCACGAGAAGATGAAGGTGGGCTGCACCGGCTGCGGCTATTGTATGCCGTGCCCGAAAAAGGTGGACATTCCGGGCGTGTTCTCGGTGTATAACAAGCGGTTTACCGACGGCAAGAGAAAGGCCTTAAAGGAGTATATTTGGTGTACTTTGCTTCGGAAGGACTCCACATCGGCGTCCAATTGTATCGGATGCGGCAAGTGTGAGACCCATTGTCCGCAGCAGATCGAGATTCGCAAGGAACTGCAAAACGCCAAGAAGGAGCTGGAGGGTCCGTTGTATAAGGCAGCAAGGTTTGTGGTGAAAAAGTTTATGAAGTACTAAAACAAGACGCCAAGTATCATTTATAAAAATGGAAACATATGCTATGTTGTAACATCTTTTATGGGAGGTTATAATGAGTAGGCATAATCGCTTTAAAAATGGTTGTTATAACAGCGAGGATTCCAACAACAAAAGTTGTTACGAAAACTCTTGTTGCGATAAATAATACGAATGTTTCTGTTGTAAATCATGTCCGTTGTTTCCGCAAGGCTTGGTAGGTGCCCGTGGTCCGGCAGGTCCGGCAGGTGAGGTAGGCCCGGTAGGCCCGGTAGGTCCGGCAGGGCTGGAAGGTCCACAGGGACCGCCGGGAGTAGGAGGAGTGCTTAATTTTGCGGATTTTTATGCGTTAATGCCGCCTGACAATGCAGCGACGGTTGCGCCGGGGACAGATGTCAGCTTTCCGCAGGATGGGCCGACTAGCGGGGCAGATATAGCAAGAACGGGTCCGGATGCCTTCAACTTGGCTGAAATCGGCACGTATCAGGTATTATTCGAGGTGAGTGTAGATGAAGCAGGGCAACTGATTTTGACATTAAACGGAGCTGATTTGCCGTATACGGTATTCGGTCGTGCAACAGGGGCCTCTCAAATCGTAGGAATGGCACTGGTAGAGACAACGGCTGTAAATTCGATTCTGACCGTACGCAACCCTGCGGGGAATGCAGCAGCACTGACCATTACACCGCTGGCAGGGGGAACGCGACCTGTTTCAGCACATCTTGTGATTACGCAGATTCAATAAGAAATAGCATAAAGTAATACGATGAGATTATAAGACTGTCTTTTTTATGTCATGTAAGAAAGGCAGTCTTCTTGTTTGAGAAAAAGAACTACCAAAACATGACCGGAGTCACATTGTAAATCAATTTGCATTGTGGTATGATAAAAACGGTGATGTTTATGTCGGAAAACAAAATGATACGTTTTTTATGGACTACAATTTTACTGGCGGGGCTTTGTGTTCTTGCCGGGTTTCATGCGGAGTATTTTATGGGATGCCTTCTTTGTGGGGCAGCCCTTATTGTGGTATTTCAAATACAGAGCATTTCAGATGAGCAAAGCAAGAGTTCCTTGGTGATGCAAGGGATTCTTTCTTTGCTTTTCTCTTTGGCGGCAGGGCATTTTGCGGCGTATTTGATTTTTTATGAGCTACGGTTGGTTACGGGAAGAAGAGTACAAGCTGATGAAATGGTAAGTGGACAAAATCAAGGAGAAAAAGAAACGTATTCTTTCTTTCGCATATTTTTGCCGGGGGGATTCTGTTTTCTTGGCTTTTTTGTGTGTTGGTTGCTAACCGGGGAATTAACGGAGTCGCTGCCTGAAGTGCTTTGGCATGTATTACTCCTGACCGTTTGTTCCGCTGTGTTTTATGGGATAGAGTCGGCAATGACGCATTATCTCCGGATACAGCGGGAAAGTGCGATAGCAGTGCGCGGTGCAGCCGTAAATGAACTATATGAGAGGAAATTAAATCAGGAATTAAGAATGAAAAACTATCTTGTGGAGCGGAATGCAAGGCTGGAAGAACGGGAAAATATCAGCCGCAACATTCACAACAGTGTGGGGTATACCATTACGGCGGCGGTGATGACGCTAGATGCGGCAGAGCTGCTGATGGAGGTAGATTCTGAAAAAGCGAAGGAACGCATGGTTACAGCCAAGGAACGGATGAAGGAAGGTCTTACCGCAATCCGGTGTGCGGTGCGGGTATTGGATAAGGAGAGTCAAGGGATACAGATAGAGGATTTTCTGCGGGAGCTATCGGCTGTGACGGATAACTTTATGATGGATACGGAACTTACGGTAATGACGGATGTGGATGTGATATCGGAGATGCGGCCGCTTCCGAAGGAGCACACGGAGTTTATGACCGGAGCGGTGCAGGAACTTTTGACAAACGGTGTAAAGCACGGAAATGCTACCCGATTTTTACTTTCTGTCCGGGTAGACAGCGCCCATTTGCAAGTGAGTATACGGGATAACGGAACGGGAGATTTTTCGGAAGAAAATAAGGATGCAAGGATAATGGCGGGCTTTGGTTTGAAAAAGATTGTGTCTTATTTAAAAAGATGTGGCGGAGATGCAAGATTTACTAATGAAAACGGATTTTGTGCGGTGCTGACGGTGCCGCTTGTACGGGAGGAAGAAGATGGAGAAGACTAGGATTCTTTTGGTGGATGATGAGCCGTTATTACTGGACAGCCTAGAGATTATTTTATCCATGAACGGCATGGAAATCGTGGGGAAGGCAAAGGACGGAAACGAGGCATTGCAGTGCCTGGAAACGATCATTTGTGATCTGGCACTGGTGGATTTGAATATGAAGGGCATGGGCGGTATTGAGCTCATTGAAAAGCTTCGGGCGAAGTACCCGGCAGTGAAAATTCTGGTACTGACCACCTTTTACGACGATGACAATATTACGAAGGCCATTGCCAACGGTGCGGACGGATATTTACTTAAGGACAGCGGAAAAGAAGCGATTTTAGGTGCCATTGAGCAGATATTAAACGGGCGGAATGTCATTGACCATAAGGTGATGTTGCGTCTGGCGGCACTGATGGGAGCCAAGGAGCCGCAAAAGGAAGTGCAGAGTGAGGCTTTGGCACCGGATATGACGGAGAGGGAAAAGGAGATTTGCACTCTTCTGGCAGAGGGACTGACCAACCGTCAGATTGCGGAGCGTCTTTATATTTCCGAGGGAACGGTAAAGAATTATATTTCCTCCATTTATGATAAAACAGGGATTCACGACAGGGCGAAGCTTATCGTGGCGATGAAAGGATAAAACAAAATATGACCACAGTCATACCGAAGTTGTGACTGTGGTTACTTTTTATCGGGAGCTTAGGTTGCTATACTGAGAGCAACAAAGGAGGTTGTGAGCATGAGACAGAAATTGTCCGCAATGAATTACATACGAAATAATAAGCGGCGTGCGGCGGTGTTGATTGTCAGTCTGGCACTGTACTTGCTGATTGTGTATCTGACCCAGTTTATTCTTTCTTCCGGGACGGAGAGTTTTAAGAAGATCCTGTCGGAGGATACGAAAAAGATGCAATTGGTGCAGTTACCGGACAGCACCTTTGGTGTTGACTGGGATGCAATGGCGTCGGAGGAAGAAGCGCAAGCGGCATACGCAGAGGCAGAAGAACTTTTTATGGAACGCTTACGGAAACAACCGGGAGTGGAAAATGTACAGAAAACGCAAAATATGGGAGCCACTGTTTATGCATTAATCGGGCAATATTATTTTACCTTTCCGTTGGGTGACGAAGCCTTTTTGAAAGTCTATATGGAGCATATGGGAGCTTCCTTAAAGGAAGGAGAGCTGCCGGATGCACCGGGGGAAATTATACTGGCAGACGGTATTATGAAAAATGCAGGACTTACCCTGGGACAGAAGCTCTCGGATGAAGCCTATCAGATTGTTGGAATTGCAGAAAGTGACTCTTACTTCGGCGGAGGTATTGAGGTGGCGGACCGGGATTACGGAAGGGCGGTTTGTGTCTTATCCGACGGAAGCATTGAGGATATGGGAGCTTTGATTCGGAAAATGGGGTATGAGTTTTCCGACAATGAGGCATGGATATTTGACTATAAGGCAGGGAACGCAGAGTATGAGGAGGTCTTTGCCGAAGTGGAAACACCGGCAAAATTGGTGTTCAGGGGCGTTATGGTTGTGATGGCGGTGATGCTGTTTTTGGTATATACCACAATCTTGCGTGACCGTCACGGAGAATGGTGTTTGTATTGCTCCATCGGCTACAGCAGAAGAGAGATTTACTTCTCTATTTTGCGGGAAATGTTGTTTTACTTTACGGTGGCAGTGGTTGCCGGAACGGTTGTAACGATAATCGGCATGGTAACGGTGGATGCACTTTTGATTGCACCTATGGGATTGGCTTGTAACTATCTGGATATTTCGGTCATAGGTGAAATTGTATGCGGCTATGCAGTGGTGTTTGCACTGCTCCAGCTTCCGATTCGGCTTGCGTTACACAAAATTCGCACTGTAGATGCAATGGAAGAGGATTTGTACTGAGTTTGCAAAAGAGGAAAACGACCGGGTGTGAGTAGAACAAAAGGAGGATATACATGTTTGAAATAAAGAATATTACCATGATTTATGATATGGAAAAGGAAGAAAAGGTATATGCATTGGGTGGCTTTGATTTGAATTTACCGGATAAGGGGCTGGTAGGTATTATCGGACCTTCCGGTTCCGGAAAATCCACGCTGATGTACTGTCTTTCTACGCTCAAAACTCCGACGGCGGGAGAGATTATTTATAACGGGAAAAATCTTACCGGTCTCAAGGAGCAGGAAAGAGAAAAGCTTCGCAGAGATGAATTCGGATTTGTGTTCCAGCGACATTTTCTGGTGCCGTATATGAATTCTCTTGCCAATGTAACGGTGGCGGCAAACGGAAAAGGCGAGGAAGTAAGGGTTCGTGCGGAAAGCTTGCTTAAGAGTCTCGGCCTGGGAGAAAAGGAACTGAAAAAGCGTCCGGGGAAGCTTTCCGGCGGACAACGGCAGCGTGTGGCAATCGCAAGGGCTATGATGAACGGGCCGAAGGTGCTGTTTGCGGATGAGCCGACGGCGGCCCTGGACCATGAGACGGCCTTTGCAGTAATGGACATTTTAAAGGAGTATGCAAAGGAGCATCTGGTGCTTGTCATTACCCACGACCACTCCATTTTAAAGGATGCGGACCTGACGGTGGAAATGTGGGACGGCATGGTCAGCTCCGTAAAGGAAGGCGGTGCGCGATGAAACCGTTTTCACCATTGCATTTTATCAAGGAAAATAAGGCACGTTGCGCGGTGTTGATTTTTATGATATTCTTAAGCTTTGCGGCGTATTTGGCAGGCTTATATGTAATGAATGTAGTAACCAGCTTTGAAGAGTTCGGGGCGGAATTGTACCAAAAGTCAGCATTTCTTGGTTTGAATGCCCGAGATGAGGAAACTATGAAAGGCTATGAGGAAGCGGCAGAGGATGCGCGAAACAAAGAAGGAGTCAGTTTATTAGAGTTGGGATGGGGAAACTACTTAAATGTAGAAAGTATGATGAGTTTTACGGTAGGATATCAGTCACTTACTTTCTTAACAGAAGAGGAATTAAAGCTTTTCTTCGAGGTGAATGATATCGGATGCGATTTGTCCGAATTGGAACCAAGAAGCGTGATTATGAGCGAACGGGTGGCGAATAATTTAGGCTTAAAGCAGGGAGATATCCTTTCTCCGGAGAAGTTTTCGGGTATATCGGAGGAGTATACCTTGGCTGCGATTACCGACCAAAGGACCTACGCTTCTTACTTTTATGAAGAAGATGGACCTGTCGGGAATTATATGGTGCTAAATACGGGAATGAGTAAACCGGAGTTTGAATCTTATCTGGAATGGTTGGAAGAACAGTATCCGGTGACAATCCACGACTATGAGGTGGATATGAGAGACGTAGACCGTACTTTCTCCTTTCTTCCGAAAATCTACATCGCTGTGCTTGTGCTGTTGGCCATTATTATGGCGGTGACGGTAAATGCGGTGTTTGTAGGTGTTTATCAGGGCAGAACCTTCGAATTTGCGGTATATCGTGCCATTGGCATGGGAAAACGCAGGATTACCGGAAAGATTGTGGGAGAGCTTCTCTGGATGGAGGGGATTGCCCTCATAGGCGGCGGAGTTTTCTTTTTCCTTGGTTTGTATTTGCTCAATCATCTGGTGTTGTATCCGGCAGGAAAATATCTGGACTACTTTAATAATGTGGCGTTATTTGGACTGGTGCTTTGTAACGTGATTATTTTAGTACCGCTGATTCTTACCAGATGTCGTCAGATGCATCGGGCGGATATTTGTGAATATTAAATCTCTTGTAAGTGGGGCGCGCATTTAGATGTGTGCCCCGTTTTTGTTGCTCATCTGAAAAAAGTCAGCAAGTGAAAAACTTCGAAGACAGGACATCTTAATTACAAACTTTGCACTAAATGGCATACTAAAGCAGAGGAAAGTATGGTAAGATGAGTAGTAAGAAACGATGAATGCGTGATACAGCAAATAGTGGAACGGGAGCAAACGGAGAAGGATAAGTGTAAGTTGAAGATAACGAGGAGGTAGCAAAATGGACCAGTACGTTGAACTGAGATTGCAGAAAGATTCCTTTGCGGGAGGCTATTCCGCAGGACTTACTATGTGTGACGGTCAATCCACAAGGGAACTGAAAAAGGTGCTTGAGGATGAAAGACAGGTGGTTTACGAAGACAACAGGCAGCATAAGGTAACCCTGCACCGGGAGACAGAGGGGGATGTGGTATTTTTGCAGACTACCTTTACCAATGAAAGCGAGGAACCGGCGGCGCTTGAAATGCTGTCCAGTTTTGCCTTAAAGGGCGTTGATGCAGATTCTTTTTACCGCATGCAGTCCTTCTGGAGTGCAGAGGGTAAGCTTCGTAAGGAAAGTATCTATGATTTACATTTAGAACATTCCTGGAGCGGTAACGGTTATCGTGTGGAGAAGTTTGGTACGGTAGGTTCCATGCCTGTGCGGAAATATTTCCCGTTCCTTGTGCTGGAGAACAGCGAAAAGGGTGAATTTGTCGGCATCCAGTTGTATTCCCCGTCTTCCTGGCAGATGGAGCTGATTGTGACCGGTCGGGACAATACAGTAACGGTGGCAGGCGGTATTGCGGACAGAGATTTCGGGAACTGGACAAAGACCGTAGCGCCGGGAGAGAGTTTTACGACACCGAAGGCGGCGGTAGCTTTCGGTGATTCCGTTTATGATGTGTGTGATAAGTTGGTAAAAGCCCAGAAGCCGGATATATCCCCGATTGATTGTCAGATGGGCATTATGTTTAATGAGTATTGTACCACATGGGGCAATCCGAGCCTTGAGAATATCAAGAACATGTGTGATAAGTTAAAGGACAAGGGCCTGCAGTATTTTGTTATGGATTCCGGCTGGTACGGAAATGCAAAATACTGGTGGACTTGTGTGGGGGACTGGGATATCAATGAGACCAAGTTTCCGGGGGGCTTAAAGCCCATGGCGGATTATGTAAGACAGTGTGGTATGATACCGGGCATTTGGTTCGAATTTGAGTCCGTGGGCACCGGTTCGAAACATTACAATGTACCGGACCACCTGTTAAAGAGGGGAGGTGTGCCGATTACGGTGGGAGAGCACCGGTTCTTTGATATGGCGGACCCGTGGGTTATCGATTATCTGAGCGAAAAGGTTATCAAGCTGTTAAAGGATTGCGGCTTCGGTTACATCAAGGTGGATTATAACGACACCATCGGTATGGGCTGTGACGACCCGGACGGCTTCGGGGAAGGGGTTCGTAAGTATGCCCTGGCGTCTCAGGCTTTCTTCCGCAAGATAAAAGAGGAGATTTCGGATATTGTTATTGAGAATTGTTCCAGTGGCGGACACCGTCTGGAGCCGTCCATGATGGAGATTTCATCTCAGTCCAGCTTTTCCGATGCTCATGAGATTACCTGTATTCCGATTATTGCGGCAAATCTGCATCGTGTCATTCGTCCTGACCAGAGCCAGATTTGGGCGGTACTTCGCAAGGAAGACAGTGTTCAGAGACTGCAATATTCCTTGATAAATACGCTCTTGGGACGTATGTGTATCAGCGGTGATATTTATGAGTTGTCCGAGGAGCAATGGGCTTGTATCGAGGAAGGAATGGACTTTTACCGTAAGGCGGCACTGATTATCAAAGACGGTAAGACAACCTTGATTTCCTGCGAGACGGAGAGCTACTTAAACCCGGTGGGAGAGCAGCTGGTGATTCGCCAGCTGGGGAATAAGTACCTTGCAATTGCACACCGGTTCGGAGATTCTAAGGAAGTGGCAACCGACTTCTTACAGGGTGCAACAGTACTTTCCTCTTACGGCGAGTTGTCGGGGGATTTCAGTGCGAAGGCATGGCTCTACGAGAAATAAGCACAATAGACGGAATGACAAGATGAATATAAGACAAAGAAAGACGTCCTCAAACCGGGGACGTCTTTCTTTAGAGGCTATCTTAATGTGACAGCCCTTTTTTTGAATTGTTTTATCAAAATACATTACTTGGTTCTTACAAGGGAAACATTTTTGAAAACTAAGTCTCCCGTGCATTTTCCGACGTTAAGGCAGAACTTCCAGCCATCTTCAATGCGTTCGGTCATTACAAAACGGAATTCGTAGCTCTTTAACTCCGGCGTAAGCGGAACCTCGGCAACCCAGGCCTGCGGCTCGCTCCAGCCTTCCTGAAGGCCGAACAGAAGCTTAGGCTTTGAGGAATCCGTGGAGGATGCATCAAAGGTGAGGCGGTACTCGCACCCCTGTATGAGTTCGATATCTCCGGTCAGAGCCTGTATTCTCCAGGAATTTCCTGTTGCCTGCGGAACGGAGATATGTAAGGAGTTGTCCGTAGAATCAATATGGAACGTTGCCTCGCCGTAATAGGTCCAGTCAGAGGTTTCCGGAATCTGATTCTCTGTGGAGAAGGACGTATCAGCACCTATCTCGTTCTCCTGCACATCGCAGAAAGTATTTAAAAAGCGCTTTGCATATTTCGGACGACGGTTGAAGTAATACTTGAACTGTTCTACTTCGTTGTCGAAACTCCAAGCAGCCCAATCCATTCCGAAACGGGCGAAGGTAGCCTTCACTGCATCGCCGTAGGCTGCGGCATATTCATCCGTTTTCTGATCTACCAGCTTGGAATCAAAGCAGGTTTCCATGATGCGAAGGTAATTCACATAGAACGTCTGACGGAATTCATCGTTTTTGCAAAGGTTGCGTACAATGTTCGGGATATTAAAATCCTCATCTCCGGCAGACATATTGTTCAGTAAATCATATCCGCACACGGTTTTGTCGTTACCGTACAGACCGGTGGAAAACTCGGTATCGTAGAGAATAAAGCGCCACTTGCCGTCGGCCTTCGGAAGCTCAGGGTTTACGGTTCTGGAATGCCATACCATCCAGTTGTTACTGCTGCCGTTCGCCCAGTCGTTGTTGTTTATGTAGGTTTCTACGGTCACATAATCCATAAGACTTTGAATATCCATGGAGTCGCAGAGCTTCTTGTAGTTGGCTTCGTCGGTCATATCTGCGGAAGCGGCCCAAAGGCAGAAGTTGCGGAAATCCTCTAAATCCTCTTCGGTACCTTCCTCAATGTCGCTGTTTTTAATAACTGCAACATCCTCCTTTGGAATGCCGTAGTGAGATTCGATATATTCGCCGTCAGTCTTTTCGCGAATCATGTAAAAGCCCCAGAATTCGCCGTTAACAAATAAAATGCAAGGTTCTGCACCCATAACGTCAAATGCAAGGTCCTTTGTCAAATCATGAATCAGGGCATCGCGGAAATGCAGCTCCTGGTAGTCGTTACCGCCGTTGCGGAGGGTAACTTTATCGAAGCTTTCGATTAAGTTGCCGTTTACGTCGGTAAGATTCTCAATGAGACTGTACTTCATTTTCTTTGTACCGTATTCTTTTCTGGAATAGAGACGGAAGCTTTTCTGGGCATGGGCACGGGACCAGTTACCGGAAATTCTGGCACCGACATCGGCAGAAAAGACAGCCGTTCCGTCTTCAAACACCTGAATGGAAACCGGGAACTCGGTTTCACGGCCCTTGGTATTATAATTGGTTACATTGCGTACATCACCGGCATCGTATTGTACGTACTCGTCGCTGTTTAGCCACTTGCTATATTTGGAACCGATCATATAGGCACCGGTGTCCTTATCAAAAAGATAATCGCTGTCGGTGACCATGGAGATTACCTTCATTTCGCTGTAATAAGAAGCTTCCTTGCCGACAAAGTAGCTGTTGGTAACAACCGCGCCGAATTCGCCTTCATCCGTCTTAATCGCGGCACGGACCGTTATACCTTTGTCCACGTTAAACTGAGGCGGCGTATAGTCTGCGAGGGTAATATCTCTTACCGCACTGTACACATTTGATTCGTCAGTGTTGTTGTAAATCGGAATCTCCTTTGTGTATTCGGTAGCAGTATCGGAGGTACGCGGGTCGCTGCCGTCTAAGGTATAGTAAACGGTAGTCCCCGGTTTCGAAGAAAGCGTCAGGGAAAATGGTTCGTCGTAAAAACCGCCGTCTGCGGAAAACAGAGGTGCCGACAAAGGCTTTTCTTCCGGGGCATCGGTCAGGTCAACATCGGTCGTAGGAGTTGCAGTGGTCTCCGGAGCAGCGGTCGCAGTGGCATTCGGAGCAGCGGTAGGCTTTTCTGCGGCATCGGTGATGCCCGGCTGGTCTGAACCTGCCGGAGAGCTTCCGGAGGAATTGCAGCCTGCCGCAGGCAGGAGCAGCAGAGAAGCCGCTATCGCGCATACAAATGGTTTCAGTGTGATGTTCTTTTTCATAAGATAAAGTATTCCTTTCTGTATATGTAAGATTATTCCACTTTTGTCAGTGTTGCGTTTTTGATTACATAGTTACCTGTACCGCAACCGAAGCTAAAGTAGATTTTCCAGTCGGGATGAGTGTCATGCTCCATAATAAAGTAGGTTTCGTAGTGTTTCAGTTCCGGTGTAAGGTCTTTACTGTCCCAGAAGCAATTCGGCCAATCGTCACCGTCACGGCGGTTACCGCCAAGATCCAATTGAGAGCTCTCCGAATTGGAGGCATCAAAGGAAAGCTTGTATTCGCAGCCTTTTTCCAAGGTAAGCTTTTTGCTCTGTGACTGTATATCCCAGGAGTTTTTCGTTACTTGAGGCACATACACATGGAACGAATTGTCGGAGGCGTCTGCGCTGAAGGTAGCATCTCCGTAGTAGGACCAGGTAACGGTATCCGACAGTATATTTTCCGAATAGGTCTCCGCATAGTCGGATTTCTTTCCTACAAAAGCATCCAAATAGCGTTTTGCGTAGGTGGGGCGTCGTTCAAAAAAAGTGCGAAGGTCGGCAATATTTGAGTCGTAGCCGTTTGCAGCCCACTCCAGACCGAACCGTAAGTAGCCGGCTTGTGAGGCCTTTTTATAGGTGTTTGCATATTGTTCAATCCTTGCGTTGACGATATCCGGTGCAAAAAACGTATCGATAATGCGGTTGTAGTTTTTGTAAAAGGCTTCTCGGAAGTCCTCGTTGTTTTTGAGATTTTGTAGCATGGCAGGTAGATTGAAGCTGGAGCTGTCTACGTAATTTGTATTAAGGGAATCGTAGCGGAAGGAGGTTTCGGTGCTTCCGTAAAGTCCCGAGGAAATATCCAGGTCATAGAAAACGAAACGCCATTTTCCGTCAGCCTCCGGAATGTCCGGATTGACAGCTTTGGTGCGCCATACAATCCAGTTGTTCATATAGCCGTTAGCCCAGTCACTGTTATTTACGTAGGTTTCTACTGCCATGTAGTCCATAAAGCTCTGTAGGTCCATTTTGGAGCAGAATTCCATATAATTCTCGTTCTGCGTCATGTCGGCCTCGGAGACCCATTTGCAGAATTTCCAGTAATCGGTATGGTCGTCGTCAGTACCCGAATCGAGACTACCGTTTTTGATAACAACAACGTCTTCTTTCGGAATATTGTAATGGGATTGGATATAGTAATCCTCTACCTTTTCACGAAGCAGGTAAAAGCCCCAGAATTCTCCGTTAATAAACAGAAGATAGGGTTCGGATGCCATGGTATCTACGGCTAAGTCACCGGCTAAATCCTGGATGAAGGCATCGCGAAAGTGCAAGGTCTCGGCATCGTTTCCGCCGTTCCAAAGAGTAAGCTTATCGAATTTTTCAATCGGGTCACCGTTAATATCCTTGAGTCCGTCAAAAAAAGCGTATTCCATCTTTGAAGTACCGTATTCTTTTCTGGCATAAAGGCGGATGCTTTTTTGAACAAATCCACGGGACCAGTTGCCGGAAATACGAGCTCCCACATCGGCGGTATAGACGGCTTCGCCGTCTTCAAATACCTGAATAGTTACCGGAAACTCCGATTCTTTTCCGTCATTGTTATAGTTGGTAGGATTGTTTACATCGCCGTCATCCATTTGCTCATAGTCGCCACTGTTCAACCATTCGTAGTAGCCGGAACCTACCATATAGGCACCGGTATCCGGATGAAACAGATTATCACTGTCGGTAACAAGAGAAATAACCCGCAGATCGGAATAGTAATCCTCGGTTTTTCCTATGAAATAGCTGTTGATTGCCGGTTCGCCGTATTCACCCTCCGGCGTCTTTGCTACGGCACGGATAACGATTCCTTTGTCCACATTAAACTTCGGCGGATTATAATCGTAAAGCGTGATATCCTTTAATGCGCTGTAGACATTCGGTTCGTCCGTATTGTCGTAAATAAGAATGCTTGTGGAATATTCCATGGCGGTATCCGAGGTACGCGGGTCGCTACCGTCCGTTGTATAGTAAATGGTATTACCCGGCACGGAGAAAAGCGTCAGATTAAACAACTCGTCGTAAAAGCCTCCCTCTGTCGAAAACTGCGGCGGAGCCAGCGGGTCGGCAGGAGCTTCGGTGACTGCCGGAGCAGTGGTCGGAACTCCTGTTTCGGAAGAATCCGGCAGTGTATTGTTCCCCTCCGTCGACAGTGCTGCGGTCGGTGAAGGCTCCGTACCCGGATTGTTAATGCTGGCTTCCCTGTTACAGGCAGCGGTTTGTATTATTACAAAAGAGAGTATCAGTATGGTTACGATTCGTCGGAGAAATCTGTTTTTCATAGAAAGCTCCTTTCCTTGGTAAAAACGGGCATTTTTTTCATTATAACACAAATGCTTTATAAAGTAAATTTGTTCTGTGGGAAAAAGGAATGAAAAGTAAATACCAACAGCCCGGACAAAATCTGGGCTGTTGGTATTTTGTAATAGAGTTTTTACTTCGAATTTCCGAACAAACCTCTGATAATCGAATTGCCGATTTGTCTGCCGATGGAACTGAATGCACTGGAGGTGGCACGTCCGATTGTTTTATTGAAAAGCTTCTCGGCAGCTTTCTCTTTCTTTTTCTGCTTTGCGGCCTCTTCTTTTTCTTTTTGCTTTTTCGCAAAGGCTTCTTCTTTTGCCTTCTGCTTTGCAGCAGCGGCTTCTTCTTTCGCCTGTTGTTTGGCAGCAGCCGCCTCTTCTTTTGCACGCTGTTCGGCCGCTTCTTCCTCTGCATCCTGTTCAGTCAGTACCTCGTAAGCAGAGCGATTATCCATTGCCATACCGTATTTTTCATCCAAAGGGCTTCTTGTAATGACGGAGTTACGTGTAAGGGCATCTACCGGACCCATAAGGCTCTGCGGAGGAAGGATAAAGGTACGTTCCACTACCGTCGGGATACCTTCTTCATCTAAGAAGGACACCAGTGCCTCGCCTACGCCAAGCTCCATAATGGCTTCTGCTGTGTCAAAGGCCGGATTCTGGCGGAAGGTTTGTGCCGCGGTGCGAACTGCTTTTTGCTCTGCAGGAGTATAAGCACGAAGCGCATGCTGTACCCGGTTACCCAGCTGAGCCAGTACCTCGTCCGGAATATCACTCGGGCTTTGAGAGATGAAGTAGACGCCTACACCTTTGGAACGGATGAGCTTTACGACTTGTTCGATTTTCTGCTTCAGAGGTTTCGGCATGTCGCGGAAGAGAAGATGAGCTTCGTCAAAGAAGAACACCAGCTTCGGTTTGTCTGCGTCGCCCACTTCCGGAAGCTTTTCAAAAAGCTCTGTCAGCATCCAGAGCATGAATGTAGCATAAAGGAGCGGAGATTGTACCAGCTCTGTACTGTCTAAAATATTAATCATACCCCGGCCGGATTCGTCGGTAGTAATCCAGTCCGTAATGGTAAGAGCAGGCTCGCCGAAGAATAAATCACCGCCCTGGTTTTCCAGTGCCAGCAAGGAACGCTGGATGGCACCGGCGCTTTGCGGGCTGACATTACCGTAGGTTAAGGTGTATTCCTCACGATGCTCGGTTACATAGGCTAACATCGCTTTTAAGTCCTTCAAATCAATGAGTAAAAGTCCGTTGTCGTCCGCAACACGGAATACAATATTTAACACGCCCTCCTGTACGGCGGTAAGACCGAGCAAACGGGAGAGGAGAATCGGTCCCATTTCGGATATGGTGGTACGTACCGGGTGTCCGTTCTTTCCGAAAATATCAAAAAAGCGGGTCGGGAAAGCGGTATAGCTCCAGTCGTCGATACCGAACTTTGCGATACGCTTGGACATGTCTTCGCTTTCCTTGCCGGTCGCACACATACCGGAAAGGTCGCCCTTAATATCCGCAAGAAATACCGGGACGCCGAGAGAAGAGAAGGACTCCGCCAGCACCTTCAGGGTGATGGTCTTACCGGTACCGGTAGCACCGGCAATGAGACCGTGGCGGTTGCCCATCTTCGGATATAAAAACTGTAGGTTGTCATTCTTTGCAATCCAGATTTTTCCGTCTTTAACCATATTTGGTCACTCCTTTTCTATAATACAAACGAAATGATTTGCTTTTTATTGCAGAAAAAGCAGAAGCAACGGATGTTACTTCTGCTTTGTTTCAGAAATCTTTAGCCTTGGTTCTGCGCAGCAACCAGTCCCTTACCGCCGTACAGCTCGCGAAGCTTCGGCTTCTCGATTTTGCCGGTAGGGTTACGCGGGACATCCGCAAAAATAATGGTGTGCGGGCGCTTATAACGCGGAAGCGTGTGACAGAAGGTGTTTACGTCATCCTCGGTCAGTGTGCAGCCCGGCTTTACTTCGATGATGGCACCGGTGATTTCACCGAGACGCTTGTCCGGAAGACCGATAACGGCTACATCCTTAATCGCATCGTGCTTGCGAAGGAAGTCCTCAATCTGTACCGGGTAAATGTTTTCACCACCGCTGATGATAACGTCCTTTTTACGGTCAACCAGGAAAATGAAACCGTCCTCATCCTGCATTGCCATATCACCGGTAAAGAGCCAGCCGTCCGCCAGCACTTCATTGGTGGCCTTTTCATCTTTATAATAGCAGGTCATAACACCCGGGCCCTTTACGGCCAGTTCGCCTACTTCACCCTGCGGGACGGTGTTACGATGCTCGTCTACGATCTTTGTTTCCCAGCCGTAGCCCGGAACACCGATCGCACCTACTTTGTGGATGTTGTCCATGCCAAGGTGTACGCAACCCGGTCCGATGGACTCGGAGAGACCGTAGTTGGTGTCGTACTTGTGGTTCGGGAACAGCTTCTTCCAACGGGTAATAAGACTCGGCGGAACCGGCTGTGCACCGATATGCATGAGACGCCACTGATCAAGCTCGTAATCGGAAAGCTTTACATCGCCCCTGTCGATGGCATCCAAAATATCCTGTGCCCACGGAACCAGAAGCCATACGATGGTACAATGCTCCTTGGAAGCCGCATCTAATACAAACTCCGGCTTGGTTCCCTTTAAGAGAACTGCCTTGCCGCCTACTAAGAAGCTGCCGAACCAGTGCATCTTGGCACCGGTATGATACAGCGGCGGAATACATAAGAATACATCTTCGTGCTTGGTCTCATGGTGATTCTGCTCTACGAGACAGGAGTGCATGAGACTGCGATGCTTATGTAAGATAGCCTTCGGGAAGCCGGTGGTGCCGGAAGAAAAATAAATAGCGGCATCATCGTCGTCCGTAAGCGTAATATTTGGAGTTTGACTGGAGCAGTCTGCGGTAAGGGTAGTATAGTCCTCCGCAAAGGTCGGGCAGTTATCGCCGACGTAAATCAACAGACGGTTCTTACTTAAGGTGTCTGCGATTTCTTCCACACGACCGATGAATTCCGGACCGAACACTAAAATGTCCACGTCGGCAAGACCGACACAGTAGTCGATTTCATCGGAGGAATAGCGGAAGTTCAGCGGTACCGCAAGAGCACCGGTCTTTAAAATACCGAAGTAAATCGGCAGCCATTCCAGACAGTTCATAAGTAAAATCGCAACCTTATCTCCCTTTTTTACACCGCGGGAAAGTAAGAAGTTGGCGAAACGGTTTGCTTTTTCATTAAATACATTCCAAGTGATTTCGCGACGATAGTAATTGCTCTTTGTCGGCTCCATCAGCTCATATTCTTTCCAGGTGATACGACGGGTCTCCGGAAGCTGCGGGTTAATCTCTACCAGGCAGATTTCGTTTCCGTACATTTCACAGTTTTTTTCCAAAATGTTTGTAATCGGCATATTTTTGTTCCTCAAATCTGAAATAGTAGGAAAGCAATGTTTGACGCTGTAACGCTTTCCACCAATAAAGTATAAAGGAAAGAGCGGGAAATGTCAATGCCAACTTACGGAAATCAGAAGAGTTTTTTTAGGAAAAATCATGGTTGAAACGGTTTCTTTGCCGAATTTGCGTATTAATGCGTTAGATTGTTAAAGAAAAAACACAATTTGGGGCTTTTTTATTGCAGAAAAATGTGATAGAATATACATTGGATTCGTTTCAGGTGAATGAAACGATGCAAAGAAAGGCTTTACAAAGGTCGAAAAATAGAAAGGATACATAATTATGGCAAAGAAGATTATGCTCGGTAACGAAGCCATTGCCCGCGGTGCTTACGAAGCAGGCGTGAAGGTATCGGCTGCGTATCCGGGAACCCCGAGTACGGAGATCAGCGAAAATATTGTACAGTATAAGGAGATTTACTCCGAGTGGTCGCCGAATGAGAAGGTTGCGGCAGAGGTGGCTATCGGTGCGGCAATTTCCGGTGTGCGTGCTATGTTCTCTATGAAGCACGTAGGTGTAAACGTAGCAAGTGATCCGCTTTATACCATTTCCTACAGTGGTGTAAACGGCGGTTTGGTATTGGTAGCAGCGGATGACCCGGGTCTTTACAGCTCCCAGAATGAGCAGGATACTCGTATGGTGGGCAGAGCGGCACAGGTGCCGGTTTTAGAGCCGTCCGACAGCCAGGAAGCAAAGGATTTTGTTAAGCTTGCATTCGAACTCAGTGAGCAGTACGATACTCCGATGATTGTACGTACCACCACCCGTCTGGCACACTCCCAGGGCTTGGTTGAGCTTTGCGACCGCGTGGAGGTTGAGGATAAGCCGTACGAGAGAAATGTTGCAAAGTTTGTTATGATGCCGGGTATGGCAAAGCAGAGACATATTTATGTAGAACAGCGTTTAAAGAAGATGGCAGAGGATGCATGCAGTCTTTCCATCAATAAGGCAGAGTACAATGATACCTCCATCGGTTTCATTACCAGCGGTATTCCGTACCAGTATGTAAAGGAGGCTTGTCCGAATGCTTCCGTATTAAAGCTTGGTCTGGTACATCCGCTTCCGCGTAAGTTGATTGAGGAGTTCGCTTCCAAGGTAGATAAGCTCTACATTTTCGAAGAGCTTGAGCCGGTGATCGAGGAGCAGGTAAAGTCCTGGGGCATCAAGTGCATCGGTAAGGAAATCTTTACCGTACAGGGCGAGTACAGCGCAAACATGCTTCGTAAGGCAGTGCTGGGTGAGACCGCTGAGCTTAAGGCTCCGGCACAGGTACCGGCAAGACCGCCGATTCTTTGTCCGGGATGTCCGCACAGAAGTGTATACTCTGTTCTTAACAAGCTTAAGATTCATGCAGCAGGCGACATCGGATGTTATACCCTCGGTGCAGTAGCTCCGCTTAATGTAGTAGATACTACCGTTTGTATGGGTGCAAGTATTTCTACCCTTCACGGTATGGAAAAGGCAAAGGGTAAGGATTATATCAAGAACTGGGTTGCGGTAATCGGTGATTCCACTTTCATGCATACCGGTGTGAATTCCTTGATTAACATGGTATACAATAAGGGTACCGGTACGGTTATGATTTTAGATAACTCCACCACCGGTATGACCGGACATCAGGACCACGCTGCCACCGGCAAGACTTTGATGGGTGAGACCACCAAGGCTGTGAACTTAGTTCAGTTCTGTAAGGCCATCGGCATCGAGCATGTGGTAGAGGTAAATGCCTTTGATACCGCAGAGCTTGAGCGTATCATTAAGGAAGAAACCGCAAGAGACGATGTTTCCGTTATTATTACCAAGTCCCCGTGTGTTCTGTTAAAGGGCAATGTATTCCCGGATGTTTGCGTTCCGGACAGTGATAAGTGTAAGAAGTGCGGCATGTGCTTAAGACCGGGATGTCCGGCGCTTACCAAGAATGCGGACGGCACCATAGCTATCGACGCTACCATGTGTAATGGCTGCGGACTTTGCATGCAGCTTTGTAAGTTTGATGCAATCGAAAAGAAGGCAAGATAAGGAGGAGAAGACTATGACCACTAGAAATATTATGATTGTCGGTGTGGGCGGTCAGGGTACCCTGCTTACCAGCCGTATTTTAGGAAATATTACCGTAGAGGCAGGCTTTGATGTAAAGCTTTCCGAGGTTCACGGTATGGCACAGAGAGGCGGAAGCGTAGTTACCTTTGTTCGTTACGGCGAGAAGGTTGCGGAGCCGATTGTAGAAGAGGGACAGGCAGATGTTCTTATCGCATTTGAGCGTCTGGAGGCTCTTCGTTACGCACACTTCTTAAAGAAGGACGGCGCTATGGTGATCAACGATCGTCGTATCGAACCGATTACCGTAGTAACCGGTGCTGCACAGTATCCGGAGAACATTATCGAGGATCTTTCCAAGGTGCATCAGGTATATTCCGTAGATGCACAGGAAGAGGCGTTAAAGCTGGGGAATTCCAAAGTATTTAACGTAATTGTCCTGGGTGTTGCCGCAAAGCATATGGATTTTACGAAGGAGCAGTGGCTCTCCGCAATCGAGGCTACCGTACCGCCGAAGACCGTAGAGTTAAACAAAAAAGCATTCCTCGTAGGTTACGAGATGTAATTATATTTTAAATCTTTTTAAATCGCAGAGTACTGCGGAAGGAGAAACCGATGATTTGGAACGAAGCAAAAGAATGTATGAGCAGAGATGAGATTCATCATCTGCAGGGGAAGCGTCTTGTGAAGACGGTAAATCACGTATATCACAACGTGGAATTTTACCGTAAGAAGATGCAGGCGGTAGGTTTGGAACCGGGAGATATTCAGTCTGCGGACGATATCGTAAAGCTTCCTTATACCACGAAGGATGATTTACGTGATACCTATCCGTTCGGTTTATTTGCTGTTCCGATGTCTGAAATCGTACGAGTACATGCCTCCAGCGGCACCACCGGTAAGGCTACGGTAGTCGGCTATACCAGACGTGATATCGATGTATGGTCCGAGTGTGTTGCCAGAGCATTTACCATGGCCGGTCTGACCAAGGATGATATCATTCAGGTTGCATACGGTTACGGTTTATTCACCGGAGGTCTCGGTGCACATTACGGCGCCGAGAATTTAGGTGCAACGGTAGTACCGATGTCTACCGGTAATACGAAGAAGTTAATCACCATGATGAAGGATTTCGGTGCTACGGCGCTTGCTTGTACTCCGTCTTATCTCATGCATATTGCGGAAACCCTGGAAGAGCAGGGCGATATTCCGAATATTAAGTTGAAGGCTGCTATCTGCGGTGCGGAGCCGTGGACCGAAAATATGCGGAAGCAGATTGAAGAAAAGCTTCACATCCATGCTCACGATATTTACGGTTTGTCCGAGGTTATGGGACCGGGTGTTGCCTGTGACTGTATTTACCATAAGGGTCTTCATGTATATGAGGATCATTTCCTTCCGGAAATCATCAGCCCGGAGACCTTGCTTCCGATACCGGAAGGCGAGACCGGTGAGCTTGTATTCACTACTTTGACCAAGGAAGGTATTCCGCTCATTCGTTACCGTACCAAGGATTTGACCAGCATTTCCTACGACAAGTGTGAGTGCGGCAGAACCTTAGCACGTATCAGCCGCTTCAAGGGACGTTCCGACGATATGTTAATTATCCGCGGTGTCAATGTATTCCCGTCCCAGATTGAAGCAGCACTTCTTGAAATGTCCGGTACCACTCCGAATTACTTCATGATTGTTGACCGTGTCAACAACCTGGATACCTTGGAGGTACAGGTAGAAGTAGAAGAGCGTTTCTTCTCCGATGAAATTAAGGAGTTAGAGCGTCTGAATAAGCAGATTGTACATACCATCCAGCAGGCCATCGGTCTGGCGGTTAAGGTTACTTTGGTTGAGCCGAAGACCCTTGAGAGAAGTATGGGTAAGGCGGTTCGTGTACTGGATAAGAGAAAGTTGGTTTAAGTGAGAGCTGCATGATGAGCAGGGAAAGGAGACGCATATGTATTTAGAGCAGTTATCGGTTTTTATGGAAAATAAAGTCAGCCGTTTAAATGAGGTATTACTTCAGTTAAAAACGAGCAAAGTAAATGTGTTATCTTTGAGTCTCGCAGATACCAGTGAGTTCGGAGTGCTTCGTTTGATTGTGGACAATCCGGAGGAAGGCCGTAAGGTATTAAAAGAGAACGGTTTTTCCGCAAGACTTACCAAGGTACTTGCCATTAAGCTTCCGAACGAGGTAGGTACGTTACAGGGCGTTTTGGAGCTTCTCGGTAATGCGGGTATGAACGTGGAGTATATGTATGTGCTTGCCAATGCAAAGGATTTTTCCGGTATGATTATTAAGACGGGAAATCCGGAGGAGGCCGCAAAGGTTTTGGCAGATGCAGGTATTGAGTTTGTAAAAGCAGAGGAAGTAGGTAAAATTGGAGCGTAAAGTCATTGATTTTCATACGCACGCATTTCCGGACAAAATCGCCGGAAAAACAATTGAACTGTTATCAAAAAAAGGCGGGATTCCGGCTCACACGGACGGGACTGCGGAGGGACTCCGCAGTCGTCTGTCCGAAGCGGGAGTCTCGCTTGGTGTTGTTTTACCGGTGGTGACGAGACCGGAACAGTTTGAATCAATTACCCGGTTTGCAAGGCAGATAAATGAAGAAGGGAACGGCCTGTTGTCCTTCGGAGGAATCCATCCGGATACAACCGATTATAAAAAGGAGCTGACGACCCTTTCTGAGCTGGGATTCAAGGGGATTAAGATTCATCCGGATTATCAGGGAGTATATTTTGATGATATACGCTATATGCGTATTATCGAGTATGCCACGGAGCTGGGATTGATTGTCATAACCCATGCCGGTGTGGATATCGGATTTCCGGAAACGGTACGTTGTACCCCGAAGAGAGCGCAAAAGGTCCTTCGTGAGGTGAAGCCGGAGAAGCTGGTGCTGGCCCATATGGGAGGCTGGAGCCTTTGGGAAGAGGTATTAGATACTCTTGCAGGTGAAGCGGTATATATGGATACCGCCTATTCCATGGGGCATATTTCCCAAGAGATATTTATGAAGCTTTGCAAGGCACACGGTGCGGAGAAAATTTTGTTTGCTACGGATTGTCCGTGGGGGAATCCGAAAAAGGATGTGGAGACGTTTTTGTCCATGCCGCTTAGTGCAGGGGAGCAGGAGCTGATACTGCATAGGAATGCGGAATTTCTGCTGGGGTGCGTAGAATAAAGAGAACGTTTTTGATGTACGGAAACGAGGCTTGTTAATGAAACAACAATAAAAAAGTGAAAAATATCTGTCCGAAGGGTTGACAAATTCCCGAAGGGCAGATATAATTATGATATATTACTTTATCACTTTAAAGCGCAACGCTCTGAAGCACAACGCTTTAAAGCAGGAGAGAGATTGAAAAATAAAGAAGGAGAACAGCTATGTTAGTAAAGATTGTTTTGTTGATTGTCTTTTTCGGTACCATGATCGGTGTAGGCGTATACTCCAGACGTCATGCCACTGATGTAAACGGTTTTGTATTGGGAGGTAGAGGTGTAGGACCGTGGCTCACTGCTTTTGCATACGGCACCTCTTACTTTTCCGCCGTTGTTTTTGTGGGTTATGCGGGACAGTTTGGCTGGAAGTATGGTATGTCCGCCACCTGGATCGGTATCGGAAATGCGTTAATCGGCTCTTTACTGGCGTGGGTGATTCTAGGCCGTCGTACCCGTATTATGAGTAAGCATTTTGCTTCAAAGACCATGCCGGATTTCTTCGGAAAGAGATACGACAGTAATGCACTTCGAATTGCGGCTTCTGTCATTGCATTTATCTTTTTGATTCCGTATACTGCCTCTGTATACAACGGTTTGTCCCGTTTGTTCGGAATGGCGTTTGATATTCCGTATGCTGCATGCGTCATCGGTATGGCGGTATTGACCGGTGTATACGTTATTCTCGGCGGATATATGGCTACGGCGATTAACGATTTCATTCAGGGTATTATTATGTTATTCGGTATCGTAGCGGTTATTGTAGCGGTATTAAACGGTCAGGGAGGCTTCTATGAAGCTGTGAAGAATCTGGCGGAGTTTGAAAGCGATGTGGCAATTACGGCAGGACAGAAGGGTGCGTTTACGTCCTTCCTCGGTCCGGACCCGTGGAATCTGTTCGGTGTTGTGGTGTTGACTTCTCTCGGTACTTGGGGATTGCCGCAGATGGTACATAAGTTTTATGCAATTAAGGATGAGAAGGCGGTTCGTACCGGTACCATTATTTCCACTTTGTTTGCAATCGTAATTTCCTGCGGATGTTATTTTCTCGGTGGGTTTGGTCGTTTGTTCGGAGATTCTGCGGCAATTTACAAGGCAGACGGTTCGGTTATTTACGATGCTATTGTGCCGGAGATGCTTTCGAGCCTGTCGGATATTTTAATCGGTATCGTTATCGTATTAGTGCTTTCTGCATCCATGTCCACGTTATCTTCTCTTGTTATGACCTCCAGTTCTACGCTGACTTTAGACGTGATTAAGGGAAGTATCGCAAAGAAGATGAGTGAGAAGAAGCAGCTTCTTTGGATGAGAGGATTGATTGTGTTCTTTATTGCAGTTTCCGTAATTATCGCAATGGACCCGCCGGCGTTTATTGCGCAGCTCATGGGTATTTCCTGGGGTGCTTTGGCAGGAGCTTTCCTTGCTCCGTTCTTATACGGCTTGTACTGGAAGGGCGTTACCAAGGCTTCCGTTTGGGCGAGTTTTGCTGCCGGTGTCGGTATTACCGTAGCAAATATGTTCTTCAAGTTTATCGCATCTCCGATTAATGCCGGTGCAATCGCTATGATAGCCGGGTTAATCGTTGTTCCGGTAGTAAGTCTTGTGACTCCGAAGATGAAGAAGGAAACCGTGGAAGAATGCTTTGCCTGCTATAATAAAAAGGTTGTGGTAGAGAATAAGGTGGCACTTCCGAAGGAAGAGAATGAGTCAGAGAAGTAGGAAAATAAGGAATTTTGTTGCAAAATGCCGTAAAAATTGGTAAACTGTTATGGGGGTATTCTAGAGAAAGGTACCGACGACGGTTGCAGAGGTATGAGCAATGGGTTCGAATAAGGCACAAAAGAATAGACAAAATCAAAATAGACAGAATCAAAATAAGCAGAATCAAAATAAGCAGGAGCAGGAACGCATCTCTTTTCTTGAGGAAGAGATGGAAGAAATAAAAGAGATTGTGGAGCGGAAGCCGGAGCAAAAGAAAGAGACGAAACCGGCCGAAAACCGATATGCTGTTTTGTGGAACAAGGCGAAGCAGATTGCGACAAAGAACGTTTCGGCAGCGGTAAAGTGGCTGGGAACGGTTTGCCGGGACGCAAGAAGCTTGGTGATTTTCGGCGGTGTTCTGGGCTTGGGGTTATTGATTGCGGTAATCGTACTGGCAGTTCGTCTTGGTGGTGTAACCAAAGAATTGGAATCCGTGCAGGCAATGTCTGTGAGCTTGCAAGAGGAATTGGCAACCGCAAAGCAGGAGCTTTCGGAAAATCAGAAATTGTTGTTGACAAAGGATTCGCAGCAGGTACAGAAAGTTACTATGATGCCAACGGTGACTCCGGTGCCGACAGCTACACCGATACCTACGGCTACGCCGGTTGTGAAGAAATATGTGGTTTGTGTAGACGCCGGACACGGAGACTGGGACGGCGGTGCAGTATTCCGGGACGAAGCGGGACGCGAGTTGCGTGATGAGAAGAATGATAATCTCAGAATGTCCAAGTGGTTCCGGGAAGCATTGGAGACTTACGGTGTGGAAGTGATTCTGACCAGAGAGACCGATGTTTATTTGGAACTGAAGGAACGTACGGCAATTGCGAACAATGCCAATGCGGATGTATTGATTTCCTTTCACCGGAATTCTTTTAACGGTGAGGATGATGTAAGAGGTGTAGAATTCTGGATTCACAGCAGTCAGCCGCAGGGTGCGAAGGAATTGGCAAACAGTATGCTGGATGCGATTATGGAAGTGGGCGGTATGCCGGACCGCGGCGTAAAGTACGGTTCCATGGATAGTTTAAGAGAAGATTTTGAAATTAATCGCAGTGCGAAAATGACCAGCATGATTGTGGAGCTTGGATTTATTTCCAGTGCCGCGGATAATGAAGCTTACGACGCCCACGGTAAAGAATATGCAGAGAAGATGGCAAAGGCAGTGTACGATTGGCTGGAAGCACAGAATGCTACGGAAGAATAAGAAAAAGAATTGTAACGAAATAATAGGCAGGCTGTCCACGGAATGTGTGACAGCCTGTTTTGCGTACATAGAGCAACGATATATTTTGGAAAAATCCAAACTTTCGGGAAAATCTGCTTGCTTTTTTTTACAGATACGGTACAATATAGGATAGAGAAATTATGTGAACAGGTATTTAGAAAGGATTCGTAAATCATGATTCAGGCAAGTAATGTTACATTAAGATTGGGAAAAAGAGCGTTATTCGAAGACGTAAATATTAAGTTTACCGAAGGCAACTGCTACGGTTTGATCGGTGCAAACGGTGCCGGTAAGTCTACCTTCTTAAAGATTTTGACCGGACAGCTGGAGCCGTCCAAGGGTGAGGTTATTATCACTCCGGGTCAGCGTTTGTCCTTCTTACAGCAGGACCACTTTAAATATGATGCATATCCGGTGCTGGATACCGTTATTATGGGTAACCAGCGTTTGTACGATATCATGAAGGAAAAGGATGCCATCTATGCAAAGGAAGACTTTACCGAGGAAGACGGCATTAAGGCCAGCGAGTTAGAGGCAGAGTTTGCCACCTTAAACGGATGGGAAGCAGAGTCCGATGCGGCGACCTTGTTAAACGGTCTCGGTATCGAAACCGACCTTCATTACAAGATGATGAGCGAGCTTAAGGCAAGCGAAAAGGTGAAGGTTCTCCTTGCGCAGGCATTGTTCGGCAACCCGGATATTTTGCTTCTGGACGAGCCGACCAACCACTTGGACCTCGAAGCAATCCGTTGGTTGGAGGAGTTCTTAATTAACTTTGATAATACGGTTATCGTGGTTTCCCATGACCGTTACTTTTTAAATAAGGTTTGTACCCATATTGCGGATATCGACTACGCGAAGATTCAGCTGTATGCCGGTAACTACGACTTCTGGTACGAGTCTTCCCAGCTTATGATTAAGCAAATGAAGGAAGCAAATAAGAAGAAGGAAGAAAAGATTAAGGAATTGCAGGAGTTTATTCAGAGATTCTCCGCAAACGCATCTAAGTCCAAGCAGGCTACGTCCCGTAAGCGTGCATTGGAAAAAATTGAACTGGATGAGATTCGTCCGTCTTCCAGAAAATATCCGTATATCGATTTCAGACCGAGCCGTGAAATCGGTAATGAAGTTCTTACGGTTACAAATCTTACCAAGACCATCGACGGTGTGAAGGTACTGGATAACCTTTCCTTTATCGTAGGTCGTGAGGATAAGATTGCGCTTGTAGGTGCAAATACCCTTGCGATTACGACACTGTATAAGATTTTAGCCGGTGAGATGGAGCCGGATTCCGGTAGCTATAAGTGGGGTATTACCACCAGCCAGGCATATTTCCCGAAGGACAATACGAAGGATTTCGCATCCGACCTGTCCATCGTTGATTGGCTCATGCCGTATTCTCCGGAGAAGGACGTGACCTATGTCCGCGGTTTTATGGGACGTATGTTGTTTGCCGGTGAAGAAGGTGTAAAGAAGGTTAACGTACTTTCCGGTGGTGAGCGTGTACGTGTTATGCTTTCCAAGATGATGTTGATGGCAACCAATGTATTGTTAATGGATGAGCCGACCAACCACTTGGACATGGAGTCCATTACGGCATTAAATAACGGTTTGATTAAGTATCCGGGCGTAATTCTGTTTACGTCTCAGGACCATCAGTTTATTCAGACCATTGCAAATCGTATTATTGAGATTCTTCCGAACGGAGGCATGATTGATAAGGTATCTACCTACGATGAGTACTTAGACAGCGACGAGATGGCTCGTAAGCGTCAGGCACTTTCCGTAAAGGTAGAAGAAGAGGTTGTGACCGAGGAAGAGTAGTTTTTTCTGTTTTGACAGAGAACGGAGGGTATTTTGGGATACACAGACGGACTGTGGCAGGAAATGATCGGCGGTATGTCCGGCGCATGGTGCCGGGCGGATAAAATATGCTTTAAAACAGTGGCAGAGGGTGCAGATACATGCACTCTTTTGCTGTTTGGTAAGGGAAATGGGGGGCCGGAGAAGGAGCTTTCCATGACCCGTATCGGGAACAGCGCGGTATTTTATGCAGAGATACCGCAGAAGGATGTAAAGGGGTGTGAAACCTATCTTTTTGCAAGTGAAAAGGGCAAGTTTACGGATGTATATGCAAAAGGTGTTAGCGGAAAGGATACTTTCGGCAGTTTGGAGGGCGAAGTTCGTCCGATGCTTCCGAAGCAAAAGAAAGAGAATGTGTTGCCTGAGGGGGCAAGTACGTTTTTATGTCCGTCCTTTTCCGATATGATTTTTTATAAGCTTCATGTCAGAGGATTTACCAAGCACGCAAATTCCGGCGTTAAGAAGAAGGGAACTTTTGCGGGGCTTGCGGAAAAGATTCCGTATCTTAAAGAGCTTGGTATTAATGCGGTGCTTTTGATGCCGGTGTACGAGTTTGATGAGTGTATGGAGGTTTCCAAAAACTGCGGTTGCCTGTCCGCAAAGCAGCTGGCCCAGTACGAAGCCCGTTACGGGGAAGAGTTCGTAAAGGTACAGCAGGCTTATGAGAACGGTACGGAAGAAAAAACGGTAGACCGGGTAAATTTTTGGGGCTATACTTCGAAGAATTTTTACTTTGCACCGAAAGCATCCTATGCGGCAGATGCAAAGCATGCAGATGAGGAATTGCACCGATTGGTTGCGGCACTTCATGAAGCAGGGATCGCGGTGTTTTATGAGTTTTTCTTTGGCCCGGATGTGAAAAAGAGTCTGATTACGGACTGTTTGCGGTACTGGACTTATGTTTACGGTGCGGACGGGTTCCGGTTAATCGGAGAAAATGGTGTGTTGCCGCTTTTGGCAGAGGACCCATACTTAGCAGGTGTGAAGTTTTTGGTGACGGATACACCGGATCATACATTGTTTTCGGAAGGCTTTGAAGAACGCAGAGTTGCTGTGTACAATGACGGCTTTCGCAATGTGATGCGCCGCTTTGTAAAGGGTGACGAGAATGTAGTAGGAGAGTTTGTGGGACAGTTCTGCGATGAGAAGAAGGAGTTTGCGCAGCTTCGCTATATTGCGGATCAAAACGGATTCTCTTTGTATGATTTATATGCCTATGACCGAAAGCATAACGAGGCAAACGGTGAAGATAACAAGGACGGCGAGGACTACAATCACAGCTGGAACTGCGGTACCGAGGGAGAGACGCCGAAGAAGAAGATAAATGCGCTTCGGGCGCAGTTACGTAAAAATGCTCTCAGTACGGTGATTTTGTCCCAGTCTGTGCCGATGCTTTTTATGGGAGATGAGTTCGGTCATACGAAAGAAGGAAATAACAATGCCTATTGTCAGGACAATGAGCTTTCCTGGATTAACTGGCGTTTGAATAAAGAAAAGAAGGCTCAGCTTTCTTTTGTGAAGGAGCTGGTAGCATTCCGTAAGCAACACGGTATTTTGTCCGGCGGACGGGCTTTACGGGGAAGTGATTGGAAGAATGTGGGGATGCCGGATGTATCCTATCACGGAGTACAGCTTTGGCAACCGGATTATGCACCGTACAGTCGCGCAATTGCAGTGTTGTTTTCCGGAGCCTACGGAGAACCGGAAGGAGAGGATTTATATCTTCTTTTCAATATGCATTGGGAAGAATTGTGTTTTGCGCTTCCGACGGAGTATCGGGCAGGAACGCCGGAAAATGCATGGGAGACTGTATTGGACACGTCGGGGGAAAGTTTGCTTCTTGCGGTAAATGAAGGAAAAGAAGTTGCCGTAACTGCGGACGACTCTTTGACAGAGTATTATTGTAAGGTACCGGCGAGAACTGTAGTGGTGTTAAAAAGAAAGAAATAGAAAAATCCGGGGCCGTGCAAATGCATCGGCTCCGGATTTGAAAGATTATGCCTGTAGGCAAGTGCTTCGCACCGGGATTACTCAATCCCGTGATTTTCTACGATTTTGTCGTATAAGTCAAGTACGCAGTATTTGTCCTCGTCAAAGTGCTTGCAGTTGGTACAGGAAATATCACTGGTATCACAGCAGCTGTTGGAAATTCTGGCTTCGCTCATCGGCTCATAAGCGCTACATGCCTTTGCTACCTTACGATAAGTTTCAAAACTTGCACGCATGATCAGTCTCCTTTCAGGGCGGATTTCATTCTTGTTTTAGAAAAGAAGGAATCCGGGATTGTTATTGTTACGAGGATAGTTTGCACGATGTTGTCCGGAATTATGAGAGGAAATTCAGAACAGAAAGGATTAGAGTATGTTTTCTGGAACGGTAGAAGAATTAAAATCGTTTATGGCACTGTTGCTTCGCGGGGAGTTGTTTGATACTTGGGAAGTAACGGAAGCGAAGGTAGAAACTTTTTTTGAATTATCCGTAAACGGGCGGCTGAAAAAGACCTTCTTTGAAGAGCCGGACACTGTGCAACGCGACTTTGCCAAATGGGGCGAGATTAAGGAAATTTTTTTTCTGGCAATTAAGGGAAAGAGACTTCCGGGAATGTTACATATTGTATTGGCGGCGGACAGAGCATGGACAGAACAGATTTTGAACGAATGCGGCAAAGCACAGGAGGAAGCAGGCGCGTCCCTATACTTAAATATCCGCTATTCCGCAAACGGTTGTCAGGTAATCAGCGGTGTGTCCCATGTGGGATTTACCTTGGATAAGACGCTGGATTCCGCTTGGGATACGGCTTTGCAGGAGTTTTTAAAGAAGAATGGAATTGTTGTTAGCACTCAATAGGGTTGAGTGCTAAATTTTGCTTGACATTTTGATAAGACGGTATTATAGTAGAAGCATGACGAACCGATGTCATGCTTTTTTGGATAGGAAGTGTGAACTTTTCTATGAGGGGGAAGCATGGAATGTATGAGAGGAGAGGCCGTACATAGGGCGAAGATACGGCATGCACATTGTAACATCGGATAGCAGGAAAGGAGATTTTAGAATGAGTAGTGTTGTAAATGAGCAGGGAAGTTTATCAATCAATTCGGAGAATATTTTCCCGATTATTAAGAAGTGGTTGTATTCCGACCATGACATCTTTTTCCGTGAGTTGATTTCCAACGGATGTGATGCCATTACGAAGATGAAGAAGTTAGAGATGATGGGCGAGGTAAGCCTTCCGGAGGATAACGAATGGAAGGTGACCGTTAAGGTTAGTCCGGAGGAGAAGACCATCAGTATTATCGATAACGGTATCGGTATGACGGCGGATGAAGTAAAGCAGTACATCAACCAGATTGCGTTCTCAGGTGCTCAGGCCTTTGTGGAGCAGTATAAGGACAAGACCAACGAGGACTGCATTATCGGTCATTTCGGTCTCGGTTTTTATTCCGCGTTTATGGTTGCGCATAAGGTGACCATTGATACCAAGTCTTACAAGGATGAGCCGGCGGTTCACTGGGAGTCCGAAGAGGGTGTAGAGTTTGAGATGGGTGAAGGTACCCGTGAGGAGCGTGGTACGGAGATTACTCTGTATTTAAATGAGGACAGCTACGAGTTCTCCAATGAGTATCGTGCCAAGGAAGTCATCGAGAAGTATTGTTCCTTTATGCCGACCCCGATTTTCTTTGAAAACGTAGATGCACCGGCAAAGGAAGCGCCGAAAGCTGAAGAGGGCAAGGACGGTGAGGAAGCGGAAGAGAAGAAGCCGCAGCCGCTTAACGATCCGAGCCCGCTTTGGACGAAGCACCCGAACGAGTGCACCGAGGAGGAGTACAAGGAGTTTTTCCGTAACGTATTCCATGATTATAAGGAGCCGTTGTTCTGGATTCATTTGAATATGGACTATCCGTTTAACTTAAAGGGGATCTTGTACTTCCCGAAGATTAACACGGAGTACGAGAACTTAGAGGGAACCATTAAGCTGTACAGCAATCAGGTATTTATTGCGGACAACATTAAGGAGGTTATTCCGGAATTCCTGCTTTTGTTAAAGGGTGTCATTGATTGTCCGGACCTGCCGCTTAACGTATCCAGAAGTGCGCTGCAGAACGACGGTTTTGTAAAGAAGATTTCCGACTACATTACTAAGAAGGTGGCCGATAAGCTGTCCGGTATGTGTAAGGTAGAGCGTGAAGAGTATGAGAAGTACTGGGATGATATCAGCCCGTTCATTAAGTTCGGTTGCTTAAAGGATGACAAGTTCTGTGAGAAGATGAAGGATTACATGCTCTTTAAGAACTTAGAAGGCAAATATCTGACCTTAGAGGATTATGTAAAGTCCGCAAAGGAAGCTTCCGGTGAGACCGAAGAAGCACCGATTGTGGAAAATGCGGACGGTACCTCCGCTACCGGTGAGAACGGGGAAGAGGAAGAGGAAGAGGAGAAGCAGGTTGTTTATTATGTCACCGATGAGCGCCAGCAGAGCCAGTACATCAATATGTTTAAGGAAGCGGGCTTAGATGCTATTTTCTTAACTCACAACATCGACCAGCCGTATATTTCCAAGCTTGAGTACGATAATAAGGAAATTCGCTTCCAGAGAATCGATGCGGATTTGACCGACACCTTTAAGGAAGAGGTAACGGAGAGTGAAGAGGACTGGAAGAAACTTACCGATACTGTAACCGAAATGGTAAAGAAGGCGTTAAATAAGGAGAAGCTCACTGTAAAGGTAGAGAAGCTGAAGAATGAGAAGGTGGCTTCCATGATTACCTTGTCGGAGGACAGTCGCAGAATGCAGGATATGATGAAGATGTACAACATGTACGGTATGGATCCGTCCATGTTTGGCGGTGAGGGAGAGACCTTAGTATTAAATGCAAATCATCCGCTGGTGAAGTTTGTATTCGAGCATAAGAAGAGCAAGAATGCTTCCGTTATCTGCGAGCAGCTCTACGATTTGGCTATGCTGTCCCATAAGCCGTTGGCACCGGAAGAGATGACGAAGTTTATCGAGAGAAGTAATGAGATTATGCTGCTTTTGACGAAGTAGGTTGTAGAATAAGAGAGAAGGCAAGACCGCCTGTCCGGAAGGATGGGCGGTTTTTGTGTGATAGAGAAGTCATTGTGTGACGGTTTTGTGAAGAATGTTTGCAGTGTTTGTGAACTTGATTGACGTGTTGTTTTCTGAAGTGGTAAAATATAGGCGAAGGGAAAATGAGCATGTTGTATGAAGAGGGGAGGTTTTATGTAATGAGGAAAAAATTGCTGTCAGTGCTGATGGTACTTGTATTAATTGTATGCTGTGTTGCGGGCTGTAACAAAGGCCCGGAGGTGCCGGAACTTACAGGGACACCGTTACCGACCCGGGAACCGGAGATAACCGCGACGCCGATACCGACACCGACCCAAGAACCAGTCAGAAACTTAAACGGTATTCAGATTATTATCGGAGATACCTATTCTCCGGAGATTACACCTGCTCCGACCAATGCATGGGAACAGGCGAGAATATTGTACCGTGAGGAAATCATGGAAACCCATAACTGTACTATCGTTGCGAAAAAGGTGGCTGATTGGGATGAGATGCAGGAGGTTTTCATAAACTCTGTAGAAGCAGGGGAGCCGGTGGCACAGGTATTTGAACTGGATTACCGTTTTATCGCAAAGCCGTTTGCAAAAGGGCTGTTCTATGACCTTGCCATGTTGGAGGAGTTGGGTATCAGTACCAACGAAAGAGAACGTTGGGATAAATGGAGTGATGCGGTCAATCGGGTTATGACCAAAGGGAAGAGTATCTATGGGATGCGTTCCGAGTGGATGGAGCCGGGCGGCGGAATCATTTTTAATAAGAGACTGTTTGAAGAGGCAGGACTTGACTCGGATTTACTCTATGATTTGCAGGCCAGCGGAGAATGGACCTGGTCGAAGTTTGAGGAAATCTGTGAACTTTTAACCCGGGATACGGATGGGGACGGGCAGACGGATGTGTATGCCACCTGCTCGGACGGTACGGATACTTTGCAGTGTCTGGTTTCTTCTACGGGGAAGGATTTTCTTGAAGTAGATAAAGACGGAATGATTTACAACAACTGTAAGGATGAATCTGTGCTGGGTGCCATGGAGTTTGCGGCGGAGCTTTATGAAAAGGGATATGAGATGCCTGTGCCGGAGAACGGGGCAGAGGATTGGTATTTATCGGCGTTTCGGGAAGGAAAGGCTGCTATGCAGTTTGCGGAGGAGTCTCTCTGTAAGCCGGAAGGACCTTACGGGGAGAACAATATGTCCGACGAAATCGGGTTTGTGGTACCGCCGAAGCCGGACGGTCAGGAGGAGTATTACACCTATGTGTACGGAAACGTGTGGGTAATCCCGTCCTGTTATGATGCGGAAACGGCAGCGGATATAGCCTTTGCTTATAATCTTTATACAAATGAGACACCGGGCTATAATGATCCGGCTTCTTATCAAGAGCAGTATTACTCTCATTTTGAGGATGAGCGTGCCTGTGATGAGACCCTTCCGTATTATAACGATAAGAGAAGGGATAACGTGAATTTCTTAACCCGTTATCTGGTGGACGGGCTGGATATTCGTGATTTGACAAAGAACTATCCGTTTGCGGAGAAAACGCCGGAAGAGTGCGTGAATGAGGTCTGGGATTCCTGGCAGGTATTGATTGATGCGAGTAACGGAGTAGGGATGTCAGGGAATGACGGATACGAAGCGGAATAGTGAATGATAAAAACTCCTGCGTTTGGTGCAAAGAACAGCAAGCGCAGGAGTTTTTACTTTATAGGAAAGCTATTTTGTTCCTTCCAGCTCCTTTATGAGCTTGTTAAGGCGGTTAATCTGGTTGAGATAAATCACCAGCGGAAGGATAAATATACTGAGAGAAAGTATACTTATGACGGTTAAAACAGTACCGAAGAACGGTCCGAGAAACTCTGTCGGATTGGAAAGTCTTAACAGATTTATGACACTCGGCATAAGCAACAAAAACGGCAGCATCCGCAAAAATTGTCCGTGTACCACACGCTTGCAAAGCTCCAGCTTGGATTCACGATCCCTGAAGAGGGTGGTAGCGTTTTCTTCTCCTTCTATGCGCTGTTTGCGGAAATAGCACCAGTGGTCACACAGAGAGACATATTCCCAGCCGAAATCCTCGTACATACGAAGATAGTCATCGCCGGCAACGCCGCTTTCTAAATAATCCATTTCATATACCCAGTCTTCCTTTTCCGCTTTTTCAAATTGATAATGAAGGCTGTCGGTAGACACAAATTTCCAACCTTCCCGATGCATAAAGGAAAGCCAGGCAGCTTCCTGGTCGAATTCGCTGATATAGAACTTTTGCTTTTCTACTAAGATGTTCGGGTTATCATTTTTCTTATTTTTTCTCATGATTTTGTCCTCCTAAAATTTCACCCTTACTGTTTTTATAAAGTCGCTCAATGCGGGCAAGTTCTAAATCCAAAATCTCATATCCAAGTAAGGTGATGTGATAAAATTTTCGTTTTTCTTCTGTTTTCACCAGATAAATCAGGCCGTCCTGTTCCATTTTGGAGAGGGTGCCGTACATGGTGCCGGGGCTGATGTTGATTTCTCCACCGGTCATTTGCTTTACCTGTTGGCCGATGTTATAGCCGTGGTTCTCCTCCTGCAGGCAGTAGAGAATATAAAAACCGGTCTCGGTCATGGGGATGTAAATACGTTTCAGTTTGTTATCCATAAAGAATCCTTTCCTGCTGTACCGATAGGAATGGAGCAGCATATATTAGGGAGTGTAGCGGAATATTGCAGTTCAATATATTTCACTTCGATACATCTTAGTTCGATATATCGAAGCTCGATATTAAATATATCGCACTTCGATATATTTGTCAATATGCTTTTTGAAAAATTGTTCGAGAACTTTTTTGTTTTAACCGAAAATTTATGGACAAACTTTTATTGGTGTGATATTATAAGATGTAGAGATGAAAACTACATGATGTGACAAGAAATGACATAACATAAAAGAAGAGGTATTGGGACTATGGTTAGAAGATTGATTGCAGACAGTTGTGCGGATTTTACACCGGAGAAGAAGGAATGGACCGATGTGCGCCTTGTGCCGCTGACGTTAACGGTAGATAAAGAAGATGTAATCGATGACGAGAGCTTTTGTCAGAAGACGTTTTTAGAAAAGATGAGAAAGAGCTCGGAGTGTCCGCGTTCGGCATGTCCGTCCCCGGAGCGCTATATGAGAGAATTTGAAGGTGCAGATGAGATTTTTGTGGTGACTTTATCGAAGCACCTGAGCGGTTCTTACCAAAGCGCAATGCTGGCGAAGCAGATGTATCAGGAGGAGCACCCGGAAGTAAAGATTGAAGTGGTAGATTCCTGGTCTGCATCCGTAGGAGAGTCTATTATTGTATTAAAGCTTCGTTCCTTGTTGGATAAGTTTAATTTTGAAGAGATCACGAAAAAGATTAAGGTCTTCCGCGATAATTCTCAGACAAAGTTTGTGCTGGAGGATTTGGATGTATTTATTAAGAACGGACGCCTTACCCAGGTGCAGGCGATTTTATGTAATGCGTTGAATATTAAGCCGCTTCTTGCGGGAAAAGAAGGTCAGATTGTAAAGCTGGATCAGGCGAGAGGTGTGGATCGTACTTTAAAGAAGTTGGTGGATGCCGTGGTTGCGGATGTGAAGGAAGCTACTACCAGAACCCTTGCCATTGCCCATTGTAATCATCCGGCCAGAGCGGAGGCGGTAAAGCAGATGATTATGAGTAAGGTACCGTTTAAGGAATGCATGATTGTGAACACCGGCGGTGTCAGCACCATGTATGCCAATGAAGGCGGAATCATTGTAGCGTACTAAGAGATGATGAAAGAGACTTGAAACAGAGAATGGGAGCAGCGCGGTGTTAGTGTTGCTCCTGTGTTTTTTGTGTGGAGAAGAGTGCTTGAAAAGGGGCTTAAAAATTTTTTAAAAAAGTTTCAAAAAAGGTGTTGACATTTCTTTGAAAATGTTGTAAGATATCACAGTCGGGTTTGAACGACAGCAAAAAAATCAAATAATAAAATCATCGAGGCGTGGCTCAGTTTGGTAGAGCGCTGCGTTCGGGACGCAGAGGTCGCAAGTTCGAATCTTGTCGCCTCGATT
>CAZJEN010000002.1:92315-202118 GCA_964545045.1 uncultured Lachnospiraceae bacterium | reverse complement strand
ACCTTTAAATGCTCGGTGAGCTCGTTGATTCTTGCGGTAAGAATTGCAATCTGAACCTCCGGAGAACCGGTGTCGTTTGCGTTTCTTCCGTATGCTGCGATAATCTCAGCCTTCTTTTCCTTGCTAATCATAATAGCAACCTCCTAATATTTTATAATCGCCTACTACTAAGAAAGTGGTTGGAGTATCCGTCCTCTGAGTAGCGGCTTGCCCGAAAGCTTCTAAATTATATCATACTAAACATAAAATGTAAAGTACTTTTTTAAATCATAACCTCTTCAATCGTAATCTCCGGGTGATCAGCCAAATTGATAAACTCAGTTCCGCACAAAACAACCGGTCTGGACAGCTTTTGCTTGTTTAACATAACAATCTCGCCTTCCTTGCCGTTGCTTAAGCGAACCCAGTTCTTAATATACGTTTGAACGATATTTTCCATAAACACCAGTAAGTACTCAGGATCAAACATACTTAATCCTTCTGACTCGAACATCTCGATTACCTTAAACGGACACAGCGCACCGCGGTATACTCTCGCTGCGGTCATAGCATCGTACACATCCGCAATCGCAACCATCTTCGCATATTTATCAATCTGATTTCCCTTTAATCCCAAAGGATAACCGGAACCGTCGTAACGTTCATGATGCATCAGTGCCGCATTCTGTATACTGGAAATAAAACGGGACTCAAATAAGATATTATATCCCTCCATCGGATGGGTCTTAATAATATTGTACTCCTCGTCCGTCAAACGTGCCGCTTTCTTTACAATTTGCTCCGGAATACGAAGCTTACCGATGTCGTGAAGTAATCCGGCTACGGTAGCAATCTCCTTCTCCATCCCCGACATATGCATCCAATCCGCAAATACGTTACAAATCAGTGCAACATTCATGGAATGATTGAAGGTACTGTCATCGTAATCACGCATATTGTGAAGAATATCAAATACATGAATGCCGCCTCTGGTATCATCCAACATAGCAGTTGCCTTCTGACACAGCTCGGAAATGCCGATTTCCTTTGACTGCATTGTAATAATATCGTTAAATGTAACCGCTAACTGCTCAACTTCTCGGTCATAGTTTTCCTTGAAGACTTTAAACTCTTCGGTCTCCTTAATTTGGGAGGTCGTGAAAACCCGTTCATACGTCGGCTTCTTCGGTGCCTCAGCTACTTCCTCTTTTATATATACGGAATAGATACTGTGGAATGCAAGCTTCGTAATGCTTTCGTCCGTCAGTACCGTATTCTTTCCCATAACCAAAATGTTACTGGCGTTATGAACATCCTTTGCAATTACCATTCCCGGCATTAAAAGCGTTGTCTTTACTCTTTTCACCGAACAACCTCCTCCTTCGTATCCCTCAATCAATACAAGTTTCTGACTTTGAACTCTTTTTCTACTTCTCGTCTTTGGTCTTTCTTTGCTAACGTTTCACGCTTGTCGTACAACTTCTTACCCTTTGCTAATCCGACCTCTACCTTTACCAGACTGCCCTTTAAGTAAACGGACAACGGAACCAACGTATATCCCTTTTGCATAATCTCACCGGAAAGCTTCAAAATCTCCCGCTTATGCAGCAACAACTTCCGTACTCTAAGCGGATCTTTATTAAAAATATTACCCTTTTCGTAAGGGCTGATGTGCATACCGTATACATAAACCTCTCCCCGTTCAATGCGGATAAAGGATTCTTTGATGCTGCACTTGCCCATACGAAGAGACTTTACTTCAGTACCGAACAGTTCAATCCCGGCCTCATATTTATCTTCGATAAAATAGTCGAAATATGCCTTTTTATTATTTGCTATCAATTTGACAGCCTGTTTCTTATCTGCCATACAAATCCCCTTAATTCTCACTATATTTAGTTTACCGCGAAACCAGTAAAAAATCAATAGTCTTTAACAATTTATCCACCCTGTGAATCATTATTTTTACTTTCTGACCCAATTGAAACTCCCGATAAGTCCGTTCGCCTACCAAGCGGTAGTTATCCTCGTCAAACCGATAATAGTCGTCCGTTAAATCGGAAAGGCGAATCATTCCCTCCACCGTATTCGGCAGTTCCACATACATACCGTAATTGGTAATTCCGGAAATAATGCCTTCCGCCTCTTCTCCCAGATGTTCTTCGGCATATTCGCACTTTTTCATCTTAAGAAGTTCACGCTCGGCTTCTTCTGCCGTACGCTCCGTTTTGGAAGAATGCTGTGCCACCTCCGGCAGAATACTGCTGTAATGCACTCTTCTTCCTTCATCCAGCTCACCACGCAGGTTTTCCTTAATAATCCGGTGAATCTGTAAATCCGGATACCGGCGAATCGGCGACGTAAAATGACAGTAATACTTGGTGGCCAGACCGAAATGCCCCTCACAGTCCACCATATATTTTGCCTGCTTCATGGAGCGTAGAGTCAGTCTCGCAATCAAAGCCTCCTCCGGGCTGCCGTCGGACTTCTCAAGCAATGCCTGCAATACCTTCGGATGGGGTGCGGTCTTAGAGCCTCGTAAATTGTAGCCGAAATTCTGTATTAATACGCCAAGACGTTTAATTTTCTCTTCGTCCGGACTTTCATGCACACGATACACAAAGGGAATCTCCTGCCAGAAAAAGTCCTCTGCCACCGTTTCATTTGCCGCCAGCATAAAATCTTCAATCATGCGGGTAGCATCATTTCTCTCGTACGGCTTAATCTCCGCAGGTCTGCCGGACTCATCCAGAATAATTTTACTCTCCGGAAAATCAAAATCAATGGCACCTCTGGCCTTTCTCTTTTCCCGCAACAGCTTGGAAACCTTTGCCATCAGAAGAATCATCGGGTAAATGTCTCCGTATTCGGCTTCAAACTCAGGTCGCTTTCCCTCCTCTGCGGAAAGAATACCCGCTACTTCGGTATAGGAAGTTCTGCGGTTCACATGAATCACACTCTCTGCCAGACGATGTCCTACTATCGTACCATCCTCCGATAACTCCATAATGCAACTGAGAGCAAGTCTGTCCTCTCCCGCATTCAGGGAACAAATGCCATTGGAGAGTCTGTGAGGAAGCATCGGAACCACACGATTAATCAAATATACGCTGGTTCCTCTCTTTTTCGCTTCCGTATCCAGAGCACTTCCTTCTTTCACGTACTCCGTTACATCCGCAATATGAACCCCCAGAACATAGCCGTTCTCTGTCTTCCGCAAGGATACCGCATCGTCCAGATCCTTTGCGTCCTCCCCGTCAATGGTAATCATAACCTCATCACGCAAATCCAGACGTCCCGCGCATTCCTTTTCAGAAATTGCCTCCGGCACGTACTCCGTTGCCTGCATCACTTCCTCCGGGAAAGTCTCCGGAATACCGAAGGCACGAAGCACCGTCACAATATCACTGCCCGGGTCGTTGATATGCCCGAGAATCTCTACGATTTTTCCCATCGGGTTTTGTTTGCCGTTTCCGAAATCCGCGATTCTCACAGCCACTTTATGACCGCTGACTGCCCCCTTCGTATACCGGCTGTCGATAAAAATATCGCTTCCGAGACGCTTGTCCTCCGCCACAACAAAACCGTAATCCTTTTTCTTAAAAAACGTGCCCACCACATACTCATTGGCACGCTCTACAATCTTTACCACTCTGCCGGTTCGGCTTTTCCCGGCATATCGTCCGGTTTCCTCAAAAATCACCGCCTGCACGATATCTCCGTTCAATGCTCCCAACGTAGAACCGCCCTCGATATAAACGTCCGGACTGCCGTCCTCCGGCGACATAAAGCCGAAATCTCTCGAAGTTCCCCGAAACTCACCCTGAAGCACAAGAGCGTCCTCCACATGATACCGCCCTCTGGTATCCATGGTCACGCTTCCATCCTGAAGCAACTGCTCTAAAATAAAAGCAAGCTCATCCCTGGCTTCTGCCGGCACGCGAAATAACGCCGCGATATCCCGCTTTCTCATCGGCACATATCCCGGCTCCTTCATAAACTTCAAAATTTGCTCTTTTCGCTTTTTAATATCTTTTTCTGTCATACTACTCCTTTACTAAACCATACAATGGAGTTCCGCTTGCGGAACTCCCGCGCTGAGCGCGTTCGCACTTCAGCATATCCATTTCCGTGTAGGCACGCGCTTCGCGCTTACCCACGGCCTTCGCGACTTTGTCGCTCAGTCGTGGGCGCGTTCGCGTGACTGCGCAACTGCTTGTGAGCAAGCTCACGCAGTCTGCTCGCACGCTCACTTTGCCTGCACGGAAAAAGATAAACCCGAAGAACAGCGTTTCGCAGTGTCCTTCGGGTTTCATTTCGTTTGTATTACCAATTCATATTCAATACAAGAGAGATTACGATGAATAATACGGCAAGAATCTTGGTCGCAAGCTCCAACTTACCTTCAATGGAACGGCCCTTGTTCTTACCCCAGTAAGTCTCTGCCATACCACTGATTGCGCCCAGGCCTGCAGACTTACCTTCCTGCATGATAACCACGATTGTTAACGCGATACAAATCAATACATATAATACGGTTACGATAATTCTTAATGCTTCCACTTATCACACCTCCAATACAGAGTATTTCCTTTTTATCAAAGAATAACGCAAATCTCATTATAAAATATTTTGTCCTCTTTGTAAAGGGTTATTTTTCAAATTGTTACAATTTCTCGTACTTTTTCCTGTGTAACACTTATTTCTTAATCAAAAGAGACTTACCAGTCATTTCCTTCGGCTGCTCCATACCCATCATTTCAATTAAAGTCGGAACGATATCCGCAAGGCAACCGCCCTCACGTAAGGTATATGCCTCGTCATAGTTTACAAGAACAAACGGAACCGGGTTCGTTGTATGCGCGGTAAACGGAGAACCGTCGGTATCCACAAGCTTCTCTGCATTACCGTGGTCCGCACAAATGAACATCTGACCGTTCTTCTCCATAAGAGCATCGTAAGCCTTACCTACACACTCGTCCACTGCTTCGATTGCCTTCACTGCAGCTTCCATAATACCGGTGTGACCTACCATATCCGGGTTTGCGAAGTTTACAACAATAACGTCGTACTTCTCGGACTTAATCGCCTCTACCAAATTATCCGCAACCTCGTAAGCACTCATCTCCGGCTGCATATCGAAGGTAGCAACCTTCGGAGAATTTACAAGGATTCTGTCCTCGCCCTCAAACTGCTTCTCTTCGCCACCGTTGAAGAAGAAGGTAACATGAGCGTACTTCTGGGTCTCAGCAAGACGAAGCTGGGTCTTGCCGTTCTTTGCAAGGTACTCACCGAAGGTCATGGTTAACTCTTCCGGCGGGAAGGCAACCTGTACGTTCGGCATTTCTGCATCATACTGTGCCATACAAACAAAAGTAGTATTGAAGAAACCGTTCTTTCTGGTAAATCCTGCAAAATCCGGATCAACAAAAGCTCTGGTAATCTGTCTTGCACGGTCCGGACGGAAGTTGAAAAATACAACGCTGTCATTCTCTTTGATCATGCCGTCCTTCTCCACAACGGTCGGAAGCATAAACTCGTCGGTTACACCGTTTGCGTAAGAGTTCTTTACTGCCTCTACCGGATCGGTCTCCTGAACGCCCTCACCGAATACAAGAGCGTTATATGCCTTCTCTACTCGATCCCAAGCGTTATCACGGTCCATTGCATAGAAACGACCTGCGATGGTGGCAATCTTGCCTACACCGATTTCTTTAATCTTAGCAGCTGCTTCTTCCATATACTCTGCTGCGGAAGACGGCGGAACGTCACGTCCGTCAAGGAAGCAATGAACGTATACCTTCTCAAGGCCGTTTCTCTTTGCCATCTCAACCAGACCGTACATATGCTCCGTATGGCTGTGTACACCGCCCGGAGACAACAGACCCATTAAGTGAAGTGCAGAACCGTTCTTCTTGCAGTTCTCCATAGCGGAAACCAAAGCCGGATTCTCGAAGAAATCGCCATCCTTGATAGACTTTGAAATCTTAACCAGCATCTGGTATACGATTCTTCCTGCGCCCATATTGGTATGTCCTACCTCGGAGTTACCCATCTGACCGTCCGGAAGACCTACAAACAAACCGCTTGCCTCACCCTGTACCGTCGGATACATGGAGGTCAGCTTATCCATAACCGGCTTCTTTGCCAGTGCAATGGCATTGCCCTCTGCCTTATTCTCTACTCCGTAGCCGTCCAAAATCATCAGAACCGTTGTCTTCTTACTCATTGTGTTGTTATCTCCTTTATGAAAATTTTTTAACAATCTCCTTTGAAATCCTTACATAGTTTCTCACACTTTCCGAAAATTTTCAAGTATGTTTTCGAAAAAAGTGGAAAACTTTTGCCGCCTTCGCTATAATAGAAGGGTAAAATACGATTGAAAGCATTCTTTTGCCGAAACAGGAGGCATTTATGATACTGTTGATTACTGCAATTACCCCGGAGGCCAATGCACTGCTGACGGAGTTTTCCATGAAAAAATCTGCCATCGGAACATTTCCCTTGTACGAGTCCGACTGGGCACCTCTGCGACTTTTGGTTACGGGACCGGGAAAACTAAATGCTGCCATGGCTGTGACGGAATATTTGACCCGTTATCCCGTTTCCGAAGGAGACATTTTCTGTAACCTGGGCATCTGCGGAGGTTCTTCCGACGCCACCATAGGTGAGGGATATTTATGTGCATCCGTAACAGAAGCAACCACACAAAAATCCGTATATCCGGAGCTTTATACCCACCCGTTCCCGGAGGCGCGGCTGGTTACCTCCGATGTACCGGTTACTTCTTTACCGGAGGAATCCTTGCATGAAACAACGCTGCCGCTTCTATACGACATGGAAGCTTACGGCGTAGCCGGTGCTCTGTTTCGCAGAGTTCTGCCGTCCCGGTGTTTTTTTTATAAAGTAGTTTCGGATATGTGTGATGGAAGCTTCCCATCCCCGGAGGCGGTTACTGCGCTTATCAAAAATAAGCTGACGCCGTTGCTTGCCTTTCTGAAAGAACAGGAGGACAAGCTTACTTGTGCTTTTACCGAACAAACCGACACCGCTTCCCGTATTTCCTCAATGGCAGAAACATTCATGGACGGTGTCCCGTTTTCCGCTACCATGGAACGAAAACTGACCGGGCTTCTTACCTATGCCCTGCACGCAGGATTTTCCGAAACAGCACTTTTTGATGCCCTTCCGGAACAAAGTGACACACCTCATAAGAAAAAGGAAGCCCTGATGCGGTTACAAGCGTTGGAAGATTACGTTCTCCGGGCATCCGATACAGACAACTCCGGCACATATCTTAGAGCCCGAAAAACACTGAACCGGCCGTTCCGCCACATTTATGTGGAACGGGATGTCTTGCAGCATCCTACCACAAAGCGGTTACTTTCCCGTTTCCCGGCAGCATCCGTGATTCCGATTACCCATTATAAGGATGTATTTAATCGAAGCCGTCAGGACTTACACGCCCAGGAAACCGAACCGGCTCTGATTCTGGCTGCAAACCACGGTACCCTGATTTATCCGGGAGCACCGGTTTGCCAAAGCTTCGGCGAAGAACACTTTATGTATACCTCCTGCATCATGAACTGCATTTACGACTGCGATTATTGCTACTTACAGGGAATGTATCCCGGCGGCAATCCGGTGGTCTTTGTAAATCTGGAGGACTACTTCGCAGAACTGGATAGACTGCTTGCAAAGCATCCGGTTTATCTTTGCTGTTCCTACGATTCGGATTTGACCGCCCTTTCCGGAATTCTTCCTCATGCGGAAGCCTTTTGCCGCTATGCACTGGAGCATCCGAATCTCCGGTTGGAACTCCGGACAAAAAGCGCGGCACTTCCTTTTATAAAGCAGTTGCCTGCCGCAAAAAATATTGTTATGGCATTTACCCTCTCCCCGCAGGAGATTATTTCACGGCATGAACATTTCACCCCGTCCCTGCGTGCACGCATTGCCACCGCAAAGGAAGCAACACGAAAGGGCTTCTCCCTACGTCTTTGTTTCGACCCTGTTTTAGACGTACCAAATGCGGAAACACTGTATTCTACTCTTGTAGAGCAAGTGTTTGATGTGTTAACTCCGGAGGAAATTACCGACATCAGCCTCGGTGTATTCCGCTTATCCAAGGATTACCTGAAACAGCTGAAAAAGGCAAAGCCTGCCTGTGCCATTTCTCATTATCCTTATGAAACCACCGACGGTGTATGCCATTACCCGACGGAGCGCTGTGAACAATTACTCACCACTCTGCGTCACGCACTGCATCGTCATAACATATCCGACGACAAAATTTTCACCTGGACTCCCGACGAGTCCGAAGAAGGAGGTTCTCATGCTGACCGATAAACTTGCTGTTATTACCGGCGTTTCTTCCGGTATCGGAAAAGCACTTTTACTTACCTTACAAAAGGAAGGCTGTATCATTCACGGCATCGTAAAATCCGAAGAAAGAAAGCAAACTCTGACAAAAGAACTGTCTGCTTCCCTTTCTGCAGATGAATTATCACGCATTACCCTTCATGTATGCGATTTAAGGAATCCTGCGGAAATCGAAGCATTTGCACAAACCATGCATAAACGGCACATTACTCCGGATATTCTGTTATTAAATGCCGGTGTAGGCTATTACGGCCCTCACGAGGAATTGTCCGTAAAAAGCATAACGGAGCTGACGGCGGTGAATTTTACCGCTCCTCTTCTGCTAACCAACCTGTTTTTACGGGACTTAAAAGCAAATCAGGGCCATGTACTCTTCATTTCCTCTGTCACCGCGGCAAAAACCAACAACACTCACGGCTGCGCCTACGGTGCCACAAAAGCGGGGGTTTCCAGTTTTGCTAAAAGTCTGTTTGAAGAGGTTCGCAAATATGATGTCAGGGTAACGGTACTGGCACCGGATATGACACAAACCGATTTGTACCGAAATGCTTCCTTCTGCGCATCGGAAGACACGGATGCCTCCCTTACCCCGGAAGAGGTAGCGAACTATGCCCTGTTTGCCCTGACCGCACGGGAAGGTTTGAACCTAACAGAACTTACCATGCAACCCCAGCGGCATCGTTTAGAGCGCATTAAGAAAATCTGACGTTTCATAAACGCCATTTGAATGTAATCTATCTTCCTAGTGACTTTTTTACCGATTCATGTTACACTGAGGGAGTAATCTATTTTTCTAACGGAAGGAGTTTCCCATGAAAATCATCATTGCAGGCTGTGGCAAAGTAGGCTATGCACTTGCCCGACAGTTAAATGAAGAAAAACATGACATTACACTCATCGATAATTCCGCGGATCGTTTACAGCCGGCCCTTTCCAATCTGGATATACAGTGCGTGGTAGGAAATGCCTCCAGCTTTCTTACACTCCAGGAAGCCGATGTAAAACATGCCGACTTATTTATTGCGGTCACCAACCGGGATGAAACCAACCTCATCTCCTGTGTCCTTGCAAAAAAGGCCAGCAAATGCCGCACCATCGCCCGGGTCCGCGACCCGGAATATTTCCGCGAAATCAATTACTTAAAGGAATATATGGACATTTCCATGATTATCAATCCGGAATTTGCTGCCGCCAACGAAATCGCCCAGCTCATTCAGGTACCAGATGCCATGGACATTGATTCCTTTGCCAACGGCAAGGTAGATTTGATGCAGGTTGTTATCACGGAGAACTCTCCGCTTCACAATATGAGCGTTCAGGATTTCTCCCGTAAATTCAATCACGAAATCCTCATTTGTATCCTGGTGCACAATCATCAGGTCAGCATTCCGAACGGTAATTCTATCTTAATGGCCGGGGATACCATTTCCATCATTTTGCCACGGGAGAAAATCAACGGTTTCTACCGTCTGAGCAAACTGGCTGCCATCCGTGAAATCCGGGATGTTATGATTGCCGGCGGCGGAATGATTCCGTACTATCTGGCTCAGTCGCTTTTACGCTCCGGCATCGATGTTAAGCTTATTGAGCGAAACAGTGACCGTTGCGACTTTTTGAGCGAGGCGCTTCCGAAGGCAACGATTATTCACTCAGACGCTACAGACCACGATATGCTTTTAGAGGAAGGCATTGAGAAAACCGATGCTTTTGTTTCCCTAACCAACGGAGACGAAGCAAATATCTTCCTCTCCCTCTACGCTAACAAGATGAATGCTTATTGCAAGAAAATCACAAAGGTCAACCGTCTGGAACTGGATGAAATCATCAACGACCTTCCGATCGGCAGTATTGTTTCTCCGAAGAATATTACCACGGAGTATATTCTTCAATATGTCCGTTCCCAGCACAATTCCTACGGCAGCAATGTAGAAGCTTTGTATCGTCTCATGGATAATCAGGTAGAGGCTCTGGAGTTCCTGATAAAGGAGGATTGTGAAGTAACGGATGTTCCTTTCATTGATTTGAACTTAAAGGAAAACCTTTTGATTTGTTGTATCGTACGTAACGGACGTATTATCACCCCGACCGGACGTGACTTCATACAGAAAGGCGACAAAGTTATCGTAGTTACCACCCACAAGGGATTACAGGATATTTCCGATATTATGGATGACACGTTAAAATAGGAGCGCGTAGTATGAACTATTCCATTATCTTAAAAATCATCAGCTGGATCGTACAGTTGGAAGGTCTGTTTTTCCTCCCTCCTGCCCTGACCGGCCTACTCTATAAAGAATATAGCGACGCTGTTGTTTATCTGATTCTCGGCATTGTTTGCATTACATTGGGAGGGTTGCTTCGTCTGCGCAAAAATACAAAAACCACCTTCTACGCCAAGGAGGGCTTCGTTGCCGTGGCACTGAGCTGGATTGTTATGAGTGCGTTAGGAGCTCTTCCTTTTGTATTGACCGGCGATATTCCGTACTATCCGGACGCCTTGTTTGAGATTATTTCCGGTCTTACCACCACCGGTTCCAGTATTTTAACCGATGTGGAAGCCCTCTCCCACGCCAACTTATTCTGGCGTAGCTTCAGCCACTGGATCGGCGGTATGGGCGTACTGGTGTTTATGCTGGCAATTCTGCCGATGACCGGCGGTTCCACCATGAACCTGATGAAAGCAGAAAGCCCGGGTCCTTCCGTAAGCAAGTTGGTTCCGAAAATGCAACGTACCGCATTTTTACTTTATGCCATTTACTTTGTCATGACTATTATTACGGTGATTTTCCTGCTGTGTGGCGGGATGTCCCTGTTTGATTCCTTATGCCATGCCTTCGGTGCTGCAGGTACCGGCGGTTTCGGCATCAAAAACGACAGTTTGGCCGGCTACTCCACCTATTTACAGAACGTTATTACCGTTTCCATGTTTCTGTTCGGTGTGAACTTTTCCTTCTACTACTACATCCTGATCCGCCAGGTAAAGGATGCCTTCCGTATGGAGGAAGTCCGCTGGTATTTCTTTATTTTCCTCGGTGCGGTCGCGTTGATTACGATTTCCCTCGTTGCCGAAGGGGGTGCCGTAGGAGAAAGCATCCAGACCGTAGCCTTTCAGGTAGCCTCCGTCATGACCACTACCGGCTACGCCACTACGGATTTTAACCTTTGGCCCGAGGTTTCCAGAGCCATTATGGTAGTTCTGATGTTTATCGGTGCCTGTGCAGGTTCCACCGGCGGCGGCATCAAAGTGTCCCGTATTATGATTTACTTAAAACAGGTACGTAAGGAATTGATGCAGCAGATTCATCCAAAGCGTATCCGCGTCCTGAAAATGGACGGAAAAGCACTGGATTCTGGCATTGTACATTCCTGTAATACACTATTGATGGCCTATATCGTCATTTTTATTGTTTCCCTTTTGCTGATTTGTTTGGACGGCTTTGACATGACCACAAACTTTACGGCCATTGCCGCCACCTTAAACAACATCGGTCCGGGACTTAACGTAGTGGGACCTACCGGAAACTTCTCCGAGTTTTCCACCCTCTCAAAATTTGTCATGATGTTTGATATGCTGGCGGGACGTCTGGAAATCATTCCGATGATGGTACTGTTCCATCCGGCCACCTGGAAAAAATAACGAAAGATATTGTCGGAAAGGATGTGCACTTTATGCATCAACGACTTACAAAAAATAAATACACCCGGTGGTGTCCGATACTAACCTACGGGCTTCTGTTTTTGGCAGGCTGTTCTTTTGTACCGTCCTCCGGAAATTCCCCTACAAAAGCACCGATTGTTCATTCGGAAATTACTCACGCGGTAACGACGGAGGCTCCGACTCCTACAAATTCTGCCCCGACCGGGACTCCGGTGCCTACGGCTACCCCGACACCGGCCCCGACCGCCACGCCCACTCCGGTTCCGACGCCGACGGGCACCTTCGGAGAAGTGCGTTTTTCCGAGGCGGGATACTTTTTTACCGAAAATACTTTTATTGAATTGTCTGTTTCCTCCAGTCGGAAAACAGGCTATATCACCTATACCTTAGACGGTACGGAACCGACAGAAACCGAGACTCTGTACACCGAACCGCTTCTTCTTGTCACCACAGAGGACACCGCACCGAATGTATACTCCATTCGCGCCAAGGTCTGGTACGATGACGGAACAGTTTCCGACACTTATGTCCATACCTATTTTCTGGGCAAATCCGTGGATACCCGTTACACAACCACCGTTTTTTCCATTAACGGCAATCCGGCGGAATTAACGGAAGAACCTGACGGTATTTTATACGGCAAAAACTACGAACAGCGTGGCCGGGAGTCCGAACGTGCCGTACATATCGAAGCAATTTCTCCGGACGGTTCGATTCTGTTTGAACAGCACGCCGGGGCCAGGGTCTTCGGCGGCAGTTCCCGAAAACGTGCGGTCAAATCCTTAAAACTGTTTGCCAGAAAAGAATACGAAACAGGAAAAGGCTCCTTTAACACCGATATGTTCGGGTCCCTCACGGCCGATGGTACGAAACCAATTACCAAATATGATAAACTGGTACTCCGCAACGGCGGCGACGATTTCCAAAATGCCTTTCTCCGTGACGAACTGGTACAACGTCTGGCAGCCGCAGGAGGCTTCGAGGTTTACGAAGCCGTCGTTCCTGTTCTTGCCTACATCAACGGTGAATACTACGGATTTTACTGGCTCCATGAATCCTACTGCGACAAGTACTTCAAAAACCGCAACGGAAAAAGCGACGGCGAATACGTCGTGTTAGAAGGCTCCGACACCTACAAATCCGTTTCCGGCGACGACATCGAAAAAAAGGCCGCAAAAGAGTTTAACACGCTCTACAATAAATATTCGAAACTAAACTTAACAAAGGACGAAAACTACGAGGCACTCTGCGCTCTTATGGATGTGGAAAGCTACATCGATTACATGTCCCTGAATATGTATATCGCCAACTACGACTGGCCCCAGGGAAATTACCGCTGTTTCCGCTACTATGCTGCTGAGGGTGAAGACTACGGTGAGGATGAAATGGACGGCCGCTGGCGATTCCTTCTTCATGATTCGGACATCGGCTTCGGCACCTATCAATCTACCGCCGACGCCGGTGCCATCCGGAACGATATCAAGGATGTGGTAGGCGATAAAAGCCATAAGCGCTACTCTCCTTTGCTTGCAGCCCTATTAAAGCGTGAGGACTGTAAACAATACTTCATCGATAAAATGCTGGAGTATATGAATATTTCCTTCTCTTACGAAGCGGTATGCAACATGCTGGATACCATGTGCGGGGAACGGGATACAGAGCTTGCCTACTACTTTGAGCATCTGGATATGTTAAAGAAAAACGGAGTTCCGGATGTATACGGCAGAGCCTCCAGAACAGAGCAACACATCGAACGTATCCGTTCCTTTGCAAAGCAGCGGCCGGAGTACATGAAGAAATACCTGGAGGATTTCTTTGGTATTGACTTGGATATGGCCGACGAATAAGTATTTGTATAAATTTTTCTCAAAAATTTGAAAATACATCTTGCCAAACAGGAAAAAGTATGGTAAACTATTTCCTGTTCGGCGAGGTTATATCGCTGATATGCGGATGTGGCGGAATGGCAGACGCAGCAGACTCAAAATCTGCCGGTTTCACGATCGTGTGGGTTCAAGTCCCACCATCCGCATTGGAGAAAAAGAAAATCCTCTGACTTTGGTCAGGGGATTTTTCTTTTCCCAAAGCGAAGGCTTGACTTGAACTCACCGTTCAAGATCTACGCTTCGGTCGGTGCTAAACGGATGTCCACCGGACATCCAGCACCCCACTATCCGCAGTTTTATTTTTCGGAGCGGATGGGTTACTTTCACCCATGTTCATGTTTTTCTCTCCGCGACCGTCGGTGCGGTATCTTTTTATTTACTTCACTTCTCCCCTATGGTAAAATAGTTTATAGTATTTTGTAATTTTCATAGGAGGATTGTTTATGAAGAAATCAATGAAAGTTCTCTTTTCTGTTTTGGCTCTTGCTGTCGTTCTCATCGGTATTTTGGTTTTTGTTTTTGTTAACCGCAAACCGAATCCTCCTGCGACCAATCTTGAGTTTTGGATTGGGGAGAATGTTGATGATTTTGATTTTTCCGGCTATCAGGAGAAGTACGGTTTATTTGGCGGTAGGGAATATTACGGTACGGGCTATGTTCCGACTCACGATGATGGCGGAATGCAGATTGATCCGGAACATTGTGTCATTTATACGGTCACCTCTTTTCCTGATTATTCCAGCGGAAAATCCCATATTACAAGAATTTATATTACAGACCCTGCCATTGAGTTTTACGGGATTTCTCTGAATTCCACCCATGAAGACTTTGAACGTCTTATGAAAAAGCAGGGCTTTGAGATTACCGCGACGAGTGCAAATCATTGCACTGCGGAAAAAGGAAAATATTCCGTTACCTTTACCAAAGATTATATCCAAATTCGTGTGGATGTAAGCAATGTACTCGGCATTCAATTCTAAATTTTGAACTAAGAACTATTGTGTATATAAACAACATACACAACATCTGCGCGCAGAAAGGAGGCTCACATGATTTCTCATCCGATTCCACCGGTATATGACCAAAACTCAAAGATTATGATTCTTGGAAGCTTTCCTTCCGTGAAGTCCCGGGAAGCACAGTTTTTCTACAGCCATCCGCAGAACCGTTTTTGGAAGGTGACGTCTGCTGTGTACGGTGTACAGGAGCCGCTCACCATTGATGAAAAGAAGACCTTCCTTCTCTCTCACGGCATTGCGGTTTGGGATGTGATTGCCTCCTGTGATATTACCGGAAGCTCTGACAGTTCGATTAAAAATGTGGTGCCGAATGATTTGACAAAGATTTTATCGTTTGCTGATATCCGGAAGATTTTCGTAAACGGTAAAACCGCAGAAAAGTTTTACAATAAGTACGTCAAAAACATGATCAATCGTGAGGCTGTCTGCCTCCCCTCCACCTCTCCCGCCAATGCGGCATGGTCAGTGGAACGATTAACAGAGGCATGGAAACAGATAATACTGTAAACCGATTTCGTCAAACATATTCAAAGACCACAAAAAGTTTTAGGAGAAATATAAATTCACTCATCTATTCTTTTCGTACAATAAAAAAACGGTATCCCTCGGACAAAGCAGTCCTTCAGATACCGTTTTTCTTTTATTATGCCTAAATTACCACATTCCGCTCTTCGCCCCGCTGAAACGCCTTAATGTTCTCATAAACGCCTTCTACGCAACGCATACGGGCTTCTACGCTACCCCAGGCCAAATGAGGCGTAATAATAAGCTTATTACTGTCCTTTATCTTACTGAGCGGATTGGAGAGCTCAAGCGGCTCTTTTTCCAGTACATCCAGTCCGGCTCCCGCAATTTCTCCCAATTCCAACGCCTCGTACAGATCCGTATTATTTACCACCGGACCTCTTGCTACGTTCACCAAATAGGCCGTCGGCTTCATTTTGCCCAGTGCCTCCTTATCAATAAAATTCCGGGACAAATCACTGAGTGGACAATGCAGTGAAAGGAAATCACTCTCACGAAGCAAGGTCTCCTTATCCACCTGCGGATACTCAGTCACGGTGCTCTTTCCGGTTACAGAGTGAAATATCACCTTACAGCCAAAAGCCGTGGCAATCCGTGCCACACGCTTTCCGATATTGCCCATACCGACAATTCCCCAGGTCTTTCCTTCCAGCTCGTAAAACGGAATATCAAAATTGGAAAAGCGATCCTGGGCGCTGTAAGCTCCGGACTTTACATAGTTATCGTAATGCGGAAGCTTCTGGGAAAGGGCCAGCGCAAGTGCAAAGGTATGCTGCGCCACCATAGCGGAGCAATAATCCACTACGTTGGTCACACGGATACCTCTCGACTTACAATATGCCAAATCACAGTTGTCATAGCCGGTGGCAAACTCGCAAATCATCTTTACATTCGGCGCATCCTTCAAGCTTTCCTCACACATAGGAGACTTGTTTGCCACAATAATATCCGCATCCTTTACACGCTCTTTCACCTCATCTATGGTCACCGTATTCCTGTAACAGGTTACATTACCCAGCTCATAAAAGCAATCCACCGAAATATCCGGTCCCACACTGTTTCGTTCCAACACTACGATATTCATACTTCTTTTCCTTTCTATTTCAACAACTCCGCCACTTCCGGAAACATCGCCACACTCCTTGCAAGAATTCCGTTCATATGCGCCATAGCAATTCCGTAATTGGTAAACGGTACTCTCTCAGCCCCTGCCGTCTTTTTCCGGTAAGAAAGCTCCCGTTCCGTCAGCATACAGCCGCCGCAATGAATGACCAGACGTATTCCGGTCAAATCCTCCGGAAAATCCTTTCCGGAAGTAAACATAAACTCCGGCTCTTTCCCGGTAAACTTCCGAATCATGGCCGGCAGCTTCACCGTACCGATGTCTCCGCATTGTCTGTGGTGGGTACACCCCTCGGAAATCAGAATTTTATCCCCGTCCTGCAACGTTTCCAGTGTCCGCACTCCTTCTACAGCAGTAGACAAGAATCCTTTATACCGCGCCATCAATATGGAGAAGGACGTTAACGATACATCTTCCGGCACCTGTTTTGCCACTTTTCCGAATACCTGACTGTCGGTAATCACCATAGCGGGCTTTCCCTTAAGTAGCGAAAAGGCCTCCGGCAAATTAGTATCCTTCACCACAAGAGGCATTCCTTCTGCATCCAGAATATCACGAATGGTCTGTTGCTGTGGCAAAATCAATCTCCCCTTCGGTGCCGCCTCATCAATGGGCACCACCAGAATCGCCACATCCCCCGGATTTATTTTGTCTCCAATCAGTCTGCGCTTCTCTTCTTCTGTATGAAGCAACACACCGATGCGTTCCTTTAGCGCATGAATTCCGATACCCGTTTTTGCACTGACAAACAGTGGTGCATCTTCTCCGTCAAACGCCGGCATCGACTCCACGTCCGTTTTATTCCACACCACCAGATACGGTATCTTTCGCTCCTCAAACAGAGCAACTAAAGCATTTTCGCACTCGCCCATACCTACCGTGGCATCCACGACTAAGATGCCGCAATCGGTACGATTTAATACCTGGCGGGTCTTTTTTACACGAAGTTCTCCTAAATCTCCCTCATCATCATACCCCGGCGTATCAATAATCACTACCGGTCCGATGGGAAGCAGCTCCATGGTCTTGTACACCGGATCTGTCGTGGTTCCCTTTACCTCGGACACTACGGAAAGCTCCTGTCCGGTCACAGCGTTAATCAGGCTGGATTTTCCGGCATTTCTCCGTCCGAAGAATGCAATATGTACCCGCTCGGAAGCAGGTGTACTATTCATACTCATAACTCCTCCTTAAGAAAAATGCCTAGAACCGGAAATCCCGGATTCCTTCTTCAATCTTCTTTAAATGGTCCTCACAGACCTCTCTTACCTTTTCCTTCGGAATATTGTTAAGCTCTGCCTCTATTAAGGCTTCGCCGATTTTCTTTGTCTCCTCGGAAGCATAATCCATCAGATATTCCTTCAAGGTCATCAGCGCATTCGGATGACAACAGTTCTGAATCTGTCCGCTCTTACAAAGGCTCATAAAACGGTCTCCGGTTCTGCCCTCACGGTAGCATGCGGTACAGAAGGACGGGATGTAGCCGAACTCCATCAGCCAACGTACTACTTCATCCAGAGTACGCTTATCACTGACATCAAACTGCTCGGAATTCTCATCCTCCGGCTCCGGCTCGCAATAGCCGCCGACGCTGGTTCTGGACGCACCGCTGATTTGGGATACACCGAGACGAATCACCTTTTCACGAACTTCCTTGCTTTCTCTTGTGGAAATAATCATACCGGTATACGGTACGGAAATACGAATCAAAGCACAAAGCTTTGCAAATATCTCATCGCTGATACCGTTATCAAATACCGTCGGATCGATATCGTCCGCCCGTTTAATACGCGGCACGCTGATGGTATGCGGTCCTACGCCGTGTACCGCCTCCAGATGCTCCGCATGCATCAACAGCCCCGCAAACTCGTACTTATACAGCTCCAAACCGAACAGCACGCCCAAACCAACGTCGTCAATACCACCCTCCATAGCGCGGTCCATGGCCTCGGTATGGTACGCATAATCATGCTTCGGTCCCGTCGGATGAAGCTTTTCGTAGCTCTCCTTATGGTAGGTCTCCTGGAACAAAATATAAGTGCCGATACCGGCATCCTTAAGTTTTCGGTAGTTCTCTACCGTAGTTGCCGCAATATTCACGTTTACGCGGCGAATAGCGCCGTTTTTGTGCTTGATGCTGTAAATAGTATCAATACACTCTAAAATATACTCAATCGGGTTATTTACCGGGTCCTCGCCGGCCTCCAGCGCAAGACGCTTGTGTCCCATGTCCTGCAGTGCGGTTACCTCCCTCACAATCTCCTCTTGCGTCAGCTTCTTACGGGCAATGTGCTTGTTTTTCATGTGGTACGGACAATACACACAACCGTTGATGCAGTAGTTGGAAAGATACAGTGGAGCAAACATAACGATACGATTGCCGTAGAACTTCTTTTTCAGTTCCTCCGCCATGGTATACATTCTGGCTACTCTGGTCGGTTCCTCACAGGCAAGAAGCACGGACGCCTCTCTGTGGTCAAGTCCCTTACACAGCTCTGCTTTCGCAAGGATTTCGTCAATCAGAGCGAAATTCTCCTTGTTCTCCTCAGCGTACGCAAGGGTGGCAGTAATTTCCTCGTGGGAAATAAACTCCTCTGCTTTTAAAGATGCTTTGTTGTACATATTCTTTTGTCCTTTCTTTCGGGTCAGAACACTCTTCCCCGTTAGTAAAATAATTTATTTTGCAAACCCGGGTGCATCACCGCGGGAAATTGCCACTGTAAAATTCTCTTTCGCAAGCTCTTTGCGTAAGGCTTCCAAATGCTCCGCCGCCTCATTTCCGCTGTGAACCTTATTGTCATACAAAGCGTACTTGTCCCGCACTCTTGCAGGAGAAAGATTCGGCATAATAACATTGGCGCCGTGCAACAGCCCCTGCAAACGTCCGTCACTTCGCGCCGTGCCTAACGCCGTTGTGGCCGGCAATAACACTTTCGGAAGCATCAGGCGGATAGCGGAAAGAAGAAACAAGGTCAACTCACTGCTACCGGCCTTCTCACCTTCAAAAGGCGTATTCTTCGCAGGCAAAAACGGTCCGATTCCCACCATTTGCGGCCGGAACCGTTCCAAAAACAACAAATCCTCTATCATACACTCTATGGTCTGGTAAGGGGAGCCCACCAAAAATCCGCAGCCGGTCTGATACCCGATTTCTTTTAGGTTTTCAAGACATTCTATTCTCGTAGAAAACCTCTGATTGTCCGGATGTAACATTCCGTAATGCGCTTCGTTTGCTGTTTCCTGACGAAGCAAGAAACGTTCCGCTCCTGCCGCATAAAACCGCTCGTAGCTTTTCTTTTCCCATTCTCCCACCGACAAGGTAATCGCACAATCCGAGTACTCTGTATGTATTTCACTTATAAGAGCACACAGCCGCTCCTCCGTAAAATAACCGTCCTCGCCTCCCTGTAACACAAAGGTCCGAAGTCCCGCCTCGTAGCCCTCCTTACAACAGGCTAAAATCTCTTCCTCCGTCAGCCGGTACCGCTCCACGCAGGAATTACTCTTTCTTATTCCGCAGTAGTAACAATCCTTTTTACAAATATTCGTAAATTCAATCAAACCTCTGACATACACCTGTCGGCCGAATACCCGGTCCGTTACCTCTCTTGCACAATCCCGAAGATATTCCGCAACCTCCTTTGACGGATTCAGTAAAAGACTCTTCCATTCCGAAAAAGATAATGTATGCTCTTTAGTTAATTTATTGATAAGTTCTCTCTGTTCCTGCATACAAATGACTTCCCTTTTCATGTTTTTCTTTACATTTTTCAAAAAAAGTGATACCATGAGACTATACGAATGAACGGAGGCTTTCCCCTATGCAGTTAATTCTACGTAATATCATGGAAGAATATGTAATCATTACTTTAGATGAGATGTTACCGTTTTTGGACGGTTGTAAATGCGAGCGTTGCCGTTTGGATATCGCATCCTATACGCTGAACCGTTTACAGCCGAAGTATGTCGCTACCACTCAGGGCGAACTGATGTCCCGTCTCTGTGAATTTGACGGTCAATTCAAGGCTTCCATCATGAAAGAAATCACGCAGGCGCATTCCATTATCAGCAAGCACCCGCGTCATTAAACATACCCTATTTAATCCAACCGAAGCTCGGCTTGTAGCGGAACCAGGCCTTGCATTGTATCTTGTCTTCGGATACGTATTTATTGTCCCACTTTCTGGAATCCCAGGAATTGTTCCGGTTATCGCCCAACATAAAATAACATCCCTCCGGCACGTGAAACACTCCATAGCTTCCTGTCGGAGTTTCTTTTAGATAAGGCTCCTCCAACTGCGTCTTATCCTCTCCTGTCTCGTCATTCCAGATGTATACCTTACCGTCGGTAATCTCTACCGTCTCTCCCGGCAATCCGATAATACGCTTTACATAAAGTACCGTCTCATTATCCGGATAATCGAACATTACCACGTCTCCCCGCTCAGGCTCAGAAAACAGATACGCAAGACGCAGACCGAATATCCTGTCATCCACCTGCAACGTATTCTCCATGGAGCCTGACGGAATTACCGCCTTCAGCAAAACAAACTTATTCAAACAATTTCCGATTACAAAAGCAACCACAATAATAATTACCCAACTGATTACTTCCTTCACTACACCGTTCTTTTTCATACTACTCACCTGCTTCACATTCGTTTTCTACACACGCTTCCCGTGCCGCCTTCTTCTCCAACCGTTTAGCCGTAACCTCACGCAGTAAGGTATACAGTACCGACGCCGTAGGTACCGCAAACAACATACCGACAATGCCACCGATACCACCGCCTACCGTTACCGACGCCAGCACCCACATTGCCGGAAGTCCTACGGAATTTCCGACTACCTTCGGATAAATCACATTTCCTTCGATCTGCTGTAAGATAACAATAAAGAGAACAAACATCAAGGCCTGGAACGGATCGTTCATCAAAATTAAAAATCCGCCCACTCCGGCGCCGATAAATGCTCCTACCACAGGAATCAACGCGGTAACACCCACCAGCACACCGATCATTGCCGCATACGGGAAGCCGAAAATCAACATTCCGATGGCACAAAGACTTCCTAAAATCACCGCTTCTATGCACTGTCCTGTCACAAACGCACAAAAGATACCGTGAGCGGTCTGTGCCACATGCAGTACCGTACCGTTCGCCTTGTCCGACAAAAATGCCTTAAAAAGCTTTTTCATCTGTCCTGCCAGGGTTTCCTTACTGCACAATATATAAATTGCAAAAATCAACGCAATCACAAAATCGATAACGCCGCCCACAGCACCAATGACACCTGCAAAGGTGTTGCCTACCACTCCCAGCGTACCTGTTCCGATTAAACTGAGCAAATTCTTCGCCGTAGACTCCCAATCAATATTCAGTCCCGAAATCGTCTCGGAAATCATCGGATACTCTTCTGCGTATTCAACACACCATTCCTTTACCTTCTTCAGCCAATCCGGCACGCCATCCACCAAAAGAGCCACCGTCTTGCCGATTTCCGGAAGTACCAGATTTACCACGGCAACCAAAATCGCAATAATAATCACAATAGAAACAAGCAGACAAACCGGACGCCGCAAGATTCCGCTTACCCTGCCGATTTTCACCTCGACCGGTACCTCTTTTTTTACCTGCGCATCCCCCGAAGACGTTTTCTTGGCTTTTTTCTGTTTTCTCTTCACAAAAGAGCGTTTTATTCCCAATTCACATTTATCCCAAAGTGCTTCCAGACTCCGCATCGGAAGATTCAGCACAAACGCAATGATAAATCCCACAAAAATCGGAGAAAGAATGCCGAACACCCACCTGATTCCTTCAACAACCACAGACAATTTCTGCAATAAACAATACAAGACGATTAACCCCGCCGCAGCCAGAAATATACTCAAAAAACGCCGCCGTCCCATTCTACGCCTCCTTAATTCTAAAAAGAAAATAACTTACTTGAAATTCTTTCCACACTTCTATATAATCATAACATAAAGAGGAGGAAACATCAATGACAAATCAATCAGTAATAACAAACAATTCACAGCCGCAATCCGGCTTTCCCGCAAACTTTTTAAAGATGTTTGCAGCCCTGACCATGTTAATCGACCACGCTGCAGTTACGCTGGTTTACGCTAAGCTTGCAAAATTCCCGGAATACTTAAGCCTTGTCTTCTCTACCGATGCAACACAAGAGCAGATTTCCGCAATTCCGGCAGAATATTTAAATCTATATTCCACCTACACCGTTATGCGGTTGGTGGGACGTATCGCCTTCCCACTTTTCGCATTTCTCGTATTCGAAGGCTTTATGCACACCTCCGATTATAAACGCTATCTGATTCGTGTGGGCCTCTGTGCTCTTGCTGCGGAAATTCCGTTTAACTTAATCACTTCTACCGCAGCACCGATTTACAGAATCAAGGACGTTACGACTTCCTTTTTCTATCCGCAATACCAGAACACCGTATTTACTCTGCTTCTGGCCCTCTTGATGCTGTACGGAATGAAACGCTTCGAAACCGATGAACTTAATCCGAAAGCAGCGTTTAAACAGTGGCTCGGCCAATTACTCTGTGTGGTGGTTGCCTGTATCGCTTCTGTTTTTCTCAGAACCGATTACAGCTACATCGGCATTTTATTTATTGCCATGCTGTACTTTTTCCGTACCAACAAGAAGCTGCAGATTCTGTTCGGCTGTATCGTATTCTTAAGTACCAATGTCGCATCCTTGCTTGCCTTTGTGCCGATTGCCATGTACAATGGCCATTTATTTCGTTCGAAGAAATTTAAATACTTTTTTTACATCTTCTATCCGGCACACTTGTTGGTGTTGTATTTGATTTCACTGGCAATGTAACAACGCATACTTTTGAGCAAATAAAACGCAATAACAAAGACTATCGAGTCTCACTGCATACTGCAGTATCCTGACACGATAGTCTTTTTGTTTCGGAATTTCATCCCTTATGTAAGCGTCTTATTTCTGATTCGCCTCTTCCAAAAGCGCATTCCAGGATTCCCGAATTGCTTCTACGCGCTCCCTCGGTGTTTCTGTAGTAAACGGATACTTCCACAGAAGGTCATTTTCCAACTGATAATCGTCGGACACCAGCGTATCCAGCGGATAAAACACCTGCGCTGTATTTGCGAAAAAGGCAATGGTCTCATCTACCGCACGTTCCTCTCCGAAATGTGCATAATAACGTTCAATCCAGTCATCCGGGTCATCATAGCCCGGTGTAGGCGTGGTATACAGATTAAAAGCAAAGGCAATACGGCTTGCCATCTCTGCGTCATAACAGGACGGAATTACATAAATATTGTTATTCACATAGGAGTGATACGATGCACCGTAGTCCGGCTTCGGCGGTAAGGCAAAACCCACCTCATCCTCCATGAAATCGCCGTATTCTCTATTCGGCTCACAACGGTACTCCTCCGCAAAAGTCATGGCCGCCTTTCCTTCTTGGAACGCAGTTACATAATAATCCCAATTACTGCCTTCCGGTTGTGGCATTACATAGCCCGCCTCATAAAGCTCCACTGCAAACTCCATGGCAGCCAGAACCGAATCGGAAGCCATATTGTTATACAGATTTCCTTCTTCATCCTTAGTAAAGAAATCCTCACCGGTAGACGCCACAAGACAACGCACAATTTCCGCCCCGTCTCCCGTAAGGGCATACACATCCGTTATCCCGTCTCCGTTTTCATCCCTGGTCAGTGCCGCACAAACATCCCGGAACATGTCCCAGGTCCACTCACCCGTCGCCTGCAAATCGTAGGTCAGATGCGGGTCTACTCCCGCTTCCTCAAATAATCGCTTATTCCAAACCAGACCACCTCCCGGCACATTGGCCTCCGGACTCATGCCGTAAATATAATTCCCCTTGGTCATAAGATTTTTTACGGACTCATTCCATTTTTCTTCACTGAAATCAAGTTCCTCCAGGGTTGCCAGGTCATAAAACAGTCCGTAGGACATGGGCGTGCTGATAAAACGGTAATCCAGTTCGAATACATGGGCCACCGGATTTGCCGCCATGACAGAGTTCACATAGGTATCTTCCATTTCTCCCCAGCCTGCCACCGTTCTCTTGTCCACGGAAAAATTGTATTTTTCAAAAAGCTGCTGCCTGTACTTTGCTGTTTGATCCTCGTACATATTGACGGGAATAGCTTCTCCTTCCATGGAATACCAGTCACCGATTATCATCTGCAAGCCCTGTAAATCCCGATCCGGTACACTTGTGGGAGTCGGTGTTATTCCCGGTGTCGGTGTCGGGACTGGTGTCGTAATGCCGCCTCCGATATAGCCGAAATCGTAATTAAAGTCTGTTTTTCTGCCGTAATAGAAAGACTCCGGCACCTGAATGTCGATTTTACTCCTTACCTCATCCGCAAACTGCGCAATCGCCTCGTAACGATCCACTTTTCCTTTCGCATAATCGCGGGCCGCTTCCCGCCACGCACTGTTTATTGCTTCGTCATACGGTGTAATATTATTTCCCGTTGCATAATCATTGGCCGGCACAAAATATTCAAACATATTCTGTCCCCCCAGAAAATCCAAACTTCCGTCAGACTTTTCCATTACTCTGCCGCTTACCACCGCATCCTTCATGTCGCTGTAAGACTCATAGAGCCCGTTTGCCAACATATATTGTAAGCTGTTTTCGTCATAATCCAACGTAATCCACTGAAGAATGTCGGCAATCACATCTTTCTTTTCTTCCTTTACCACATCCTTATTGGCAGCAACCCAGTTGCCGCCCCAATAGAAGCCTACCGGAGAATTACATACTGCCCAATCACCGTAGGTTCCGCCGAATCCCTCGGTGCTCCGGTCATTTCCACAATTATCCGCCATTGTATAATTTACAAACCAGGCCGGTCCGAAAAAGCCGAACACTTCCTTCCTGCCTTCTCCCCTGATATCCGCAAACCAAACATCCTGCCAGTCCTGAGTTTCATTGTGATAGTTATTATCCTTCAACATCTTGGATACATCCATAAAGGCTTCTCGTTTCGGATCCAGATACAATTCCCCGTCCTTAATCCAGCCGTTATCCGCACTGTTTTCCAATGCATGCCACATATCCCCGTCACCGGAAACAATGGCATATCCGTTGGATTTCAGTTCCTCTGCCGCCACCCAAAAGTTATCCCATTGGCCGGAAGCACCACCGATTTTTTTCTGAATCACTGCCGGGTCATCCGTTCCCCATACGTTCTTTGCAATCGAGCGACGATAGATAAAACAACCGGCACCGGATTGGTACGGAAGTGCCACCACTTCGCCGTCCGTCGGTCTCGTACCCACTTCCACAGCATAGGTTGCCGTCTTAGATTCCTGAATCATTTTATCTGTCTGAATTCCCAACTCATCATAAGACGCCGCATAAGAGGACATGTCTCCCTTTGTATATTTTGCAACAAAGGCAGCTTCTAAGGAATAAATATCGGGAGCATCCTCTCCGCCATATTTTAACATTTCATCCAGCGCCGGCCGGTACTCATCATATATTGTTGAAACAATCGTACATTTCATCGTGTAACCCAGCTCCGGATGCATATCCAGATAGGTTTGCACCATGTTCGGCACTTCATCCGTAAAGGACATTACATGGATCACTTTTTCCTCCGGCTTTTTCACCGGCCGTTTTCCCGGTTTTTCCTCTTCTTCGGTTCCGTATATCAACTGTTCCAATACGGCCTTTAACGCTTCTCCCTCGTTGTCCTTCTCCCGCTCGTCTCTGTCTTCCTTTCGGTTCGACTCCCGTTCCCTCCGGTCATTGTTTTCACTGCATCCCGCAAACACAGTCACAAACATGGCCAGTACCGCAATCATTGCTATGATTCTCTTTTTCATACGTTTCCCTCATACCCTTTCCTATAAACTTACAAAAGGTAACCGTCACCTCAGGCAACGGTTACCTTTCAAAATACGATTTCCTATTACAGCGTAATGTTCTCGCCCTTTAATCCGTTGAATGCGCCTGCAATCTTTGCATCCTCGTGTGCAATGAGCCACTTGTTCACAGCGGTCATCAGCTTATCTTCCGGAGTCTTGTTCGGCTGCTTAGCAAGGTCATAGTTGGTTCCCTTCGGAAGAACTACGATGCCGCGGAAGCCGCCTGCCTGGGAGTTACACGGAGCATAGTGAAGGGTAGTTGCGTAAAGCTCTACCGCTACACCTGCCGGTACTAAGAATGCCTCAATCTTAGAAGTATCGTAGGTATAATCATCCTCGATATCCTGCTCCAGACCGAGAAGTAAAATCATACCGTCTACGGAAATGTTTACCTCGGAATCTCTGTGGTACTCTACTGCGTTTAACTTATTGTTGTTACCGCTGCAGTGACCAACCTGAATCGGCATACCGCCGTATACGCTCTCGCAAAGGTCCTTTGCGGAAGCACAAGCCTCAAGGCTTGCAAGACCCGGCTCATACACTACGTCTGCCGGAATCTCCATCTTCTTCATCTCGGCGATCATATCGGAAAAATCAATTCCGGTTACAACCTTACCGTACTTCTTAAATGCTGCATCGGTTACATTCTGAATCTTCATGTTGTAATACCCCGCTTTCTCTTATTTGTTTTCATTCTCTTTATATTAAAGCGCTACGGTAACAAAAATATCGTAGATTGCCTTAATAGCAGTTTCAAAGTCCTCGTTACGAACACCGATGATGATGTTGAGCTCACTGGACCCCTGGTCAATCATCTTGATGTTGATGTTGTTGTGAGCAAGTGCTGCGAAAATACGGGCAGCCACACCACGGTTGGACTTCATGCCGCGGCCTACAACCGCGATAAGTGCAAGATTTGCCTCAAGATCGATGGAATCCGGAGCCGCAAGACGATGAATTGCACCAAGTACGTTCTGCTCCTTACCCTCGAACTCCGGCTGATGCACGAATACGGTCATGGTATCGATACCGGACGGAACATGCTCGAAGGAAATACCGTTCTCTTCGAAAGCCTGAAGAACCTTACGGCCAAAACCAACCTCTGCATTCATCATATCCTTTTCGATATTCACCGCTACGAAGCCCTTCTTACCTGCGATACCGGTAATGGTGTACTCCGGAATACGGCAGGTGCTCTCTACGATCATGGTACCCTCATCTTCCGGAGCGTTGGTATTACGGATGTTAATCGGAATACCGGCCTTACGAACCGGGAAAATCGCGTCTTCGTGAAGAACGCCAGCACCCATGTAGGAAAGCTCACGAAGCTCTCTGTATGTAATGGTGGTAATCGGCTTCGGATTGTCGATGATACGCGGATCCGTTACAAGGAAACCGGAAACGTCGGTCCAGTTCTCGTAAAGGTCTACCTTACCTGCTCTTGCAACGATGGAACCGGTCACGTCGGAACCGCCGCGGGAGAAGGTCTTTACCTCACCGCTCTTCTTTGCACCGTAGAAGCCCGGAATAACAGCACGCGGGGTCTTCGCAAGACGCTTAGAAAGAATGGAATCGGTCTTTTCTGCATTGAAGCTTCCGTCGCTGTGGAAGAAAATCACCTCAGCTGCATCGATGAACTCGTAGCCGAGATAAGCCGCCATAATGTGACCGTTTAAGTACTCACCACGGGAAGCCGCGTAATCGCTGCCTGCCTTTAACTTAAAATTCTTCTCGATAATTTCGAACTCTTCCTTTAAGGAAAGCTTTAAGCCTAATCCCTCGATAATCTCGTTGTAACGAGCCTCAATATCCTTCAGCTCTTTGGAGAAATCCTTATCAGCCTCAGCTAACGCATAACATGCGTATAACATGTCGGTTACCTTTGTATCTTTGGAATGACGCTTACCCGGCGCAGACGGAACTACATATACACGGCTCTCATCCGCACGGATGATATCGCCTACCTTCTTAAACTGCTCTGCACTGGCTAAGGAACTACCGCCAAACTTAACTACCTTTTTCATAATGCTTCTTACCAACCTTTCAGTCATATAGAATCGGATTCAATTTTGCTAATAAAAATCCATACTAATAGAAAAACACAAAATGCAAAGATAATCAAGTGTTTTTTTTATTTTTTTGCAATTTTTTTCGAAACCTTTGTACTTTTTCTCTTTACGGGTACATTCTATTATGATAAACTTAGGAAAATGTGAAAAAGAAGAAAATTGTTGCGGAAAGGAGGCTACGGAATGTTACGTGGAATACTGTTTGATATTGCGCCGGAGCTGGTGAAATCTCCTGCGGTGATAGACCTTTTAAACAAGTTGAGTTTGCATGAAATCCACTATGTCTTTTACGGCAAAACTGGGACTCCTTGTGCTACTTCCGCATCCCAAGACATACACAGCCTCCCGGATGCTTCCTCTTCTTTGACCGAAACACCGGTGTCTGTTGCAGCGCTGTTACAAGCCCTTGCCCTGCCGTCCGGGGACTGCCTTATGCTTACAGACTCCGCCAACGGTATTGCGTCCGCAAAAGCCGCAGGCATTCCTTCCCTCGGCTATACCACGTCAGAGGGCTGTGAAGATATGTCCGGTGCCTATGCCCTCTTTGAGGACTTTGCATCCATTGACGTAGCGTATCTTTGCCGTACTCATGCCCATGCCATGGGCTATCCGGCAGACATCCTAACCACGGAACGCCTGATTGTCCGAGAATTCTCCAATGAAGACTTTTCAGAGCTCTATACCATGTGTACCGAGCCTTCCACCGCTTCCTTTATGGAAGAGACCCTTTCCGATTATGACACAGAACTTGAAAAACATCGCGCTTATATCCGAACTGTCTATCCTTTTTTTGATTTGGCACTGTGGGGTGTTTACGAAAAAGCTTCCGGCAAATTAATCGGTAGAGCAGGTTTCTCTCTCCCGGAAGACAATTTCGAGACCTTCTCCATTGGGTATCTTATTGATGCACCGTACCGGAAACAAGGCTTTGCAAAGGAGCTTATCCCCGCACTGCTGTCCTATGCCAGGGAACAGGGGTATGAGAAAATATCCGCCTGTATCAAACAAGCAAACATCGCCTCCGTAAAGTCTTTGGAACACTGCGGATATCCGTATAAATATGTGGAAGCTCCGGCACAAGGTACACATTCCTATATCATTTCCCTGACTCTATAACAAAATTTCTTATGTATAGCAGGAAAGATGCCTCTGACTCTTCATGAAGTCTGAGGCATCTTTTCCTTGCTTATAAGGGCATCGTATTATCTTGCACCGCCGGCAGCAGTACCGCCGCTACCCATTCCGCCGTTGGTACTTGCACCACCGTTAGAGCCGGTTGCACCGTTTCCTGCATTACCGCCGGTCATATCGTCTACACCGTTTCCGATGCCGTCAATGACATCGTTTGCACCGTCACCGATACCGTCAATGACATCACCGACACCTTCACCGATATTACCGATGACACCGTTGTCACCGTTTCCGCCTACACCGTCCGTATCGGTTCCGCCCACATTATTTCCGTTCATATCAGAATCGTTGTTCTGATCCGGAGTAGTGGTCGGTGCCGTAGTCGGGCTCGGAGCAGTGGTACCGGTCGGCTGTCCCGTAGCTGCCGGGCTCGGGGAAGCATTTTCGGTTCCCATGTCCTCACCACAGGCACATGCTACCATGAACAAAGACATACAGCACATTGCCATAAGGCATACAAGCTTCTTTTTCATAAAAGCCTCCTTTTCTGCACATCATACTTAAAGTAAGTTGCTCCTTTAGTATTCCGCAGAAAAGAAGGGTTATGCATGAAATACAAACAAGCTGTCACATCAACGATGCAACAGCTTGTCAAAGTTCTTATGGATGAAAAAAGCTTACACTCTCTTCATGTACTCGCCGGTTCTGGTGTCGATCTGGATGGTCTCACCGTTCTCAACGAATAACGGTACCTGTACCACAGCTCCGGTCTCTACGGTAGCCGGCTTGGTAGCGCCGGTAGCGGTATCGCCCTTGAAGCCCGGCTCGGTCTCGGTAATTACGAGCTCTACGAACAACGGCGGCTCGATAGCGAATACTTCCTTATTGTGGGAAAGCATCTTAACCATCTCGTTTTCCTTAACGAACTTTAAGGAATCACCGATCTGGTCCTCAGTCATAGCGATCTGATCAAAGGTATCTACATCCATGAAGTGATACATCTCACCATCGGAATACAGATACTGCATGTCTGCTCTCTCAATGTGTGCAGCCGGGAACTTCTCGGTCGGACGGAAAGTCTTCTCGACAACACCACCACTCTTAATATTCTTTAACTTAGTTCTAACGAACGCTGCGCCCTTACCCGGCTTAACGTGCTGGAACTCAACGATCTGACAAACGTTTCCCTCAATCTCAAGGGTAATACCGTTTCTGAAATCACCTGCAGAAATCATATATAATCCTCCTTAGAATTAACTACTCTCTAGTGTATCGCACTCTGACAATTTTTTCAATACCAAATTTTAAAAAAATGCATTTGTTTTTCCTTATTTTCACCCGTTCCGCATGAAAACATACGAAACTTGCGGTTTTACGCCATATGCAACGCCTCAATGGCAAGTAAATAGCCATTGATTCCCAGTCCCACAATCTGCCCGTCACACACCGGTGCGGTCACGGACGTATGGCGGAACTCTTCTCTTTTATGGATATTGGAAATATGTACCTCAATCTTCTTCATGGTCAGGGAAGCCAGTGCATCCCGGATGGCATAGCTGTAATGAGTATACGCCCCCGGATTAATAATAAGCCCCTCCGTACCGTCGCTGTACGCCGCCTGAAGCCGGTCAATCAAGGCTCCCTCGCAGTTGTTTTGGAAAATCTCCACCGTATCACCCTTTGCCGCAGCAGCAGCCTCTATCTTTGCACATAATGTCTCATAGGTTTCCGTGCCGTACTGTCCCGGCTCACGGATGCCAAGGAAATTCAAATTCGGTCCGTTCATTACCAAAATCTTCATGGTCTCTGCCTCCTCTATTGTTTCGTTGCTTTTTCCGCAACACTTTTGATTTCTTCAATCATTGCATAAAAGGATTTACCTTCCGTATCCAGAATATAATCCGCCGCCTCCCGATATACCGGCAAACGCTTTTCGTACAAAGGACGCAGACGCGCCTCTCTGTCCTCTCCGTCCGCAAGAGGACGTCCGGTGTCATTTTGCAACCGCTCCAGAATTGTCTCTATCTTTGCCTCTAAAAAGATAACCGTGCCGATTTCACGAAGCAACGCCGCATTTTCCGCCCGCATCGGCATTCCGCCGCCGGTAGCAAGCACCATACCTTCCGCCTCTTTAGAAAGCTTCCGCAAAAGCTCTGTCTCGGCATTCCGGAAATATTCCTCCCCATCCTCTTCAAACATTTTGGAAATGGTCTTTCCGTAAGCTTCTTCAATCATGGCATCCGTATCCGCAAACTCATAGGAAAAGGCATTGGCAAGCTTTCTCCCGACGGTACTTTTTCCGCATCCCATAAACCCGATTAATACAATATTGTTCCCCTTCATCCTACTGCTCCTTCTTCTTATTCTTGCGATAAGAATGCAGCACAATTTTTTCCAAATGCCGCTTTAATACAATCTGAATTTCTTCCTTTTTGCCAATCGGCTTTACCAAAATCGTATAAATGCCGGCGCGGTTGGCTCCCCACATATCCGTAAAAATCTGGTCACCGATGGATAAGGTCTGCTCCTTGGTAGTTCCGATCAGCTTCATGGCTGCCTCATAACCTTTATACTTCGGCTTACCTGCCTTATAGATGTACGCAGCATCCATGGGCTTACAAAACTCACTGACTCTCGGCTTGTCATTATTGGACAAAAAGCATACCGAAAATCCCATTCTGCGAAGTTTATCCACCAGAGCAATCGCTTCCTTGGTCGCCGGCGCACCGTGCTCAACAAGCGTATTATCAATATCGAAAATAATGCCGCGATAGCCCTTCTCATATAAACGCTCGTAGTCTAAGGTATAAACCGAATCCCGGTCTTCCTTCGGATATAAATTCTGAAACATAGCTTCCTCCTCTATTCTCCGTACGTTCCACACAATTCTTTCTATTTTCCCTTTTTCTTGTGTACGTTTCGTATGGTCTTTTTCTTGGCCGGAGCTGATTTCTGCGCTCCCTGGCCGGTAGATTTCCCTGTCATCTTTCCTGCACTTGAACTGTCGGCTGCTGCCCGGCTTCCGGCTCCCTTTCCGCCGTTTTTTCCGCCACCGTTGCCTAGCTTACCGGCCGGCTTTCCGGCATAGCTTCCGCTACCGTTTCTTCCGGAAGCACCGCCTCTGCCGTACTCTCCCGGTCGTCCTGCGTTTCTCGGACGAATGAGGCACTTTTTATCAAAACCGATCAAATCCTCTCTGTGGGCAAGCTTTAACGCCTCCTCCACCAGTTCGTAATTCTTCGGGTTACGGTACTGAATCAAAGCTCTCTGCATGGCCTTCTCATGAGGAGACTTCGGCACATATACCGGCTCCATGGTCCGCGGGTCCAGTCCCGTATAATACATACAGGTAGAAATGGTAGACGGAGTCGGATAAAAGTCCTGCACCTGCTCCGGCATATAGCCCAAATCTCGCAAGTATTCCGCCAACTCCACCGCTTCCTTCATGGTCGAACCCGGATGTGAAGACATGAGGTACGGTACTACATACTGCTCCTTGCCCAGTCTGGCATTCATCTTTTTATACTCGGTAATAAAGGTATCGTAAACATTACGGCTCGGCTTGCCCATCTTGGAAAGCACCTCATCGCACACATGCTCCGGCGCCACTTTCAGCTGACCGCTGACATGGTGCTCGCACAGCTCTCTGAGGAAAGTGCGGTCCTTATCGTAAATCAAATAGTCAAACCGGATACCGGAACGAATAAATACCTTCTTTACTTTCGGTAATTCTCTTAATTTTCTTAACAGTGCCAGGTAATCTTCGTGATTCACCTTTAAGTTCTTACACGGTGTCGGGAACAAACACTGCTTGTTCGGACAAACGCCCTTGGTCAACTGCTTTTCGCAGGCCGGAGCACGGAAATTCGCCGTCGGTCCACCCACATCGTTAATATACCCTTTAAAATCCGGGTCCCAGGTCATCATTTTAGCTTCTTCCAGAATAGACTCATGGCTTCTGGTCTGAATAATTCTACCCTGATGGAAGGTCAGTGCACAAAAGCTGCAACCGCCGAAGCATCCGCGATTGCTCACTAAACTGAACTTTAACTCATTGATAATCGGAATTCCGCCCGCTTCCTCGTAGGACGGATGGTAATTCCGCATATAAGGAAGGGCATACACCCGGTCCATTTCCGCCTGGGTAAGAGGCGCTGCCGGAGGATTCTGCACCACATATTCCGTGTCGCTATACTTCTCCACCAGACGCTTTCCGGAAAACGGATCCGTATTACAATACTGGATATAAAAGCTCTTTGCAAAAGACTTCTTATCTTCCTTAATCTCCGAATATGTCGGAAGCATGGTCGCATCATACACCGATTCCAAAGAAGTCGCCCGATACACCGTTCCTGCCACAAAGGTAATATCCTTTATCGCAATCCCGGAATCCAATGCATCCGCAATTTCTACGATGGACTTCTCCCCCATACCGTAGGACAGCAAATCCGCCCCGGAATCCAGTAAAATAGAACGCTTCACCGTATCCGCCCAGTAATCATAATGACCGAGACGACGCAGGGACGCTTCGATACCTCCGATAATAATCGGCTTCTTTTTATACACACGACGAAGCAAATTACAATACACTATGGTGGCCCGGTCCGGACGCTTTCCGATAACACCGCCCGGAGTATATGCATCCTGACTTCGGCGCTTCTTTGCCACTGTGTAATGATTTACCATGGTATCCATATTTCCTCCGGACACTAAGAAGCCCAAACGCGGCTCTCCCAGAATCTGAACACTCTTCTCATCCTTCCAGTCAGGCTGGGAAATGATTCCCACCTTATAGCCGTGACTCTCCAAGACACGGCTTATTATGGCCGGTCCGAAGGAGGTATGGTCCACATAGGCATCTCCGATAATATATACAAAGTCGCACTGTTCCCAGCCGCGCTTTTCCATGTCTTCTCTGCAAATCGGCAAAAAGTCTTTCATTTTGCGTCCTGCCTTTCTAAACTTCTCTAACTGAAAATAAACAATATCTCATTTTCTATTGTAACGCAGACAGAAAAAATTTGCAACTATCATATATTACACAAAAAAGAAGGCCGCATTTCTGCCGCCTTCCACCTATACTTTCTCTACTGTGTCAGCTCTCTTCCGTCCGGAGTATAAATCCGATACATCGTTTCAAAAGTTTCAACGGAGGTTCCGTAGGAAATATCTGCTGCAGTCTCTCTATTGCTCCATCCGGACACATACTTTTCATGCAGATAACCGTATTCATCCACACCCGATACATACATCTCAATGCTTTCGCCCTTCTCTACCGGATAGGAGAGATTAAATGTTATATTCCCGTCATTAAGCGGAATTTCTTCAATAATCTCATGCCCTTTTCTTACATAAAAAGTCATCGCTTGGAACGGGGCTGCGTTTTTCTCCGACAGCACAATATGCAATTTTCCTTCCACAGATACCTTGCCTTTTCGCTCTCCGTAACCAATGGTACTTTCCATAATAACTAGCTGCGGTAAACATTCAAAAAGCATGCTTCCCTTCGGAGCCTCCTCCCATACCTCCGTCTTTGTCACACCGTTCTCTGTTACGGAAACCATTCCTTCATCCCATACCTCTTCATACAACGGATATGTTTGACTTCCTGAAAATCTTCCGTTTCCGTCATTCGTAAGTACAATGTTTTCTCCACCGTAACACAGCGATACCTCCGTCTCCCCACTATAGCTCTTCGGCATCACAAAAAACTTCATCTCTACTGTATCCGTCTCCGTATCGATTTCTCCGAAATCGTAAAATATCTCGCTAATCATGGAAGCATCCTTTTTCGCTTGTTGCTGCATTTCATACAACTCATAATGCATTTCCGCGATTTGATCGGTCAGCGTAATTTTTGTATCGGTCAGCTCGTCTTGAAGATTCACAATCTTTGAATTTAAAGAGCTATACATCACAACTATCGCAATCACCGCAACTACTTTCCATACTGTTTCCATAGAAGCCATCGGCATATGGACACCACTTTCCTCAGCCTTAAGCTTGCGGTTAATCGCCGCCTTATAACAAATATAATACACCAATACCCCCAGCGCCAATGCCACCAAGATAAGTATCGGTAAAACAAAAATACCAATCGCCATAACTTTTCCTCCTATTCCTATATCTGAAAAAATGTCCGAAAGCTGTTGTAATAGCTTCGTGTTACGTCCACCAATGCTCCGTCCGACATCACCAATACAAATTTCATGGATATAGACGGCTTAATCTTCTTTACATGTGCTTTTGCAATAATGGCGCAGTTGCTGACCCGCAAAAATTTCGTATTATCCAGTACCGCGCACAGCTGGTACAGTCGTTCGTAGGCGTAATAACAAGTCCCGTCGCTTCCGTGAACCAGTACATCATGCCCCAGACTTTCGATATATACAATTTCCTCGATGGCCAACTTTAGCTTCTCGCCTTCCTTCGTCTTTACCGACAAATGTCCGGCAAACCGCCCCTGCTCCGTCAGCACAAACTCGGCTTCATCATCGATGACAAATCCGGCAGCCAATAGCCTTTGTTCGATTTCATCGTAATGCTCGTCACTGACATTCAGTCGTATGTTCAACTCCCGCTCCTCCTTCCGATTCCAATCGAGCTCGTTAAGTTTATCATACACAAAAAATTTTTTTTCGCAATACCCTGTGCATAGTCTGCAATAATTCCTTACATGACTTACATTACTCTTCTGTTTTTCCCGCATTTATGCGCGTTTTCCATATTGTCACTTTAAACCGTTGCGCTTTAAAGCAAAAAAGCGTTGACAAAATACAAAACCAGGGTTACAATAAATGTAAAGCAATACTTTATTTGACTACAGTATCACAGAGGAGATAGAATTATGATTATTGTAATGAAACCGAACGCTTCCACGGAGGCAATTAACAACGTCGTTTCTTTCGTAGAAAGTCAGGGCCTGGAAACGCACCTTTCCCATGGTCACGAGGTCACCATTATCGGTGTGGTAGGTAACAAAAATGTTCTGGCTGATAAGAATCTTGAGATTAAGGAAGGTGTTGACCGTATCGTTTCCGTTACTGAAAGCTATAAGCTTGCCAATCGAAAGTTCCATCCCGAACCGACCGTTGTGAAGGTTGGTAATGTAGAAATCGGCGGTGACAAGCTGGTCATCATGTCCGGTCCCTGTGCCGTAGAGTCCGAGGAGCAGGTTTTAGAAACCGCAATTGCCATAAAAAAGGCCGGTGCTCAGATTCTTCGCGGCGGTGCTTACAAGCCGCGTACCTCCCCGTACTCCTTCCAGGGTATGGAAGAAGACGGCCTTCGTCTGATGAAGGAAGCAAAGGACGCTACCGGACTTCCGGTGGTTTGCGAGGTTACCAGTCAGGCTGCGGTAGAAACTGCCGTAAAGTATGTGGATATGTTACAAATCGGTGCCCGTAACATGCAGAACTTCTATTTGTTAAAGGAAGTGGGCAAATCCGGACTTCCGGTATTATTAAAGCGCGGTCTTTCCGCCACCTTTGATGAGTGGTTAAATGCTGCGGAGTACATTCTCGCGGAAGGCAATCCGAATGTTGTCCTTTGTGAGCGCGGCATCCGTACCTTTGAAACAGCCACCCGTAATACCTTGGATTTGTCGGCAGTTCCGGTCATTCACAAAATGAGTCACCTTCCGATTATCGTTGACCCGAGCCATGCTACCGGTGTCAGAGACTACGTAAAGCCGATGGCCTTTGCTGCGGTTGCCGCAGGTGCCGACGGCCTTATGATTGAGACTCACCCGTGTCCGGAAAAAGCACTTTCCGATGGTCCGCAGTCTCTTACCTTCCCGCAGTTTGAAGAACTTTGCAACGAACTTCGCCCGCTTTCTGCACTGATGGGCAAGCAGCTTTTATAAAGGAGTGTTTTCCATGGAAACTCAGTTTGGATTTATCGGTCTCGGCTTAATCGGCGGTTCCATTGCCCGCGCCCTGCGGGAAACGGATTCTTCCCGTAAAATTCTGGCTTATTCCCGCAATCCTGCGCTTTCTGAGGATTTGCGCAGTGCATTTGAGGCAGGAGTTTTGAATGATGTTGTTTATTCCCTGACCGAGCTTTCCGATTGCGACTATATTTTCCTATGCGCCCCGGTAGACTGCAACATTTCCTATCTGCCGGAGCTGGCAAAAATCATTTCGAATAAGACAATTCTTACGGACGTAGGCAGTGTAAAATCCGGCATTCATGCCGCTGCAGAGGCAGCCGGACTGTCTTCACAATTTATCGGCGGACACCCCATGACCGGCTCCGAGCGTACCGGTTTTGCCAACAGTAACGCTCTCCTTATGGAGAATGCTTACTACGCCATCACCTTGACCGAGGCTTGTCCGCAGGAACGGGTAGATACATTCCTTTCTTTGGTAAGGCAGATAAAATCTATCCCGGTGGTACTCTCTCCGGGCGAGCATGATGATGCTGTAGCGGCCATCAGTCATGTGCCTCACGTCATCGCGGCACAGTTGGTTAACCTGGTCCGTACCTCAGAGGATGCGGATACCATGCGACTTCTGGCGGCAGGCGGCTTTAAGGACATCACCCGGATAGCATCCTCTTCCCCTTCTCTTTGGGAAAGCATTTTATCCGCTAATACCGCCTTTGTCCTTCCGACCTTGCGTCGATATATTTCGCTTTTGACCGAGGCGGAACAGGCTCTTGTTTCCGCCAACAAAGAGGCAATTCGTTCCCTATTTTCCGAAGCCGGAGAATTCCGCAGTTCCCTGCAGGAGCGAAAAGGCGCTCTGCCGGAGTCCTTTGTCCTTCATGCGGACCTTCGGGACGAGGCCGGTGCCATTGCCACCTTTGCCACCCTTCTGGCGGTACACGGTATCAGCTTGAAAAATATCGGTATCGTCCACAACCGCGCTTACGAACAGGGTGCGCTCCGTATCGAGTTTTATGACAGAGACGCGTTGGAGCGGGCTTACACATTATTAAGCGATAATCGATTCACGGTGTACCGGTAAGTCCTTGTAAATGCAAAAGAAAACCTCCCGTATACTTTCCTGTCATTGGAAGATACTATGACTAAGAAGTATACAGGAGGTTTTTTTATGCATATTTTACGTCCCGTGAGCCGCTTCGGCTCCGACTTTATCCGATGTGGCCTCATCGGCTGGTGTCTGGAATGCTTTTGGACCGGCCTCGGCTCCTTCAAAGAGCGGACCAAGGACAAACGCCTTTTATGCCACACCTCGGTGTGGATGTTTCCGATTTACGGTATGGCAGCCTTTATTCCTGCCGTCTACAAGCACATCAAATCAAAATCTGCCCTGTTCCGCAGTGCTATATATGCTTCTGCCATCATAGGCTGCGAATACACCAGCGGAATTCTTCTAAAACGCTACAACGCCTGCCCGTGGGACTACAGCAAAGCAAAGCTGAATTACAAAGGGGTGATCCGGCTGGATTACGTTCCCTGCTGGGCCGCTGCGGGACTTCTGTTCGAGCGGATTCTCTGCAAAAAATAGTTATAGTGTAACTACCAACGTATCATAGCCCAGCTGCTGCAGCTCCTGTTGCAGTGCCACCGCTTCGTTCAAACTCTCCGTCCGTCCTGCCCGTACCGCATAAAAACTGCCGCTACGGGAAATGTCTGCCGGGATCCCGAGAGCCACCAATTCCCGGTACAAATTGTCCGCATTCTCCGGATTCCGGAACAATCCCACCTGTACCGCATAAGCCTCCGACGTCGGCATTTGCTGCCCCTGTCCCGGCCCGATTTCTCCGCCGATAGTCTGCAATACGCCGTTGGCAATGGCCTGGGCCACATCATCAAACCGTGCGTCCAGAAGGGCATTATCCGCATCCGTATTGATGAACCCTACTTCTACCAAAAGTGCCGGCATCTGAGTACGACGAAGCACCGCCAAATCCCTGCGGATATTGAGTCCCAAATCATTAAAGCCCACCTCCGCCAGCTCAGAATTGATTGCCCGGGCAATATCCGCTTTGACGCCGTTCTCATCATATAAAAGCGTCTCCACTCCGGAATACTGGTTGTTCACCGGACTGGAATTCCGGTGGAAGGAAATAAAATAATCCGCCCCGGACTCATTTGCAATCTGAGCCTTTCTTACCGGAGAATCATATACATCCTCGGTTCTTGTAAATACAACATTCACGCCGTTTCTTTGCAAAATCTCTCCTACTGCAAGAGTCAGCGCCAAATTATCATCCTTCTCTCTTCTTCCGTTTTCCACCGCTCCACTGTCATACCCGCCGTGTCCAGCATCCAACGCCACTGTTACCGCCATACAAACCTCCGTTTATGCTCATTGACATTCTACTGATATAATACGGCGGTCTCCGGAAATGTTGCATCATCGGAGCATTTCTCTTACATATGCCGGGTTGTCCGTAATAATATTATCCACACCCAGCTCCTGCATTCGCTCTATCTCATAGCCTTTATTCACGGTCCATGCATGTACTTCCTTCCCCTTTGCATGTGCACCTTTTACCAGTTGTTCCGTAATACACTCGGATTTAATACTGAAAAAGTCCGCCGCATCATATCCGAACACCTCACCGTATACCAAGGAAAGGATATATCCGGTTTTTATACTTTCATTGGCTTGTTTCACGTATTCCAGCTGTTCATAAAGAGCGGAGGTTACCACGCACCGCTCTTCTAACCCGTAAAGCTCGATCAATGACACTACCGCCTCTGCCAATTCACTGCTGTTTCCATCCTTCAGTTCAATATTAAACCTTATTTTTCTTCCGTACTCTTCAAAAATTTCCGCTAAGGAAGGAACAGTTTCTCCTGCGAATTCTTTCGCATATCTCCTACCCACATCATAGGAAGTCAATTCCGCATAAGTTATCTTATCAACATCATTTACAATCCCCGTGGTACGAAACAATGCCCGGTCATGCATCAATACGGGAATTCCGTCCTCAGTCAATCGCACATCGATTTCCGCGTAATCGGCCCCTTCAGCGATTGCCAACGCAACGGAAGCCCGCGTATTTTCCGGTGCACCGTGAGAAGCTCCCCTGTGAGCCGTAATCATGATCTTCTTCCGGTCTCTCAAAACTCCGACACCTTCAGTCCGCATTAAAGTTATCGCAAGAATTCCCGCAACACAAAAAAACAGACAGGCAGTTTTCAGAACTCTTTCCAACGTAACTATACAATGGATACTCTTTCTTCTGCCTATCTGTTTGAAATTCATAGTCGCGCTCCTAATTCATATAAATCAGGTGCTCCTTCGGTTTTGCCGTATGCACCATGTCCACAAGATACAGGACAGGACCTTCCCCGCCGTATTCTCTCTGGTACTCTACCGCAACCTTCGCCGTTACCTTTACCCAGTCACGTAATTTAAAATTATCTGCCTGCGGACCTTTGCAAAGCATGCCCACAAAGCCAATGTCGTCCGCACAACAGGTCATGGCAAAACGTCCCGGTACAAAGAATCCCTTCGGAATATCTCTGCCCTTGTACACCATAGCAGTGAATCTTACAGTTTTACCTGCGTACTTCTGCGGCTGGTCCAAGGCATCCAGATAAAAGATACCGTAATCATCATCCTCAATCTCGATAATGTCCGCATTTAAATCGTACGGCAAATCAATTTCATCGTCAAAGCCGTCTTCGCCGTCCTCAGACTCAAAAAGCACCTGCGCACGACGATTCAGTGCTCTTACCGCCTTACGGAAGGTATTCCGTTTCGTATCCGCGGTACAACGATTGAAAATCACCAGTTCCGTGAAATTAATCTGCTCCGCCATCATCTGGCGCATATTACTCATATACACCTCAAAGGTGCCGGCATCCGCCATGGTAATCATCTGCGCCAGTTCCCAGCCTCTCGGCATGCCTCTCTCAATAAAGCCGGACATACTCCAGGTGCCGTTAAATTCAATCATGACACGCTCCGGACGATAATCGGTCTGACACTTTTTCAAAAAGCTTGGAGACAAATCTTCTTCGTTTTCCACCGGAATTACGAAAATGTTATTCTTCTCCAACGCCTCAGTATCGTACTCCTCCATACCCTCCTCGCAAAGCAAAAGAATGGTCTTTTCTCCGGAAGCAAAATTCGGGTCGTCCAACGTGTTTTTAATAAATGTGGTCTTACCGCTTTCTAAAAAGCCGGTAATAATATATACAGGGATCTCCATTGTAGAACCTCTCTCTATTTTCGATTACGCCAACTCAAATAAAGTTTCCAGCGCATCTTCCTTAATCTTGGAACCGATGACGCAAAGACGTCCGGTATAATCCGGCTGACCCTCACGAAGCTCAAATTCCCCCGGCGTCAGGTCAAAGTAAATCCAAGTACCGTCCGTTGCCGGAACCATACCCTTCGCACGTAAAATCACACCGAACTCCTCAGTATTGGCAAGCTTATTTAAAATCTCACGCATGGTGTCGCGATCATACTTATGCGGAGTTTCCTTACCCCAGCTGGTAAACACCTCATCCGCATGATGGTGGTGATGATGTCCGTGATGGTGGTCGTGGTCATGGTCGTGACAGCCACAGGTGCAATCCTCACCGTGGTCATGGTGGTGATGGTGCTCATGCTCATGGTCATGACAGCCGCAGGTGCAATCCTCACCATGGTCGTGATGATGATGCTCATGGTGGTGATGTTCATGGTCCTCGTGGTCATGATGATGGTGATGCTCATGGTCGTGACAACCACAGGTGCATTCCTCACCGTGCTCGTGATGGTGATGCTCATGATGATGGTGCGCCTCATCAAGAAGCTCCTTCTCGAAGGAAGTCTGCTGCTCCATCGCAGAAAGAATTACCTTACCGTCAATCTCATCCCATGCGGTCGTAATCAAAATCGCCTTCGGATTCTGGGCACGAAGCTTACCTACCACTACCTCGGTCTTAGCCGCATCATACTTCTGAGTACGGCTTAAGATGATGGTCTTGGCGCTCTCTACCTGATTATTAAAGAACTCACCGAAATTCTTCATGTACATTGCCGCCTTAGAGACATCTACAACCGTAGAAAAGCTGTTCAACTTTGCGTCCGGTAAATCCTCCTGTACATCCTGTACCGCCTTGATAACGTCGGAAAGCTTGCCTACGCCGGACGGCTCAATAATGACTCTGTCCGGAGAAAAACGCTCTAACACTTCCTTTAAGGACTTGCCGAAATCACCTACCAAAGAACAACAAATACAACCGGAATTCATCTCTGTAATCTCCACGCCGGCATCCTTTAAGAAACCGCCGTCGATACCGATTTCACCGAACTCGTTCTCAATTAAAACTACCTTTTCTCCCTTATAAGCCTCTTCTAAAAGCTTCTTAATCAGGGTGGTCTTTCCGGCACCTAAGAATCCGGAAATAATATCAATCTTTGTCATAAAAACTGCCTCCAAAAACTATTATTCTGCCTTCGGCTGCTCGGAAGTACAATGCGGGCAACGGGTTGCGTCGATTGCAATTTCGGACTTACAGAACGGACAAACCTTTGTAGTCGGTGCTGCCGGAGCTGCTACCTCTTCCTTCTTACCCATGTCACGAAGCTTGTTCATCCACTTCACGAACAAGAATACAACAAATGCCATAATGATAAAATCAATCAAGCCGGCAATAAAAGAACCGTACTTAAAGCATGCCACACCAAGCTCTTCCGCTTCCGCAAGAGACGCGTACTTCTTACCGTCCAAAGCAATGTAAAGCTTTGCGAAATCAATCTTACCGGTCAGCAAACCTAGCACCGGCATAAACATATCGTTTACAAGGGACGAAACCAGCTTGTTGAATGCGGTACCGATAATCATACCGACTGCCAAATCAATCATATTACCTTTGAGTGCAAATTTCTTAAATTCCTTTAACATAGTATGTCCTCCTTAGAAACTTTTACATTATGCAAACAAAAATATTTACACAATACATTTATCCTACCTAACCAGTATAGCACATTTGATTATTTTTTCAAGCCTTGTTCTAATTCCTCATAGGAAATCTCACATTCGATCATACCGTAAGCATATGCGGCGATTTCATATGGATTTGCAAACAAAACCAATCCTTTATCGTTAAAATACCACTGATTGTTCTGCACGAACCGTTGTACATCCTTTTCCAAATCATCCGGATTATCATAAACAAACAAATCTTCCCCGTGCTCAGCTCGGATCTTCTCTGTTGTATACGCCACAACGTTCTCCGTTGTAAGTCCGTACGGCTCCAACATCCGTTCCAGTCTTTCCTGACTCCCCTTCGCCAACTCTACCACATAGGCCTGACAAGCAACATTCGGATGTACTCCGCCGGTGTTGCTGATACATTGCGCAAACAAAGTTACGTACTGTTCCGTTTCCCAATAACAGCTTACAATAAACGTTTCTTCCTCCGGAAATATGGAATCAACGTATTCATCTGATAAAGAATCCTCATAATTGAATTTAGCATTTTCCTTCGCTTCCGGCAGGTACGCACGGAACGCCTCTGTCATCGAATCAACAAAACGATTCATTACTTCTGCGCATTCGCCTTCGAACACCGGGTAATACAACGTGGACCTAAAATATACAAACTCTCCGTCTTTCTCCTCTTCTGTTTCTTCACAGAAAGAATACCTTAATTCGTAAGATTCCTCTTCTGTTCCTTGTGCCGAATTATCTTCCTCACCTTCCGGCATTGTTATTCCTTCAATCTCCTGCGCCGGCGCATTCGTCACTGCCTCCACCGGTGGTCTGGTTGCCTGTACGTCCCAGTTCTCTTCCGTTCTTTGGCAGCTTGCCGCCAAAAACATTAAAAGAGCTGCCGTAAAGGCTGGAATTATTTTTTTCTTCATCACTCTCTTAACCTTTCCTACTACTGCGTTTTTGCCTGCAGATTAAGTACTTTCACGCTCTGTACGAAAAGAGACGGAGAGCAAATGCCCTCCGTCCCAGCCTTTTCTCTTCTGCGTATTACAGATCGATGCTGCCTGCTGCCTTATCGTTAATCACATAGTATGCCTTTTTCTCTTCCGGCTTGATGTACAAACGAACAGACTTAATTGCGCATGCTCTGTGGCCTTCGGCAATGTAAGCAGCCTTTGCCTTTTCCATTACATCTTCTACTACAAACTCTTCTCCCGCAAACTGAACAAATACTTCGTCCTTCTTCTCAACCTTCTTGGTCTCGGTCTTTGCGGCGGTATTCTTACTACCCGGCTTTCTGCCCGGCTTCTTCTTCTCGGTAACAACTTCTTCAACTGCCGGTGCGGTCTCAACTGCCTTTTCTTCTACTACCGGTGCCTTAACTTCCTTTACTTCTGCTGCTTTCTTCGCAGTCGTCTTCTTTGCCATAATCAATCCTCCGTTAAGAAATCCTTGTTATTGCAACTTTTCCGTAGTTGAATATATCACAGATTCTTGAATTTTGCAAGTAAAAATCCCGCAGAACTTACTTCTGCGGGATTTTCATATGTTCATGGTTAAATTCTAATCTTAGAATACGCCCTGAGCAAGCATAGCATCAGCAACCTTTAAGAAACCTGCGATGTTTGCACCAGCAACAAGATTGTAGCCCAAACCGTACTCTTCAGCTGCTGCAGCGGAAGAATCGTGGATACCGATCATAATCTGGTGAAGCTTTGCATCAACCTCTTCTGCGGTCCAGCTGTATCTCTCGCTGTTCTGGCTCATCTCAAGACCGGAAACAAGTACACCACCTGCGTTTACAGCCTTAGACGGAGCAACGATCATGTTCTTCTGAGACATCAGGTAGCTCAGAGCATCGTTGGTGGTCGGCATGTTAGCTACTTCAATGTAGTACTTAATGTTGTTAGCAACAATCTTCTTCGCCTCGTCAAGATTTACATCGTTCTGGGTTGCACACGGCATAACGATATCAACCTTCTGGCCCCACGGCTTCTGGCCCGGGAAGAACTCACAACCGAACTTATCAGCGTAATCCTGAACCTTATCACGGCCGGAATTTCTCATCTCAAGAAGGAAGTTAATCTTCTCCTCGGTAACAACACCTTCCGGATCGTAGATGTATCCGTCCGGACCGGAAAGGGTAACTGCCTTACCGCCGAGCTCAGCGATCTTCTTAGCTGCACCCCAAGCAACATTACCGAAACCGGAAATGGAAACGGTCTTGCCCTCGATGGTCTCGCCCTCGTGCTTTAATACTTCGCACAAATAGTAAACTGCGCCGTAACCGGTAGCTTCCGGACGAATTAAGGAACCGCCGTAGGAGCGACCCTTACCGGTTAAGGTACCGTTCTCAAATGCGCCTCTGATGCGACGGTACTGACCGTACATATAACCGATCTCACGTCCGCCTACACCGATATCACCAGCCGGAACATCAACGTCCGGACCGATGTGACGATATAACTCAGTCATAAATGCCTGACAGAATCTCATAATTTCAGCATCACTCTTACCGCGCGGGTCAAAGTCGGAACCACCCTTTGCACCACCCATCGGAAGGGTCGTTAAGCTGTTCTTGAAGGTCTGCTCGAAACCGAGGAACTTCATAATGGATAAGTTTACGGACGGATGGAAACGTAAGCCTCCCTTGTACGGTCCGATAGCACCGTTAAACTGTACACGATAACCGCGATTAACCTGAGTCTGACCATTGTCATCAACCCATGCAACACGGAACTCAATTACTCTCTCCGGCTCACACATTCTCTCAAGAAGTGCTGCCTTTCTGTAAACTGCCTCATTCTTGTCTACAACCGGCTTCAGGGAAGATAAAACCTCTTCTACAGTCTGAAGGAACTCCGGCTCGGTAGCGTTTTTCTTAGATACTAACTCGATTACTTCATCAACGTATCCCATCTTAAAACTCTCCTTTCGTCCACGGAAAAAATAGTGCACATGACGTCTTTCCCTCCGGATTTATACTCTCCAAAAAGGTGTCACCGCCGTGCTTCTTCGATATTATACACCAAGATTTTCGATTACGCAAGTGTTTTTAGCAAAAAATGTATAATTGTATACAATCACTTTCCCACACTATTGTATTATCACATATTCTACGGTATATCCGTCATCCTCGTAAAGCTTGTAATCTGCCCCTTCATAGCCCAAAGACTTAAGCGTTGCGCTATCCAGCTGTTCCGTATTCATCGCCGCTGCCCCAATTGGAATTGCTTTTCCCTTACGAATAAAGAATACCAGCTCGGAAAGTTCCGCCTTTACATAATGATGTCCCGCTGCCATAACTGCCGTCTCATAATCGGTAAGGCTCCGCATCCGCACAAGCATCATTTCCTCCGGCAGATACACATACCGCCCCGTAGCATTCTGGGTATACACCGGAGCTATCATAAGCTCGTCCCCCAAAAGTAACTGGTCCTCCACGCCTCTGGCATCCGTATCCTCCGGGAAATCAAAGGCCAGCGGCCGGAACATCATCTCATCCGACAGCGCCGCTTTCATATATTCACTGTACAAATACGGAATCAAGCCGTAACGGATTTCTATCATCTTCTTACAGGTATCGCAATTATCAAACCGGTAAAGCTCCTGCTCTCTCGTTCCTCTGCAGGAATGGTTTCGCATCAGAGGCGTAAATACCGCAAGTTGTAACCAACGAAGCATCAAATCCTCCGTAGTATCACTGCCGAAGCCACCTACATCCGCTCCGGTAAACAGAAAGCCTGCCATATTTAAGGAAGGCATCATCTGTAGGTTCATCAAAAGATGGGACCACCAGGACTTGTTATCTCCCTGCCAGATACCGCCGTAGCGATGGGCTCCGATATAGGAAGAACGTGAAAACATAAGAATTCTCTTGTCCGGCGAAAGCTTCTCAAAGGCCTCCCCCGCTGCCTTTGTCATATTGTATCCATAGAGGTTATGAACCTTACTGTGGGGTACCTTCATCCCATCCATATCATGGAAAAAAGTTTCATAATCGCCCACATTGTTACCGATACCTGCTACCAGTCCCGTAAACTCAAAGTAGCTGTTCACGTCAAGATTTTCCTTACTGAGTTCACTGATACGCTCCATCACACTTGCAAGACGCTCTTCCGTATAGAAAATCGCCGGCTCGTTCATATCGTTCCAGAATCCGTCGATTCCCTTATCTAACAGAAAAGCATACTTCTGTCCGAACCATTCCCTTGTCTCATGCTTCATAAAATCCGGGAAATAGACTCTGCCCGGCCAAACCGCACCGACAAAATCCTTGCCCTTTGCATCCTTACAGAAAAAATCGTTTTTTACGCCTTCTTCATAGACGTCATAACCTTCTTCTATCTTTACGCCCGCATCAATAATCGGCACCAAGTGGATGCCCTGCTCCTTCATCTCGGCACAAAAGGCTTCAAACTCCGGGAATGCTTCCTCATCAATGGTGAAGTCCTTGTACCGCTCCATATAGTCGATGTCCATATAGATACTGTCCAAAGGAATGTTGCGCTTCAGGTACTCCGCTGCCACCTCCCGAATATCCTTGGCATCTTTATAACCCCAACGGCTCTGTCCGTACCCGAAGGCCCACTTCGGCGCAATATAGCTCCGTCCGATGAGCTTACGGAACTGCTTTACGATATCCTTCTCGCTCTCTCCGGTAATCACATACACATTCAGCGCCGCATCCTCCGGCGATATCCATAAGGTATCCCGCTTGGTATAACCCACATCAAATGTGATGTTCCCCGCATAATCGAAAAACACGCCGAACAGTTCCTCTCCTGAAACAATCAGGAAGTTGTGGGTACCGTATAATGACTTGGTATCCTCCTGATGGTGCGGATTGTCACTGTTGCAGCTAGTATAAATCCATCCTCGCTTATTGATGCCACGGACCTGTTCACCAAGACCGTAGACGATATCCTTGTCATTCAGCGTGTAGATAAACTCCACCGCACTTGCGGCATCATCCATTTCTCCGCTGTAAATTAAGTCAAAGAACGGAAGCATTCCCTCCGCAAGCGGAAGTTCTTCCACCACCGCACAAGTCTCTATCGGGGTTCCGAATCTGAATTTTTGAATCATAGTCACATCTCCTTCTGCTTTTCCTTTGGAATAAATTCTACCTTTAATACCATTCCCATTCCCTCTGCCAATCGTTTCAGAAGATTTAAGGATGGATTTCTTGTTCCGTTTTCAAGCTTACTGATATCCGCCTGGTGGATTCCGGTTCGTTCTGCCAGCTCCTTTTGCGTCAGATTTTGAGACGTTCTGGCTGCTACCATGGCTTTGATAACATCAAACTCCGGCTGCATACTCTCATATTCTTTCCGAAATTCCTCGTCTTGTAATTGGTTTTCTAAAAAATCATCAAAGTTTTTCATCACAAACACACCTTTCCATATAATCTTTTCTGTACCTTTTAGCCTTTTGTATCTCCTCTTTCGGTGTTTTTCTTGTTTTCTTAATAAATCCGTTCGTCAATATAATGACCCCGTTATGACAGAAAAAATACAAAACTCTCGATATATCACTTCCTACTTTACCTCTCAACTCAAAAATACCGTCTCCCAGAGGTTTGCTATACGGCTCCCTCAATTGATTCCCGTATTCCTGAAGAATCGCAATAAGCCCCGTAAGTTTTGCACGCATCTTCTTATCCAAACTTAATAAAAACTCCTCCGCCGGAACTTCCCCGTTCTCTTTCTCATAAAACTGTACTTTATACTCCCTCATCTGTACTCCTTTCCTTTATTATATGGCATATATACCATATTGTCAATAATTTTCAACTACCTATTTCTTGTTTGTGTGGGAAAAATCTGCGATTGCAGGGTTAACTATACTAGACATATTTATAATACTACAACTTTCCTTTTATTTCAACATTAATATCAAAAAAAGCAATGTAAAACCTTTACACTGCTCTCTTTGAAGACATGTCTCATTTTATCGACTATACTTATACGCTCTATACCACGAAGGAATCACCCGGCTCATTCCGTCATACCATTCTACCACGTTTTTATTCAATGTCAAAACACGCTCCAACTGCTCCGGGGCAAAATACTTCGCCCATACAATTGATGTAATTGCACTCACAGACAGATATAACGCCAGTATCCGCCAAAACGTTTCCGGCACCTGATGATTAAAATACCCATCTATCTGTCCTGCTGCAAATGCAGGATGTTCGATTCCGATATTTATGAAATCAACCCACGGGTCTCCGACACCTTCAAAATCTACGGTCTGCCAGTCAATGACAAATAACTCCTCTTTATCATTAATAATCAAATTTCCGAGGTGATAATCTCCATGGATATTACACTGTCTTCTGTCATGTAACAAATGCTTGTTTTCCTCTATAAAAGACAGAATCGCTTCAGCACCTTCAAAAGGTATCCCTTCGTTTTTGTATGCTTCGATTCTTGGGGTAATCACCTCAAAATACCTTTCATACCAATCCCGTTCCAATCCGACCGTTTTTGAAGTCTCGTGGATTTCTCTTAATATACGCCCTGACGTTACTCCAATGGTATACTGCTTGTCCGTCTCCATGTCCGGTACTACTTTTTCGGATTCTTCGCCTTCTATCCACTCCAAAAGCATATAAACAGAGTTCCCATCTTCACAGGTACCAAAATCAACAGCTTTCGGAACCGGCAAGCCTGCTTTATTTAATGACAACAGAAAATCATAATCTTTCCTTTTCGTTTCGTAATTAGATACTTCTGCAATGCGTAACAAAAGCTTCTTTCCCTCTATTGTTTCAACATAATATTTTCTGTCTCCGGACATTCCTTTCGATATTTCTTTTACTGTAGAAAAAGTGTCCGCAGTAGATATTCCCTCAAACATATTCGTTCTTCCTCTCCTTTTGAATACAAACTGCCCGACTCATGTCACTTTATCATTATAGCACAAATTATAGCTGTTTCTTCACCTAAAACAATATTTAACATTTTCGCGAAAAAGGCTGCTGTATCAACGACACAAATCACTCATACAACAGCCTTCTTATCTCATCCTACTAAACTGCCTCATGATTCTGTATTGTCTATCCATGTTATCTCTGAAAATGCTTTCCGTAATTATTCCAGAAAAAAGTATAGTATCCATTTTCCGTAAGAACAAAGGCCTCATAGGAATTTCGTTTTGCTTCCTTTAACCGCTTTACCTGCTCTTCCTGATACGGCACAGTGAATTCCTTTCCGTCAAACCATACCACTAACGGCCCCCCGGTCCCCGGATCGACTTGTATTTTTTTACCGTCTGACGTTCGGATTAATCGCAATGGAATCTTAACCACTCCGGTTACAAAGCATTCCGTAAAATCCGGCTTCTCCATGTGATTCAGTTCCATGAAATTCCGAAGCCATTCTTCTCCCATTCCGGCATCGGCATATTGCACAGCGGAATAAACGGATGGGGAATAGGCCGGAAGGGTCACTTTTTTCCCGTACACGATTTTCTTTATGGTTTCCGGTGATAAGAAAAACTCCTCCGCCAGCTCAAATACCGTCTTCCCTGCGGAATACATCTGGCGAATTACCCCATTTCGTTTCTCCAGTCTGCTTCTGTTGCCGGATGCTTCCCCCCAGCCCTTTTGTCCTTTCGAACTCGGGACATACAGCACTTTTCCGGAAGCATACTTCTGTACCTCTTCCAAAAGCTCCTTCGGCAAAACATCCTTCGCATTCTCATACTTCATAGCAATCCCCTTCCGAGCATCAGCCTAACTTTTCCATACGCTCTGCCAATGTATTTAATGACTTTGTAATGGATTCACATGACTCAATATCATCAATGGATGCATGCCATCTCAGCGTGTCAATTCCTTTAAAATATGCCATACACAAGAATCGCTCCTTAAAGTCCGGAATCTCCAAGTTCTTCTTTTTTGCATAAGCATATAACTTCTCCGGCACCAGCAGATACGGCTTATTCAAATCCAAAATTGCAAAATCCATCATAAAGTCCATAATTCCAGCCCGTCCCCAGTCCGCACATGCCGGCGTTCCGTCTGCATCTACCAACATATTACAGAAGAAGGTATTGTTGTTCACCAAATATCTGCGGCCCTCGCAGTACTTTACATATTTCAGGGCATTTCCCAGCATCTCTTCAAAATACTCCTTCGTCAGAAAGGTGGTTTCAAACATCTCCGTCCAATTCTGCCAATACCCTTCTCTTTCAGCATCAAAGGTATCTTTTATAAATGCTTCACAGGTTGCATACTCCGCCTTATTGTTTTCGTCAAACTCACCGTATCCGGTTACATCGGAAATATCCGTTGATGCAATGGCAAAAATCATATCGAAGAAGCGTTCATACATCTGTTCAAACTCTTCCGGAGAAAGTTCATTGGCATTCTTTCCCGTAGGGCTCATCTCTACATTTCCGTTTGTCAGGTTTCTGATAAAAATATCTCTATTCATTATTCGAGTCTCCTTGTTATTATATCGTATTTTTGTATCAGCGCTTTTACAAGTATGATTATAGCAACCTGACATCGGAATTGCTATAGACAGAATGTTTATAAAGGTTCTTTACCTACTTACCTTTCATAATACTGTGCCTGTGCCGTCCACAGCTCATGATACAGTCTGTCCGTTTCCTGCAACAATTCCTCATGACTTCCTCTTTGTACCACCGTGCCCTCATCAAACACCGCAATCTCGTCACAGAACTTACAAGAAGATAAGCGATGGCTGATATAGATAGCAGTTTTATCTCCGATTAACTCATTGAACTTCGTATAAACTTCTGCTTCCGCAATCGGGTCTAACGCCGCCGTCGGCTCGTCTAACACAACCACCGGAGCATCCTTATAAAGTGCCCGTGCCAGTGCCACCCTTTGAGCCTCTCCGCCGGAAATTTCCACACCTTCCGATTCAAAGTCCTTATACAATGCAGTATCAAGTCCCTTGGGCATCGTCTTTAACCGTTCCGAAAGTCCTGCCTTACCAAGACACTGCTCCGCCTTTTCTCTATCGTACTCCATGGCGGTTGCCACGTTCTGTCCCATTGAAAAGGAAAACAGCTTAAAGTCCTGGAATACCACGGAAAAGAGTTTTAAATACTCCTTGTAATCATACTCTCTGATATCCACGCCGTTTAACCGTATCTCTCCCTCCGTCGGGTCATACAGTCTGCATAAAAGCTTGATAAACGTCGTCTTTCCGGATCCGTTTTTGCCGACAATTGCCAGCCGCTTTCCAAGATGGAATTTCAAGGAAAGATTTCGCAGGGAATATTCCTTTGCACCCGGATACCGGAAGCCGACATTACTAAACTCGATTTCATACCCGCTTCTGTCTTTTTCTTCCTCATTCCCTAGAGAACCTGCCTTACAAACCGCGTCAATATCCACGGAAAGAGTTCCCTCATCCTTGCGGTTCGGAATATCCAGATACTCATATAAGCTCCGCAAATGCCTGCAATACACCTCGTTATCCGCCAGTACAAACATCATATCCTGTACCCCGGTACCAAGCTTTCCGAGAGCGCCGATATACTGTACAATGCTTCCCACACCGAAGGCTCCCATAGATGCCTTCAATACCACAAACACCCAGCAGACCACCGTCCCAAGTCCGGCCACAACCGCTGCCAGTGCCGGATAGGTTGCCATAGCACGCAGATGCCCGTCCAAAGCCTCATCCCGGGCTCTCATCTCGCAAAATCCCCGTCTTGCCGCCTTATGCTGTTTATAAATCCGCACATCCTTTGCCCGTTCCGGAGACTTCGCCAGCTCGTGTTCGTAAAATATAAATGCCCGGTTAAACCATACCGTTTCCTTACACCAATCTTCAAATACGAGGTTCTCTTTTCTCGTTGCCCTTGCATTTGCCATGCCACCCAAAAGCACACAGATACCGATGCACACAATCCAAAGAGGAGAATCCATCCACTTTGTCCCCGTACCGGATACAAACAGGGTAACTGTAAGAGACAGGGAAAGCACAATGCTTGCCGTGGCATTCACCAGGCTGTTCATACCCCACACCAGCTGCCCCAATCCGTTTCCGAACATAAACAGATTCTCTGATACTTCCTGCTTCTGCTGCAGTACCTTCGTATCCTCCAAATCCTTGTAATCCATGGTCATGGACTTGTCTGCAAAAACCATTCCGAAGAAGTTCCACATCTGGGCTTCCTTTTCCTCTGTCACTCTATCCACCATACTTTTGATAAGCAATAACAGAAAGTTACAAAGAATAACCACTGCCACATACGCTACGATATAGTTCATTCTGCGTTCTCCCGCCAGCTCATTAAGCAGCATTGCGGAAATCCATACGGAAAGTAACGGTTGTACGGCAGCAAGTAACGCAGAAATTGCCTTTCCTCCGGCCAGTCCCGGACAATACTTTCGTAAAATCCCGATGCCACGTCCAGTGATTTGAATCCGTTCTCTTAACGTAAGCCTGTCCTTCATTCTGCCACACCTCCCTCCGCAGGATGCTCCTGTAAGGAATCCGTTTCCCTATAGTACTTCGCCTGGGTCTCATACAACTCGTAATATCTTCCCTTTGCGTTAAGAAGCTGGTCATGGGTTCCTTCCTCAATAATCTTGCCGTCTTCCATCAGCACAATCCTATCGCAAAACCGGGTAGATGCCAAACGATGCGATATAAATACCGTGGAGCAATCCTTCATTACCTCATGATAGGTCTCATACAACTGACTTTCCGCGATGGGGTCCAGGGCCGCCGTAGGCTCATCCAATATCATTACCGGTGCCTTCCGGTATAATGCCCTTGCCAGTAGCAGCTTCTGTATCTGTCCGCCGGAAAGCTCCGTTCCTTCATCATTCACCGCCCTGCTGTACTCACTGTCCATGCTCTTCGGTAAAGAAACAATCTTCTCCCAAAGTCCTGCCGTCCTAAGACACGCTTCCACCCGCGCTCTGTCAATCTTAGCCGGTTCTTCCTCCGCCACCGCCTCGGCAAAGGTTACCGGAAGCAGGGAAAATTGCTGGAACACCGCCGAAAACAATTCATAGTACGCATCTCTGTCATACTCTCTTACATCCACATCATCATACCGGACACAGCCTTCCCTTGGGTCCGTCAGTCCGCACAAAAGCTTTACAAGAGTGGTCTTTCCCGCACCGTTCAGTCCCACAATCGCCAGATGCTCCTTCGGTGCAACGGTCAGTGTAAGACCGGAAATCGTATCCTTCTCCGCTCCCTCATATCGATAGCTTACATTACAAAGGGACAACTCCTTCGGTCCCTCGGAAGCCTCCGGAAGTGCTCTTCCTTCCTCACGGGTATAAATATCCGGATAGGCCAAAAAAGTGCGCACATAATTCACCGTACTGCTGATACGTGAAAGAGCCGTCACCTGCCCGAACAGACCGGACAACCATGCGGAAAATCCGGTAATCACACCGAAATACAGTACAAAATCCGCTACGCTCATATCTGCTGCAATTACCCGATACAGTAAATACGCATACGCCGCAATTTCCCGTACCAATGCCAGACCAGAATCCCCTACCGCAACGTCGAACACGGCCTTTGTGTATCTGCGATACCAGCCGTTTAAGCCTTCCACATTCTTGCGATACACATCCGAAAGCCACCCGTTCATATGGTACAACCTAATGTCCTTTGCCGACTTGATATCTCCCGATACACGGGCAAGATAATCCGTCCTCTGCTGATACCTCACCTTTTCATCCCGGTGCTTTTCCGTAAACCGGATTGCCTTGTGATTTAAGATACAACTGCAAATTGTCACACCGATCAGAAACACGACCAGCGCAATGCTTAAACGTGCCAGTATTCCGAAGTACAACGCAAATCCCAAAGCACTTGTACACAATCCGATTCCCACATCATATACTTGTATCATCGGGGAATAATTTCCGTTACAAGCATTGGCGCTCTCCGTATGTAACTTCCGAAACCGCTCTGTTTCCTGATGACAATAATCTGCTTTCATTCCCTTTATGGCCACCAGCTCCGTATAGTATGTATTCATCCGAAACCGCCGGAAGGACAACAGCTTTTCAACATACACCTTCCCGTCGGCACACAGTGCCAGTATTCCCGTTCCGCTTATAGTGACAAGCAGAACCTCCTTTATTGCCGCGCCCTCTGTAATCTGTTCAATCACAATCTTTGGTAAAAAGGTGGTTATCACCGGAATTACGATTCCTATTACCGCCAAACAGGCACACAACGCCAACAGAAACGGATGACATTTCACGGTTTCCTTTAACAGGAAACACACATTGGAACCGGTTCCGTAGCGGGTTACCTGTAACACCTTATCCTCTTTTTCTTTTTTCATAACATCACCTTACTTTCCATCACTTCGAAATCGTCAAAGCAATCAGTGATTCCTTCCTTTATCCTTCATGCAATGCCTCATAAAAGGAATAATCCACCAATCCCTTTATGTGGTCTAATGCACCTTCCTTCAGTTCCTTTATCATCAGACAATCCGGGTGCGGAAGTTTTAAATTCGGCCCTGCCTCCACGCCGAACTTGTAACTCGGCAAGAAACCTCTGCTATTATAATTACGTGGATTGCCTTCCACCAAAACTGCCTGAAAGCCTAACTTTTTTGCCTCCTCAAAGCCATATTCCAGAATATCCTTTGAAATATGCTGCCGTTGCAGTTCGGTCTTTACCGCCACCGGCGTGAGAATCAGCAGCTCATCTTCATATTTCCCTTCCAGATGAAATCCGGAAAACATGGCATACCCGATCATCTCATCCGCCTCATCCACCATAATAAGTTCCAGCTCCGGAATATAATATTTCTTTGCCCTAATCTCTTCCACCAGGCTTCGTATTATTTTTCCTTCCTCGGGGCTGTCCCACTCGGAAAATACTTTCTCCACCAATTGAAGGGAAGGGAGAAGATACTTCGGTTCCATTGATTTTATATTGCGTATCATATTCTTTACCTCCTAAAATCCTTCCGGCACACACAGCTTGTCGGTTTTATTTGTTCTTCTTTCCAAGCAGTTCTGCCCGCTCCGCCTCGGCCCCGGTAAGCGTAAGCTCCACACCCTCCATATGTTTCCGTTCCATATCATGACGCAGCTTCCTAGTTTCCACACTGTCAAAAATGATAGAAAAATCATAATCCTCCGGATACAACTCTTCCGCTGCCACATGAAGCTTTACCCGCTTATGATTGATCCAAATCTTCTTATTGGGCATCTGAACCTGCAACACACCCTTTTCATTCTCCGGTTGGCATACGATACCGATTTTCTTATCCGGATAAATCATGACACTGTCCCCAATGCGGAATTCGCGTTGTTTGACTTTCTTTGGCGTAGGTTTCTTTTTCTTTACGATCCGCGGTGAGAATTCCTTTTGGAGTTCGTCCTCGTTATGAGCTTTACCTCCGTTCCCGGTCTCGTTCGTCGAATTATCTTCCTCGCTGTCGTACTCACTATATCCTTGCATCGAAGCACCTTTCCTCGTTTCCCGACGTTTTCCTCCATACGCCGCCGCTTCCGCTCTTTTTAGCATCCCTGCCGGCATCCCAAGCCTCTTAGCGATATGAAATGCACAACTTTCTCCCGCTTCACCGATGACCATCTGATAGGTCGGTTTCAGATTTTCTTTATCAAAGGTCATGCGGGCATTAACAATTCCTTCCGTCTGCTCTGCGTATACCTTAACCTCCGGGTAGTGGGTGGTTACAAGGAACAGCGCACCGCTCTTTTTCAGTTCCTCCAAGATTGCCACCGCAATGCCCATTCCTTCCAGCGGGTCCGTACCGGAGCCAAGTTCATCCATCAGCACCAGACTTTGGTCGTTTACACGTTTCAGAATATCCAATACGTTTGTAATATGAGCCGAAAAGGTGGACAGGTTTTCCGACAGATTCTGCCCGTCACCGATATCACACAGATAGTTACTGTTCATGCAAATCGTGGCTTCCTTACAGGATACATGAAGACCGCACTGGGCCAGCATACAGTTCAATGCCACTGTCTTTAGGGCCACCGTCTTTCCTCCGGTGTTCGGTCCCGTAATAACAATTCCGGTAACACCGTTACCGATTTGAAACTGAAGCGGTACACAAACCTCCTTTTTCATCAGCGGATGTCTGGCATCCTTAAGGATGATTTCCCGCTCCGTTGTAATCACAGGCTCCGTGCCGTCATAGAGAAGGCTTAGCTTTCCTTTTGAAAAAATATAATCCAGCTTTTCGATATACTTAATATTCTCCTTCAACTCCGTTCCGTGAGCATCTACCTTAGCCGTTAACTCATACAAAATCCGTCGAACCTCGTTTTCCTCGTCAATCCTCAAGCTTTGCAGCATGGCATAGTACTCTCCGCAGGCCGTAGGCTCCATAAACAACGTCGCTCCCGTGGAGGACTTATCAATGACGGTTCCCGAAATCTTAAATTTGCAATCCTTCTTTACCGGCACGCAAATACGTCCGTTCCGCATGGTACTGAAGCTGTCGGACATACAATCCTTGTGAGCACGCATCACCCCGTCTGCCTTTTCCCTCATCCTGCCCTCGGTCTGGACAATTTCCATACGCAGGGACTTTAACAGCTTCGATGCATTGTCCGCCACCTGCTCATTAACAATCTGCACATAAATGCTTTCCCGAAGTTCCTCCAAAGGCTCTAAGTTTTCTTCATACCAGGCAATGGAAATCTCATACTGCTTTCCCCCGCACAAATACTTCTTAAGCCGCTGTACCATGGTAAGAAAAAGCTGTACCGTAAGCAACTGCTCCACAGAAAGACAGTCACCTTTTCCTGAAATATCCACGATTTCCGCAAGTCCCTGTATGGAAGCAAACGGTGGATTTCCTAAAAGCTCTATCATCCGCTTTCCCTGGCTGGTCTCCCGTTGTAACATGGAAAGCTCCGCTTCCGAAAGTACCGGCTTTATCGTACATATTTTTTCCTTTGCCGACTCTGTGAGGGCATACTCTGCCCAAAGCTCTTTTATTTTGTCAAATTCAAATAATTGTTCTTCCCGATTCATTTCTGATACTCCTTGTATTCTTTTCTCCGTTTGTTCTCACACGCTACCTATCAATCGAAAGAACACCTACGTATCTTCCATGCTCTGTTACATTCCTTCGCTCACAAATATTTTTACAAAAGAAAAACCACGGATTTCGCCTTATTAAGCCGATAAATCCATGGTCTGTCAGTCGATACGAATGAGCCGGGAGTATATATATGGCAGTTCTTTGCATCCTTTGCTGTCACAAGTAACACTCTCCGATATACTAAGAAAGCAGAACCGTACAGTTCTGCTCATAACCTCATCATAACGAATCCTATGAATAGATTTATGAAGCATTTGTAAGGCAGATACCTCAGGGCAGACTTCTAGCGTAAAAGCTGCTCCTGCAACTGTTTCGTTGTCGGTGTCCTATCTTGCTCTTCCTACAATGCTATACATAAAATCCTCGTTTCTTAAAATAAAAATGTTATTACTACGCTTTCATCTTACCACGCACGAAAAAAGATGTCAAGCCTCAAACTTCAGGACAATCCGAAGACGCCCGTCCTCATATCCGGCTCCGATGCTTCCTTCCATTTGTTCCACCAAAGTCTTTGCAATAGCAAGCCCCAAACCGGTAGATCGTCTTGACGTATCTACTGTGTAGAACCGGTTAAAAAGCTTTCCTACCTGCACCTCGTCCAACCCCTTTGCAGTATTGGAAAAGATAATCTCCCCATCTTCCGTCAATTCGATTTCCAAATCGCCGTCGCTGTATTTTAACGCATTATTCAGCAGATTGGAAAACACTCTGGTCAATGCGGAAACATCTAATATCCTCACCACCTTCTCTTGCGGCATGCGGATTTCCGGCACAATTCCTCGCTCCGTAAGGACCGCATAAAAGCCTGCCACACTTTCCTCCAAAGCCGCATTTAACACCACCGTCTCCTTTGCAAGCTCTTTTCCTTCCGACAACAGCACGGAATACCGGAACAACTCCTCCGTAAGCACAGTCAGATGCTCTGCCCGGTTTTTCATCATTTCCACATAACGTGCTCCATCCTCCGGCATATCCACTTGCTCTAACAAATCAAGGTAGCCCTGGATTGCCGTAAGAGGCGTCCGCAAGTCATGAGAAATGTTTGTCACCGCAGCCTTTAATTCCGCATCTCCCTGTACATACCGATGGCGCTGTTCCCGTAGCTTTCGTAACTGTACATTAATTTCCGTAGCCAGTCGTTTCGCATACCTATCCCCAGCTACATCAATCAACGTATTGGTATCGGTTGCGAGCCGCTCCGCAAAGGCTTCGGTAATCTCTTTCGTTGCCCTATGCACACTATAAAGTTTTATTACTAAGACAACAATGATTACTGCCATACCGCCGATAACGGCCCACAACCGAATGTCTGTCATGCTTTCTCTCCTAACATTTTCCGTTTATTTAACGCATTCTACTCCAAATCCTTTTTTCCGAACAAATACGCTCCTCCGAAGCCGAACAGCACCGACACCAGACAGGAGTACACCGGAAGCATAAATTCTCTTATATCCTCCGCAAATCCTCTTGTAACCTGTATCATTTGTCCGAAAGGCTGAACATTCATGATGGTCTGTAGCGTTATATCCCGTACTCCGCCTGTATATTCCGGATTTCTCATTTTCATCATGCTTCCTTCATAACTCTTCCATATAAACTCCTGTCTGAGACCTTCCATCATAAACTCAGCTGCCAGGAACAGAAGAAGCATACAAACCACCGTAACTACAACACCCATAACTCTGTTTTTCAAAAGCATAGAAATGAATACAGCAATAGAAACCACTGACAGAACGGCAAAAAAATTCACCTCTGCACTTCTTAAAATTCCCGCTACAATATTACCGTTTTCTTTCACCAGTCCCTTCCAAGGAGCTATCGGAAGTGCAATTATCATGAAAAACAACCAATAAAACAAACTTCCGACAACCGCGCATACCAACCAGTTTGCAGTATAAATTTTCCCCTTGGAATAGCCGGATGCAATCTTATTCCGAATGGTTTTATTACTATATTCCTCTCCCACAAACAGACTGACAAACAGTGCAACAATTCCGGCCAAAATAGGTATATACTTCACACACGCATCTGCCGTTTCATACCCGTACAATTCCGGACTCCACGAATAACTCATTCTGAAATCAATTGCAATTCCTGTTGCCACTCCAACAACAAGCACCAAACAAATCCAAAAGAATTTATTGCGGAATAACCGCGAAAAATTCGCAGAAATAAGTTTACTCATACTCTTTACCTCCTACCAAATTGATATAATAGTACTCCAGAGTTGCTTCCCGTTCTGTTACACGATACAGTACACAACCCTCGGCTTCCAATAAATGTACCAGTTCCGTAATACTGATTTCATCGAAGATTTCGACATTTCTTTCCGACAAAACGGTATACTCCGTCCTCTTCATATCCAGTATCCGTGCCAGCACTTTCACATCACTTACCTCCGCCGTGATACACTTTTTACAGGAAGCCTCCAATTCCTTCGCACTGATTTCTTTCACAATGCGGCCTTTGTCCACAAAGCCGTAATGCGTTGCTATTTTGGACAATTCCTCCAAAATATGTCCGGACATAAGAACGGTCACCTGCTTTTCTCTATTTAACTTTAAAAGCAGTTCTCTAATTTGAACGATACCCTGCGGATCCAGACCGTTTAACGGCTCATCCAATACAAGAAAATCCGGGTCTCCGCAAAGAGCCAAGGCAATACTGAGGCGTTTTTGCATTCCCATGGAAAAATGCTTTGCCTTTTTCTTGCCGGTATCCGGAATACCTACCATGTTCAAAATGTCCGTTATCCCGTCAAAAGAAGGAATCCCAAGCACCCGGTACTGCTGCTTTAAGTTCTCCTCCGCCGTCATATTCAGATACACCGACGTTGTTTCGAACATAACCCCCATTCTTCTGCGGGACTTTCCGATTTCCCGTTCCGTTCCTTTTTTCCCAAATAAGGTATATTCTCCGGATGTAGGCGTCTGCAATCCGGAAATCATGCGAATCACCGTTGATTTTCCGGCTCCGTTTCTTCCCACAAACCCATAGACAGCCCCCTTTGGGACATGCATCGACAACCCGTTTAATGCAAACCCGTGCTTATATTTTTTGCTTAAATTCTCGGTTGTCAAAACATACTCCATAAATAATCTCCTTTCTCTTTGATGCCATCATCATAACAGGAAACAGTAAAGAAACCGGTAAAGAAAACAGTAAAGATATGGTAAAGATTTACTCTGTTTTTAATTTAAACCCGATGCCCCAAACCGCTTCGATATAATCCTTGTTATTTACCTCTTTCAATTTCTTACGCAAATTGCTTACATGCATTTTTAAAGAACTTTCTGTACAATCCGGCGTATCCTGTGAAATTCGGTCAAGCAGTACTGTCTTTGTCACTACTTGCTTCGGATTTTGCAAAAGCAGTTTCAAAATTGCATATTCCGTACGGGTCAGTTTTATCTCCGTTTCCGCCACAGTTACCTGATGCGTCCCGGTATTCATTTGGATTTCTTCAAACACAAGTCCGGTATCCGAACTCACTCCTTTTCCTTCTCTCAACTGCACCGCAATCCGTGCCAACAGTTCCTTCGTATGAAATGGCTTTGTAATATAATCCGCCGCACCGCCGAGAAGCAAATCCACCTTATTGTCCACGTCCACCTTTGCACTGACGATAATCACCGGAATTCCTTTGATTTTTGGCAGCACTTCTTCTCCGGACAGTCCCGGAAGCATCAAATCCAACAGTACCAAATCCGGTGTTTGCTGCGACAACAAGAGCACCGCCTCTGTGCCGGAATACGCCCGCAGTACCCCGTAGCCTTCCTTGGTCAGCACTTCTTCGAGCATATTCCCGATATGTAAATCATCATCCACGATTAAAATTGTTTTCATATGTATACCCCTTATTTATTCTGCTTTATTTGCAAACCTTTTTGTTCTTTTTTCTACAATTCAATCATTTTTATTATAGCGATTTCCCCATGAAAACACAATATGCCATATGTCCCTCTTTCGGACAACTTCACTTCTTTCTCAAAATCAATTTTCTTTTTCTTAGTGACAATCCACCTGCTTTCGTGGTACACTATATTCCAATAAATCAAGAAAGGACATCACCATGGCATTTGACGGACTTATGACCGCAGCTTTAGTTAAAGAGCTTTCCGACACCTTAACCGGCGGACGCATCGTAAAGATTGCCCAACCGGAAAAGGACGAGCTGCAGTTACAAATAAAAAACTATGACACCTATAAGCTTTTGATTTCCGCGGACGCATCTCTTCCGCTTCTGTATCTGACAGAGGACGGTAAGCAGAGCCCGCTGACCGCGCCGAATTTCTGTATGCTGCTCCGCAAGCACTTTAACAGTGCCCGGATTCTTTCTGTAACACAACCGGGTCTGGAGCGTATTGTGGACTTTACGGTGGAGCATTTAAATGAGCTGGGAGACGTTTGTCAAAAGCACATTATGGTGGAGCTCATGGGCAAGCACAGCAACATTATCCTGGTAGACGAAAACGGCATGATTCTGGATTCCATTAAGCGTGTATCCGGCATGGTCAGCTCCGTCCGGGAGGTTCTGCCGGGACGCCCGTACTTTATTCCGCAGACCCAGGAAAAGCTGGACCCGCTGACCGTTTCCTTTGAGGAATTTTTGACCTTGCGTGAAAAGCCGATGGATCTTTCTAAGGCTCTGTATACTACCTTTACCGGACTTTCGCCGCAAACCGCCAACGAGCTTTGTCACCGCGCGGGACTTGCACCTGACATGTCCGCCACAGAGTTTTCTGAAGACTTTTTGCGCCATTTGTTCCGTGTATTTACGGAACTTACGGAGGATATCAAAAACGGAGAATTCACACCAAATCTGGTGCGCAAGGACGGAGAACCGGTGGCTTTTTCCGCTACTACTCTTACCCTTTACGAGGAAGAACCTTACGAGACAGAGGATTTTGTTTCGGTATCCGCACTGCTTCAGGACTTTTATTCCGAGAAAAATACCGTCACCCGTATCCGTCAGCGTTCCTCAGATTTGCGTCGCGTATTGCAATCTGCGTTAGAGCGTGAAGTGAAAAAGTACGATTTGCAGATTAAGCAGTTAAAGGACACAGAATCCCGTGATAAATTTAAAGTATACGGTGAGCTGCTTACCGCCTACGGTTACGGTGTGGAACCGGGTGCCAAGGAAACCACCGTCACCAATTACTACACCGACGAACCACTGACCATTCCGTTAGATGAGACTATGTCTGCACTGGACAATGCAAAGCGTTATTTCGAAAAGTATAATAAATTAAAGCGTACCTACGAGGCTCTGACGGAACAGGTGGCTGAAACAAAATCCGCTATTCTTCACTTAGAGTCCATTAAAAACGCATTAGACATTGCACGCCATGAAGAGGATTTGGTTCAGATTAAGGCAGAGCTCACCGAATACGGCTATTTAAAGAAGCACATGGTCGCACAAAAGGGCGGCAAGGGAAAGAAAGAGAAAAAGGTGCGCATTACCGCAAAACCGCTCCACTACCGCACGGAGGATGGCTTCGATTTATATGTAGGAAAGAACAATTACCAAAACGATTACCTCACCTTCGAATTTGCAAACGGCAACGACTGGTGGTTTCACGCCAAAGATTGCGCCGGTTCCCATGTTATCTTGAAGAACGACGGCAGAGACATTCCGGACCATGTATTCGAGGACGCAGGCGCACTGGCGGCCTATTACTCCAAGAACAAGGATGCCGGAAAAGTTGAAGTGGATTATGTAGATAAAAAGCAGGTAAAGAAACCGAATGGTGCAAAGCCGGGCTTTGTGGTATACTACACCAACTACTCGTTAATGGCGACACCGGATATCTCGCATTTAACGGAACTCAATGATTAGTACTAATACTTTGCTTTGTTGCTTTTTTGCTATTGACTGGCAATATGACTATAAAGAACGATACAAAAGGAGGCGTCCATGCTGTTAGCCGATACCCACACCCACACTAGATTTTCCAGTGATTCCGAAGCAAATCCTCGCGAAATGTTAGCCGCCGCAAAGACAGCGGGGCTTTCCACTCTTTGCTTCACGGACCATATGGATTTGGACTTTCCGGGAGACGATACCCTGTTTGTCTTTGATACAAAGGAATACTTTAGAGAATTGCTCCCGTTAAAGGAACAGACCTTATCCGATAAAACAATGCTGGAACTGCTTCTCGGTATTGAGCTGGGGCTTCGCCCAAATCGACCGGACCTGCGGGACCGCATGGACGTTTTGCTGGCAGAACATCCTTATGACTTTGTTCTTGGTTCTACTCATGTAGTAGATGAACTGGATCCATATTATCAGGAATACTGGGACTTGCCGGGCGACCGCTTACTTCGCTATTTTGAAGACATCCGTACAAACGTAGCGGAACACACAAACTTTGACTCCCTCGGTCACTTAGACTACATCATCCGCTATTTGCCAGATTCTGTTTCACTTGTAAAGGACTATGTAGTTCGGGACTATGCGGACTTAATCGAAGAAACCCTTCGCACCCTGATTTTCCGCGGACAGGCTCTGGAAGTAAACACCGCCGGCCTGCGAAAGGGGCTCTCCTTTCCTCACCCGAAGGAAGAAATCCTTCGTCGCTACAAGGAACTGGGCGGCGAACTGCTGACCCTGGGCTCCGATGCCCACTATCCGAGCGATGTAGGTGCGGATATCAAACGGTGCGCAGAACTTTTAAAGGAGCTTGGTTTCCGGTATTATGCGGTGTATAAGGAAAGAAAGCCAGAAATGGTTACTCTTTGATACAGAGGGGGATGTGCAGAACATCCCCTTTTCTTGAGAGTTTTTCGCCCCCAAAATACTACTACAGTATTACTTTTGTCAAGAAGCATTTATATCTTATACCCGATTCTCACCTGCTCTCCTTCCTCACAAAGCCTCTCTCCGTTCATTGCAAGATAAAACTTTTGTGCCTCATAATTCTTTCTATTTACAGATAAAAAGAACTCCTTGTATCCTCGCTCTGCAACCAGCCTTTTGGCAATATGAAAGAATGCCCTGCCGATTCCTTGTCTCTGATACTCTTTTAAAATATACAATAGTCCAATCTCCTGTCCATACTCCCGAAACGGTTTGTACGGCTTTCCACAGGTCATGAATCCGACAATTTCATCTCCATCAGTTGCCACGTATAGTGAAATCTCCGGATTCTCTACGATTGACTCAAATATCCTCTTATTCTTCTCTACATCGTATCCCGTCAATTTCTCCTGTGGATAAATTCCCTGATAGGTTGTATTCCAAACTTTTCCTTTTAACACAGCAAGGACATAACAGTCCGCAAGACATGCCTCACGATAGCTTATGTGTTTCTTATTCTCTGTCTGCATTTCCTTTACTCCTTTACTTCCTCACCAAATACAACATCACATGCTGCGGCAACTCCACCTTCCCGCCGTTTGCATTGATATACGCTCTTACCTCATCCAAGTACGCCATCCGTTTCTCCTCCGAAAGTGTCTGGGTCCCGGAATAAGTATTAAGTAACGTCACATATCGCTCTGCATCATAGCTATCCGTCCACCGATACTCGTAAATCTCCGGTTTTCCAAAGCATCCTTCGGACTGAATCTGTGCGATTCGTCGCTCTTTCACTTTCAAAATCCCATCCGCATCAAATCCCAGAGACTCCTGCGGAAGATACTTTTTCTTTATTGCGTTCAGTCCGTCAAAAATCCCTCCCTCATAATAAGTCACTGAGGACATATGCCAGAACACCGCCAAGGTTCCTCCGGTGTTCAACATCTCCCACGCCTTCGGATACCCAATCCAACTATCCACCCAGTGAAACGCCGTAGCGGAATAGATTAAGTCATACTTCTTTTCCGTTTCATACTGCTCAAAATAGTCTTTTACTACCGTCACCTTCGGATTGCTTCCGTACTTTTTCTTCAAAAACATCACCTGCTCCTCACTGACCTCCAGTAAATCAAACCGGAAGTCTCCCTGCAAAAACAGGTCCGTTGCCTGTCCCGTACCGGCTCCTACCTCCAGTACCTCTGCCCTTGTTCCCAATTCCGCAAACTTCATCACCGTATCATACAATTCCTTCGGATACCCCGGTCTTGCGGTGTCGTAATCTTTGATTACCTTTGAAAATGTGTTCTTCAAAAAATCTGTGTTCATAGTTGACCTCCTCCTTCTTAACTATCACGTTTAGGCAAGCACTCCGTGCTTTGCCCTCACTCCGCGTCGTTCCGACGCTACGTCGTGGGCGCGTTCGTATTTCGCCGCCAGACCGCAAGCAAACTTGCTCTGTCGACTCAATACTCACTTTTCCTACACGAAAAAAGAACCGTAAGCACATTCAGCCTAAAGCCAAATCTGTTACGGTTCTGCATCTCTATGATTTTAAACAGTAACCGCACAGAAACAAGACGTACCTCTTGTAACCATGCGGATTGCAATAATTACAAGAGCCTACGTTCTTCTTCTCTGCGTTCTAAACTGTTCAACGTTACGTTCATCATAGAGTTTCCTTTCAAAGTTATTTTTCACATCATAGCACAAGTGATAAAAAATGCAACTATTTTATTTCCACCACTTCATCCGGCTTCTCCGCATTCGCATCATCCCACGGTAGCGCATCCATCTTTGCCATATCCTCCGCACTCAGTTCAAAGTCATAGATCTGTAGATTTTCCCGCATACGCACCGGATTTGCGGACTTTACAAGAGGCGTAAGCCCGTGTTGTAACACCCAACGCAAACAAATCTGTGCCGGTGTTTTTCCGTACTTTTTAGAAAGCTCAGTCATTAATTCTCCTGTCAATGCTGCACCGGCACCAAGCGGTCGCCAAGCTTCCGGCACAATTCCTCTCTCCAGACACCACTTGGCACATTCCATCTGCGGATATCCTGGGCGGAACTCAATCTGATTTACCATCGGAACAATCTCCGCGGTTATTAAAAGCGGCTTCAGATGATGTGGAAGGAAATTGCTGACACCGATGGCCTTCGCCTTTCCCGAACGATAAATCGTCTCCATAGCACGCCAAGTTTCCGCATTTACCTCTTCCCAGTTCTCGTAATTATTCGCCACCGCCGGCCAATGAATCAAATACAAATCCACATAGTCCAGCCCCAAATCCTTTAATGTGGTATCAAAAGCAGTAAGCACCTGCTCGTACTTTCTGTGGGTAAACCATACTTTGCTCGTTACAAAAAGCTCCTCACGGGCGATACCGGACGTTCTGATACCTTCACCCACACTCACCTCGTTCTCATACCGTGCCGCGCCGTCAATATGGCGATATCCTGCTCTGATTGCTTCTGCCACCGCACCCGCACCTGCCGGGCTGTTTTCCACCTGCCAGGTACCGTAACCGATCGTCGGCATTTCCACGCCGTTTGCCAATAAAACTTTCTTTTTCACTTCTGTCATTTCCGGTCCTCCGATCTATCTGCAAATCACCGCTCCGCCGGCTACCACAAGCACCTTAGCACCGTCCTCGGCCTCTTCTTCCCGGTAAAACACCACGGCTTGTCCCGGCGTAGCAGCACGCTGCGCTTCATCAAACTCCAGACGTAACCTTTTTCCTTCGCAATGCACCGTACACATCGCTCCTTTATGACTATAACGGATTTTTGCAAGCAAACGCATTCCGTCTGTCAGCTCTTCCAAAGCCATTCCTTGATACTCTTTCGCATAAACTATTCTGTTTTGTAACGCATCGTTTCCCGACAATACCACCTCGTTTGTCTCCGGTCGCAGTTCCTTTACATAGCGAGGTTCTCCGAAGGCAATGCCGAGTCCCTTTCGCTGTCCTACCGTATAATAAATAATGCCCTGGTGCGTTCCCAGCACAGTTCCGGCTTCATCCACAAAATTACCTCTTTCAGGAGTTACTCCTTCCTGTTCCACAAGATAATCGGTATAGACTTCTCCCTCAGGCAAAAAACAAATTTCCATACTGTCCGCTTTATCCGCCACGGAAAGGCCTATCTTTGCCGCAATCTCGCGAATTTTTTCTTTCTCATAAACAGCAAGAGGCATCATTGTTTTCGACAACTGTTCCTGAGTCAGACCATACAACACATAGGCCTGATCCTTCGCGGCTGACTCTCCGCACCGAACCGCAAATCGCCCGTTTGCCAAGCGCACTACCCCCGCGTAATGTCCGGTTGCCACGCCTTCCGCGCCTTCCTCTTCCGCAACAGAAAGAAGAGACGTCCACTTCATAAGCGGATTGCACACCATACACGGATTCGGGGTCTCTCCTCTTTTATAAGACTCCGTAAAATAGCGGATAATATTCTCTTTAAACTTCTCCTGTAACTCCACCACACGATGACTGATGCCGATACGTTTTGCCACCTCTGCCGCATCCGCTACTTCCTTTTCCGCATTTCCGTGCATACAAAGAGTCACACCGATGACCTCGTAGCCCTGTTCCTTTAACAAATATGCCGTCACAGCAGAATCCACTCCGCCGGACAGACCTACTACAATCTTTTTCATACCATAACCTTTCCTAACACGTCGGCAATTTCCCGCCTATTCTCTCCCGTCCCGTGCCGCAAACTTCGCATAATACGGGGACATCGCTCTGATTTTCCCGATAACTTCTTTCATCCGGTCTATTGTAAAATCGATATCTTCCTTCGTGGTCTCTCTTCCCAAAGTAAACCGCAATGCCCCGTGAGCCACATCCTCCGGAAGTCCGATGGCTGTCAATACATGAGACGGCTCTGTTTGTCCCGTGGTACAGGCCGAACCGCTGGAACCGCAAATCCCGTCAGAATCCAATATAATAAGCACCGTCTCCCCTTCAATGAACTGAAAACAAAAACTCACATGTCCGGACAACCGGTACTTCCGGGAACCGGTCACTCTGGCATAAGGAATCTCAGAAAGCACCCGCTCCATAAAATAATCCCGTAGCTCACTCTCCCTCTGTACCGTTTCTTCCCGTGACGCAAAGGTCAACTCAACCGCTTTTGCAAATCCAACAATTCCCGGTACATTTTCCGTTCCGGCTCTGCGACGCTTCTCCTGGGCTCCTCCGTGTAAAAAGGAATGTAACCGCACATCTCTTCTTACATACAAAAATCCCACGCCCTTTGGTCCTCCGATTTTATGGGCACTGACAGACAATAGGGCAATGGTTCCGTCCTCTACCGAAAGTGGTAACTTCCCGTATGCCTGTACCGCATCGGTATGAAACAAAATCCCCCGTTCCGTTGTTATTTTCGCCAATTCTTCAATCGGCTCTATGGTTCCGATTTCGTTATTTGCCGTCATAATCGATACTAATACTGTATCCGGCGTCAATACCCTGAGCAGACTTTCCGGCGAAATAATTCCGTCCTCGTCCGGGGAAAGATAAGTCACCCGGTATCCCTCCCGCTCCAGTGCCTCACAGGTATGCAGTACCGCATGATGCTCGATTTTCGTCGTAATAATATGTCGTCCTTTGTCCCGATAAGCCTGTGCCACCGCCTTAACGGCCCAGTTGTCCGCCTCCGTACCGCTTCCGGTAAAGAAGATTTCCTCCGGTCTGGCTCCTATGGTCGCCGCAATCTGCTTTCTGGCAGACTCTATGGCACGCTTCCCTTCATTTGCCAGACCGTACTGGCCGGACGGATTACCGAACCGTTCCGTAAAATACGGAAGCATAGCCGCAACCGCTTCTTCATACATAGGCGTTGTGGCCGCATTGTCCAAATATATAATTTTCTTTTCCATGTTATTATCCTCAATATGTTATATCTCTATTTTATGCTCTTCTTTAATTTTCGAATCTCCAAATAAAATAAAACTGCCCAAACAAGCGGCAAAAACGCCACAATTCCCCATATAACACTCTTCCCTGCTATTGCCAACACCAAAGCTACAACAAGCCCTATTATGCCCCACAACCGTAATCTGTTGTAAGCAGCATAACGCTGTTCGAAGGTAGGGCATAAAGAAAACTCAGTTCCGTCATTCTCTTTCTCAATAATCAATAACTCCTTGTGCAGTGTCGTTTTTTCGGTGGCACCCCTTCCCCCTTCTTCTGCCCATGGCCGATATTCAACCTTACCCGTAGAATAGTTCAAATTCACATTCTTATAAATTGCCCGGTAACCACACTCTTTCAGTGACGTTACATACTTTTCCGCACTTGCCTTGGAAAGATTCGCAATATACACTGCCTTATACCGGTACTTTCCCTTCTCGCATTCCTCAAACTCGTAACCTGAAACAGCAGTACCTACCAAACGCCACCCATCATCGGACATCTTATTCAGCCACTGCTCCTGAGACGTAAGAAACAACCAAAAAAACTTTTTCACACTCTTGCTCATCAACATCCTCCACCTTTCCGTTACTATACTCCCCGTCATATCCGAAGACACAAAATCATAAGCTTATAAAAACACACCCGGAGACACTTTCTTGAAAAACGCCATTTTAAAGGGAACTATCCTTCTCACCATAACCGGACTGATTACCCGTGTCCTCGGATTTTATTACCGCATTTGTCTTGCGGACGCCCTGGGTGCGGAATATCTGGGCATCTATCAGTTAATATTTCCGGTCTACGGAATTTGTTATACACTCTATGCATCCGGAATCCAGACCGCCGTGTCCAAACTGGTAGCGGAGGAAAACAGCCGGGGCAATGTAACGTTAACCTCCTGTCTGATGCGCCGTTCCATGCTTCTTGCCTTCGGAATCTCTCTTGCTTTGTCGATTCTTGTATACTTCGGCGCGGAGCCATGTGCACGCTACTTTCTTATGGAACCCCGTGCTACCGACTCCCTGCGTATTCTCTCTCTTGTATTCCCGTGCTGCGCGGTTACCGCCTGCATTAACGGATACTATATCGGATGTAAAAAAACTGCCGTTCCTGCCTTTACCCAGCTTTTGGAACAGGTAGTACGCATCGGTCTGGTTCTTTATCTGGTTACCCTTCCTGCCTTTTCCAATGAGGAAAGCCGGTGTCTTGCGGCCGTCATCGGTCTGGTTCTGGGTGAAGTCGCCTCCAATATCTTTAACTGTATTGCTTACCGGATGCACCGCACAAAGCTTCTTCGTCATGCATCCCCTTGCGAAACCGCTGGACTTACCAAACGCCTCCTTGCGCTCTCCATGCCTTTATCTCTGAACCGGCTTATTATCAATATCTTACATAGCGTAGAAGCCGTATTTATCCCGGGGATGCTCCGGTTAAGCGGTCTGACAACTTCCGATGCCTTAAGCCTTTACGGTATCTTAAACGGAATGGCAATTCCCTTCATTCTGTTCCCTTCTGCCATTCCCAATGCACTCTCCATCCTGCTCCTGCCGGCAGTCTCGGAAAATCTGGATGAGAAAAATCGACCTCGACTGCAACACTGTGTAGGAAATGCAGTAAAATACAGTGTCATCATCGGTCTGTTTTCCACCGCCGTCTTTTTCTATTTCGGACGTGATATCGGATTTGCAGTCTATCATAATACCCTGGCCGGTGACTATATCCGTATCCTGTCACCTCTCTGTCCGTTGCTGTATTTATCTACCACCCTAAGCAGTGTTATTAATGGTCTCGGAAAGCCGCATTTATCCTTTTTAACCACCGTAGCCGGACTTTTGGTACGCTTAGCCATCATTGTATTTGTCGTACCGAAAACAGGCATCTACGGCGTTTTAATCGGTCTTCTTGTAAGCCAGTTAATCAGTACATTGTTTGATACCCTTTTGGTACTGAAATATTGCAAAGCATTTCCGCCGGTTTCTGAGTGGCTGGTTCTGCCTGCTTTATTTGCGTTTCTTCCTGCACAATTGTTTGTATTACTTTACCGTTTTCTGCAAAAAGAAACACCGTTTTCTTCCATCCTGCTCCTGCTTTTTGTCTGTGGAATCTACTGTGTTTCTTATATTGCACTTCTCTTTTTCGGAAAGCTTATCCGCAGGGAAGATTGGAAGGATTGATATTACTTTTTCGGCTCATAGATGGCAAAATTGCCTTTCTCCGTAGCCTTCACCTCGTACAACGCATTATCCGCATTGTACAAAAGCTCCTCATAGCATGTACCGCCTTCCGGATACATTGCAATACCCACAGATGCGCTGACCGGAACAGTCTTATCTCCGTACACATACGGCTGATGCAACAGCTCCTTTAACTCCTGTGCCTTTTCAATCAATTGCTCTTTATCCTTTACCTCGCCGATAAATACAACAAATTCATCACCGCCTACACGACCGATAATCTCGCCGGACACATAAGTCTTACGAAGATTTCCGATCACATAGGTAAGTACTTCATCACCGCACTGATGACCGTAAGTATCATTCACCTTTTTAAAATCGTCCACATCAATCAACAGCATCATATGCGCTCCATCTCTGTGCTTATGAATGAAGGCATCTATCATTTCTTTGGTTGCCATCTTGTTGTATGCTCCGGTCATAGAATCGGTTTTTGATTCATAAGCCAGCTGTTCGATTTCCTTCTTAAAAAGGTTGATATTAGCAATCTTACCGATTGCCATAAACGGTCCGCCGTTTTCATCACAGAGCGCCCTATACAATACTCTGCACCACTGGTACTCGTTATTCATATCCTTTAACCGGAACTGAATATCATTTGCTCCCACACGTCTTGTTCGAAGTAATTGTTCTATGGTGGCTTTTCTGTCCTCCGGATGAATAGTTCTCATATGGACACTCATATCCCTTCGGAAGGAATCAATCACATGGTCCTGTCCGTACAGTTCGGTAAAACGTTCCGAAAGGGTTAACACATCCTTTTTGAAATCATACTCAAACAATACTTCATCGCTAAGCTCTGTCACAATACGATAGCGTTCCTTCTCCTTGCGAAGCTTATCTTCTGTCGCCTTTAATTCGGATACGTCAACAAATACCGCCGATACCGTCTCCTTTCCGCCGTGAAGCCCCTTGGATAACGTCACCTGCATCCAGTATCGTTTCCCGTTACAATCATGCATTTGAATCGTTTCTTCCGTATGCCCGTCCACTTCCAAAGAAGCGACATCTAAGAAAAATCCGTGATATTCCGGCGGAATAAAACCAAGCAGACTATTCTGATAAATTTCATACAGACCGGTACGGTCCACACCGATAATCTCATAATATCCCCGACTGGCATATACAATCTTACAACCCCCCTCCGGAATGTAATTCACCACACCTGCATGAATATTATTGGTAACCTTTCGTACCTCCATCGCCGCCTCTGTTAAAAGCTGTTCCCTGTCAAAAATCATTTTCGCCAACCAAATCAGTACACCGATAACAGACAAACCGACTACAACAATCAACCATAACAATGCTACCGGATTAAAATTAAAATAGGAAACTGCAGCCATCCCGCGAATCGCTTGACGATATTCCTTTGTCATAAGCAACAACAATGCAAAAAGTGCAATCACAGCACCTATCATCGCTGCAGATTTAATACAAAACGAATTTTTCTTCATTTCCTATACCTCCTCGGTTAGACTTCTGTTTTTATTTTAGCCGACTCATACAAAAAAAGCAATAGAAAGAGTAGAAAGAGCCTACGTTCAAACAGGCGTCTCCCTTTGAATACAAAAAGCCGGCACAACCCATTCAGACCGTGCCGGCATACGCTCATATCTCTTCTATTCTTCCTTGTTTTCTAACGATAACTTTTCCGCAAGCTTCCGTATCTGACGTAACTCATGATTTACGCTCTTCATACTTTCTACCGCATCTGCGGATACACTTGCTCCCTCTTCGGAGGATGCGGCAATTTCCTCTCCCACCGCCGACAAATCACTAATACTCTCATTAATAGAACCGGTTGCATTGATAATTTCTCTCATCAAGCTTTCTGTCTCGTTTATATTCTGAATCAGATCCGTTACCTCTGCTTCAATCAAATCAAACTTATCCTTGGTAGCGGCAATCATCTCTCCCTGTTCCTCAATGGTCTTACTGGAAACATCCATACTGGAAGTGGTTACTCCCACATCCTCTACCAATTCTTTAATGATACCGGTAATTTGATTTGCGGACTCTCTCGTATCCTCAGAAAGCTTTCTGATTTCATCCGCAACTACCGCAAAGCCCTTTCCTGCTTCTCCCGCTCTTGCCGCTTCAATGGATGCGTTCAAAGCAAGAAGATTTGTCTGGGAAGAAATGGTCAAAATCGCATTGGTAAAATTCTCCACTTCCGCAACCTTTGCCGAAAGTCTCGTAATTGCCTCTACGGTACTCTTATTAGACTCGCTTACAGAGTCTGCCTGAGACTTTAACGCAGCAACAATTCCCACACTTTCCTCGATGGTTTCCTTTACCTTGTCGGAGGAATCAATCATTTCCTTTGTTTCCTTCTCCGCCATATCCACGTTGCTCTGAATGGAACCGCACATTCCGGCTTCATCCTGAATACTTTGAGATACGCTGGCCATACTTCTCGCAATATCCTGCATGCTCTTATCGTTTACCTGAAGAGCTTCTTCCAACTCATCCATCCGTACGCTGGCCTTGGAAAATCTACTATTAATTTCCTGTGCAACTCCTAACATTACCTTCGCAACCTTCTCCTGCTGCTCTGCCTTTTCGGTAATGGTTGCCATACTTTCTTGGTTGTACTTTAAAAGCAACGTTACAGACATTATAGATGCAAAGCAACATAACAGGATAGAAATCCAACCGATTCCCAACAATTCGAAATCAAACTCATCGATTCCGGTAGTCATTCGGATGGTCCGAATGGCAAACCCGAGGACAATAAAGGAATCTCCCCAGATAATCAGCCTTCTGTTCATATATGACATACAACAAATAAGAATTACAAAACCGTACATAACGGAGTAGGTACTTCCGTTAAAAACGGACACCACAAGATACATCAACGCCCCCATACCGGCAATGATAATCATTCCGCGTTTTGTATAATCCTTTTTCAAGTATGTAATTGTCGCAATCACCATCGCAAGCAATATAACCGCTCCTTGTATTATGGTTCTTGTATGCAACGCCTCCCGGATCGCTGTCACAAGCAACGTAAGCAGAACCATCCCACAAGCAACCATCACCACCGGATAGGCAACTTTTCCCGATCTTTTGTACTGTTCTTCTGTCATACTACATCCTCCTTGCAATCCCTGTTTACTTCCAAGATCTCACCCTTATTTTACTAAAACTTGATAGAAAAGTCAATTTTTTCACACTTTTTTATGTTAATATTTTGTTTTTTCTCTGTATTTCATTCCTTCCGAGACAAAAAGAAAAAGCGACTGTTCTCACAATCGCTCTCTTCCTTACTAAAAATACTTCTTGTTGCCCCAGAGATTACTCTTCTTCAAATCCACATACTCATTATACGCCTGTTCTAAAATCTGCTTCTCATTTGCAAATTTCAGCATATGATATGCTTCGTGAAACTTGTAATACCCGGAGTCCATGAAAAACTCTTCACGCTGCGGTTTGCTATAATAGCTGTCAGACATCATCAAATACCAATGCACATCTTTTAAGACCGTATTCTGAGGAGTATTGAAGGTATACTGGCTTTTACCTACGTATTTGATAATCTGCGCATCTACGCCGGTCTCTTCCTTTACCTCACGTATGGCGGTATCCTTAAACTCTTCGCCTTCCTCTACGGTGCCCTTCGGCAATACCCATCCTTCATACTTGTTCTTGTAATTTTTGTACAGTAGTAATATCTTCCCTCTGAATATAACTACACCGCCGCAGCTGGTCGCTTCTACCATTGCAATACCTCCTGCTGGTGTGCCATCAATAACTGAATATAAGTATACATCATTTTTGGCAACTTTGCAACCACTCCGTAAAAGGTTTCTGAAATTTCCTTTTTTGCCTTGATTTCCCGCAACACTCTAAGGCATATCCGTTGCCCGTATAATGCGCTCTGCAATACTACGCAATACACCGTCTCCCAGTCCGCTTCTTTGTTCAATTACAACACAGACCGCTGTTTTCGGGTTCTCTGCCGGCACAAGAGCCATCGCCAGACAATGTTTTTTCCCAAGCGTACCAGAGTCCACTTCGGTTTCCGCATACCGATAGCTTACACCGTCTTCTGTCTCAATTACGGTAAAAGCATCATAATATCGCTTTGCTTCTTCTGCCGTAAGCCCCCGTATACGTTCGGATTCCGTACGGTAAATCGGCTTACCGGACGCCTCCGTAAGCTTTTCAGCAACATAAGGTGTTTGATAGACTCCGTCATTTCCGCAGGCTCCCGCAAACAAAGCGCCTCCCACCGGTGTCAATATACTTCCGTCCGATTTTACCGTCTCACCGAAGGGCGTAGGAATTCCCAAGTCATATACCGCTGCCGCGGAGCGAAACAGTTCCGTTGCATCTATCACCGGATATTCTCCGTAAAATGCCCTGTTAAAAAACGGACCGTTTTCTTCATTCCCGTACACCTCCGCAGTTTCCGGTTCAAAGTCCGGCAATGAAACAGAGGCAAGCAGTGCCCCGGTATCTATCTCTGTCACACAGGCCGCTCCCGTATATCCCGTAAGAGCCTCGTAAACTTCTTTCTGTACTTCGGTGCAAAGCGTCGTAAATAAGTTATTGCCCGGAATCTGTGCATCCTTCATGCGATATAAAAGCTTACTCAGCTCACCGGTAGAAGAAGACAATAAATCGATTTCTTTTACCGCCTCCAGTCCGCTGGAACCTTTTTCTACCTTTCCTACCACATGGGCATACAAACTACCGTAAGGATACTTCCGCACTTCTTCCCCGTCGGAAAGCATGGTAAATGCCAACGGTTTTCCGTCCGCATCAAAAATCGTTCCTCTGGCATTTTGCTCCTCTAACTTTGCCTGTCGTCTGTTATAGGAGTTAAAAATCACCGTCCGGGCTTCGGTGCACATAAACCCGGTGAAATAAAGTGCCACAACACATAATACCATAGGGAAAACTGCCGAACAGTACCTTAGAGCTTTTTTCGCTTTTTCGTTCAACACGCCGGGCACAAATCCATCCTTGTACGCTGCTTTTTCTCCGGTGTTTCCGCTCTCCTGCATTCCCTGCATCAGCATCAGCATAAGCACCATACTTGCTGCAGAGCTTCCGCCCGCACTGACAAAAGGAAGCGGTACACCGGTGGACGGCAGCATCCGTATCACTCCGCCCACATTTAACAACACCTGTGTCGTAACCATTGTGGCAAACCCGGTAAACACCAGACGGTAATAATCCTCAGAAAACTTTGAAGCCATGCGAATAATCAGAATCATACAATGCACATAAATTGCCAGAATACCCAGGGCAAACAAACCTCCCAGTTCCTCACAAATTGCCGAGAAAATATAATCCGTTGTCACCACCGGAATCTGCTCCGGTGCTCCCGCAAGCAAACCGGTTCCGAAAAATCCGCCGTTCCCGATGGCAAACAGGGATTGTGACAACTGATATCCTTCGTTATCTACTACAGCAAAAGGATCCTTCCAGGCCAATACCCGCACCTGCACATGGTCAAAGAGCTTATATGCCGCAACACACGCTGCACCGGCTACTGCCGCTCCGCCGACCAACCACAGCTTCTTTCCGTCGGTACAAAACAGTAAAATCCAAAATACCACCGCGAACAAGAGTGCTCCGCCCAAATCATTGGATGCCGCCATCAAAAGAATGTGTACTCCGGCAAGAGCCATTCCCAACAGCTTTCCTTTCCAAGACTTTGCACGCAAAAGCACCGCCGCACATCCGAAAATGAACAATATCTTTACAAACTCGAAGGGCTGCATCGCCACCCCAAACAACTTCACCCAGATACGGGCTCCCAAACGTTCCCCGGCAAAGAAAAATACGCCGAGAAGAATTGCAATCCCCCCTGCCAGATATACGTAGCCGTAACGTTCGATTCGGTGCATTGCCCGGATAAAGGCCGGAATAAATAACGCAAGCACCAACGCTGCCGCCACAATCATAAACTGTCTGACTGCCCCTTTAAAATCCAGTCTCGCAAGCATTACAGCCCCGACACACAACAGCAACAGCATATGATCAAACAACAATCCCGACATCTTCGGATACAGTTTCTTGTAAACAAAATCAATTCCGCCGTAAACAAGTAGCTGAACGCAGAGGAAACCTAAAAATTTTCCCTCTCCGCTTCTTAGATACAACGAAAAAAAGCAGAGCACGAAAATCAAAGCAATCTCTGCCTTCATGGCAACCGCGACCGCTTTGCTCCGTCTCTGCTCCTTGTTCCTTACATTTCTTATCGCGAAAAGAAATGCCTGCACATTATACGCAAGCAACAATCCTGCTGTAATATAGTTTACCAACGCAAGAAATGCTGTTTTCATTACTCCACTCCTCTTTTTAAGTGCCCTCTGGTATACCCGGTTCCCGTTACCGGCTCCCCGGTACCTGTCGCACTTTTTAAAATACGTTCTGCTTCTTCCCTTGTTTCAAAAGTAAAATCCAACCGGATTGCCCAGGGATTCAGTTTATCCACCGCATCACCGCCGTCAAGCAGAGACAAACATTCCGGGTTGTAAATCAAATTATAACATTCCAGGCAATTCTGTTTTACCGGAAGCCTCTTTCCTACACGGTCCACCAGCGTTATCGGTTCATCTTCTTCATCGCACTCCGTCCCCTTACCGTTCCGGCAGAGTCCCATGTTTTTCTTTACGCAATGAGCCGATACCATAAGCGGAATCCGACCGTACACAACCAGCGTCATATCCTCCACTCCGAGACGGTACAATTCCTTTTCGGACAATTCGTAAGGCGCTGTCAACGTTTCGTTTCCGTCGAACAAGTCACGGTAAAATGCCTTTGCTTCCCGGTTCATAGTATAAACAAAAGCATCCAACACGCATCTGGATTTCCACTGCACATCCAACTCCTGTATCAGTGCAAGTGTCTCGTAATTCCGAATCAGATAACCGTCAAAACAGTTCTTAAGCAAAGGTAATACCTCTCGATACCGTTCCATGGTATCCTTTCTGCAAATCCGAGGGAAACAGAACCACACTTCCTTTCCCGACTTTCGCAAACAATCCGCATATTCACATACTATTTCCGGACTCTGTCCGACAAAATCCACATAAATCCTACGAACCGTCGATTCCTTTGCCACAGCCTCCGCCTGTGCTTTTGTGCTGACAACGCAGTCAAGATACGGCCTGCTCAACTTCGACATACTCTGATTTTCGTTCTCCGTCATACCGGCAATCCGAACCATTTCCATCGCCGGATTGTCAAACTTTGCACCGCCTGTAGCATCCTCTCCGGTTTTATATTTCTCCCGCACAAACCGGCTCTGCAACTTCTCGGATAGCATTGCCAACGCATTTCTTCGAATCTCATTTAACAGGCCGTTGGGCAAAAACACATCATCCGCCAGCGTAACGTTCAATTCCTCGAAATAGAACGGTTCGTTTCCGGTCTTGGAAAGCTGCTTTTTCACCGCTTCCTCTGTGGCCGGAAGCTTTCCTGCCTTCTCGCAGACAAAGCCTTCACAGACCACCGAAACACGCTCTTTTTTCTGTTCCGGAAAAGCTATCGGTAGAAGGATGCTCTCGCCCATCGCCGACACTTCCAAGGTACATACTTCCCCTGCCTTTGCATAAAACGCACCCTTCACAGGTACTTTTAACTCTTGCTTTACATAAGAAGCTGCCAAATTCTCCAACAGCACGCTATTCCGCATCCGGTATACCGTATCTCCCGGTTTTGCGGAAAGCTTCGGAAGCAACTTCGCCTTTATCTTTTCTCCGACCTTTGCACCGGTTCCCAATGTATATTCGTAATACCCCGGTTCCCCGGAACGTTTCTCCGATTCTCTGCGAAGCTCCAATACATCCTGAGGCTGTACATCCTTATTCAGACGAATCAAAGCCTCACCTTTTCCGCCGGATATCACCTCACCCACCGATACTCCGTAATGCCCCGGACGATTCACCGACATGAGCCCTTTCTCGTTATGTGCCGTAAAGCAACCGCTCGTAAAACCGCCACGATTATAAATATCTGCCAGACGCTCCGTCTCGTCCGCAAGCAAAGTCGGATGCTCCCGCAAATAGGCACGATACCCTTCCGCGCCGAGAGAAACATATAAATCCGTGAACTTTCGGTACGCTGCCGCCACCGCTGCCGCATACTCCGGCCGCTTCATACGCCCTTCGATTTTAAAAGAAGCCGCTCCCGTATTGATTAACTCCGGAAGCATGGTAAGTCCGCACAAATCCTTCGGACTAAGCCAGTACCTCTTCCCTCTTTCTTCGCTTTCATATTCCATACGACAGGGCTGGGCACAACGTCCGCGATTGCCGCTTCTGCCGCCGATCATACTGCTCATAAGACACTGCCCCGAATAACAATAACAAAGGGCTCCGTGGACAAAAATCTCCACTTCTTTTCCGCTCTTTTGGCAGATGTCGGTAATCTCCGGAATGGACAACTCTCTCGCCGGCACCAGTCTTGTCACCGGATATCCGTCAAACAGACGAATCCCTTCCGCCGCCGTCAGTGTCATCTGTGTACTGGCATGTAACGCAAGTCCCGGAAACTCCTTGGCCAAAAAGCGTAGAACACCTACATCCTGCACAATAGCCGCATCCAGACCGGCGGAATAATAAGGAGCTAAGAACTCGTACAATGCACCGAACTCCTGCTCCTTCACAAGCGTATTTACCGTAAGGTACAAGCGTTTCCCCCGCAGATGCACGTACCGGATGGCCTCTAACATCTCGTCCGTATCCGGGTTATCCGCATATGCTCTTGCACCAAAGCTGCTCCCTCCCATGTATACCGCATCGGCTCCTGCGGTCATTGCGGCCTTTAAGGCCTCCATACTACCTGCCGGAGCCAGAATTTCAGGTTTTTCCATGATATCCCTCTAACTCGGTCTCTAACCGTATAATCCGTTTCTGCGCTTCCAAATTTTCCTTCTTTAAAGCTTCAATCTCTCTCTGAGCCGCCTCCAGCTTTGTCTGAGCCGTAATTACTTCATGCTTTAAATCGAAAATCTCGCTGCTTTTGGCAACAGAATCTCCGTTTGTCTCTTCCATCTGCTTCTTTAACTTAAAATAATCGTCCGCCAAATTCAGCTGCAGTACCATATTTTTCATTTCCAAATCAAGCATACGGTAAGACTCAGTATTTTTTAATTCGGCATACTTTGCATTCAGGTAAGATGCAACACGCTGTAAATACTCTTCGCTCTCGTATCCGCTGAGACATACTCTTTTCCCGTTAATAAGAACTTCGACTCCGTTTTTCTTGTTCATCTTGCACCCTCCTGATTATTCTTTCGTATCCGGCTCCGGCAATCCCACATGGCGGTACGCCTTCGGCAATACCACGCGCCCCCGCGGAGTCCTCGCCACAAATCCGTTTTGTACTAAAAACGGCTCATAGACCTCTTCTATCGTCCCTGCATCCTCTCCGATGCTGACCGCCACGGCCTCAAGGCCTACCGGCCCACCGTGAAACTTTTCAATCATGGCAGTGAGTACTCGACGGTCAATATGATCCAAACCTTCCTTATCCACTTCCAACAAATCCAATGCTTTGTCCGCAAGTTCCTTCGTAATGACGCCGTCTCCCACTACCTGCGCATAGTCACGCACACGCTTTAAGAAACGGTTGGCCAGACGCGGCGTTCCTCTGGAACGACGGGCAATCTCAAGCGCACCCTCGTCCTCGATTTCTACCTGTAACACACCGGCGGAACGCTTTACAATCTGCGTCAGCTCCGCATCCGTATAAAACTCCAGACGGCTCACTACTCCGAATCGGTCACGAAGAGGTGCCGTCAGCATCCCCGCACGGGTGGTTGCTCCTACCAGTGTAAAGTGCGGCAGGGAAAAATGCTTAGATACCGCACTGGCTCCCTGTCCGATTAACACGTCCATGGAAAAATCCTCCATAGCGGAATACAAAAACTCCTCTACCTGACGCGGAATCCGGTGAATCTCATCGATAAAGAGCACATCACCCTCGTTTAACTTATACAAAATAGATGCCATATCCCCCGGCTTCTCGATGGCCGGCCCCGCTGTGGTACGGATATTCACTCCCATCTCGTTGGCTATAATCCCCGCAAGGGTGGTCTTACCGAGACCCGGCGGCCCGAAAAACAACACATGATCCAGCGTTTCCTTTCGTTCCTTTGCCGCCTCAATATATATTTTCAACATTTCTCTGACTTTTGCCTGTCCGATATAATCCTTCAGCAACTGCGGACGAAGTCCGACTTCGGTCTTCTTCTCGTCTCCCATTGCCTCTGTTGTAATAATTCGTCTAGCCATACCTGTTCTTACCTTCCTATCAGCCCAGCTGTCGCAAACTCTGACGTACCATTTCATCGTCGGTCATACCGTCGGTAATCTCCACTGCCTTCACCGCCTTAGAAGCTTCCTTCTCCGCATAACCGAGCGCCACCAATACCTGCAGTGCATTTTCCCGAAGGCTCTTTGCTTCCTCCGTGTCGGAAGGCTTCGACTCTGTGGTCTTCTCCACAAACTCCTCCGCAAAATCCGCCGCCAAAGCTAAAATCTTATCCTTTAACTCAATCACCAGACGTCCCGCTGTCTTCTTCCCTATCCCCGGCGCCGCCGCCAAACGGTCCGCATCTTCGGCAATCACCGCTCTGCGAAGCTCATCCGCACCGATGGAGGACAAAATCCCCAGGCCCAGTTTCGGCCCGATACCGCTGACCGTAATCAACAGCTTAAATATGGTCAAATCTGCCTTAGAAAGGAATCCGTACAGTGCCACGCCGTCTTCCTTTACCTGCAAATACGTATACAGTTTTAACTCCTCTCCCTGTGCCGGAAGCTTCTCCAAATCGGAAGGCATTACCGCCACTTCATAAGCGATACCACCCGCCGTCTCTATCATTACCGCGTTGCCGTCCGCTTCCGCGAACACACCTTTAATATATGCAATCACAATCGTCACCTCAACCGTTCGAACTTTCCTCTGGAAAACTGCAGTCTTCCTTCGTCGATAAACCGCACGACTTCAAAGGTCGGAAGCTCCAACCCTTCCGCTATCTGAATCGCATTGCTGTTAGGAAACTTTTTCAAATATTCCTCAATTCTACTGAACAAAATGTCATCCAGTTCTTTACAATGACTACATACTGTTGAAGAATAAGTAGCTTTAAACATCGTCCCGCAATATCTGCACTGATTCAGCTTCATGCGATCACCTCCTTACGGATAGACTTTCACACTTATAGTATAGCACAACCGAATCCCATATGGAATAGTAAATTTTCTTTTTCCTCTTCCTGTCTGTTCAAACCGGCAGACTTATGATAAACTGATAAAGAATACAACAAACACCGCTTATCACAGCAATTCATATACAGAAAAGGGAATGGACCTATGATTACATTAACCACACCGTTTATACCGGAATTTACGCCTTACCTGCCCCCGGAACACAGGGACAAACGGACACTTTATTTTGATATTGAAACCACCGGACTTTCCGCCCAGAGCTCTTATGTCTATCTCATCGGCTGTACCTACGAGGAAGAAGGGAACTACCACCTGACCCAGTGGATGTGTACAGAGCCTGCGGAGGAAAAGGAACTTTTACACCTTTTTTTCGAAAAAGCCAAGGATTATGACCTTATTCTTCATTACAACGGTACCGGCTTTGATTTGCCGTTTTTGGAGAAGAAAGCCAAACGCCATTGCCTTTCCTATCCCCTTTCCTCTCTGGAAAGTCTTGACCTTTACGCTACTGCGCGAAAGTTAAAAGCATACCTGACCACCGAAGACCTGAAGTTAAAATCCATGGAGCAGTTCTTCGGTTTTACTCGTACGGACACCTTTTCCGGCGGGGATTTGATTGAAGTCTATGCACATTTTCTCGGCTTGTACCGCTTAAATGAGATGACAAATCACAGCAAAGAACAGGAAGTAACTGCGCTTACGCATGTTCTCTTATTACATAATGCAGAGGATATCAAAAATCTCCCGTCCCTTACGATATTGCTGTTTTTGCAAAATTTATCAAAGGAATTAACAGTAGAACGGTTGCAGCCGGTCGCGCCGAACACCCTGGCGGATAACCCGAAACTGAGGGAAGCCTTAAGCAATATCAATCTGACTCCGAAAACCATTTCGTTGGACTATGCATTCCGGTTCACTTTGCCGGCTCCTTGCGAGCTTCTTCTTCCTTTCGATAACCGAACGCTTGCACTCAAACTAAGTAAGGACGGACTTGTCATGCTGTTCCTTCCGGTTTATTGCGGCGAACTCAAGTACTTCTATCCGAACCCGGCAGACTACTACTACCTGCCGCTTGAGGACTGCGCCATGCACAAAAGTGTGGCATCCTTCGTGGAAAAGGAGTATCGGAAAAAGGCCACCGCAGCCACCTGCTATACAAAGAAAACCGGTGATTTCCTTCCTCTCTTTGTAAAAAACGCAAAAAAAGAAGCACAGAAAGAATCTACTCTTCCATGCTTCTTATCCGATTACAAAAGCAATTTTGTTTATACACCGTATAGCAGTGCGCTTGACGTAGAAGTGCTTACACAACTGGCCAAGACTCTGCTTGACTCCCTGTTATGATTCTGCCTTTACGCCTGTAATGAACTCTGCATACGGCAGAGTCTCCACCCAGGCACAGAACTCACGCCACTCCGGCAGTCTGTGATTCTTACGCTGGGAATAAATGGTCTTTAACTGACGATAATTGGTGGTCATAGCCGCCGTCAGCTTAAAGCCACACGGATTGGAATACAGAAGTCGTAAATAATCTTCCGGATCCTGAGTCTCATTATACTTATCCTTTAACTCGTTCATAATGGCAATCATACGCTTGTCCGTATACTCGCTGTACTGATTGTCCAAATCAAACTTCGCAATGCGGTGCATGGTGGACTGGCTGGAGATAAAATCAAGGAAATGGTACCGCTCCGCCTCTGTCCACGCCTTTACTGTAAAAGTTAAATCAAACTGCACGATAATACCGGTCATAAACTGGTCGTGTCCGCTGCCCTTTTCACAGGTCGCAAGCTTATAAGTGGTCGGCACCACATCACTGTTTAACTCCTCCGTCTTTGTTGCCATCGGGAACTTACTGCCCCGCACGGCACTTTCCAAACCGTATACCTTCACATTACTGACTACCATTGAATTCCCCTCCGTATTCTAAAATATTATTCCGTTACTTCCGAGTCTTGTATCGTTTTTCCTTTTCGCAGACCGAAAAAAAGCACCATTCCCACACCTGCCGCAAAAATAAACAAGGAAATGAACTGGGATGTGGAAAGAACGCCCACACCGCCTCTCGGGTCGTTTCGTAAAAACTCAATCAAAAATCTTCCGATGCTGTAAAACAGCAGATAACAACCTGCAATTACACCATCCTTTCCTGTCTTATATACCTTATTCGCAATCATAACAAGCAGGAAAAAGTGAACAAAATTTGCCGCGCTCATAATCAGCTGAGTGGGAATCACCTTCACCCCAACCATATTGTAATATACAGAGTTATTGAACTCCATACCGTACCAGGCATCCGTCTCTCTGCCATAGCAACAGCCGGCCAAAAAGCATCCGATACGTCCAAAGCCTTGAGCTAAAGCAATGGACGGCATTACAATATCAAAGTACTTTAAGAAATTCAGCTTCTTCGCTTTACAATACAAATATCCTGCCAAAATTCCGCCGATTATACCGCCGTATACCACAAAACCGTACATGATGTCCCGAAAGGTCAGACTTCCCGCAAACACCTTCTCATACTCCGTAATAACATACAGTACTTTCGCTCCCAAGAAGCCTCCCACTGCGCACCAAATTCCTAACGAAAAAATCTGCTCCGGATCCAATCCTTTCTTCTCAGAACGCTTCTCCGCAATCATAAATGCAGATATCACACCGATTGCAATCATCAGACCGTAGCTGTATAATTTAATCGGGCCAATCTCAAATAAAATCTGTCTCATACTTAATTCCTTTCTTTTGCCTCCCACATATTACTTATTTTAACAAAGGTTATACTTTTACGCAAGGCTATCCCCCTCGATTTCAAAAAATAATCTTCAGGTTCCCCGAACCCCTTTTCTCCTACGCTTCTGCCGTCCCGTACTTCTTTGCTAAAGTAACCAACAGCTCTGTCGTCTTTTCCATGGCATCTACGCTGACATACTCAAAACGGCTGTGATAGTTAGCACCGCCGGTGCAAAGATTCGGACACGGCAAGCCTTCGTAAGTCAAACGTGCGCCATCGGTACCGCCGCGAATCGGCATCACCTTCGGCTCAATGCCAAGCTCCTTCATGGCCTCACAGGCAGAAGTCACCAGATGCATATGGTCCGCCAGCTTCTCCTTCATGTTATAGTAAGAGTCCTCCAGTTCCACAACTACCGTACCCTCACCATACTTTTCGTTCAAGAATCGTACTGCATTTAAAAACAACGTTTTCTTCTCTTCAAACAATGCTCTGTCATGGTCTCGGATAATATATTCTGCCTCTGCTTCTTCTACTACACCGCTCAATCTGTCCAAGTGGAAAAATCCCTCATATCCTTCCGTATACATCGGATTCTGGTGTACCGGAAGCAAGCTCTGTAACTCCTGTGCAATGAGGAGCGAATTCTTCATCTTTCCCTTTGCGGAGCCCGGATGTACGTTTCTTCCGTAAATGTGTACCGCAGCTCCCGCTGCATTGAAGTTCTCATACTCAAGCTCGCCCAAGGCGCCACCGTCTACCGTGTAGGCATACTGCGCCCCGAACTTCGGAATATCAAAAAAGTCCGTACCGCAGCCGATTTCCTCATCCGGTGTAAAACCGATACAAATCTTACCGTGAGCAACCTCCGGGTGAGCAAGTAAATACTCCGCCATAGCCATAATCTCTGCCACACCGGCCTTATCATCCGCTCCCAGCAGGGTCGTTCCGTCGGTCACAATCAAATCCTGTCCGATAAGCTCCAAAAGCTCCGGAAAATCCTCCGTAGACAGCCAGATATCCTTTTCATCGTTTAACAACACATCCTTACCGTCATAGTTTACCACTCTCTGCGGCTTCACATTCTCTCCCGTCACCGCCGGAGAAGTATCCATATGAGCAATAAAGCCAAGGGCCGGAGCCGCCTCACACCCCGCACTTGCCGGAATACTTGCATAAACATAGCAATGCTCCGTATCGTAGGTCACATCCGAAACTCCGAGTTCTTTTAACTCCTCCACCAGTACCTTCGCTAAATTGTGCTGCTTTGCGGTACTCGGAGAAGTCCCTGTTCTGTCATCGGACTTGGTATCAATCTGTACATATCGTAAAAAACGGTCAATTACACTGGTCATGGTTCGTTCCTCTCTCCTGTAACAAAATCACTTTTGCATTTTTCAATCAAAAAACACTATCATTAGTGTACCATATCAAAAAGAAATTGTCACTAAAAAAAAGCAAGGCGCTGTCACTCTCGAATGACAACGCCTCGCGTATTCATTTAATTAAAAATATCTTCTATCTCGGACTTACAATCCTTACATACATCAATCTCTCCCAAAAGAGCATTGTCATATGTCTTACAGGACTTTTTTTCTCCGCAGAAGAAACACTCTGTCTTACCGCATGCTGCCAAGCCCATTAACATCGTAGATACGATTACAATAAGGCTCACAGCCTTTGCAATTCTTTTCTTCATAGTTATACTCCTCTTCCTTTGCATAGCCCCTAATGTATAAATACCTTACAGTACTCTTACCTTCAGCACACCGTCAATTGCGTTTAACTTAGCTACTAAGCTGTCAGCAACCTCGGTTACCACGTCAAGTACGGTGTATGCAAACTCGCCTCTGGACTTGTTCACCATGTTCTCGATGTTGATGTTCTCGGATGCGAACACACCGGTAAACTGGGTGAGCATGTTCGGAATGTTCTTGTGGCAGATGGTTACGCGGGCAGCGGTCTTGCATACGCCTGCGTCACATGCCGGGTAGTTAACGGAGTTGATGATATTACCGTTCTCAAGGTACTCTCTGATTTCGTTAACTGCCATTACCGCACAGTTATCCTCGGACTCCTCGGTGGAAGCGCCAAGATGCGGGATAGCGATAACGCCTGCCATGCCGGCGGTCTTTGCATTCGGGAAATCGGTTACATACTTCTTAACCTTACCGGAAGCAAGTGCCTCTTCCATTGCCTCGTCGTCAACCAAAAGGTCTCTTGCGAAGTTCAGGATGATAACGCCGTCCTTCATCATAGCGATGGTGTCCTTGTTAATCATCTTCTTGGTGTTTACATTCGGATCCTCATTCTCAACAAGCGGAGTGTGTACGGAAATGTAATCACAGGTAGTGAAAATCTCCTCACGAGTCTTTACATGATGTACATCACGGGAAATGTTCCAAGCTGCATCTACGGAAAGATACGGATCACATCCGTATACGTCCATGCCAAGGCTAACTGCTGCGTTGGCAAGCGGGCCGCCGATTGCACCGAGACCGATGATACCAAGTTTCTTGCCCTTAATCTCCTGACCTGCGAACTTAGACTTACCCTTTTCTACGAGCTTTGCAACGTTCTCATCGTCCTTTACGGTCTGAACCCAGTTCACACCACCGATAATATCTCTGGAAGCAAGTAACATACCTGCAACCGCAAGCTCCTTAACACCGTTTGCGTTAGCACCCGGTGTATTGAATACAACGATACCTTCCTCTGCGCACTTGGTAAGCGGGATGTTATTAACACCTGCGCCTGCTCTTGCTACACAAAGAAGCTTATCAGAAAACTCCATCTCATGCATAACTGCGGAACGAACCAAAAATGCCTCTGCTGCTGCCGCATCCTCAGTCTTTGCATAGTCTGCGGTAAAATTGTTAAGACCGATTGCTGCAATCGGATTTAAGCAATGATACTGATACATAGTAATATCCTCCTACTTCGTATTCTCAGCCTCGAACTTCTTCATGAACTCTACGAGAGCCTCAACGCCTGCCTTCGGCATAGCATTGTAGATACTAGCACGCATACCGCCAACGCTTCTGTGACCCTTAAGGTTCTCAAAGCCTGCTGCCTTTGCTTCTTTAACAAACTTCGCGTCAAGCTCATCATCGCCGGTTACGAACGGAACGTTCATAAGAGAACGGTCTTCCTTACGAACGGTACCCTTGAACATCTTGCTCTCGTCAAGGAAATCGTAAAGAATCTTAGCCTTCTCTTCATTGTGCTTCTTCATAGCCTCTAAGCCGCCCTGCTTCTTGAGCCACTTAAATACCTTACCGCAGATGTAGATACCGTATGCCGGCGGGGTATTGTATAAGGACTCGTTGTCAGCATGGATCTTATACTTTAACATGGTCGGGGTGCCCGGAAGGGTATCCTCGGTGATTAAATCCTCACGGATAATAACAACTACCACACCTGCCGGTCCAACGTTCTTCTGAACGCCACCGTAGATTACACCGTACTTGGTTACATCTACCGGCTCGGAAAGGAAACAGGAGGACTGGTCAGCTACCAAAGTCTTACCCTTAGTGTTCGGAAGAGTCCAGAACTTCGTTCCGTAGATGGTGTTGTTCTCACAAATATAAACATAGTCAGCGTCCTCGCTGATCGGAAGATCGGAACAATCCGGGATGTAAGAGAAAGTCTCGTCTGCAGAGGATGCGATAGCATTCGCCTTACCGTACATCTGAGCTTCCTGATAAGCCTTCTTTGCCCACTGACCGGTCACGATATAGTCAGCAACCTTATTCTTCATCAGGTTCATCGGAATCATAGCGAACTGCTGGGAAGCACCGCCCTGTAAGAACAATACCTTGTAGTTATCCGGAATGTTCATCAGGTCTCTTAAATCCTGCTCAGCGGTCTTGATGATTTCATCATACGCCTTGGAACGATGGCTCATCTCCATTACGGACATGCCGGTTCCCTTGTAATCCAGCATTTCTTCTGCTGCTTCTCTTAATACTTCCTCCGGTAATACTGCCGGACCTGCGGAAAAATTATACACTCTTCCCATTTCTGAATCCTCCATTCTTATATTTTGTCGTTTTAACACGACAAAGTATTGACTTTATTATAATCCAAATCATTTGTCGCGTCAATCATTTTTCAAAGAAATTTGTTATAATTTTGACATTACTTTTTCTGTGCCAAATCTTCGTCGGTAAACGCTTCCTGAATCGGCGCTCCCGGAGCTACCATCGGCCATACCTTTTCGTCGGAATCGATACGGCAATCGATGACAAACGGACCCTCTGCCTTGAATGCTTTCTCAATAGCAATATCCAGCTCCTCGCGGGTCGTAACCGTCATGCCTTCGGCACCCATGCCCTCTGCTACCTTAACGAAATCCACTCCGTCGATCAACGTAGTGTTGGAATAACGCTGTCCGTAGAACAGATTCTGCCACTGACGTACCATACCCAGCACGTGGTTGTTAATTACCACCTGAATCATCGGAATCTTGTTTCTTGCCGCAGAAGCCAGTTCGTTGATATTCATACGGAAGCAGCCGTCGCCTGCGATATTGATGACACGCTTATTCGGCATACCGGTCTTTGCCCCCATAGCCGCACCGAAGCCATAGCCCATGGTACCCAAACCACCGGAGGTAAGCAAAGTACGAGGTTTCTGATAAGAGAAGAACTGTGCCGCCCACATCTGATGCTGACCAACCTCGGTTACGATAACCGCATCGCCCTTGGTAGCCTCATACAGACGATTTACTACGTACGGACCGGAAAGTCCTTCCGGAATACGAAGCGGAAACTTCTCCTTATACTCTACGATATGCTGTACCCAGTCGGAATTATCCTTCTTTTCGATACGCTTATTCAGTGCCTTTAACACTTCCTTAATATCACCGATAACCGATGCATCGGTCATAACGTTCTTATTAATTTCTGCCGGATCGATGTCGATATGTAAAATCTTCGCATCCTTTGCAAACTTCTTCGCATTACCGGTTACACGGTCGGAAAATCTTGCACCGATGGCAACAAGTAAATCACATTCCGTTACCGCATAGTTGGAAGCCTTGGTACCGTGCATACCTACCATACCGGTATAATTTGTCTTCGTACCATCAAAGGCTCCTTTACCCATTAAGGTATCACATACCGGCGCATTCAAAAGCTCTACAAACTCAGCAAGCTCCTTGCTGGCACCGGAGGTTACCGCACCGCCGCCGACCAAAACCATCGGACGCTCGGACTTCTTGATAAGCTTTACAGCCTTAGTCAAATCTGCCTCGGTAATGGTATCCTTTACTCTCTTAATCGGTTCCGGTTTCACCGGCTCGTACTCATACATAGCACCGGTTACATCCTTAGTAATATCCACAAGCACCGGACCCGGTCTGCCGCTCTTTGCAATCTTGAATGCACGACGAATGGTATCCGCAAGCTTCGTAATATCCTTTACAATAAAGCTGTGCTTCGTAATCGGCATAACCACGCCTGCGATATCAATCTCCTGGAAGCTATCCTTTCCAAGGAGCGGGGTTCCTACGTTACAAGTAATGGCTACCACCGGAATAGAATCCATGTACGCCGTTGCGATACCGGTAACAAGGTTCGTTGCACCCGGACCGCTGGTTGCCATACAAACGCCTACCTTACCGGTGGCTCTGGCATAACCGTCAGCCGCATGTGCCGCACCCTGCTCATGGGAAGTCAGCACATGGTGAATCTTATCCTGATAATGATACAGAGCATCATAAATATTCAAAATCGCGCCGCCCGGGTAACCGAATACGGTATCTACGCCCTGCTCAAGCAAGCACTCTAAAACAATCTGAGAACCATTTAATTCCATTTTTAAAACTCCTTCATCTTACTTCATCTCAAGAACAGCACCCTTGCATGCCGCGGAAACCAAAGAAGCATATCTTGCCAGATAACCTGTGGTAATCTTCGGCTCTCTCGGCTGCCACTTTGCGCGTCTTGCCTGCATCTCTTCGTCACTGATCTTTACGTTAATGGTATTTGCGTTGATATCGATGGCAATGATGTCGCCCTCTTCCACCAATGCAATCGGACCACCTACTGCCGCTTCCGGACATACATGACCGATGGAAGCACCTCGGCTTGCGCCGGAGAATCGTCCGTCGGTAATGAGCGCTACGGTAGAACCGAGACCCATACCTGCGATAGCGGAGGTCGGATTTAACATCTCTCTCATACCCGGACCGCCCTTCGGACCTTCGTAGCGGATAACGACTACGTCACCTGCCACAATCTTACCGCCGAGAATGGCTGCAATCGCATCCTCTTCACAGTCGAATACTCTTGCCGGGCCCTCATGCTGAAGCATTTCCGGAACTACCGCGGAACGCTTTACCACACAGGAATCCGGAGCCAGGTTACCCTTTAATACAGCGATACCGCCGGTCTCGCTGTACGGATTCTCAATCGGACGGATAATGTTTGTATTTCTGTTCTTTACCGGGGCAATGTTCTCGCCTACGGTCTTGCCGGTTACGGTCATACAGTCAAGATTCAACAAGTTCTTCTTGCTGAGCTCATTCATGACAGCGTATACACCGCCGGCTTCGTCTAACTCCTCGATGTACGCATGACCAGCCGGTGCCAGATGACACAGGTTCGGGGTCTTTGCACTGATGGAGTTTGCAATGTCTACATCTAAATCCACACCGGCCTCGTGCGCGATTGCCGGAAGGTGAAGCATACTGTTGGTAGAACAGCCAAGAGCCATATCTACGGTCAGTGCGTTCATAAACGCCTTCTCGGTCATAATATCACGCGGACGGATATTCTTTTCTAACAATTCCATAATCTTCATACCGGCATGCTTTGCAAGACGAATACGCTCGGAGTAAACCGCCGGAATCGTACCGTTGCCCTGTAATCCCATACCCAGAACCTCGGTGAGACAGTTCATGGAGTTTGCGGTATACATACCGGAACAGGAACCGCAGGTCGGACAAGCCTTCTCTACGTAGTAGTCAAGCTCTTCCTCGGTCATCTTGCCTGCAGCGTGAGCACCTACTGCCTCAAACATGCTGGAAAGACTGGTCTTGTCGCCGTGTACATGGCCGGCAAGCATCGGACCGCCGGACACAAAAATGGTCGGAATATTCAAACGAGCCGCTGCCATAAGTAAGCCCGGAACATTTTTATCACAGTTCGGAACCATAACCAGCGCGTCAAACTGATGCGCCAGAGCCATAGCCTCCGTAGAATCCGCAATCAAATCTCTCGTTACAAGGGAATACTTCATGCCGATGTGACCCATAGCAATACCGTCACAGACCGCAATTGCCGGGAAGACTCGAGGAACACCGCCTGCCATTGCCACGCCAAGCTTTACTGCCTCCACAATCTTGTCCAGATTCATATGACCCGGTACAATCTCATTGTAGGAGCTGACAATACCGATTAACGGCTTATCCATTTCTTCCTTCGTCAAACCCAGTGCGTTAAACAGAGACCGGTGCGGTGCCTGTGTTGCGCCCTTCTTCACTGCGTCACTCTTCATAAGTGATTCCACCTTTCTTTCTGATAGTTCTTTGACATCTGCTTTCTACCTGCCGATGCCGTTGCCACTTTTGCCCAAATCAGTACAGTATTGCGCTAAAGTTACAATTAACCCTAAGTATAGCAGAACCGCCTACAAAAGTCAACAATTTGTAGGCGGTAAAGAGGAAAGTCGAATTCCATAAAATTTAATCTTTTGTTCGATTGAACCAATGTTCGATTTATGATATAATATTCTTGTATAATTGAACAGAAAGCAGGATGCGAATTTTCGATATTAGATGCCCTCTAGTACTTAAGACAGGAGGGTGAGGCCTATGAACACAATGGAAGTCTTGACTTTATTGCTAGTAATAATCGCGGCTTCGTCTTTATTAGACAATCGTTATAACAAAAAGAAATAGCATCCGCCCTGCCCAAGGTTAGATGCTATTTCTTTAAATACATTCCACTGAGGGCACTCGGAGATTTGATTCCGAATACCTTTCTAAGTAAATTATACACGAAGGGGCCTGCATTTGCAAGCCCCTTTTTCGTTTTCTATTCGTTCATTAGCCAATTCGTTTTAGGGTCTCTATTCCGCCTTATATCCCTCATTCAAATAGGTCTGCAACACTTTATAATATACATCCTTCGGCTGCCCCGGTGTATAAAACAACGACGGTATTAAATAGCCGTTTGCTGATACACTGTCTGCCATTTCCCACAAAGTAATTCCGGTAATATCCGCTCCGTTTCTCTTTGCCTCCAATATCACCTTCATAATATCCACATATCGTTCTTCCTGAGATTCTTTTGTTCCGACAAAGTCAATATTAACATCCATTTCAGTCATTTGGATCTCAAGTCCCGCTTCCGTATACATTTGTAAGGCCTTTCTATAATCTTCCACTGTAGGCGAATTCGGATCCGAATCCAAATGGCTTTGCATCCCGACACCGTCGCACACCTTCCGATCGGAATTAATATGATTGATTACCGCAATCATTGCTTTCGGCATACTTCCGTCTTCCATTCCGAAACTGTACCATTCATCAAAAGAATAAGCATGATAATCGTTCAAAACCAAGCTAACTTCCTCTCTGATTCCGTACTGTCGTAACACATCATCCGCAACTTCGAATGCCAGTTTTAAAAAGTCAGGTTTTAAATTTACCTCACCGTATACTCCGCGCCAATTGATGGTATCAATATTATCAAAATGCAGATACTCGTTTGCCACATCCCACGCATATACCACATGCCCGTAAGGACTGTCATAGACATGCCCCATGACATTACGAATATAGTACTCCAGACGTGCATCCATCACTTCCGGACTGACAAACTCCGTTCCGTAAGTATACTCCGTGCGAAAAAACCAATCTACCGCCTGTGCATGCCAAACCAAGGTATGAAAACGATACCCCAAATCATTTTCCGCACATATTTTTAACGTTTCATCCAATACATCAAACCGGAGTCTCGGAACTACCGCTTCCTTATAGTTTTCCGGAATCACATAGCCTTCCTTTTTCGCCTCTTCCACAGAAATCACCGTAGGCGTGTCGTACATAAGCTGGTCCAGCTTTGCCTGCCACTCGGATGTCACACTGTTGTACCGGGTTTTCAGAAGCTCCAAAAACGTTTTATTTCGCAGTGCCTCTAAAGACGTCGCAACGCCTATCCGGTCAAATACGGTACCGTAGGTATTCAGCAATGTCATATTCTCCGTTACATCCGGTGCAATTTCTTTCGGAACCTCCTTCATAATTCCGGATGCCATCGCAAATGTCACATCGTACGCTATAGCACTATACTCCTTATCAGTCGTTACCTCCTCCCCCGCCGAAATCCCCATTGCATAAACAGTTCCGTTGGACGAAGGAAAAATAACATAATTATCGATTCCCTCATTTACGCAGTAATATCTTACCTCTATGGGATCAACATAGGATTTTTCCAGAATCTGCTCATCATAAAAATGAAACATCATATTGTTGCCTTGCGTGTTCATCTTTAAAGAAATGTACATACATTCCTTTAAATCAACCCCCTCCGGAAAAAGCAGACGCACCTCACCCCACTGTTCATCGTACTGCAACATCAGGCCGTCTTCTCCCCCTGCATTCACAGATGCATTCGCCGTATTTAACACAGTCAACTTGTCTAATTCGTAAACAATATCTCCCCTCTTTGTGGAAGCTACCGGATACGGTGTCACGGTCGGATCGCCTTCTTTGCCGTCTGCCACTACAGGTCCCGCATTCTTACTGTCCATATGGAAGGTAATACTGTATATGGTTGCTTTATATGCGGATGCATCTGCCGGCGCATCCATCGCCATAACACCGAGACCGTAAAGCTTCCCATCTAATACTGGCTGCATCTTATAATCCTTTATTCCGGTACCCTTACACTGGGTGAAAATATATTCCTCCACCCCATACGGATCAGCTAAAAATGTCTCGCCGAACAGCTTAAAAGCAAGCACGCCGTACTCGGATTTCGCCTTTACCGTCACTCCGGTACACTTACTCATATCGATTTCTTCCGGATAGCAAAACTTAATCTCCTGCCACTGTCCCTCGTACTGTAGGTCAATAGAACCGTCCTTATTAATGGTATAGTTCACACCATAAGAAGCTACATAGCTCAAATCATTAAAGGTATAGGTAATATCTCCGCTCTTTACCGGCGCTTTCGACGGAACCGGCGTGGCCGTCGGCTTCGGGGTTGCGGTCGGTTTCAGAGTCGCGGTTGCCTTCGGAGCTTCTGTTACCGTTGGTGTCTCCGTTGCTTCCGGGAGTCCGGTTGCTTTCGGCGCTTCCGTCACCTTCGTTACCTCTGTTACTTCCGGAGCTTCCGTTGCTACCGGGGCTTCTGTCACCGCCGGAGCTTCCGTCACATCAGGCGCACCGGTCAACTCTGTCCCTGTCTGTGCCGTACCGCAGGCACCGAATAGCAATGCCAGTGTCATACATAACGTAAAATAAACTCTTACCTTCTTCATAAGAATCTCCTCTCATGGTATTCATTTCAAATCTTTCGTCCAAATATACCGTAAGTATTTTGTGATAACTTCTTCTCATACAAGAATTTTGTACAAAATGCGCTCCCTTTTCCTATTGAAACGTCCAATAATCCAACGTAAAACCCTCTCCCGAAAAAACAAATATCACCGTATGTTCTCCGATTATCTTCTTTAAAAGGTCTGCAGTAATCTCATGATACATTCCGTCTGCTCCGATTCCTGCATCAAGATATCCGACCACTTCTCCGTCCGGCTCGTCCAGACGAATCTGTATCGCGCCCTCTCCACCGTTTTTCGCCCGAACTGCCGCTGTAAACTTAGTAGCACCTTCATCCCCAAAATCCACTCCGTACAATGCCACCCAGTCTCCGGATTGGATATCACTGATTTCCATATTGCCGATACCGTATTTTTTACTGATTGCATCTGCGGGTGTCACACCGATGCCACCCATCGTAGCCATCGTTTCCGCTTCCACTTTTTCATACGGATTCAAACACTTCACCTGTTCAACCGACTGACGGCTGAGTTCCTGAAGAGTCTCAAACTCTCCGGCTCCATTTAAACTAAGCTTAGCGACCTGACTGGAACGATAATCAAGTCCTTTCAATCCCGCTTCATTACATAACAAACGTGCATGATACGTTATATAAAATTCACCGTAAAACTCAAATATACTGTGATGATTGTTTCCTGCGTTATCCGGAAAATATTCCTCAGGATTTTTAAATATCACTCCCTGATAAGTAAACGGTCCCATCGGATGATCCGAAGTTGCATATACAATCTGTCCTTCTCCCATACCATATTTTTTCTTAGAAGATTCCTCTATCCCGAATCTGGTACAATAGGAATAGTAATAGGTATCACCGATTTTATTAATTGCCGAATCCTCGAACACATACGGGGCCTCAATCGTAACCGGTTCTCCCACAATACTAATCATATCTTCTCCCAGTTTTACCACTCTTGTTGTCTTCGGAAATTCTTCGTCCTTTGTTCCTCCGCCAAAATATAGATAAGCACTTTTGTCATCATCCATCAACACGGCAGGATCAAACAACCACTCTACATCGGCACAATTCGGTGTATCATAAGAAATCAGCGGTTTCTCCAACGGACTGTGAAACGGTCCCACCGGACTGTCTCCGACTAAAACTTCAATACTCGATACATTTGCCGCATAATAAATAAAAAACTTCATTTCCCCGTCAATTTCTTTATAAGTTGCTGTCGGTGCCCAGGAAAGTTCCACCCACGGTTCAATTCCTTGTTTCCCTCCGATATAAATTTCTCCATGGTCCGTCCAGTTTACAAGGTCTTCCGAAGACATAACAAACAAACTGTTTTGCCGACACGGATTATGTATCACCTCTCCTTTCTCATTATATTCCACCTTTTCACCGGTCATATAAACATATACTCTTCCGTCATATACCATTGCACAAGGGTCTGCTCCGTAATGCTGCGCCAGCGCAGGAGCATCGTATCCAAGCTTCTTCATCGTGGATGTCAATGTCAAATCAGCAAACTTTTCTTCCCATTTTGATTCCAATTCAGAACCACCTAAATCGGAAGAAATTGTGGAATAACTTTCTGCCGGTTGTATCTCTCTCTCCTCTTCTTTCTCCTTCATATGGAAAGTAATACTATACACCTCTGCCGTATACTCTGAAAAATCCGTCAGATTTTCCATCGCCATAATCCCCACTCCCCAAGCAGTTCCGTTTATCCTAGCATACACCTCATGGTCAACCGTATCGGTTCCTCCGCAGTCATATTTACAATATAAATCCGCATTCCACATATCGGTAAATACTCTTTGATCCAGCAACTTAGTACATATCGTATAGTGTTCACTCTTTAGCTTTATAGTAATATAGTTACACTGACTCATATCTACGCCTTGTGGAAGGGCAAAAAAACCTTGTCCCCACTCCGCATCAAACTTTACCTTTACAGAGCCGTCCGTTCGCAAGTCAAAAGAAGCATTATCTCCACCTAAATACTTCATCTCAGCAAAGGTAAAGGTAATCTCTCCGTTCTCATCCGGTGCAATTTCTTCCGAAACCTCCATCATAATTCCGGAAACCATCGCAAATGTCACATCGTACGCGATGGCACTATACTCTTTATCATTCTTTACCTCCTCACCCGCTGAAATCCCCATTGCATAAACAGTTCCTTCCGACGAAGGAAAAATAACATAATTATCGGTTCCCTCTTTTACACAATGATATTTTACTTCTATCGAATCAACATAGGAGTTTTTCAGAATCTGCTCATCATAAAACTGGAACATTATATTGTTGCCTTGCGTGTTCATCTTCAAAGAAATGTACATACATTCCTTTAAATCGACACCCTCCGGAAAAAGCAGACGCACCTCCCCCCACTGTTCATCGTACTGTAACATCAGGCCATCTTCTCTCCCTGCATTCACAGATGCATTCATCGTATTTAACACCGTCAACTTGTCTAATTCGTAAACAATATCTCCCCGCTTTGTGGAAGCCACCGGATACGGTGTCACGGTCGGCTTCGGGGTAGCTGTCGGTTCCGGAGTGGATGTTACCTTCGAAGGTTCTGTAACCACCGGTGCATCCGTAACTTCCGCCACTCCATCCGTCGACGCAGGAGCCTCAGTTACCTTCACCGCACCCTCCGCCGGTGCCGTAACTTCCGGCGCTTCTGTCAACTTCGGGGCACTTGTCGGTTGTGTCCCGGCCTGTGTCGTACCGCAAGCACTGAACAGCAAAGCCATCATCATACAAACTGCCAAACAGCGCTGTACCTTTTTCATACTTTTCATGCGAATCTCCTCTCTTGGCAAAAGAGGCCTGCAAATGCAAGCCTCTAAAAAGTCCATTATCTTACCTTATATCCCGCATCCAGATATGCCTGAAGTACCTTATAATACACATCCTTCGGTTTATCCGGATAGTAGAACATGAGCGGAGTCGCTTCCTGTACTCCGGCTACGTTATCCGCAACGCCCCAGCATACAATCGCAGAAATGTTTCCGCCGGCTTTCTTTAACTCCAGCATATCCTTCCAAATCGTAACGTAGATTTCCGCCTGTTCCTCTTCGGTCAATCCGATCTTGTTTACATCAAGCTCCGTAAGCTGTACTTCAAGCCCCGTATCCAAAAATGCTTTGGCTGTACTCTTGAATTTCTTCCAATCCGTACCCCTGTCTGCCATAAAGTGTGCCTGCATACCGACACCGTCACATATTTTATCGTCGGAATTGATAAAGTTTATCAACGAAATAATCTGATTCTTATTACTTACAGGATCTTCCCAATCATATGTATATGTATCGTAATCGTTATAAAACAGTGAAATCTGCTCTCTGCGTCCGTTCTTTTTCAGGACATCGTCCGCAATCTCAAAGGCCAGCTTTACAAACTCCGGTCTTTCGTTAATCGGACCGTAAACTGCGGTATAGTTTTCATAAGCCACATTGTCGAAATGGAGGTACTCGTTTACTACGTCCCATGCATACACAATATCCGCATACGGACTGTCGCATACATGCTCCATTACGGTACGGATGTACATCTCCATACGTGCATCCATCACCTCCGGGCTGACAAAGTCCGCTCCCTCTTTATAACCGTCACGGAAGAACCAGTCTAACGCCTGCTGGTGCCAAATTAACGTATGTACACGATAATACAAATCATTCTCATAGCAGATTTTCATAGTTTCATCCAGCACGGTAAAATCAAACTTCGGAACCGTAGACTCCTTATAATTGTCCGGAATCACATAACCAAGCTTCTTTGCTTCCGCCACAGAAATCAAGGTAGGCGTAGAAATAATTACCTGATCCATCTTTGCCTGCCAACCGGAGGTAATACTGTTATACTGCTTCTTAATCTGCTCCAAACCGGCCGGATTCCTTAACTCATCCAAGGACACCGCCGTACCGATTTTACCGAACACGGACCCGTAGGTGTTTAACAGTGTCATATCTTCCGTTACATCCGGGGCAATGTCCGTCGGTATCTGCACCGTAGTTCCGGACGCCATATGGAAGGTCACACTGTATACCGTTGCCACATAATCCTCCGGATTTGTCACATCATCCAGCGACATAAAGCCCATTACAAAAACTTCCTTACCGGATGTCGGAACATACAAATACTCTGCTGTCCCGTTCTCATTACAGGTATACCTTACCTCCACCGACTCGCAATACTTATCATTCAACGCCTTCTTGTCAAAGAACAAGAACGACAGATTATTTCCGTAGGTGTTCATTTTTACGGAGATGCTCACGCACTGACTCAAATCAATGCCTTCCGGTAAAATCAAACGCACCTCTCCCCATTGCTTATTGAACTGCAGCTTCAGACCGCCCTCGCTGTCTGCGGAGCAAGAAGAATAGTATGCTCTCTGACAAGTCATCCCGGAAACGTCATAAGTAATATCGCCTTCATTACTGTCTGCCACTACAGGTCCCACATTCTTACTGTCCATATGGAAGGTTATGCTGTATATGGTTGCCTTATAAGCAGATGCATCCGCCGGCACATCCATTGCCATAATACCGAGACCGTAAAGTTTGCTGTCTAATGCAGGCTGCATCTTATAATCCTTTGCCCCGGTTCCCTTACACTCTGTGAAAATAAACTCCTCAGCACCGTACGGATCACCTAAAAACGTCTCTCCGAACAACTTAAACGCAAGATTTCCGTACTCGGACTTTGCCTTTACCGTCACTCCGGTACACTTTGTCATATCAATTTCTTCCGGATAACGGAACTTAATCTCCTGCCACTGTCCCTCATATTGCAAATCAACGGAACCATCCTTATTAATAGTATAGTTCACGCCATAGGAAGTCACATACTTCAAATCGTTAAAGGTATAGGTCACATCTCCGTCCTTTACCGGAGCCTTCGTCGGAACCGGTGTTGCCGTCGGCTTCGGAGTCGCAGTCGGAACCGGTGTCGCTGTCGGCTTCGGAGTCGCAGTTGCTTGCGGCGCTTCTGTTGCTAGCGGAGCTTCTGTCGGAGCCGGCACTTCCGTTGCCACCGGGGCTTCTGTTGTAGCCAGAGCTTCCGTCGGAGCCGGTACTTCCGTTGCCTCTGGTGCTTCTGTCGGAACCGGCACTTCCGTTGCCGCCGGCGCTTCTGTTGCTTCCGGCGCTTCCGTTTCCGTTGGAGTTTCTGTTCCCACCGGGGCCTCCGTCACATTCGAAGCACTTGTCGGATTACTTCCGGTCTGCGCGGTTCCGCAAGCGCAAAACAACATCGACAGAAGTAAACAAAATGCCATACAAACTCGTACTTTTCTCATAACAGTTCTCCTCTCATTGTAGTTGCATAAAAACGTATTTCTTCTATCAAACATTATACAACTGTAAGAGAAAGGTTTGTTGTTCTGCGAGTATAAAATATCCGGTTTAACTTTCTAAAATTTAATCTTATGTTCGATTGAACCTATGTTCGGTTTGTGGTATAATATTCTTGTATAATTGAACAGGAAGCAGGATGCGAATTTCCGATGTTAGATGCCCTCTAGTACCTATAAGGGGGTGAGGCCCGATGATATGTTTAAGTGATGTACTTACGCTTTTACTGGTTATCTTTGCGGCAATGTCTTATTTAGACAATCGTTATAACAAAAAGAAATAGCATCCCCCCGCCAAGGTTAGATGCTATTCTTTAATCACATTTAACTGAGGGCACTCGGAGATTTGATTCCGAATACCTTTCTAAGTAAATTATACATGAAGGGGCCTGTATTTGCAAGCCCCTTTTTCATGCCACGCCCCTATATATTTCTTGGTAGCCCCTGCAACGGCATCACTCCCCCGCATGCCCCTACTGCGTGTAGAAGTTCACTTCATATACCGTCGCATTATAATCGGAGTAATCTGTCACTTCCGAATCATTCGCCATCAAACCAATCCCATATACCTTGAACTTGAAGGTCGGAACAAACAATTTTTCCTCCACCCCCTTCGTTTCTCTGTCATAAAAGGCATCGATTTCCTCGAAATTCTCATCATACAGCTTCAATGCAAGTTCTTCCTTACTGTCCATTACCAGACTGATTCCGTTACAAAATCGCAAATCCACCGGTTCCGGCAAAGCAAGCACCATTTCGCCGTACCGTCGATCAAAGTCCATGGAAATAGAACCTTCCTTGTTATAGGTACGCTCCATGTAATAATACATTTCTTCCGTAAGGTCTGTTATTTTATAAGAAATTTTCGGTGACTCCGGATTCACCACATAAAAATCCACATAGTTAATCACTGTTTCAAATTCGGAATAATCCTCCAATTCCCCGTCACATGCCATAAATCCGATGTATTCCACATACCCGTTATACTTCGGAGAAAAGCGCATCTCGCCGATTTCTTCCGTCTTTTCCTGATAAAGGGTCTCCACCGCTATGTAATCCTCATCATACAGAATTATGGCAAGATCGCCCACTTTGTTCTCCATATAAACCACAATCTCATCACAATACTTCATATTGATGACATCTTTTAATTCATAGGTAATCTGTCCGTACATCCTGTCAAACTTCAGGCTTACCGAGCCGTTATTCAAACGGTAGGACAAACCTGACGACTCCTTATACCCCATTTTATTCATACTATAGCCTACCAGCTCTGTCCGTTCACCCTTTAAAGTTTTCCGCTTTCTGACCACACCGGTTTCTCCCACCGATGCCGGACGTTGCTGCGGAATCACCCAATTTTCCGTCACGCTCGTAGGCTTTGGGGTACTTGTGGGTTTCGGAGTGCTTGTCGGGCGCACTGTGGGCGTAGCTGCTTTTGTCGGCTGCTGTGTCGGTATTTTATCCGCTTCCGGTTGTCCGGTGACTTTTGTTTCCTCTGATGCCTGTCCTTCTTCCATGGTTACCTGTAGCGTCGGATTCGTTGTACTCTCATTTAAAGATACCTTTTCCCTCTCACGATGCATCTGCAAACCACCGAGAAGAAGCATCACCAAAATTACCCCGCAGGCCCCTGCCGGAACCACCCACCCTTTCCAAACCGGCATCTTTGCCTTTTCGATACACTTTAACAAGTCCTTTTTCAAATCTGTTACACTTTTATAACGGTTCTCCGGGTCAAAGCTGGTACACTTATCCACCATGCGTTTCCAGTCCTTTGCAAAAGGCATATCCTTAGAAATAGAAATCTCACTGAATACTACACCCACCGAATAAACATCACTCCTCACATCCGTCTGGGCGTAACCGAACTGCTCCGGTGCCGCATACTCAATGGTTCCCAGAAGTCTCGTATCACTTGTATTCTTTTCCGTTTTATACTGACGGGAAGCATCAAAATCAATCACCTTCAACACACCGTCTCCGGTAATCAAAATATTGGACGGTTTAATATCTCTATGAATCACCGGCGGCTTGCACTGATGCAACACCTCCAGTGCCTCGCACAACTGTACACACAGTTCCAGCTTCTGTACATCCGACAGTGTCTCCTCCGCCAAATACACATCCAGCGTCCGACCGTCAATATACTCCTCCGCAACGCACAGTTCTTCTTCCTTTTCTTCCACACAGTAAATCTTTGGTATATGCGGATTTTTAATAGACGCAATCCCCCGGTAAATCTCCGGATTTGCTCCCTGCAAACGCTTTACCACCACAGGAACGTCCATCTCATCCATCGCGGCAAAGACCACTTCCGAACGCTCGGACTTTTTTATGACTTGAATTGTAATATACTTCATGTAATCCATTCCGGTTTCCGCCTTCCGAATTCGCAATTCTCCCTTTGTTATATCCCTGCCATTTCCTTGACATCACATAAATCAGCATAACATAAACAGCAATAAATGACAAGAGAAACAGCCCCGTGATTTACGCCAAACCACGGGCTGTTTCCCATTTTCAACACAATTTCATTTTACGAATACATGACCAAATCTAATCCAATGGTATAATCTCGTAATCTCCCGGATTCAATTTAATCTTCTCGACAAACTCCGCAAATACCTCTTCATCTATCACCGGTTCGTTGGTATATATCGTAATGCCTAAACATCCCGGCAATCCTATATCCTGATAAATCCCCACGGTATAAAGATAATTACTCCAAGAAACAGTAATCTCGTTCGCATCATAACATATGATTTCATTGACCGTGCCGTCGTCTGCAGTATAAAAGTCATAGGTTATTGACGAAGTTCTAATATCTTCCGCAGAATCATCCGTCAAGGTATATATTATCTGATGCTCTTTATCAATGACTGTCCTATCCGTCAGAACCATCTCAGGTATTACGTCCGCACCGGCTCCGCCATCTGCATAATCTCTCGGATTTCCGTAAGCGTCTTCGCCCGGTCGGAAATACACACCTTCCCGGGTAATTTTGATTCCGGCAATTCCTGCCTCGGCCCAAGCACTTGGTACGTATCCGCTGACTTCCCACCACATTCCGCCTTCTACCGGAATTCCCACTTCTTGCGGTGCCTTTGCGATTCCGTACTCCTCGGAATACTCTTCATTCGGTTCGGTTTCAAAGGCCTTTCCCGCCGGCTTCGGTGTCGCGGTCGGCTTCGGTGTCGCGGTCGGCTCCGGCGTCGCGGTCGGCTTCGGTGTTGCGGTCGGCTTTGGCGTTGCAGTTGGCTCCGGCGTCGCGGTCGGCTCCGGCGTTGCAGTCGGCTCCGGCGTTGCGGTCGGTTCCGGTGTTGCGGTCGGTTCCGGTGTTGCTGTCGGCTCCGGCGTTGCTGTCGGTTCCGGTTCTTCCGTCGGTTCTACCACCGGCGCAGCCGTCGCTTCTGCCGGTGCCTCGGTTGCTTCTGCCTCCGGTTCATTTGTCACATCCTCTGCCGGCGCATTGGTTGCTACCGGCGTATCAGCCTGGTTTTCGCTCTGGCAACCGGCCAGTCCGGCTACTAATGTCCAAACAGCAAGTAATGCAAATAATTGTCTTCTCATCCGTGCATTCCTCTCTTTCTTACTTCGTCACATAATTAATTCCGTTTTCCTTCGCATAGGATTCGGCATAGGAACCCGCACCGCAGGTGATGACTAATTTTTTGCATTCATAAAATACAAAATCTCCGATGGAATCTACTCCGTCCGGTATTTCTAATGCTTTGAGATTACTACAACTAGAAAATGCACTTCCGCCAATCGCAGTCACACCATCCGGAATCGTGATATCTGTCAATTCTCTGCACTCACTAAACATTCCTTCACCAATCGTTGTCAAGCCATCCGGTAATACAGCCTTTACAAGGCTCCGACAACAACCAAATACCGCATTATCCATCGCTGTCACACTGTTCGGAACCTCGATTTCAGTCAAACCACTTTCATAAAATGCAGCCTCACCGATACTCTTTATTTTACCTGGAAGTTTTATCTCTCTTAAGGAAAAACAATCCATAAATGCCATTTTGTTAATTTCGGTTATACTATCCGGAAGTTTCACCTTTTTTAAAGATTGACATCCCCGAAAAGTTCCTTCATCAATCGTTGTTATCCCTTCCGGAATCTCTATCTCCGTCAATTGAGTACACTCCCAAAATGCCCATCCTCCGAGTGTCGTAAGATTTTTCGGAAGCTTTACATCCGTCAACTGAGTACAACAGTAAAACGCCGTTCCCTCAATACTTGTCAGACTTTCCGGCAGCTTTATACTTGCCAGATCCCAGCAATACATAAAAGCGGCTCCTCCGATTGCCTTTAATCCTTCCGGCAAATCAACACTTACAATCTTTAGTTTATCACTAAATGCTCTTTCTCCGATTTCTACTACCTGCTTACCATCAATCACATCCGGAACAATTACTTTACTATCCGTTCCTTTATATCCGGTAATTACCATTCCACCCTTTGCCTTGTCATATTCATAAGTAAAATCCTTTATCGGAGAGGATTCACGAGCAGGCTTCGGCGTTGCAGTAGGCTTTGGCGTTGCGGTCGGCTTTGGCCTTTCAGTAGAGCTTCCGCCATCCTGCATATGGAACGTCACCGAATATGCCGTCGCATCCAATCCCGGTCCAATCTCATCGCATGCCATCAGCGCAATACCAACAATCCATTCATCCGAGTCCGGCACAAATTCATACTTAGTAATTCCATTCTTTGCATCGGCAATATATTCATACACATACCCAACTGCGCCTCCGTCATACAACATTACTGCCAGTCTTCCCTCTTCGTTCTTCATCTCCAAGGTAACACCGGTACAAAGACTCAAATCTATTACTCTCGGAAACATCAATACAATTGTACCACCCATATGTTTATACTGAAGAGAAAGTGAACCGTCATCATTTCCTGTATGTGTTATCCCATATGAAGTCCCGCATCTAAGTTCATTTAAATTATAATGTATGTCCTTCTGTTTTGTGACCTTCGGCGTTGCGGTCGGCTTTGGCGTTGCAGTTGCCTTCGGCGTTGCAGTCGGTTCCGGCGTCGCGGTCGGCTCCGGCGTTGCGGTCGGTTCCGGCGTCGCGGTTGGTTCCGGCGTCGCGGTTGGCTCCGGCGTTGCGGTCGGCTCTGGCGTTGCGGTCGGCACAACCGTCGCTTCTGCCTCCGGCTCCTTTGTCACTTCTGTCGGTGCCTTGGTTACTTCTGCTTCCGGTTCATTTGTCACATCCTCTGCCGGTGCATTGGTTGCTACCGGTGTATCTGCCTGGGTTCCGCTCTGACAGCCGATCATACCGAATACCATCGTCAAAACCAGCAGCACTGCTAAAATTCTCTTTCGCATACATTTTCCTCCGTTCAATTTACTCTAATATTTTCTTTTTATTTTTATACAACAGCTCATTCAGTTGCTGTACCGCGTACTTTTTCTCCAGCCCGAACATCAAAAACGCATCTCTGCTGTCTCTGACATAAAGCTCCGCATATCCTCCAAGACGTAACAGCTTCTGGGTTTCTTCCAAGGTCAGTGGAAACCCCAATGCCAATTGAATCAGCTTGTCCCGGCTGGGATTTTTCGTTCCGTCAAAAATGTGGTATAAATAGGTTCCCGTAAAGCCGCCCCTTTTCACCACATCACTCTTTTCCAGCTTGTATTTCTTCAATAATTCATTCAAATACTCCGACATGCTGAGCAAATCGAACTCGGATTGATTGGCTTCCATAAACTGTTCCACGTCATCCGAATGCCGAAGCTCCGATTGCAATGTCATCGTATCTTTCTTTCTATGTAATTCTTTCAAAACAGTTCTCCCCTTCGTCCGAACACCTTCCATTTTATGTTCTGTCTGACTTTTTCGTAAAATATTACATAGATTCATTGTAAACGATACACCTCTAAATGTCTTATACTCACAGAACAAATTTTTGCCGACGAAAAACGAGGTTGGTTACTTTGAACCAACCTCATTTGGCATAATACTTTATTCAACTACCAACAAGTCTGCATATCCGCTCTCTTTTGCCCACTCTTCTGCATAAGAACCCTTCTTTACTTTAATACTGCTTAAATTATCGCATTCATCAAATACCCACTCACCGATATAGGTAACACTGTCCGGGATTGTAATACTTGTCAAACTGCTGCACTTATAGAACGCCTCATCAACAATCGTGTATACACTATTCGGAAGTTCAATACTCTTTAGAGACTCACAACCGTAAAACGTACGATACCCGATAAATTCTATTCCCTCCGGGATTGTGATACTCTTTAGTGAAGCACAATCACAAAAAGCCTCATCATCTATGTAGGTAACCGTGTCCGGAATATCCACACTGACTAAATCAACACAGTCAGCAAATGCACTATGCCCTATACTGGTGATATTGTCCGGAATCGCCACCTTTGTTACGGATTCTCTGCATTTAATCAAAAGCTTGCCTACCGTCACAAGCTTATTATCCGCCAGTTCATTTTCAAGCCAAGGCACTTTATAGAATGCCATCATACCAATGGAAACAATGCTATCCGGAAGCTTAATATCCGTTAATGAAGTACATCCTGCAAATGCATTTGAACCGATGGATGTTACTCCCTCCGGAATTACAATGCTACGCAATGCCTTGCAACCGTAAAATGCATCATTATATATCTTTGTTACCGGACACCCCTCGATTTCCGACGGTATCACCAATTCCGTTATGGTAGATTTATGCTGACTTTTTACTCCATGTATTGTAACCTGATCATTCCGAACCTGATAGTTTAAGTATTCCGGAACCGCTACATCTGTTCCCCCCTCCGTTCCGGCCACCAGTAAATTCCCAAGTCCGTTTTCTTTTACCCACGCTTCTGCATATGAGCCCGGCTTGACATCAATTTCCTTTAAATCAAAACAGCCGTCAAAAATCTGGATACCCATATCTCCCACACTATCCGGGATATTGATATTTTCTAAATCAGAGCAGCAAAATACTCCGCTACCAATAAAATACAGACTTTCCGGAAGCTCAATCTCACGCAGGCTTGCGCAATATGCAAATGCATAGTTATCGATATCTGTTATTCCAGTTTTCATCTTAACGGTAGCAAGGGAACTGCAACCGAAAAATGCATTACTCCGAATCCACAATAAACTTTCCGGAAGTTCAACCTTGAGTATGTTAGTACAGCCTTTAAATGCTTCACTTGCAATGCCGTACACAGGAAGCCCGTCTACCCTTGACGGAATAAAAACAACGTCTAACAGTTCATCTTTGTACTCATCCTTCAATCCTGTGATTTCTATAGCATAATCTCCGACCACCTGATAGGTCAGATATTCAGGAACCTCTTCCACCTGTTTGGTCGGCTTTGGGGTCGCGGTCGGCTTTGGCGTCGCGGTCGACTCCGGCGTCGCGGTCGGCTCCGGGGTTGCGGTCGGCTC
>CAZJEN010000002.1:0-92215 GCA_964545045.1 uncultured Lachnospiraceae bacterium | reverse complement strand
TTGGCGTCGCGGTCGACTCCGGCGTCGCGGTCGGCTCCGGGGTTGCGGTCGGCTCCGGCGTCGCGGTCGGCTCCGGTGTTGCTGTCGGTTCCGGGGTCGCAGTCGGTTCTTGGGTTGCGGTCGGCTCTACCACCGGTGCCTCGGTTGCTTCTGCTTCCGGTTCCTTACTCATCTCTGCCGGCGCCTCGGTCACTTCCGTCTCCGGCTCATTTATCACTTTCTCTGCCGGAGCGTTGGTTGTCACCGGAGCACCTACCTGAGTTTCGCTCTGGCATCCGATTGTACCCAGTACCATGGTTAAGACCATCAGTACTGCTAAAATTCTCTTTCTCATGCTTTTTCCTCCTTCTATCTTACAAATCGTCCGAACACCTTCCGTTTTTTTATGTTCTGTCTGACTTTTTCATAAAATATTACATATATTCATTGTAAACGATACACCTTTAAATGTCTTATACTCACAGAACAAATTTTAGTCACTCGTACAGACGCACCTTGTGCCTGCCCTGTCTTCTCTCCGTTTCGGTCCGTCCAGAACCACCGTCCACTGGACGGTGTGGACCCTCTCAGCACAGCCGCTCGGTCGTGGGCGCGTTCGCATTTCGCCTGCACGCAAAAAGGACGTTGTCCACGATTTTCGTTTCCAACGTCCTATCCCTTACTCCAACAATTCCTTTTTATTCTCATACAACAGTTCATTCACCCGTTGTATGCCATACCCTTTTTCGATCGCAAACATCAGGAATGCATCTCTGCTGTTTCTCACATACAGTTCCGAATGTCCGCCCAAGCGAAGCAGATACTGCGTTTCGCCTAGTGTCAAAGGAAATCCCAATGCGATTTGTATGAGTTTATCCCGTCCCGGATGCTTATTCCCGTTACACACCTGATAGAAATAATTACCCGCAAGGTCTGCTCTTTTGTTCACATCACACTTTTCCAGATTGTACCGGATTAACATTTCATTCAAATATTCTGCCACACTCTTTGTCTGCAGCTCCGCCTGATTGGCTACCACAAACGCCTCCGGACTTTGCGCATTTTTTAACTCCGATTGCAGCATCTGCGTGTCTTTTCTGCCGGTTATATTTTTGTTTCCAGGTATCTCAGACATTTCTCTTGTTCCCTTCTGTTCTCTTATTCATCCAAAGTGCCACCAACAGCATCACCGGCAAAACCACCGCCACCAGAATTCCTTTTCTCAAATCATCACCCGCCGCCGCGGACACTCTGCCCACCAGGGTCGGTCCCATGGAACAGCCTAAATCTCCCGCAAGAGCCAGAAGCGCGAACATAGCCGTACCTCCTCTCGGAAGTCCGACCGCCGCCAGACTGAAGGTTCCCGGCCACAAAAGCCCTACGGAAAATCCGCAGATACCGCAGCCGATTAAGCCCAATAACGGAAGCGGTGATAATGAAATCAGTAAATAGCTTCCGAGACAAAGCAATCCGCAAAATACCATCGCTGCTCTCAACTGTATCTTTTCTCCGATTTTACTGTATAGCACCCGGGCCGCACCCATGCAGATTGCAAAGAGCATCGGTCCCGCCAAGTCTCCCAAGGTCTTACTGATATTCAGTCCCTTTTCCGCAAAAGCGGATGCCCACTGGCTCACCGCCTGTTCGCAGCTGCCCGCACAGAACATAAGCAATATAAAAATCCAAAAGGCTTTCCCTGACACCAGCTCCTTAATGGACATGCCCTTATCCTCATCGGATAACAGCTTGGCAATCGGCACTCTTAAAAATGCGATACCATTTATCACCGGAATCACTGCCCATAAAACAGCCAACACCTTCCAGTGTTCGATGCCCACCGTCACAAAGAATAACGTAGACAACAGCACCACGCCTACGTGTCCCCAGCAATAGAAGGAATGTAATAGGCTCATGGCAGCTTCCTTGTTATCTGTCGGACAAGCCTCTACCATCGGGCTGATTAGCACCTCCAAAAGACCACCGCCCAAAGCATAAATCACTACAGATATCATCAGCCCCACAAACGGATCAGGCATCATGTCCGGCAAAAACGCCATGGACACCAGACCTGCCGTAGCAAACACATGGGCTGCCACCGCAGCCACCCGGTAACCGATTTTATCGATCACAACCGCCGCAATCAAATCCACAGCCAGCTGGAACAAAAAGTTGAAGGTCACCAAAAATGTAATCTTCGACAGCGGAATCCCGTAGGAATCCTGAAAGGTCAAAAACAGAAGCGGTGCAAAATTATTGATGATTGCTTGTACGACATAGCCTACAAAACAGGCATAGATCGTACCTTTATAATTACTATTCATAAAATAAACCTCATTACAGTTTCTTCTTTAAGAGAACTCTACCATCCCATTACTTTCTTTATCTCTTCTGTCAGCCTCGATGCCGCTTTTGTATGGGTGTTCTCCGTCGGATGCCAATCCGCCACATATCCGTCCTCAGGCAGCTGGTCCGTAAAGCCCATATATGAAATCTTTGTATCCCCCGTCTCTTGTTTATACCGTTCTACCACTTCCTCCACTGCCGGGCATAGATCCTCGCCCATCATTCCCAATACACAAAGAAGTCTTGCGCCCACATTATTTTTCCGTATCGTTTTCAAAAACGCAAGATAGCCGGCAATATACTCTTCTCTTCTTTCTTCCTTATCCAGTACATAACTCATATCGTTGGTTCCCAGATTAATAACTACCAAATCCGGCTGCAACTTTGCAAAATCCCATGCCATATTTTGCGGTTTATATTCTTCTTTATATGTCCCGTAAGAAAATCCCAGCTTCTCATAATAATCCGGTACTAACTGATTTCCCAGCTTCTCTCCTGTAGCGGTATAGCCTGAAACAATGCCGTACCCACTGAAAGATACCATACTGTAATCCGCAACCAACTCTTTCGCCGTCTTGTAAGCATAGGCCCGCGTCACATCCTCCGTACCGGTAGCAAAATGATGATCTCTGTCTTCATCATCCACGCCGTATCCGCAGGTAATGGAATCTCCCACAAACTCAATCAGCAAATCCTTCGGTGCTGTCGGAGAAATTACTCCATCTGTTTCAATCTCTAAAATACCGCAGGTAGACATAGCAGACTCCGAAAGCTTTATTACCCGGATTATATGATTTTCTTCCTTCTCTGAAACAAACGCAGAAACCGTGGTTTCCGGCTGACTCAGTAGCATGTCTGCCACTCTTTCTCCGTCTACATACACCGCCACCCGCGCCCGGTTCTCCGGCACACCGTTCCAGGTATCATCCGCTATAAACGTAATCTTTGCAAATGTACCGCTCACGAAAAATTCAACTCCCGTTCCCGAAAGCGCCATCCATAACGTATTCTCTAAGGGCATCACACGCCCGATTAATCTAACATTCTTGACATTCATACACCTACACCTCCGTCATTATTCATTTTAGCATATCTGTCCGCCTTTGGGAAGCAGCAAAAACGGGTCACCGCACCGTTTTTGCGACAACCCGTTTTCCCGTTATTCTTATGCGATGTCATCCATCTGCGCCGTGTACAACTTGTAGTAGTAGCCTTTCTTTGCCAAAAGTTCCGCATGGCTGCCGCATTCCACAATGCCGCCCTGATCGATGTACATTATCTTGTCACAGTTCTTAATGGTAGAAAGTCTGTGGGCAATGATAAAGGAGGTTCTTCCTTCACACATTGCATCAATACCCTGCTGTAAAGCACGCTCCGTCTGTACGTCGATACTGGAGGTTGCTTCATCCAGCACCAAAATCGCCGGGTCGGAAAGGAGGGTTCTTGCGAAGGAAATCAACTGCTTCTGTCCCTGGGAAAGAAGAGAACCTCGTTCCTTTACCTCTGTCTGATAACCATCCTGGAATCTGGTAATAAAGTCGTCCGCACATACCGTCTTACTAGACTTAACAATCTCCTCTGTGGTCGCATCCAACTTACCGTAACGGATGTTATCTTCAATGGTTCCGGAGAAGATAAAGCTGTCCTGTAACATAATACCCATCTGGGATCGAAGGGAATGTAAAGTCACCTTCGAAATATCCTGCCCGTCAATTAAGACACGGCCCTGATTTACATTATAGAATCTGGAAATCAGGTTTACAATAGTACTCTTTCCGGCGCCGGTCGGTCCTACAAGAGCCACACTCTCACCGGCCTTTACGGTAAAGGATACATTCTTTAAAACATCCTTGCCCTCTTCGTAAGCAAAGGTTACGTTCTCAAAAGTAACATCGCCCTTAATCGGTGCCATCTCCGTAGCATCTTCTGCATCATCTACGGTTACCGGCTCGTCCAAGGTTTCAAAAATACGCTCCAGATATGCAATGTTATTGATGAAGTTATTGAAAATATTACCAAGGTTCATAATCGGCTGCCAGAACCGTGCCGCGTAAGAAGTAATCGCTACAATAACACCGAGACTCACCTCTCCGATTCCCATAAAGTAAAGTCCCACAATGAACACAGCACCTCTTACCCATACGGAAATATTATCGATACCCGGCCATACCAGGTTACTGTACATAACCGCCTTAAACCAGGTTTTTCTGCAACGGTCGGAAAGCTCCGCGAAGGTCTCCGCATTTTCTTCTTCACGAGCAAACATCTGGGTGATTCTGGCACCCACAATGTTTTCCTGCAAGTATGCATTCAGGTTTGAGTTCTTATTGGAAACCTGCTGCCATGCCTTTCTCTGTTTGTTCTTAATCCAGAACATAAAGACTGCCAAAATCGGCACACCGGCCAATACCACCAGCGAAAGCTTTACATCCACGCAGAACATAAAGATTACAATAAACACAAGGTTCATGATTTCCAATACTACGTTAATCAAACCGTTGGATAACATATCCGATACGGAATTTACATAGTTTACGACACGAATCAAAATCTTTCCGTGAGGTCTGTCATCGTAATACTGGAACGGCAGCTTCTGTAAATGTTCGAACACATCCTTACGAATATCATAAATAATATTCTGGCTGACGTTAATCATAATTCTGGAACGAATCGTCGTAAAAATAATACTGAGGATAAAACAACCGCAAAGCATGGCTACCAACATGAGTAACCGCTTTACATTTCCGTCCGGAATCGCCTCATCCAGTGCCACCTGGGTAATCTTCGGTCCAAACAGAGCGGTAATACCACCGATAGCACTTAAAGCAAAGGCAAAAATCATTTTCCCCAAGTACTTCTTAATATAGACAAAAGCACGTAACAGGTGGTGGTAATCAAATGGGGTTTCTAAGACTTCATCTTCTCTGTATGTATTTCTTCTGGCCATAATTATACCTCCTCCCCGGTCTGTAACTGCACAAGATTATAATAATAACCCTTCTTGGCAACCAACTCCTCGTGAGTACCCTCTTCGGTAATCCGTCCGCCTTGAATAATCAATATCTTATCCGCAAACTTTGTGGTCGAAACTCGCTGTGCAATGATAAGCTTCGTACAAGGAAAATCCAGTTCTTTCAGACTATGCTGAATCTGCTTTTCGGTCTCCATATCCACCGCAGAAGTGGTATCATCCAGGATAAGGATCGCCGGCTTTACCGCCAAAGCTCTTGCCAGTGAAATTCTCTGCTTCTGACCACCGGAAAGACCTACACCACGCTCTCCGACAATGGTATCATATCCATCCGGCATCTTATTGATAAACTTCGCAGCAGCGGAATACTTTGCATACTTCTCGACCTCATCCTTAGACAGGCTGCTGTCACCGTAAGCGATATTACCGTCGATGGTGTCGGAGTACAAAAGCACATCCTGGGTAGCCAGACCAATGTTTTTACGAAGCTGTGTCAGCTTCATATCGTTTACATTAATGCCGTCTACCAGCACTTCACCCTCTGTCGGTTCATAGAATCGCGGAATCAGCTGAATCATGGAGGTCTTACCGCAACCGGTCTCACCCATGATTGCCACCGTCTCTCCCGGATTCGCCACAAAGGAAATGTTATGTAATACCGGCAAATTGCCATCCTCGTACTTAAAACTTACATTCTTGAACTCTACCTTCCCCTTGAAACGGTTCGGTAAATCAATGGCATCTTTCTTATCCACAATGGTCGGCTCGGAATAGTAAATCTCCATAACCTTGTCGGAAGCAGCTGCAAATCTCTGGAACTCGTTCATAATATTACCAAGGTTACGCATCGGGTTCTGTACCGCCCAGATAAGACCGGAAAACGCCACGTACTCACCCATGGTAAGACTTCCGTTAATAATGAACAAACCGCCCACAACCAAAAGCGCAATGGACATCAGGTTTGCGAAGGTTTCAATATACGGGAAATAAGTAACCCAGGTAAGTGCGGTCTTCTTATTTGTCTTTGAAAAATCCACGCTGCATTCATCAAACTTCTTGATTTCGTAGTCTTCTCTCGCAAAAGCCTTTACAACACGGTTACCGGAAATATTCTCCTGCGCCGCGGTATTTAAGTGTGACAGCTTTTCACGAAGCTCCTTGTGTCTCGGTGCCACCTTATTTCGAAATAACACAATAACAATTAAAATAAACGGTGCAATTGCTAAAATAGCCACGGCAAGCCGCCAATCCATATAGACAAAATATGCTGTAGTCGCAATTAATAAAGCAAAGGACTCCACAATACAACGGATAACCCAGGCAATCATATGACGCACCGCATCCAAGTCACCGGTCACACGGGTCATCAAGTCACCGGTACGATAAGTATTGTAAAAGCTCATATCCTGACGTTCAATCTTATCGAACAAATGGGTTCTGACACGATACAACACCTTTTGGGATACATGCTCCACATCCATACATACCAGATACACAATCAATGTTCTTACAAAAGTCAGCACAATCATGGCAATAATCAGTTGGAAAAAGTATCCCGCCTGAGTTTCCATATTCTCTCTTGCATTTTCGTGCGTTATGAAGGTATCAATAATCTTCTGGGTAATGTACGGAACCGTCAACTGCATTGCATTATACACAACGGTTCCCAAAATACCCACAAGATAAATCAGCCTGTAACCCTTCATATTTTCCCATAGCCAGGCCATCTTTGAGTGCTTCTTTGTCTCCATATGCATCCTCCTTCGCAACCCTGTGCAGATAAAACCAACTCTCTTTTCCCTTGATTTTTCTGCATTTCCTCCATCTGTGGATTCATTGTTACCTACATTATACAAGCTTATTTTAAAAAAGCAATACTATTTTTGTATATCGTAATATTTTTACACATTAATCAATAATATTAAGTGTATATACAGTTTCAAAAAAACAGAAAGCGAGAAATTGTATTTCTACAACTTCCCGCCTCAATCGAAGAAGGGCAATTTCTTCCGATCTATCTTGCATATAGCTTCATATTGCTACGAAGCTGTTCTGCCAACTCTGTTGTAAAAGCTCCCGGTAACGCCCGCCACTGCCAGTTGCTGCCAAAGGTGGACGGTTGGTTCATACGGCTTTCACTTCCCAAGCCCAGTAAATCCTGTGCCTGTACAATTGTCAACTCCGCAACCGTGGACCAGAGACCTTTCATCATATTCCAATGACCGTCCTTTCGGTCCTTGATACCGAAATAGTCACAGGCATACTCCACATCTCCTGCCGGCGCGGTACAAAACCATCCCTGAATTGTATCGTTATCATGGGTGCCGGTATAAGCCACACAATTTTGTATAAAATTATGCGGTAAATACTCCGAACCGTTTCCGTCTCTGCTGTCAAAACCGAGTTCGAACACTTTCATTCCCGGAAAACCACTGTTCTTTAACATATCCCTGACGGGCTCTGTCAAGAATCCAAGATCCTCCGCAATAATATTCTGCTTCCCGAGGCGTGCTTCCAAGGCACGGAACAATTTGTCTCCCGGTCCCTTCTCCCAGTGACCGCCTCTTGCATCCGGATCTCCGTACGGAATCGCATAATAAGATTCAAATCCCCGGAAATGGTCCAGACGCAACACATTATAGGTACGGCAGGAATGTCCGATTCTCTTAATGCACCAGGCAAACCCGTCTGCTTCCAATGCCTCCCAGTCAAACAACGGGTTTCCCCAAAGCTGTCCGCCTTCCGCAAACCCATCCGGAGGACAACCTGCCACCTGTACCGGCATCAAGTTCTCATCCAACTGGAAATACCTTGGATTAGCCCAGATATCCGCACTGTCAAGAGCGACATAAATCGGCAAATCTCCGATTATTGAGATTCCGTTATCATTTGCATAGGTGCACAATTCTTCCCACTGTTCATAAAAGAAAAACTGTACTACCTTCCAAAAAAGAAGCTCCTCCGCTTGTGTTGCACGTATCTCTTCCATTCTGAGCGGATTGCGCTTACGCTCCATTTCATTCCACTCCAGCCAGGACGCTCCTCCGTTCATTCCCTTTATAGTCATAAACAGAGCATAATCATCCAACCATTCTTTATTCTCATCACAGAATTCTTCGAAGTTATTCCTATCTTGCGAAAGAAAACGCTTCACTGCAAGACGCAACAACGGATAACGCAATTCATAAAGTTTTCCGTAATCAACCTTATCCGGTTCACCACCCCAGTCAAGTTGCTCATACTCTCCACGTTCCAGTAGTCCCTTTTCTGCCAGCACATCCAAATCAATAAAATACGGATTACCCGCAAAGGATGAAAAAGACTGGTACGGAGAGTCTCCGTAACTGGTTTGACCTACCGGCAATATCTGCCAGTATTTCTGTCCTGCGCTTTTCAAAAAATCTATAAACTCTCTTGCACTCTGTCCCATAGTTCCAATTCCGAACGGTGCCGGAACAGAAGACAAATGCATTAATACTCCGCTAGCTCTGATGGGACTCACCTCCTCATGTTATCTCGGGCGAACACTTTCTCCCGGAACGAGATGGAACTCCTCCACCTCACGCACACATTTCATCGGCCCTTCAATACAATCAATCAATACTTCTACACTCCGGTTCGCAATCACTTCCCGGTGCTGCCGTATGGTGGTCAGTCTCGGCGACATGTAACGTCCGACATCGATACCGTCGAAGCCGATGATCGAAATATCCTCCGGCACACGCAAACCTCTGTCATGAATTGCACGGATTGCTCCGATTGCCATCACATCCGCCATAGCAAATACCGCTGTCACCTCCGGCATTTTCTCCAGCAATTTTTCCATCGCATAGTAACCTGCGGAAATGGAGAAAAATGCGGATACAAGCTGGCGTTCTTCATCAAACGGAATTCCCTGCTCGGCAAACGATTCCTTTACGCCCATATAACGGCTGTATGCCGTATAGGAGATATCTACCATACCACCTAACACACCGATATTTTTATGACCAACGGAAAACAAATGATCTACCGCCGTTTTTGCCGCAGCTTTATCATCTGTCGTTACACAGGACAAATTCGGCATTTCGAGACCTTCCGCAGTATTTGTAACCATAACACAAGGTACCGTAATCCGGTGAAAATCCTCTCTGAAATACTCCCGGTTGGTTCCCAGGAACAAAATGCCGAGAGGTCTGCGTTCTCTGCACACCTGCTGAGCCACACGCACTTCGTTATCTTCTTCGCCGATATAGAACATCATACTGGCATAACCGTGTTTTTCAATCAAAGCCTGCATCGGCTCCAACAATGCGGCAAATAACATATTCTGCGCACCCTTGATAATAATGGCGATGCCCTGATTGCTCTGTTGTTTCAGCAGTTTCGCGTTACTGTTCAGCTGAAACTGGTGTTTTTCCACCACTTCCATTACTGCTTTTTTGGCTTCCTCGGAAACATTCTCGGCGCCGTTCAGTACTCTGGAAACCGTTCCCACGGAATACCCCGCTTCTTTGGCAATATCCTTAATCGTCATCCTGTCACCTTCTTCTTTGTCTGCTAACCCTTTACCGCACCGGCTGCAACGCCCTTAATAATATGCTTCTGTCCGGCAAGATAAACGATTACAATCGGAATAATCGTAAGCATAATTGCTGCCATCATCGGTCCCATCTCAACCTTACCGTAGCTACCCTTAAAATACTGAATTAACATCGGGATGGTTCTGTACTTCTTAATATCCAGTACCAAGGTCGGAAGCAGGTAATCGTTCCATACCCACATCGCTTCCAGAATACCGACAGAAACCATGGTCGGACGCAGCATCGGAAATACAATCCTGAAAAAGGTCTGTATCGGATTACAACCGTCAATCATTGCCGCTTCTTCTACCTCTAACGGAATGGACTTCATAAAACCGGTAAACATAAATACCGCAAGTCCCGCACCGAAACCGAGATAAATAATCCAAATATTCCACGGAGTGTTCAGCTTTAAGGTATCCGCCGTCTTGGAAAGGGTATACATTACCATTTGGAACGGTACTACCATGGAAAATACGCATAAATAATAAATTGCACTGGTCCACTTATTCTGCACTCTTGTAATAAACCATGCACACATTGCACAGAACAGACAAATCGCTGCCACCGAGGTAATCGTAATTACCAGGCTGTAACCGAAGCTTACGAAAAAGCCCTTCGAGGTTACCGCATTCCAATAATTCTTAAGTCCAGCAAACGTTTCCGCCGTCGGCAAACTGAATACCGTATTGGTGGAAATGGAAGTTTCCTCCTTCAACGAGTTAAACAGTATCAGAAAAATCGGGTACAAAAACGATATCGAAAGAACCAGCATCACAACAGTCAACAAACCATCCGTTACTTTTTTCTTCATTACTGCTGCACCTCCTTACCTCTTGTTGCCCTAAGCTGTCCGAAGGAAATCAATACAACCAAAATACAGAAGATAACCGCCTTCGCCTGTCCCAATCCCTTCCACTGAGCACCGGTACGGTTATAGAAGGTCTTGTAAATATTTAACGCCAGCATGGTGGTGGTATTCATCGGCTCACCGTTGGTGAGGGCCATATTCTGGTCAAACAACTTGAAGGAATTCGTCAGTGTCAGGAATACACAAATGGTAACCGACTGCATAATCATCGGAATCTTAATTTTAAGAAGTGTCTGTAAAGACGTAGCTCCGTCAATCTTCGCCGCCTCAATCAAAGACTCCGGCACCGACTGTAATCCCGCAATGTAAATAATCATCATATATCCGACCTGCTGCCAGCACATGAGGATAATCAACCCCCAATAACCGGCAGTTGTATTCAACGCAAGTAACGGTTCTCCTACTACAGAAAGCAAACCGTTAATCAAAATCTGCCAAATATAACCAAGGACTACGCCTCCGATTAAGTTCGGCATAAAGAAAACCGTACGGAACAAATTCGTTCCCTTTAAGCCTCTGGTTAATACCAAAGCAAACATAAAACCGATTACATTAATCAAAACAATGGACACCGCCGCAAACGCCACAGTAAACCAAAGAGAATCCATCAGCGGTTCCGGATCGTCCGTAAACACTCTGATATAATTGTCAACCCCTACCCATTTTGCCTTTTTAATTGTAGTGAACTCACAAAAGGAAAGATATAAGCCCTGTAAGAACGGAACAATAAATCCGATTGTGAACGCCGCCATTGTAGGGACAACAAAAAGCGGCCAATATTTTTTTAATACTTTTTCCATGTTAACCCTCCGTCCGTGCATCTCTAAATCACAAAAACATCTGTTTTTAAACAAAATCCGGACAGGCAGGGCCCCTGCCTGTCCGGGTTGAATACTAAATCACTATAATTTAATCAGTGATTACTTAATTAACTCATACTCGGTCTTCCAACCGTCTACGAATGCCTTTACAACCGCATCCCAGTTAGCGTCGGTCTGGTCAGCCGCATAAGCGGTAAGAGCAGAACCTACACCGTTCTTCCAGGTCTCGGACGGCATGGTCGGGAAGTTCCAGGATACCGGAGTCTTACCCTCTGCAGTGTATGCGTTATCCTGCTTTACGAACAGGTTCGGAGACTCAACAGCCTTCTTGAACGGAATAACGAAGCCCATGTCGTTTGCCATGCACTTGGTACCTTCCTCAGAGGTAACAACCCACTCAAGGAAATCTAAGGTAGCCTGAACGTCAGCCTCGGAAGCATCCTTGTTTACACACCAGTAGTTCTCGGTACCGGTACAAAGACCCTGATTAGCCTCATCACCGGCGCCGGTGTAGATCGGAATCATTGCTAAATCAGCATCGGTGTATGCACCCTCTGCGGTTAAGCTGCCGTACTCCCAGGAACCGTTCTGGAAGAATACTGCCTTACCCTGTAAGAACTCGTTTCTGGAGTCATCACCGGTCTTAGCGGAAAGCTCAGCCGGAGCACAGGTGCTGTTGTTGATGTACAAATCAAAGATTGCACGATAGTTGTCAAGGTAAGTACCCTTAATTGCGGTAGTGGTTCCGATACCGTCTGCCTGATACTCGAAGTAGATCGGAAGGTTTGCAAGGTGGGTCTTAAATCTCCAGTCAGAGGAACCGTCCATACCTGCGGAGCTGAAAGCGGAGAAGCCAAGCTCTGCGGAACGTGCAGTAATATCCTCAGCAACCTTCTTTAAATCTGCGAAGGACTTAATGTCGTCGATAGAGTAACCTGCCTTAGCAAGTAAGGTCTTGTTGGTAATGATACCATAGGACTCGATAACGTATGCAACGCCGAGAACTTCACTGCCTTCCTTTAATGCGAAGGAATCACTGGTCAGCTCGTTGTAAAGAGCGGAACCGGATAAATCGTAGCAATAATCCTTCCAGTTTGCAAGGCCTACCGGACCGTTTACCTGGAATAAGGTCGGAGCGTCTGCCTTTTCGATTTCTGCCTGTAATGTAGTCTCATACTCACCAGAAGCTGCGGTAACAACGGTTACCTCTACACCGGTCTGCTCGGTATAAGACTTAGCCAATGCCTGCCACTGAGCATCCTGCTCCGGCTTGAAGTTCAGGTAATAAACCTTACCCTCTTCTTTTGCACCGCAGCCTGCAAAACCTGCAACTGCGAGTACGCACACCATTAAAAGTGCCATTAATCTCTTTTTCATATCCTTTACCTCCTGAGTAAATTGTCGTTCCTTTCCATGGAAACGTTTACACGCAACAGTAAAAAAATTTCGTTGCTTGCCATTATAATACTACATCCTTTTCAAAAAAGCAATACCCTTTTAGTACATTTTTACTATTTTTTTGTCTCCAAAATATCTTTTTTTGTTGATTTGCCACATTTCCTTATGTTTTCGCTCATATTTTCTTGTTTTTCCAAAGAAAACGTTTCCACAAGCATGTATAATATCGACGCATATACATTATTTTTCTCAAAAAAAGCAGATGTCCGATACGACATCTGCTCCTCTTCTTTAGATTTCTTTTCCCTTACTTAAACGGCTGCGGGTTCATTACCTGTATTATCTTCGCATCCTCCATATTCCTTAACATCATAAGCCGTACCTGTCCCTGATACTCCGGTTTAATCATATAATGACAATACGCCTCCAGAACAACAAATAAGTCATCGGTACGCCCTTCAATCTTGAAATTATTAAAGCCCATCGGAACATATTTCTCCCAAATATCCTCCGGAGAAACATAAGTACTGTACTCCCGGATGGTATGCACGTTTTGATGTGCGCCACAGGCATATTTGCACTCCCATTCCTTTAACGGAATCTGTTGTTCCATCGGAAGTCTCATATTCTTCGCAATATTCTTCTGATTTTCGGAAATATGTCTGTAGTGAGCGCCGCGTCTCGGACAATTCGGCTCACAGGCAGCGTTAATCAATATCTCGCATCTGCCCTTATCCGTAATCTTCTCCAACTCATCGAAATGATTGTTCATATTATAATCCAGCACAACCATATCATAACCCTTTTGCAACTCCGCATTTACTCCATCCGCTCCCTGAATCTGCTTACAGGTGGAACTGGTAAGCTTCATCTGCGGATAATTTTTACGAACATACTCTTCCAATAACGGAGACACAAGAATCACGCCGTTCATTCCGTTGTGAGCCGCACTCAGGCAAAAATTACAGTACGGATCCGCTAAATCCTCTTCCGTGAGAAGCATATTCGTATAGGTATATCTGACCGGAATTTCCCAGCTGTTTAAGCTTTTAATCACTGCTTGTACATAGTCCGGAGCACATTGATCCCCACGGGAATTTCTGCCTCCGTTCCACAAAGATGTCGGGAACTCACCGAAGCAGGAACCAATGGTAACACCCTCTCTGAAAAACTCCGGTTGCCCCTTAAGCATACCTGCAAACAACGCATTCAACGGGAAGTTTCTGCGTAATCCCGGCAAATGAAATTTAACTTCCATCAAAATCCTCCTTGTTTTATAACCTTCTACAAAAAAACTAGCGTGCCAACTCCACCGGCTCAAACTCCAGACGGATTTTCGGAAGCTTCTTAACAGTGGTATAGCTGTTATACAAACCATCCTCGGTACTAATGTCATTTTCACCGCTTGCCGGCGGTGCAAACATTTTCAGCGTCAACTCACAAGGGCCGGTAAGAGGCTTATTAAAAAAGGCACTCATCAAATCAATCGTCTTCGCCTTCGGGGACTTATAAAACCACATTCCGTTCAGCTCCAGCATCAAGTTGGAATCATCCTCGAATACTACCTCACAAAAATGCGGATTTCCGTCAAAATGCAACGGAATCGCAATACCTTCCGCGTCCTCCGCGCCGCCCCAGCGCAACGTAAGCGGAAGGGTCACTTCTTCTCCCCGGGTCATTTCCGGCAAGAAATATTCGTCATGAATAATCTCTTTATAGGTCTCCAACAAAGGCTGCGGAATTCCTACCTCCGGATTGTTCGGATCTTCGATTTCAAGGCCCAGACGTCCTCTGTCACGGAACTGGTACATGGAAAAATTGGTAAACCAGGTAGCATTATCCTGCTTTAACCGGTCGCAAAACTCCTTTACCATCTCCGCCTGCTCATACGGTCCTGTAACATCTCCGTCCGCATTTAATTCGCTCATCATCATCGGCTTCCTTGCTCCTCCGCACAACTCCGAGAAACGTTCATAGGACTTCTTCGTATACTCGTAAATCTCTCTCACATTTCCTCTGTAATGGGAAGTTCCGCCGCGCTGTGCCACATCATAAGGCCAGCCCCAATGAAGTGCAAAATACTTATCGATGGACCACATATCCGTACAGCGAACCGCTTCGACAAACTCTTCTTCCTTTTCGATGGTGTTCTTGCCCGGTTCCACACCGCCGATACAAAGTATCGTCTGTACATTCGGTGCATATTCCTTAATAATCCGGTGGGCACGGCAATAAAAGTCGCCCACCTCTTTATAGGTACAACGCTTATTAAAGCTGAACCAGTTTCCCGTTGCCTCATGATTAATGCGAAGCATCAAACGTCCGAAGGGTTTTAAGTCCTTCGCAATGGCAATTAAATGCTCATCCGATACATGCGGATCAATGGTCAGCGTAAGCGTAACATCCTGCCCGTGGCTTCGGATATCTCTCATATAGTTGAAAGGTTCACCTTCCGTTGTTCCACCCAAGCCTCCCTTGTATGTAAAATAATCATCGTAGGGATAATCCCATGCAAAGGACGCATCCGGGTGCGCATGCACCACACTGGCTCTGCCCGGCCACCCTTCATCCAACGGATAATAACAATACATCAAAGAAATACTTCTGTGAGGTCTGCCCAATGTGCGTAAAATGTAATCCTGACTCACGTATTCACCGCGTTCGGAACCGTCGCCCAAATCCACCGCACATTTCGCTTTCCCCATATGAATGGAATATACCTTGTTCTCCTCCATTGCATTTCCTCCGTCATGTTTTGTAAATCCAAACTATTTACGGCATATTTACCTGAATAATCTTTAACTGCTCCATTCTGTCATAAAGCATGAAACGAACCTTGCCCTGATATTCTGGCTTAATCATGTAATGACAATATACTTCGATTACATTAAAGATACTGTCGGTACGGCCTTCCAGCTTGAAATGCTTAAAGCCCATCGGAACATACTTTTCCCAAATATCATCCGGAGATACATAATTGCAGGAATTGGTAATAGCGTACATATTACGACCACCCTTACAGCCCTTAAAATCCCACGGCTTTAACGGAACCGGCTGTCCGCTCTGAGCCCCCGGACCTCTCATACTCTTCGCAATAATCTTCTGATTCTCGGAAATCAGCTTATAATGCGCCGCTCTCGCCGGACAGTTCGGTGCACACAGAGCATTTACAAGAATTTCACATCTGCTCTTATCCGTAATCTGCTCCAGTTCCTCAAACTTATTGTTCATGTTATAATCCAACACGACCATAGCGTAATCCTTCTCAAGCTCGGCATTTACGCCTTCTACGCCCTTAATACATTTACAGGTAGAACTGATAATGTGCATCTTCGGATAATTCTTACGTACATATTCCTCCAAAAGCGGAGAAACCAGAATAACTCCGTTCATACCGTTATGTGCCGCCTGCAAACAATAATTACAGAACGGATCCGACAAATCCTCTTCTTCAAGCACCACATTGGTGTATGTATAACGAACCGCAACCCCCAGTTCATTCATAGACTTAATACAGGTATTCACAAATTTCTCATCACACATATCCGGTCTGGAATTTCTTCCTCCGTTCCATAAAGACGGCGGGAATTCTCCGAACACAGCACTGATTTTAACACCCTCTCTGAAATACTCAGGATAATCCTTAAGCAAACGGATAAACGTAACGTTTATCGGGTAATTTCTGCGTAACCCCGGCAGAAAAAAATTAACTTCCATTGAAATCCTCCTCCTATCTATGAATTAACACCTTCAAAGCATCATAGATATCTACATTTTTCACAGATATATCATACATCGAAACTGCGATGTTGTCAAATAATACAACGAAATTACTCTTTACACTTTAACACCGGTATTCCCGCTTCAAACCCTATCTCCGTCTTTGACAGATACCAAGTCTCTCCCCCGTCTGCACTTCCCTGATAAAACAAATAAATGCGCCCGTCTTCATCGCGAAACACATAAGGATGTCCCGATTCACTGCTGTTCCATGTCCCCGAAGTACCGCACGGAAGAAACGGAGTTTCAAACAGCCGTCTAAAAAACACACCATCCTCAGAAACCGCACATCCTATTTGCTGCGGTGTACAATTATAGGAGCCGCCGTAAAACATATACATTTTTCCATCCTGCACCAAGGTCGCCGGAGCTTCTATACATTCCCCTTCCCAAGACAACTCCGGAGTTAAAAGCGACTGTTCCGCCAACATGGTCCAGACATCCTTTCCAAACCCGGAATCAAGCTCAGCCCATGCTCCGCCAACCTTTTGTATCTTCATCCCGTGATCTCTGGTAGCAAAGTACAAATGAAGTCTTCCGTTGAACAAACAGACATCCGCATCAATGGCACGTCCGCAGCACCAGTCTCCTTTCGGCGAAAACACCGGGTTTTCCGGATTCTTCCTAAAACGAATCCCATCCTCCGAAACCGCATGGCAAATTGCATCCTTTTCCCAATTTCCGTAGGTCTGGTAAAACAAATGTACTTTTCCGTCCAGTACAATAGCTCCCGGTGCGGCAATTCCCTTTGCCTCATATATCTCCCCTAACGGAATTTCTCCACACAGTTTCCACTCTTCAAGATCCCCGGACTCCGCAATTCCGATTCCGAACCGTCCGTCATCATATCGTATGGAATAATACAAAAGATACCTTCCCTGAAAAGATACTACCGCGGGGTCTTTTGCAAAATGATTAAGCTTCTCATTTGTGAATAACATGCAATGCCTCCTCACTCTAATTCCTGTAGCATCTTTTCCGGGTCCTCTGCCGCTTTTACCTTATCGTTTGCCCTCACAATCATTCCCTGTTCATCAATCAGATAGGTGGTTCTCACTACTCCCATGGAAACCTTACCGTAATTTTTCTTTTCCTTCCATACATCATAGACCTCAATCACCTTACGCTCCGGGTCTGCCAAAAGAGTGAACACAAGGCCGTATTTTTCCGCAAATTTCTTATGGGAGGCCACGGAATCCTTACTGATTCCGAGGACCACCGCTCCCTTCTCCGTGAACTGCGGATATCTGTCCGAAAAACCGCAGGCCTGCTTGGTACAGCCCGGTGTACTGTCCTTGGGATAAAAGTACAGAATCACCTTTTTCCCGAGATAATCGCTTAATTTGTGCAATGTTCCGTCCTGATCCGGCAATGTAAAATCCGGTGCTTTTGTTCCAATCTCTAACATAGGATACCTCCGTCTCAAAAAAGTGTAAATACAAATACTACATACCTTTCACAAAAGTATACTTTTCTCGTTTTTGTGAACGATTAACCTGCATTTTATTAGCCAATATTTATCTTTCTTCAATTTTGGCTAATAGGCTCGCCGTTTAACAACCAATACGCAATATCAACTACCTTTATTCCCTCATCATTTCTAACTCTAAAAACTTCTTTAGAGAATCAATCACAACATCATACTCTACTTGCTCATACAGAATTTTCGAAGTAAGTTCCTGATAATCCGCCTTAAAATAAGCTTCTGTAATTATCCTCTGAATCAACTGCGGTAAATCTACTCCGTCCTTTGCCGACGGACAATTCTCTTTGCTTGAGCGAGCCATACGCACGACTTTTACAAGCTCACGAAACTCCTCATTTAATTCCACCTTTGACATCAGCTTATGAATATCATATAGGTGACGGGAATACCGTGTCGCTTTTCCCTGAATATAATAATCACAGATTGCAAACACTTTATCTGCCAACGTTCTCTCTATGCTTTGGGCCTTCATTTCAAAAGTAGTCATACCATATGTTTTAAAGAAATCACCCGGAGCTATTTTCACAAGACATTCTTCTAGTATCGTTTCCATCGGTAGAACTACCGTCGGAAACGCCGGTGTTACATAAGATGTCTCCAGTATAATCTGTGACGACACAATAAAACCTGATCCTTCAATCACACTCTCATATTGCAATATATATTTATTGTAGTCCCTCCGGCTCCTTATCTCCTCCAAATTCGGAATAATCATACCAAGTTCCGAAGCAGTGTTTGTTATACAATCTTTTATCTTTTTTCGCTTTCCCTGTGACACAATGTCACAAAATGCAATATCTATATCCTCCGAAAAACGATTTATTACTCTGTGACACTTTGATAGTGATGTTCCTCCCTTAAATACCACCACCGGAACTTTTTCGGACAACAAGTGAAGAAACATAGTTACATAATAATCCTTCTCTACAAACTCTTCGGTGTTCCCACTCATCTCAGCCACCTGCTGTATCATTTGTTTGAAAACCGCTTTATCCTCATGTAAATACATCAGAACACCTCTCTTTCGTACAGGCAACGGTAAATCCGCTCCGGATAATAAATAATATTCTTTTTTACCTTCTCCTTTGTGATGTCCATCCGTTTTTTACAAAGTCCGATTATTTTCTTACATTCTTCCTCTGAGACTTCTGCTGCTGTATCCGCTGCAAGTAATAAATCCAGAAACTGCAACACATCTCTATTTTCTTTTGTAACCTTTGTTCTTGGTTTAATTAATGCAATTCGAACACCGGTCATGTTTACTTCCCTATAATCCTTACTTGCCGCATTCGTTGCTATTTCATAAACAGCCGGAACCTGTGTTGTTAATCCCACCGAGTTTAACAACTGCATTCCGGTATAAAATCCACAGACTTCTCCATCCTTTGTCTCCAAGTACTTCTTTTGTATCACCTGATTTCTCGACAAAGTCGACTCTGTCCCCAACACAGTCTTGGTAGGAATGTAATACACTCCCGTATCATATCTTTTTAACTTTCCTTCCTTACACAAACGCATAAAGTACTGTCGAACCGCATTTTGTGACATGTCAGATACTGACACTTCAGACACAAAAATCGGGGTATCGGTTCCATATTCCTTTATCAAATAGTCGTACATAACATATCACCTCCTGCGTAATATTTTTTCAGTATTATTCTTCCTTTTTATTATAAACATATTTGGAGGTATAAGTCAATTGTTTTTTAGATTCCTATATAAGATTTCTTTTTCAAATGTTTCTTTCGTATTTTAAAATAGTTGTTTTTTCGGAGAGTCGGTCTCCGCTTCGCTACGGTCGGCGCAAAAGCCCAAGGAACTTACCAATACGACGACCCGAAGGACAAAAAAATAGTCCCACAGGATTTCATCCTGTGAGACTATTTTTATGGACCTGAGGGGAGTCGATACTTTGGTCAAACACTCAGAATCCTTGTATTAGGCGTTCTGTAGGGATTTTGTTTTTGGCGTACCCCGGTTTTACCCCGGTTTTTCTCGAATTATTTACCATGAAATTGCTAATCACTCGGCCTCAACATTCAAAGTACTTTGCTCATTCCGCTAAAGATAAATTTCCTTTAATAATTCCACACCCTTATCACGATTAAACGGTAACCCCATCTGCAAAAGCCTGACTTCCGTTTCATCCACTGCACTGATTTCCGCAATGTACCTACGAATACTTTCCTTTACAAGTCCTTCTGATTCAACCTTAGCCCCTGTTGTAACAATCTGCAGTAACCGGAACACATCATACTTATGTTTCTTCAAATCCCTCTCATTGACATGCTCTCCGGCTCTCTTTCTTTCCAAAAGATTCAACCATGCATACATCTTGAAAGGAATTAAATATTCTGCCCCCAAAACACCAATCCCATCGACTATTCTGCGACCGGCCATCATAAACCGGTAGAAATCATCATTCAGAAGAATCGCCGATAAACTGGAGGTGTCATCATCAATGTGAATCGGAACAATTCCCTCCGCCGGTTCAAGATGATCCCCCGGCTTTCTTGAAAACAATTCAATCATGGTAGGATAACCAAATTTTCCCTCAGTAAAACGATAAAAATGCATGTCCTTATCATTCTTCCAGCCACACTTATAGCCGCCTTCTTTTATGTACTCCCAGAATACCGCAGCAAATTCCGGGAAACTATCCTCCATAATCAGAATCATGTCAATATCCTTTGTAGCTCGAAACGGCAAATCAGCTTCTGTGAGTAAAATATCACAAGCAGTTCCGCCTATAACGGTATAATAATCCGTATAGTCCTTAAACTTTTCTCGAAAAGAATCTATTCCCAGTACCATCTATAATTCCTCCAACAACTCTTCCATACACATTTCTATTCTTTCGTCTTCGTTTCCTTTGAACGAACATAGTAAGGAAACAGGGTCAACCATTCCATTTCTTGCAAAATATGCGGGATTATACTTCCATAATTGAATCTTAGTAATACTATCCTTGTCAACAACTCTTTCATCTGCATAGTCAAACTGATCCACCATCTCATTCCCTTTATAAACGGCTCTTTCCTCAATACGAGGTGGGTTTAACAGAGTCTTCCGACTAAGCGCAGATTCTCCGGCATACCACATATCCCGGGTCGATTCATTTTCCATTACAGTAACAGTCTTTTGAACCGGATTAATCAAATACTCTTTTGCATTTTCATAATACTCTCTTCCGGAATAATTTCTACTGATGGCAATCTCTGTCCCTGTTCTCTTCTGTGAGATAAGTCCCATTTCCTTTAATTGTGCTGTTGCCCTGGTAATGGATGTTTTCGTCAAGTTCAGCCTTCCTGCTATCTCACTCTTTAACGCAGACTCATTATCAGCCATATATAAAAGTTCCAAAAACACCATCTGTGTTGCCGGCATCATCTTATCTGCCCGTATATGCTGTTTTACATATATGTCCTGCAACACAATCCCCATAAAAGGCAAAAAAACATTCCCGGGTAAATCAATAAATGAAATCCCTTTTCTCACCAAGGCATTCCGCATTGCAATACTATTAACCGCAACATCATATACCACCGGACATCGTAAAGCATCTTCATACCGCTTTTGTTGCTTTTTCATTGCAGCGACCGTAAGCTCCGTTTCATTTTTAATATTTACAACAGCAAACCTGACACCACATAACTCAATCTGATTAATATCACGCATTGTCATAAAAATCGGCAACGGTAATTTGCTTTTACACTCTGAAACCTTTACTTTACATTCAAAAAACTGTTCCAATCTCTCTTTCATACCCCGCCTCCTTGTAACTTTTTTTATATATAATAACATATTTTATGTTACATTGCAATATTTTATGTTATTTTTGTTTGATTTACAAAAAATCCAGGGGAGTCGGTCTCCGCTTCGCTCCGGTCGGCCCAGAACCGACGTCCACTGGACGTCGTGGGCCCCTGTCCGAAAGCCCGAACTTTTGTCCTTTACAAGTAACAACACCTTTCAAAACAACAAAAAACTGCACCGTAGGGCACAGCCCTACAGTGCAGTTTTTTATGGACCTGAGGGGAGTCGAGTACTTAGTCAACTGCTCAGAAGCCTTGTATTATGCAGGTTTGCAAGGTGTTTATTTTTGGTGTACCCCGGTTTTACCCCAGTTTTTTCGTTCGGTCTTCTGCTGAACTTAAATCATCCAAATCGGTACAATGTAATTCTCTCTGTCTATGGCACTAAACTCCGGTTTCATACATAGGACTGCTCCTTTTTCCCGCGGTGTTGAAGAACGATCAAGAAGCTCAAATACTTTTATAAGCTCCGAACCCGGATTCGAGGTCTTTTTAATCTCAATCGGATTCAGTACCCCGTCATGCTCTATAACAATATCAATCTCCTTTGCGTCCTTATCACGATAATAATACATGTACGGTTCTTTACCACTGTTCAGATAGGTCTTCATGATCTCGGCAACTACATAATTCTCCAGAACCGCTCCGTTCATCGCACCGTTTACTAAAGTTTCCGCATTGCTCCACTTTGTAAGATAACAAACCAAACCGGTATCATAAAAATACAGCTTGGGTGTTTTTACAAGACGTTTTAACATATTATTGGAATAAGGATGCAGATAAAAGATAATTCCGAGCGTTTCCAATATTCCCATCCAATTCTTTGCCTGGGTCTGATTAATATCCGCATCTCTTGCAATGTCCGCCACATTTAGCATCTGACCACACCTTGCTGCAACCGCAGTGATAAAACGAAGGAATTTTAGGGAATCGATTGCGTCGGAAAGTTCTCTTACATCGCGCTCGATATAGGTACTAAGGTAACTGCTATAGAAAATCTGACTGTTACTGTTGGCACCGCTGACAATTGCCGGCATAGAACCTTTGTATATACGTTCAAAAATGGTAATGGTATCTGCTACCGCTCTCCCTACCGCCCGTTCCGATAAAGCATCCATGTCAACGGTAAAGGGGCTCATAGTTCCACCATAAATCTCTGTTTGGGACAAGGAAGTAAGGGACAGTACCGCTACTCTCCCGGCCAATGACTCCTGCACACCTTTCATTAACTTAAACACCTGGGAACCGGTTAACCAGAAATCTCCCGGAGCATGGGTTTTGTCTACATGTATTTTGATATACGAAAACAACTCCGGCGCATACTGAACCTCATCAATCAATACCGGCGGCTTATGCATCTGCAAAAACAGTTCCGGATCAGTCTTTGCAAGATTTCTCTCATTCAAGTCATCAAGGGTAACATATCTTCGATTCGTTCCCTCCATCATTTTTAGCAACATGGTCGTTTTGCCGACCTGTCTCGGTCCGGTCACCAGAACAACCGGATACTCCTTTGTAACCTCTGCTACTACTTTTTCCAGATTTCTGTTTATATAATTCATAGCGATGCCCCTTTCGGCTAATCTTTACTCTGATTATATTTTAGCCGAAAGCAGTAAAAAAAGCAAGTAATTCTTCGGCTAATTTATATTATGAGTAAATTTTGGCCGAAATATACAAAAAGCACCGGCAAGACCGATGCTTTAGTTTTTGGGGATGTGAAACTGAAATATTACGTTCTGGTACAAATTGGAAATTATCGAACTGTTTTACAGATTATTCTAGCAAAGAAAAAGTCCACCAAGCATAACAAGACATGCTACTATACTACAAAAAAATGCAACATAAAGCCGAATTGTTTCTGCTCTTTTGTCAAGCTTTTCCTGCAATTCAGCCCGTTCTATTGGGTCTGTAGAATGAATTTCTTCGTTCAAGCCAGAAGGACAAAAACCAAACAATGGTATCAACAATATTAAAAGTGCACCTATCTTCGAGCCATATCTTCCATTACCTACATGATAAAGAGGATTGTTATTTATTACATCTGGCCAAGATAACCAAATAAAAAAACTAATAAGAATTCCAACAACTATTACAAAAATCCGAATGGTTCTTAGTTGCTTTGAGGTGAGTCTTTTCATTTGTATACTCCTTTCTTATCAATTCGCCAAATTCTAAGTTATCGTTTTCTTAAAATCCCTTACAATTGAACCAACGTTCAATTATCACCGTTCGCAAAAGAGCTCGCTCAATTCAAGTTTTCCGTCCTAATTATATCATACCTACTTAACTTCTAACAAGTAAAAACTGTCGGGGAGTCGGTCTCGCCTGCCGGCTCGGTCCGCGCAGAACAGGTGCCACCGGCACCTTGCGCCCCCTGTCGAAAGCCCAAGATTCTCTCCTCGCTACAAGTCCGTCCCCCTGAGGGGAGTCGGTCTCCGCTTCGCTACGGTCGGCGCTAACGAACGTCCACCGGACGTTCAGCGCCCCTGTCCGAAAAGTCTCTCTCCCAGCTGATTTGACCTACCTACAAAGCAACAAAAAAATGCACCGCAGAGTTTCACTCTGCAGTGCACTTTTTTATGGACCTGAGGGGAGTCGAGTACTTAGTCAATTGCTCAGAAGCCTTGTATTAGGCGGCTTTGCAGGGTGTCTGCTTTATGTGTACCCCGGTTTTACCCCAGTTTTTTTCAAAATCATTTCATACTAGGCAAGCAGATAATCACAACTCACCTCTCCATATTTCCTACTCCACAAGCAGTTTCCTCATATCCTCTTCCGGCGTAGAAATCGGAGCAATATTATAATTCTTCACTAAGAACTCAAGTACATTCGGCGATACGAATGCCGGCAAAGAAGGTCCCAACAAAATGTTTTTGATTCCAAGGTGCAACAGTGTCAACAGGATACATACCGCTTTCTGTTCGTACCACGAAAGCACCATAGATAGCGGTAGATCATTTACTCCGCATTCAAAGGCTTCCGCAAGTGCAACCGCTACTTTGATTGCACTATACGCATCGTTACACTGTCCCATATCCATAATGCGCGGGAATCCGCCGATATCTCCCATATCCAGATCATTGAACCGATACTTTCCGCAAGCAAGCGTAAGCACAATGCTATCCTTCGGTGTCTGCTTTACAAACTCAGTATAATAATTTCTTCCCGGTTTTGCACCGTCACATCCTCCCACAAGAAAGAAATGCTTGATAGCGCATGTTTTCACAGCCTCAACTACTGCTCCCGCATGAGACAATACCGCATTGTGGCCGAATCCGGTCATAACCGTAGAGCCCCCATTGATTCCCGTAAATAACATACTTTCCTCATAACCGCCAAGTTCTAATGCCTTTTCAATTACCGGTGTAAAATCTTTCTCCTCTCCGATATGAACGAGTTCCGAGTAAGAAACAACATCCGTCGTAAACACCCGGTCGGAATAATTTTTCTTTGGAGGCATCAAGCAGTTTGTTGTAAAAAGAATCGGTGCAGGAATGTCTGCGAATTCCTTTTGCTGGTTCTGCCATGCCGTCCCAAAGTTACCTTTCAAATGCGTGTACTTCTTTAATTCCGGATACGCATGTGCCGGAAGCATTTCACCATGGGTATATACATGGATTCCCTTATCCTTTGTCTGCTCCAGCAATTGTTTTAAATCATAAAGGTCATGTCCGGAGATAACAATAAACGGACCTTTTTCTACAGTTAAAGTTACACTTGTCGGTTCTGGATTTCCATAGGTTTCGGTATTCGCCTTATCTAAAAGAGCCATGCATTTTAAATTGATTTCACCTGTCTCCATTACGATAGGCAGTAATTCATCCATTCCCCAATCCTCTCTGCCGATTGCGAATAATGCCTTGTAAAAGAAATTAGTTACATCTTTATCCGTGTAGCCTAAAACCGCCGCATGGTACGCATATGCCGCCACACCACGGATACCGAACAGAATCAGCGATTTTAAGGAACGTATATCCTCATCCGCCTGCCATAACGACTGCATATCAAAGTTATCGTTTCTTCCGCAAGTGCTTGTGCAGGAAGAACAATTCGGAACTAAGCGTCCTTTCTCCGTTTCTACTCTGGCAATCAATGCATGTAAGGTCTCATTGCTAAAATTTACATTCGTAACTGTCGAAAAGAGGCCTTCCAATATCAGTTTATCGGTGTCCTCGTTAACAAGATCCTCATTTCCTTCCGTTGCTCTTGCCAACCCAATCAATGTTCCCGTAAGTTCATCCTGTAACTTTGCAGTATCTGCACTTTTTCCGCATACTCCCTGAGCCCCTGTGCAGGCCTTACATCCCGCCGTCTGCTCACACTGAAAACAAAACATCTCTTGATTCATATTCATCATCCTCCGTTAATCTAATATTTTTCCGTCTGTAGAAATAGTAACAACCTGCCAAGGAATAAATTTACCACTTATCTGCAATGCTCTTTTGACCGCATATTCAATCCCTCCACAACACGGAACCTCCATCCGAACAACGGTCACACTCTTTATATCATTATTCTTAACAATCTCTGTCAGCTTTTCCGTATAATCCCCTTCATCCAACTTCGGGCAACCGATTAGTGTAATCCGGTTACGAATGAATTCATTGTGGAAGTTTCCGTAAGCATATGCAGTACAATCTGCTGCTATTAAAAGATTCGCACCTTCAAAATACGGTGCACGGACAGGGACAAGCTTGATCTGTACCGGCCACTGCAAAAGTTGTGAATTGATTACCGGTGTCGATGTATTACATTCACAACTCTCTTTCTTAATCTGCCTTGCCTGTGTTCCCGGACAACCACATGCTAACGTTTCATTTTCCATTTTATGCTTAGAAACAAGCACCGCTGCTTCATCATATGCCGGTGCTTCTCTTTCCTCAAAGGTGATTGCATTTGTAGGACATGCCGGTAAACAATCACCCAATCCGTCACAATAATCTTCACGGGTAAGCTTTGCTTTTCCGGCGATCATTTCAATTGCTCCTTCATGGCATGCTACCGCACACGCACCGCAACCGTTACACTTCTCTTCATCAATTTTTATAATTTTTCTTATCATCTGCATCCTCCTTTTTACAAAATGTCTTTGACATCACAACCGCATTATAATACAATAAATATAACAAGTCGGTTGTTTTTACAACAAAGGAGTGATTTATGGAAAATTATATCGAAACGCTGAGACGAACACAACTTTTTTCCGGTGTAAGCAATTCAGAAATATCTGCAATGTTAGGCTGCCTACAAGCCAGATTATGTACCTTCAAAAAAGGAGAATATGTATTTCGAGAAGGAGAACACATTGATAAAATTACCATGTTGGTAGAAGGAAAACTCCTCATCCAACGAGATGACTACTGGGGAAATCGAAGTATTGTGAATGTATTACGAATCGGCGAAATGTTCGGAGAAGCATATGTTGCTCCGGAAAGCGGGAGCTTACTAAACGACGTGATTGCAGAGGACGACAGCACTGTGATTTTCTTTGATGTCCGCAGAATTCTTACCGTTTGTCCAACTGCCTGTCAGTTTCATTCCAGAGTAGTACAAAATCTTTTCTTCGCAATTTCTGAAAAGAATCGGAAGCTGGTGCAAAAAATCGGTCACATGTCCAAACGTTCCACCCGGGCAAAACTATTGTCTTATCTCTCCGAGGAAGCAAAACGGCATAACAGTAGCCATTTCACAATTCCTTTCACAAGACAACAATTAGCTGATTTTCTCTGCGTTGACCGCAGTGCCATGTCCAATGAACTATGCAAGATGCGTGATGAAGGACTTTTGCTGTTTGATAAAAATGAATTTACGTTACTATAAAAAATACGGGGAGTCGGTCTCCGCTCCGGTCGGCGCTAACGAACTTATGCATACAAGACTCCTTCGGGGAGTCGGTCTCCGCTTCGCTACGGTCGGCCCTAAACGCTCTCCACCGGAGAGCAGGGCCCCTGTCCGAAAGCCCAGGATTCTCTCCTCGCTACAAGTTCGATGACCCGAAGGATACAAAAAAATAGTCCCACAGGATTTCATCCTGTGAGACTATTTTTATGGACCTGAGGGGAGTCGAGTACTAAGTCAATCTCCCGGAAGCCTTGTATTATGCGGTTTGCATGGTGTCTGTTATAAGCGTACCCCGGTTTTACCCCGGTTTTTTCAACACCCACATCAAATCAGAAAAAAGGTAATTCAAATCTTTTTTCCGTTGCCATCCACTCTTTTTCGATACTGTCTCGGTGTTACGCCAAACTCCTTCCGAAATACTCTGTTAAAATACGAAATATTTTCAAAGCCCGACTCCAACGCAACGGACAGAATACTGTTATCCGTGGTTGTAAGCTGCATACAGGCATGTTTCAATCGCATACGAATCAGATACTCTGACACCGTACAATTCATGTTCTGTGAAAAATAAGCAGAAAAATAATTTACACTCATATGCGCTTCCTGTGCCAGTGTCGCCAACGGAATATTCTCCTTGTAATGTTCTTCCATATAACGAATGGCCGGAGCAAGTTTGATGTAGCCTTTCTGAAAATGTCGTATTTTTTCCGAATATCCCTCCATACTCTCAAACCGTCGGTACAGCAGAGCCAACAGCATCAAAAGCAACGACTTTACCACCAGACGCCATCCGGCCGCCTGGGTATCCCACTCTTCCTGAATGGAGTTTAGTATTCCTTTAATCTCTTCCGTAGCAAAAATACCACCCGGGAGTCGATGTTTAAACCCGGTTTTCCACTCATAAAAGGCCCTCACATACTGATAATCATTGCTTCCCGCCAAAATCAACTCCGGGTCGAACACAATTACCATCAGTTGCAGGTCTCCGGACAGATTTCTCGCCATATGATATTCCAGATTATTGATAATAAAAATATCATCCTGCAAAATGGGATACTTATCATCAATAATCGTATACTGCCCCTCTCCGGAAACACAAAAATTAATTTCCAAGCTATGATGATTATGCATATAAACCCGATTATTCTTTTCATCTTGATGAGAGAAACCTTTTCCGTTATAAATTGCAAACGGAAAATCCTTATCTAACATCAAAACCTCTGTGATATATTCCATAATTCACACCTCGCAACTTTCAAAAAAACCCTTTTAAGAATCTTCTTCTCACTTTCACTATATCTGTCCCGAAACGCTTTGTCAAACAAAATCGTAAAATAGTACAAGTTTTGCAAATAACTGTTGAAGAATTCCCACACACCAAAAATTATAATGAAATCATACAAAAATCAAAAGAAAGGATGGAAAAGAAATGTTTTACAATGACCATTTTGATGAATTAAAAGAACGTATGACTGCCTACTGGAATCGTGATGCTGTGGATCGTTGCTCTGCCGCAATTTTATCATGCAGACCGGTATACAAAGATTTCGGAGATGTCAATTTCTATTTTGATGCCGAAAAAGCAGACCAAATGCATCGCCAGCGTTTTGAAAGCTATGACTACTTATGGGAGGCTATTCCGTACCTTTTCCCTTATTTCGGAACCGCCGGCATCGCAGAATATGCAGGTTGTAAACCGGAATACACCCCGAGAACCGCTTGGTTTCATCCGTGCTTAGATGAGCCGGAAGCCGGTGACATTTCCTTCAAAAATAAAGATGCCTTTGAACGTCAGAAAGAAGCTATTGCAAAAATGATTGCACTGTCGAAAAACGACTATGCCGTGACTGTAACGGATAACTGCGGTATCGCAGACGCTTTGGCTGCCATGCGTGGCTCCGACAATTTTCTGATGGATATGATTACCGATGAGGATTTTGTTCTGGAAGGTATCCAAAAGCTTTTATCAATTTATAAAGAAACCCAAAATCAACTTTTTGATTTAGTGCAGGAAAATAACGAAGGAAGTATTCTTTCCTGGATGCATCTTTGGGCTCCGAAGCGTTGCGCTCAATTGCAGTGCGATTTAAGCGTTATGATTTCTCCGGAAATGTATGCAAAATTCATTATGCCGGAATTAGAGGAATTAACCGCATTTTTAGACTATCCTGTGTATCATTTCGATGGTCAGGAACAGATTCGTCATCTGGATATGCTCCTGTCCTTAGACAAGTTAAAGGCAATCCAGTGGACTCCGGTGGTAGGCCAGCCGAAAACCTCCACCTTTATCCCGCAACTGCAAAAGATTCAGAAGGCCGGAAAGAACCTGATTTTATTCCCGCAGATTGACGAGTTGGAGCTTTTACTGGACAATCTGTCCAGCCGCGGTTTACATATGATTTGTTATGCAGGAAACAAAGAACAGGCCGAATACATTCAGAACACCATAAAGAAGCATTCCAAGGATCGTATCATATAAAGCAAAGGAGGACACACTCATGAGTTTTCGAAAGGATTTTGTCTGGGGAGCCGCAACCGCCTCTTACCAGATTGAAGGTGCCGCATACGAAGACGGCAAAGGTAAAAATATCTGGGATGAGTTTACGAAACTGGAAGGAAAAATTCTGGACGGTTCTTCCGGTGATATTGCATGTGATCATTATCACCGCTACAAAGAAGATGTAAAACTGATGGCTGAACTTGGCTTAAAAGCCTACCGCTTCTCCATCTCCTGGAGCCGGATTATTCCGGAAGGAGAAGGGGCCGTAAATCCGAAGGGAATCGCCTTTTACCATGCCCTTCTGGACGAACTGGAAAAGTACGGAATCGAACCGTATGTTACCCTGTATCATTGGGATTTGCCTCTTGCACTCCATCATAAAGGCGGGTGGCTGAACGACTCCATTTCCGATTCCTTCGAGTACTATACCCGTATTGTTGCAGAGAATTTCGGCAACCGCATCAAGCACTTCATTACCTTTAATGAACCTCAGGTGTTCACGGGTGTCGGCTATCAGCAAGGCGTCCATGCCCCAGGCTATCAGTTACAGGCAAAGGATTTGTTGCACATCGGCCACAATGTCCTTAAGGCTCACGGTAAAGCAACCAAAACATTAAAAGAGCTTATCCCTGACGTCAAGGTGGGTTTTACCATTTGCACCACCTCTTCTGTCCCGAAATCAGCACAGGATATAGAATCTACAGAAACTGCATATTTCAGCAGTGGTAAGGGACATTTTGTATTCGCGGAAGCCTACTGGCTGGACCCGATTGTTTTCGGAAAATATCCGGACAGTATCTTACAGAACTGTGCCGATATCTTACCGGAAATAACTCCGGAAGACATGGCAATCATCAACACCCCGATTGATTTCCTCGGTCTGAACATCTATACCGGACTTTGGAGAAAAGAAGGAAAAGACGGCAATGTGGAAATCGCTTCCTGGCCGGTAGGACAAGCCCATACCGCCATCGGTTGGAATGTAATTCCGGAAACGCTCTATTGGGGCACCCGCTTCCATTACGAGCGCTATCAGTTACCGATTTATATTACAGAAAACGGTATGTCCGCCCATGACTGGGTATCCTTAGACGGCAAAGTACACGATCCGAACCGAATTGATTTCCTGCACCGCTATCTTAAAGAACTGAAACGTTCCGCAGAAGACGGAACCGACATCCGCGGATATTTCCAGTGGTCCCTCATGGACAATTTCGAATGGGCACACGGTTACTCGGAACGCTTCGGTATGATTTTTGTAGATTATCCTACACAGCAACGAATTATCAAAGATTCCGGTTATTGGTATCGAGATGTAATCGCACAAAACGGTGAAACACTTTAATCAGATTATAAAGGAGGATTTTATTATGACACAGATGACAGAAATCGCAGAATTATTACAGAAGGGAAAGGCAAAGGATGTAGTTGCCTTAGTACAGCAGGCAGTGGAGGAAGGCGTTTCCGCAGAAACCATCTTAAAGGAAGGCTTACTGGCAGGTATGGAAGTAGTGGGAAGAAGATTCCGTGACAACGAAATTTTCGTTCCGGAGGTATTAGTAGCAGCCAGAGCCATGAGCAAGGGAACCGATGTACTTCGTCCGCTTCTTGCAAAGGAAGGTGCCACCGCTTCCGGCAAGGTTTGTATCGGAACGGTAAAGGGCGATTTACACGACATCGGAAAGAATCTGGTAAAGATGATGTTAGAGGGCAAGGGTCTGAAGGTTATTGACCTTGGCACCGATGTTCCGGCAGAGAAGTTCATCCAGACTGCTATCGAAGAAAACTGTCAGGTTATCTGCTGCTCTGCTCTGCTTACCACCACCATGCCGGAAATGGAGCAGGTAGTAAAGGCTGCCATTGACGCAGGCATCCGCGACAAGGTCAAGATTATGGTAGGCGGCGCACCGATTACCCAGGAATTTGCGGATTCCATCGGTGCAGACGCATATACCGATGATGCAGCTTCCGCTGCCGATGTTGCGGTAAGCTTTTGTAACTAATCTTGCCGATTTAAAACCGGAGGAAAACGCCATGAACATGACTCAGTTTTTTCATACCATTGTTTCAGACAAAAAAACATATGCCCTGCCGATTTTATCCTTCCCGGCCATGCAAAAGCTCGGCGTAACCGTAAGAGAAATGGTTACTTCTGCCGAGCTGCAGGCTAAGTCAATGGAGTTGGTAGCTCATTCCACTGATACGATTGCTGCCGTCAGCTTGATGGACCTTTCTCTGGAAGCAGAGGCCTTTGGCGCTGCTATCGTATTCGGAGAAAACGAAGTTCCGGCAATTACCGGACAACTGATTTCCGACGAGGACGAGGCAAAGGCTTTGGTAGTCCCGGCTTTGACCGCCGGAAGAATCCCGGTTGCCGTGGAAGCCATCCGCCTTGCAAAAGAAAAAATCACTGACAAACCGGTATTTGCAGGTATTATCGGACCGTTTTCTCTGGCAGGACGTCTGATGGATGTTACCGAAATTATGTACACCTGCTATGATGAGCCGGAAACCGTACATGAAGTATTAAAAAAAGCGACGGAATTTCTGACCAACTACACGCTGGCGTTAAAAGAAGCCGGTGCAGACGGCATTATTATGGCAGAGCCGTTATGCGGCTTGTTAAGTCCGGACATGGCAGAGGAATTCTCCTGCCCTTATGTAAAAGAAATCATCGATGCGGTTCAGACAGAGGAATTTGCAGTTATTTATCATAACTGCGGCAACTCCGTTCCGCAAATTGCCCACCTGTTCTATCCGATGGGGGCTGCTGCATACCATTACGGCAACGCCGTGGATATGCTTGAAATGTTAAAAAATGCACCTACTGACGCCGTATTAATGGGTAATATCGATCCGGTCGCCTGCTTTAAGGAGGCATCTCCGGAGCAGATGTCCGAAGAAACCCTGACACTGCTGCGTCGTTGCAAAGACTATCCTAATTTCATTCTCTCCTCCGGATGCGATATCCCGCATACCGCATCCTGGGAGAATGTGGATGCGTTCTTTCAGGCACTGAATATGTACAATCAGGAGGGTTAACCAATGGAACTGACATCTTATGAGCGTTTTTTACGCATGTACCAACACAAAGAAGCAGACCGGGTTCCCATCATCGATGTTCCGTGGGAAGGCACTCTTCTCCGCTGGCAAAGAGAAGGAATGCCGGCAAACTGCGACTGGCGTGAGTTCTTCGGTATTGATAAAGTCGCGAAGATTAATGTAGACATCTCCCCGCAATACCCGATTAAGGTAATCGAGGAAACCGAAACCAGTATTACCAAAACAACCGAATGGGGCGTAACTCTGCGGTATAACAAAGAAATTGATTCCACGCCGGATTTCCTGGACTTCCACGTTACCGATCAGGACAGATGGAACGAATGCAAAAAACGTATGTTAGAAGGTACGAACAGAATTAACTGGAAGTATTTAGAAGACAATTATGCAAAATGGCGTGCTGAAGGACAATGGGTAGAAGCTGATTTCTGGTTCGGTTTTGATGTCACCCACTCTTGGATGGTGGGCACCGAAAATCTGCTCATTGCCATGTATGAAGAACCTGACATGGTGATGGATATGTTCGGCACTTACCTGGATCAGTCCATCAAACATTTTGATCAAATTTGGGAAAAGGGCTATCATTTCGACAGCATCTTCTGGTATGATGATATGGGATACAAGGGACACACCTTCTTCTCCAACGACATGTACGATGAGTTGCTGCGGCCGTTCCACAAGAAAGCCATTGACTGGGCTCACGACCACGGTATCTATGCCCACCTGCACTCCTGCGGTGACATTATGACCCGTGTTGATCAGTTGATGGAAATCAAGCTGGATGCCTTAAATCCGTTGGAAGTCAAGGCAGGTATGGAACCTCTTACTTTAAAGGAAAAGTATGGCGATAAACTGGTACTTCACGGAGGTATCAATGCGGTTCTTTGGGATAACAAGGACGCTATCTTAGAAGAAATTCATCGTCTTGTACCGAAACTGAAGGAAAACGGCGGATATATTTTCTCCTCCGACCATTCTATCCCGAATACGGTTTCTTTGGAAAACTTCAAGGCCATTGTTGCCGCTGTGAAGGAAGCCGGAAAATATTAAACACTATGATGTAACGGAGACGCGATATGCCTACTTTAACCGTATCAGATACAAATAAAACATACATCGTAAACTTTGAAGATACCCCGACCGTACAGCAGGTATTGGAGCATAACGGTATTCTTATGCCCCATCCCTGCGGCGGGCGGGGTGTCTGCGCGAAATGCAGAATTGACATCTCCGGCGCCATCTCAGAACCGGATGAAACAGAACTGGCAGCTGGATTCCGTCTGTCCTGCCGCACCAAACTGTTCGGAGATGCGACCGTCTCTCTTTGCGCCGATACGCATTTACTTACAGAGAACTCTACGCAGAGCATCAAAGGCTGTGGTACTTCGGACAACAGAATCGGTGCTGCGGTAGATATCGGGACCACCACGGTGGCTCTCTCGATTTATGACTTGTCCACCGGGAATTGTCTTGCTTCCAACACCGCGCTTAATCCGCAGTCTGTGGTAGCCGCAGATGTCATCGGCAGAATTGATGCGGCAATGCACGGGCATTTGGAGGAACTACAGACAGGCATTACCTCCTGCATCAAAGAGCTGGCAAAGCAAACCGGATATTTGGAACGCATCGATCAATGGATCATCACCGGTAATACCACCATGCTCTATCTTTTGACCGGAAGAAATCCTAAGACCTTATCTGCTTCCCCCTTTGAAGCAGACTGCCTTTTCGGTGAAGAAACTACCTTTCTCGGTAAGTCTCTTTATCTTCCCAACTGTATCCATGCTTTTGTAGGCGCCGACATTACCTGCGCCGTACTAAACAGCGGCATGTGTGATTCCGAAGAAACCTCTCTGCTCTGTGATATCGGCACCAACGGCGAACTCGCACTTTGGAAAAAAGGTGTCCTCTACACCGCCTCCACTGCGGCCGGTCCAGCTTTTGAAGGTGCCGGAATTTCCTGTGGATGCCAAAGTGTGTCTGGTGCTATCGAACATGTAACTTTGGTAGATGATACTCTGCACGCCCAAACCATCGGAAACGCTCCCGCGATCGGCTTATGCGGCTCCGGTATAATTGATGCCGTTGCGTGTCTTTTAGATTGCGGCTCCATCGATGAAACCGGTTACATGGAAGAAGAAACGGTTGTTATCAGTAGCGGTGTAACCGTGAATCAAGAAGACATTCGTTCCATCCAACTGGCAAAAGCTGCTATTGCCGCCGGAATCAAAACACTTTTAGAATTAACGGACACTTCCGAGGAAGAAATTAACACATTCTATATTGCCGGAGGCTTCGGAAGTCATTTAAATATTCCGTCAGCGATACGTATCGGATTGATTCCGGAAGGACTGCAACGTAAAGTCAAAGTCATCGGAAATGCTGCATTAAAAGGCGCGGCAACGTTCCTTACTTCCCCGGAGTTAAAAGAAAACGCCCGCCGCATCATTACAGATGCTACGTGCATCACCCTCGGCGGCATGCCGGAATTTAATGATAATTACATTGAGGAAATGCTGTTTCCTGAACCCAAGCGTTCCCGAGAGTTTCTGAAACTTGCTAAGGCACTGGGCTTTTCTCATATGGGACTGTTTGAAACTACTTCCCTATCCTTCCGTAGGGAGGTTCGTGACATGTGTAAGGCAGGCCGTTGCGGAAGCTACGGCACCCGTTGGACTTGCCCGCCTCACTGCGGAACCTTGGAGGAAAGCGTTACAAAAGCAAAACAGTTTAACACAGGCATTCTCCTCCAGATGACCGGAATTATGGAGGATGATTTCGATGTGGAATGCATCCAGGCAACCGAACAGGCAGTAAAAGAAAAGCTTGCTCAGTTTGTAAAAGAACTTCGCAAGAGAGATATACCTTGTCTACCGATGACCGCAGGCACTTGCACAAAATGTGCGAAATGCACCTGTCCGGATGAACCTTGCCGCTTCCCAGAGGAAGCCTTCACCTCTATGGAGGCTTACGGTCTGGTTGTCAGTGATGTATGTACCTCTGCCGGAGTAAAATATAACTATGGTTCAAGAACAATGACATTTACAACATGCGTACTTTTTAACGATTAGAATATAAGGGAGTCGGTCTCGCCTCCCGGCTCGGTCCGCGCATAACAGGGTCTACGCTTCGCTTCGGTCCGTCCAGTACCAATGTCCACTGGACATTGTGGACCCACTGGCACCTTGCGCCCCCTTCCGAAAGCCAGACCTTTCTTCCTTACGCATACAGACCTCCCCCGGTCCATAAAAAAAGAGGCCTGCGAGTAAACTCGCAAGCCTCTTTTTCTATGGACCTGAGGGGAGTCGAATGAAAAGGCAAAGTCCGCAAAAGGCTTGATATAGGCGGTTTGTAGGGTTACCATTTTGGGCGTACCCCGGTTTTACCCCACTTTATTTTCAAAAGCATCACGCATTACGAAACAATCTAGAATTCGACTAAATAAAATTCTGCTTCTTTCCGAGCAATTCGACCAGTCGACGCGCTGCTTCTTTTGTATCCTCCGGACTGCCAAAGGTAGAGAAACGGAAGTACCCTTCCCCACAAGCACCAAAGCCTTCTCCCGGAGTACCGACCACCTGAATCTCTTTCAGCAGATAATCAAAGAATTCCCAACTTCCCATACCGTCCGGACACTTCATCCAGATATACGGAGCGTTCTTCCCTCCGCAATACCAAATACCAAGCTCGTCCAGTGCTTCCATCAATACCTTGGCATTATTCTTATAAATTCCGATATTCTCGTGAATTTGTCTTTGCCCTTCCGGAGTAAAGACAGCAGCCCCGCCCTTTTGGATAATATAAGATACACCGTTGGTTTTCGTAGTACGGTTACGTACCCACATCGCATTGAGGTTCATGCCGTTTCGTATAAGCTGCTGCGGAATTACGGTATACCCGAGACGCGTACCGGTAAAGCCTGCCGTCTTGGAAAGTGAACATATCTCGATGGCACAGTTTTTCGCTCCCTCTAATTCAAAAATGCTGTGCGGCAGCGTTTCATCCTCAATAAATGCTTCATATGCTGCATCAAAAAGAATAACAGAACCGTTTTCATTTGCAAAATCCACCCAAGCCTGAAGCTGCTTGCGGTCAAATACCGCACCGGTCGGATTATTCGGCGAGCATAGGTAGAGAATATCTGCCTTCAAATCCTCGCTCGGCTCCGGTAAAAAGCCGTTCTCCTTGCCCGATGCAAGGTGCACGATTTTTCTTCCTGCCATGACATTGGCATCCACATAGGCAGGATATGCCGGCTCAATCACAAGGGCAGAACTTTCACGGTCAAATAAATCAAGAATATCACCAAGCTCATCACTGGCACCACTGGAAACAAACACTTCATCGACCGAGAGTATCACACCTCTTGAGCCATAGTATTTTGCAATGGTTTCTCGCAGAAAAGGTGCGCCGCATTCCGGCATATAGCCATGAAACTTCTCCTTTGCAGCCTGATCATCCACCGCTTCATGCAAAGCCTTGATCACGGCTTCCGGAAGCGGTAGTGATACATCTCCGATACCCATACGGTATAGGCGCTTATTAGGATTGGCTTCAAGATATGCCTTCGTCTTCTGCGCAATATTGAAAAAGAGGTAAGAATCTTTTAAGTCTGCATAATGCATATTGGGTGTAATCATATCTTTGTCTCTCCTTCATATACGATTTCTGCCGGACCGGTCATTGTCACCGTATCATCCGACGCAATCTGAATTTTTAAGGTCCCTCCGTCTAAATGAACAGAGATAGGAGTATCATAATCGCAGAACTTTTTTGCCACAGCAGCCGTCGCGCTGGCACAAGCTCCGGTTCCGCACGCCATGGTTACGCCACTCCCTCTTTCCCATACACGCATCCGCAGTTCTTTCTCGGATAGAACTTGCACAAATTCTACATTGACACCTCCCGGGAAAGCAGGGTGGTGCTCAATCTTCGGTCCCAGTGTGGTAAGCGGGGCATTTTCAATATCATCCACGAAAATAACCGCATGCGGATTACCGACCGAAACCGGCATATAGTGAATCTCCGTATCATCCACACACAAAACACTTTCTTTCTCCGGTACCGCAATACCCATATTGACAGTTACCGATTTCACCGCACCTCCGTTCAAATGTAAATCAAGAGATTTAATTCCTGACAAAGTTTCAATCTTTAGTCTGGTCTTGTCGGTATACCCTTTATCATATACATATTTGCCGACACAACGAATACCGTTACCGCACATCTTTGCTTCACTTCCGTCAGCATTAAAGATGCGCATTTTAAAATCGGCAATATCCGACGGAGAAATGTAAATCATTCCATCCGAACCGGCTCCGAAATGCCGCTCGGATAGTTTGGCAGAAAGCTCTGCAATATCCGACGGAACTTCACCGTAGACATACAGATAGTCATTTCCTAAACCATGCATCTTTGTAAATTGCATATCATTCACCTCTCATTTCGCATCTATTGTGGAGATTCCTAATGTAACCTCCTCCAGTACATCCAGAAGCATTCTCACTGTATCAAGAGACGTCAGCATCGTAATATTATTTTGTGCTGCGCAACAACGAATCGCAACTCCGTCACCATAGTGCTTTCCCGATAATATCGCACGGGTATTTATTACATAACTGACATACCCTGCACGAATAGAATCCAACACTTCCTCACTGCCTTCGCTCGGCTTATGGCGTATCCTTGTACGAATTCCGTTTGCTTTTAAGAATTCACCCGTAACAGTAGTCGCTTCTATATTAAAGCCCATATTATAAAATCTACGAACAAGCGGCAGCATCTCTTCTTTGTCTTCATCAGCGACACTGACTACAACGGTTCCGTAGTTACGAAGTGTCAATCCAGATGCAACCATTGCTTTATATGCTGCGCGGTGCAGCTTTTTATCATAGCCGATTGCCTCTCCGGTGGATTTCATTTCAGGAGACAAATAAGCATCCATGCCACGAAGTTTTGAAAAGGAAAACGCCGGAGCTTTTACATAAAAACGGTCTTTTTCTTTCGGATAAAGATCAAAAATCCCCTGTTCCGGCAAAGATACTCCAAGGTTGACTAAGGTAGCGATATCAGCAAGACTATAGCCTGTTGCCTTGGAAAGAAACGGTACCGTTCTCGAGGAACGAGGATTTACCTCGATAATATAAACCGCCTCGTGTTCGTCCACAATAAACTGAATGTTGAACAATCCGATAATGCCGATTCCGAGACCGAGTTTTTCGGTATAATCCAAAATCGTCTTTTTCACCTTCTGCGAAATGCTGTAGGAAGGGTAAACGCTGATGGAATCGCCGGAATGCACGCCGGTTCGCTCCACAAGTTCCATAATTCCAGGCACAAACACATGCTTCCCGTCACAGATAGCATCGACCTCCACTTCTTTCCCTCGGATATACTTATCCACCAGCACCGGCTTATCCTCATCAATCTCCACAGCGGTCTTAAGATAGTTGCGGAGATCTTCTTCTTTGGAAACAATCTGCATTGCTCTGCCACCGAGTACAAAGCTTGGACGCACAAGCACCGGATAACCGATTTCTTCTGCGGCTCTGATTCCCGCCTCTATGCTGGTTACCGCCTGTCCCTTCGGCTGCGGAATGCACAGAGAGCTGAGAAGTTTTTCAAATGCATCACGGTTTTCGGCACGTTCGATTGCATCACAGTCGGTACCGATAATCTTAACTCCGCGTGCATGCAACGGTTCTGCCAGATTGATTGCCGTCTGACCGCCAAGTGTTGCGATAACACCCTCCGGCCTTTCCAGTTCAATCACATTCATGACATCTTCCACGCAAAGCGGTTCAAAATAAAGTTTGTCGGAGCAGGTATAATCGGTAGAAACCGTCTCGGGATTGTTGTTGATGATGATAGCTTCGTATCCCGCCGCCTTGATTGTCTGTACGGCATGGACCGTAGAATAATCGAATTCTACTCCCTGGCCGATACGAATCGGTCCCGAACCAAGCACAATCACTTTCTTTTGAGCTGAAATAACCGACTCGTTTTCCTCTTCATAGGTGGAATAGAAGTACGGAATATAACTGTCGAACTCAGAGGCACAGGTATCAATCATCTTATAAACCGGTACGATGCCGTTTGTCCTACGCAGGTCGAAGATTTGCGTATCCGGCATATTCCAGAGCATGCCGATTTCCTTGTCGGAAAAGCCCATTTTCTTTGCCACCCGCAAAACCTCCACATTGCCCGGGTTATCTATAATCTCCTTTTCTTCCTCTACAATGTTATGTAATTTACGGATGAAAAATTTATCAATCGCGGTCGCATCAGCAATTTTTTCAATACTGCAGCCGAGTCGCAACAGCTGTGCGATGGCATAAATACGGTCGTCGGTACCGATTTTGATGTAATCTGACAGGTCTGCTTCCGACATTCCATCAAACTTTGGATGATATAAATGAGTAAGTCCGATTTCCAGGGAGCGAATGGCTTTTAAAAGACTTTCTTCTACCGTTCTCCCGATACTCATCACCTCACCGGTAGCTTTCATCTGCGTAGAAAGTGAATTATTGGCATCCGCAAACTTATCAAACGGAAAACGTGGCATTTTGGTAACCACATAGTCAAGTGTCGGTTCAAAGGAAGCCGGGGTATTCGCAATTCGAATTTCATCCAACGTCATACCCACACCGATTTTTGCCGATACACGTGCAATCGGATACCCGCTTGCTTTGGATGCCAACGCAGAAGAACGGGATACTCTCGGATTTACCTCAATGAGATAATATTGAAAGGAATTCGGATCAAGAGCAAACTGTACATTGCAACCGCCCTCGATTTGCAGTGCACGGATGATTTTCAGTGCACTGTCACGGAGCATATGATATTCCTTATTCGAAAGTGTTTGCGAAGGACAAACTACGATAGAATCGCCGGTATGGATGCCGACAGGATCGAGGTTTTCCATATTACAAATCGTAATCGCGGTATCATTGCCATCCCGCATCACTTCGTACTCAATTTCTTTGAACCCTTTGATGCTCTTCTCAATCAGCACCTGGCTGACCGGAGAAAGTGATAAGGCATTTTTCATAAGCGGCAGAAATTCTGCCTCATTGTCGGCAAAACCGCCTCCGGTTCCTCCCAGCGTAAATGCCGGACGAAGAACAACGGGATACCCTATTTTCTTTACAACTTTAAGTCCTTCCTCAACAGAACTTGCAATATCGGACGGTAACACAGGTTCGCCCAATTCTTCGCAGAGCTCTTTGAACAGTTCTCTGTCCTCGGCCCGTTCGATAGAACTGCTTTTCGTGCCGAGAAGCTCCACACGACACTCAGCAAGTATCCCTTTCTTTTCCAACTGCATGGCAAGATTAAGGCCGGTCTGACCACCGATGCCGGGCAAGATTGCATCTGGTCGCTCATAACGGATAATCTTTGCAATATATTCCAATGTCAGCGGCTCCATATACACTTTATCCGCAATAGAGGTGTCGGTCATAATGGTTGCCGGATTAGAGTTGCAAAGAATCACCTCATAACCTTCCTCCTTCAGTGCAAGACAAGCCTGTGTTCCGGCATAGTCAAATTCCGCTGCCTGACCGATGACAATAGGGCCGGAACCAATGACGAGCACTTTTTTGATATCTGTTCTCCTAGGCATTGTTCTCCTCCTCCATCAGTTTTATAAATCGATCAAACAGGTATGCACTATCCTGCGGTCCCGGCGCACTTTCTGGATGATACTGCACACTGAATACTTTATCTTTATCGCACTTCACACCCTCAATCGTCTGATCCAACAGATTGATATGGGTGACGGTTAATTCCTTCCCCGCCAAACTGTCGGTATCTACCGCATAAGAATGATTCTGCGAAGTAATTTCGATTTTATTTGTTTCCAGATTTCGTACCGGATGATTTCCGCCACGATGTCCAAACTTCAACTTGTAAGTTCTGGCACCGTATGCCAAAGAAATAATCTGATGACCGAGACATATTCCAAAGATAGGATATTTGCCGATTAACGATTTTATTGTCGCAATGGTCTGCGGAACATCGGTAGGGTCTCCTGGACCGTTCGAAATAAAAATTCCATCCGGTTCCATCTTTTTTATCTCGCCTGCCGGGGTATTCCACGGTACCACAGTCACTTTGCAGCCTCGTTTCATCAAGGAACGCACAATGTTCTGTTTCATGCCGCAATCAATGGCAACCACATGGTATTTTTCTTTTTCCGGCGAAACTGCCCAAATCGCTTTACAGCTAACCTTCGATACTGCATCGGTAGGAATCTCACTTGTTTTCAGTAGTTCAAGCCCTTTTTCAAGGGAGGTAGATGCATTTGTTATCAACACCTTTCGGCTACCATGGTCCCGAATCGAGCGTGTCAGCTTGCGTGTATCCACACCATACACACCTGGAATTTTATATTTCTTCATGATCTCAGAAAGTGTAGCTACGCTTCTGAAATTGGAAGGTTCGTCATTATATTCGCGAACGATTAACGCACCGATGGTAGGTAGCTCCGTCTCATAATCATCGTCTGCCATTCCATAATTTCCGATTAACGGATAGGTCATTACTACCGCTTGGTAGGTGTAAGACGGATCGGATATAATCTCCTGATACCCTACCATTGAGGTATTAAACACAATTTCGCACACCTTGTCGTCGGTATCTCCGAAAGAGTATCCGTAATACTCCTGTCCATCCTCTAAAATTATCTTCCGGTTATACTCCATTATCATTTCGACACCTCATTTCTTCACAAGAGATAATTTTTGCTCAAACCGGTCCTTTCGGGTATCCGTCGGAATCGGTGTAGGATACTCACCGCAAAAGCAAGCACTACAGAATCCACCGTTTCCGATCAAAGAACCAAGTTTGTCTACTGGCAAATAGCCGAGAGAATCCGCACCGATGATCCCGGCTATTTCCGCACTCGTGTGCTTGCATGCAATCAGGTGGTCTTCCGAATCAATATCCGTCCCATAATAACAAGGGTGTAGGAACGGTGGCGCAGAAATACGCATATGTATTTCTTTTGCTCCGGCATCCCGTAGTAGCTTTACTATGCGACCGCTGGTTGTCCCCCGCACAATAGAGTCGTCAATCAGCACTACCCGTTTTCCTCTGACGGCATCCTCGATTGCCGAGAGTTTAATTTTTACCTTATCCAGTCTGTCTCCGGGCGCAATAAAGGTTCTTCCGATGTACTTATTTTTAATCAGCCCGATACCATAAGGAATGCCCGCTTCTTCACTATATCCCAACGCTGCATCCAAGCCCGAATCCGGTACCCCGATTACGATGTCGGCATCAATCGGATGCGTTTTTGCAAGGATACGGCCCGCCCGAACACGGGAAGTATGTACCGAAACACCGTCAATCACAGAATCGGGACGCGCAAAATAAATATACTCGAAGATGCAGAGCTTTTTGTCTTTCTTCTTGCAATGCTCTTTTCGTGAAACTACACCGTTCTTTGTAAACACAAGAATTTCTCCCGGCTCCACATCCCGAATAACCTCTGCACCAACCGCGTGAATAGCACAGCTTTCCGAAGCGATCACATACATTCCGTCTGCGGTCCTGCCGTAACAGAGCGGGCGGAATCCATAAGGATCTCTTGCACAAATCAGCTTTTGCGGCGACATCAGCACCAAGGAATAAGCTCCATCCAACGTATTCATTGCCCGACTGACCGCATCCTCAATGGAAGGCGCCTGTAACCGTTCTTTCGTTACGATATAAGCAATCGTTTCGGTATCACTTGTTGTATGAAAAATAGCGCCCGACAGTTCCAATTCATTTCTAAGTTCTGCTGCATTTGACAGGTTCCCGTTGTGTGCCAATGCCATCTTGCCCTTCTGGTGATTCACCTCAATAGGCTGACAATTATTCCGGTTTGTTCCTCCGGTGGTGCCGTATCGTACATGCCCCACGGCCATGGTTCCTTTCGGCATACGGGATACTATGTCGCCTGTAAATACCTCACTGACAAGTCCCAAATCCTTATGGGATACAAACACACCGTCATCATTGACTACAATACCGCAGCTCTCCTGCCCTCTGTGCTGAAGCGCATATAGTCCGTAATAGGATACACTCGCCACATCCGCCGACTCTGTCGCTATTACGCCAAATACACCACATTCTTCGTGAATACTCATACTTTACCTCCGGTCGAATGTAACAACGCCGCACCGATAAAACCTTTAAAAAGCGGATGCGGCTTGTTCGGTCTGCTCTTGAATTCCGGGTGATACTGAACCCCTACATGGAACGGTCTATCGGTAAGCTCCACTGTCTCTACAAGTCTACTGTCAGGCGAAGTCCCGCTTAATGTCAAACCATTCTTTTGGAACGCTTCACGGTACTCATTATTAAATTCGTAACGGTGTCTGTGACGTTCACTAATCTCGGTGGTCCCGTAACAACGTTCCATTGTAGTTCCGGCTTCAATACGGCAAGGATACGCACCGAGACGAAGTGTGCCGCCCTTATCAATATCGTCACTCTGTCCCGGCATAAAGTCGATGACCTTATGACGGCAAAGTTCATCAAATTCACCGGAATTGGCATCCTTTATCCCCAAAACATTTCTTGCATATTCAATCACCGCAATCTGCATCCCGAGACAAATCCCGAAGTACGGAAGCTCTTTTTCTCTCGCATAGTTTGCCGCTAAAATCATTCCCTCAATACCACGACTTCCGAAACCGCCCGGAACCAAAATGCCATTAAGACCCGAGAGCATTTCCTCCACATTTCCGGCTGTGATTTCTTCCGAATCAATCCAATGGATTCTAATATGCGTATTATGAAAATATCCGGCATGACGGAGTGCTTCGGCAACCGAGAGATATGCATCGTGAAGTGCAACATATTTTCCTACAAGACCGATATCTACATAGTGCGGTCTCGCCTTAATTCGCTCCACCATTGCCGTCCATTCGGCCAGATCCGCTTCCGGTGCGGTAATCCCGAGCTCACGACAAACAATCGAAGAAAAATTGGACTTTTCCAACATAAGCGGAGCCTCATAAAGATTCGGCAAAGTGATATTTTCTATTACACAATCCGGTTTCACATTGCAGAACATGGAGATTTTCTTAAATATCGCTTCCTCCAACGGTTCATCACACCGAAGTACTACAATATTCGGGTTAATGCCCATCCCTTGCAGCTCCTTTACCGAGTGCTGTGTCGGCTTGGATTTGTGTTCATCCGAACCGCGCAAAAACGGCACCAGCGTTACATGAATAAACAGACTGTTTTCTCTGCCTACTTCCAAGGAAATTTGGCGGACAGCCTCAAGAAACGGCTGAGACTCAATATCACCGATGGTGCCACCGATTTCGGTTATTACCACATCGGCATTCGTTTTCTTACCGACGCTGTAAACGAACTCCTTAATCTCATTCGTCACATGGGGAATGACCTGTACGGTAGATCCGAGATATTCGCCGCGTCGCTCTTTGTTCAGTACATTCCAATAAACCTTGCCGGTGGTGAGATTGGAGTATTTGTTCAGGTCTTCATCAATGAACCGCTCATAGTGTCCGAGGTCAAGATCCGTTTCGGCACCGTCTTCCGTCACGTAGACCTCGCCGTGTTGATAAGGGCTCATCGTGCCGGGGTCTACATTGATATAAGGGTCCAACTTCTGTGCAGCCACCTTCAGTCCTCTCGATTTTAGAAGGCGCCCAAGTGACGCAGCGGTAATACCCTTGCCAAGTCCTGAAACCACGCCTCCGGTCACAAAAATGTATTTTTTCATTTTCTTTCCCTCCTGACCGTTCACTCAACAGTAACCGATTTCGCCAGATTTCTCGGTTTATCAATATCGCAACCGTTTTCTTTCGCAACATAATACGCAAGCAGCTGCAACGGAATAATCTCTACAGCCGCCGTAAAAACTGTCTCTACTTTCGGAACAAAAATCATATCGTCTGCCAAAGATACTATTTTCTGATTATCCTTAAAGGTTACCGCAAGAACCTCGGCGCCTCTTGCTTTCACCTCAACAATGTTACTCATTGTCTTTTCCATAATAGAATCATTACAACACAGAGCAATCACCGGCTGATGCTCTTCGATTAAAGCGATTGTTCCGTGCTTTAGTTCCCCTGCCGCATAGGATTCCGCATGAATATAGGATATCTCCTTCATCTTTAGGGCACCTTCCAGGGCAATCGCATAATCCGTGTTTCGACCGATAAAGAACATGGAATCGGTTGCGTGATATTTCTTCGCTAAATTCGGAACTGCGGAATTCATATCAAGTGCCTCCTGAATACGCTTCGGCAACGTTTTCAAGGCTTCTAAAAGGGTGCTGTAAACCTCATTATCAATTCGATTCATTTTTTTCGCCGCATACAAAGCGAACAAATACAGCACCGAGAGTTGAGTGGTATAGCCCTTTGTTGTTGCAACGGCTATTTCGGGACCTGCCCAGGTATAAAGCGTATGGTCTGCCGCTTTTGCAATCGTACTTCCTACTACATTAACAACCGCAAGGGTTTTTGCTCCCCGATTTTTACACTCTTTCATCGCTGCTATCGTATCAGCGGTCTCGCCGGATTGTGACAAGACAATCAGCAACGTATGTTCATCGATAAGAGGATCACTATAACGAAGCTCGCTTGCCAGTTCCGTCTGCACCGGAATACGGCATAAGCTTTCGATTGCATATTTACCGGCGCATCCTGCATAGTAAGCGGAACCACAAGCTGTAATAACGATTTTATTGATACTTCTCAGGTAATCAGCGGTAAGTTCGGTTTCATCAAGAATAATTTCATTATCTTTTATTCTCGGTGCTATGGTCGCTTTTACAGCTCGCGGCTGTTCCGTGATTTCCTTCAGCATAAAATGCTCGTAGCCACCCTTTTCCGCTGCCTGAATATCCCAAGTAATACGATTGATTTTCTTCTGAAGCGGCTGTCCCGCAGGATCAAAAACCGATATAGACTCCGGGGTTATTTCCGCAAACTCACCATCCTCCAGATAAATCGCATTTCTTGTGTAAGAAACCAATGCAGTAACATCGGATGCAAAATAGTTTTCTCCTACCCCCACACCAAGAATCAAGGGACTTGATTCACGTGCCACATATATGTTTTTAGGTGCATCGGCACAAACAACACCCAGTGCATAGGAGCCCTGCAATCTTGCCGACGTTTTAATGACAGCCTTTTTTAAATCGCCGGCATAGTACATCTCAATCAGATGCACAATTACTTCTGTATCTGTTTGGCTTTCAAAACGGTATCCTTTCTGTGTAAGTTCATCCCGCAGACTCATATAGTTTTCTATAATACCGTTATGAACGACAGCAAATTTTCCGTCATTACTCATGTGGGGATGCGCATTGGTATCGGTAGGGGCGCCGTGCGTAGCCCATCGGGTATGCCCGATTCCGACTGTCCCCGGACAGTTCTTTCCGTCCGCCGTCTTTTCACATAAATTGGCGATTCTCCCGGTGACCTTACTGACAGCGATTGAATTACCATTAACAACTGCAATTCCCGCCGAGTCATACCCTCGATATTCCAGCTTTTTCAGCCCTTCCAACAATATCGGGGCAGCCTTTTGTGAGCCTGTATATCCTACTATTCCACACATAAACCGATTCTCCGTTTCTGCTATTTTATTCCCACTCCACCGTTGCCGGAGGCTTGGAAGTTATATCATATACCACTCTGGTAATACCCTTAATTTCGTTTGTTATTCTACTGCTTGCCTTTTCCAACACTTCGTACGGAAGTCGTGTCCACTCGGCAGTCATAAAATCATCGGTGGTGACTGCACGGAGAGCCATCGTATAACCATACGTTCTGGCATCCCCCATGACCCCCACACTGCGAAGGTCGGTCAGCACGGCAAAATACTGATTGGTGCTGCTCTCAAGCCCTGCATTTGCGATTTCCTCACGAAAGATAGCATCTGCTTCACGTAGTAACTCCAGCTTCTCCTTTGTTATTTCACCGATTACACGAACAGCCAGTCCTGGTCCCGGAAACGGTTGCCGCCAAACAAGCTCCTTAGGAATACCGAGCTGTGTCCCGGTTTCTCTCACTTCATCCTTAAATAAGTCGCGTAACGGTTCCACAATTTTCTCAAAGGAAATAACATCCGGCAGGCCGCCTACATTATGGTGACTTTTGATTACTGCCGAATCGCCCTTCCCGCTTTCAATCACATCCGGGTAAATGGTACCCTGTGCGAGGACATGAATCTTTCCGAGCTTTTTCGCTTCCTCCTCAAATACCCGGATAAATTCTTCCCCGATGATTTTCCGCTTTCGTTCCGGTTCGGTAATACCTGCCAGTTTGGAAAGAAATCTTTCCTCTGCATTCACTCGAATCAGATTTATGCCAAACCGGTTTCCGAACGTGTTTTCCACAAAGTCGCCCTCTCCTTTTCTGAGGAGTCCGTGATCCACAAATACACAGGTCAGATTTTCACCGATTGCCTTGTGGAGAAGCACCGCCGCCACCGACGAATCCACACCGCCGGAAAGAGCCAGTAAAACCTTCTTACCAGCCAGCTCTTTTTTATACCGTTCGACAGAGTTTTCGATAAAATTATCCATTTTCCAATCCGCCCGGCACCCACAGATTGAGAAAATAAAGTTATGAAGCATCTGTTTTCCGTAAACGGTATGTGTAACTTCCGGATGAAACTGTACACCATAGAGCTTCCGGCTTTCGTCACATATCGCGGCACAGGGACACTTTTCTGTGTGCGCAATGACGTTAAATCCCTTCGGCGGAATTTTTACATAATCGGTATGACTCATCCAGCAAATACTCTCTCCCGGAACTGCCTCAAATAAAATATTGTTCGCTGTAAACACGGTGGTTTTTCCGTATTCACTGCTGTTTTCGGCAGAAGTAATCTCACCTCCCGCCATGTACGCCAACAACTGATCACCATAGCAAATACCGAGAATCGGGACACCCAACTCCAGAATCGCCGGGTCGTAGTGTGGGGAGGCTTCATCATAGACGCTGTTGGGACCTCCGGTAAATATGATGCCTTTATAACCGTTTTTCACTATTTCCTCAATCGTAATTCCGTTATATGGCTTAATCTCGGCATACACCTGTTCCGAGCGGACTCTTCGCGCAATCAACTGATTGTACTGCCCTCCGAAATCCAAAACAAGAATCTTATCCACCGTGTTCACCTCTTTTCTTATAGATTGATTTCTGCCGACTCACCGGTGACACCGATAAGCAACGGTCTGACTTTATCTACAAAGGCTACAACCTGTTCCGGGCATCTTCCGACATAAAGAGACGGAGTAAGCAATTCGTTCATTTCTGCTTCGGTAAGACCGAATTCCTTTTCCGCAGCCAGACGAGAAAGTAAATCGCATTCTTCTCCGTTTTTCATTTTTGCGGTGGTCTCCATGGAACATTTTCGAATAATCTCGTGAAGTTGCTGACGGTCTCCTCCCCGTTTTACCGCTTCCATCATCAGATTTTCGGTTGCAATAAACGGCAGATATTCCTTCACTGTCTTTTCCACAATCTTCTCATTCACATGAAGGCCGTCTGTTACATTCTGCGCCAGTCTTAAAATCGCATCGGCACACAGGAAGCCCTCCGGCAAAGAAATACGACGGTTCGCCGAGTCATCCAGAGTTCGCTCCAACCACTGTGTTGAAGCAGTCATCGGTGCGTTCATTGCATCCGCCATGAGATAACGTGCCAAAGAACAGATACGTTCACTGCGCATCGGATTTCGCTTATATGCCATCGCGGAAGAACCGATTTGATTTTTCTCAAAAGGTTCCTCCACCTGACGATCATGCTGTAACAAACGAATATCGTTTGCCATGCGGTAACAGCTTTGTGCTACAGAGGAAAGTGCATTTAAGATTCGACTGTCCACCTTGCGGGGATATGTCTGTCCGCACACCTCAAAGCTCTCGTCAAATCCGAAATCTGCGGCAATCATACGATTCATTTCATCAATCTTTGTGTTGTCACCCTCGAAAAGCTCAACAAAGCTTGCTTCGGTTCCGGTCGTTCCACGACAACCTAGAAACTTAATATTCTCAATCGCAAAGTCAATTTCTTTCAAGTCGGACAAGAAATCCTGCATCCAGAGAGTTGCTCGTTTTCCGACTGTTACGAGCTGTGCCGGCTGATAGTGCGTATACCCCAATGTCGGCAAATCCTTATATTTTTCGGCAAACCCGGAAAGGTTGGCCAAAACACCTAAAAGCTCTGTACGCAAATAGCGCAGAGCGTCTCTGTAGATGATAAGGTCGGCATTATCCGTTACATAGCAGCTTGTGGCACCCAAATGAATAATCCCCGCTGCCGAAGGGGCGACCTGTCCATAGGCATAAACATGCGCCATCACATCATGGCGTACTTCCTTTTCCCGGCGGCTGACGCATGCATAGTCAATATCGGTAATATGTGCCTTAAGCTCTGCCACCTGCGATTCGGTAACCGGAAGACCTAGCTTCATTTCTGCCTTTGCAAGAGCTACCCAAAGTTTACGCCATGTTTGGTATCTGGTATCCGATGAGAAGAGTTCCAGCATGTACTCGGAAGCGTATCTTGATGATAAAGGGGATTCGTATTTATTCGTCATGTTTTTTCTCCTTATTTTGTAATTCTTTGTGAATGGCCGCCGCTCCGATTTTTCCCGCACCCATGGCAAGGATAACAGTTGCCGCTCCGGTAACAACATCTCCGCCGGCATACACAAACGGCTTTGAGGTAGCCCCCTGCTCATCGGCAACGATACAACCGCGTTTATCGGTATCCAGACCATTCGTTGTCTTCTTAATCAACGGATTCGGGGTCTGACCGATAGATATTACAGCCGTATCAATCGAAATACAATGTTCGGAGCCCTCTACTGCTACCGGGTGTCTTCTGCCACTGTTATCCAACTCGCCGAGCTGCATATCGACAACCTCAACCGCCTTCAGCCAACCGGTATCGTCTCCGATAAATCTGATGGGATTTTGTAAAAGCAGGAATTTTACACCTTCTTCCTCGGCATGAGCAACTTCCTCCGCCCGGGCCGGCAACTCCTCTTTGCTTCGCCTGTAAATAACATACACATTTTCGGCTCCCAGCCGTTTGGCACTTCGTGCGGCATCCATAGCCACGTTGCCGCCACCAAATACCGCGACATTCTTACCGCAATAAACGGGTGTGTCGTACTCTGGGAACCGGTAGCCCTTCATCAAATTGATTCTTGTCAAAAATTCATTTGCAGAATACACGCCGTTTAAGCTTTCACCCTCAATTCCAAGGAAGGACGGAAGCCCGGCACCCGAACCGATATACACGGCATCATAGCCCATATCGTTAAGCAATTCATCCACAAGCAGGGTTTTACCGATAATGGTATTGGTTTCGATTTTCACCCCGTACAGCTTTAGCTTTTCAATTTCCTTTTGTACAATGCTTTTGGGGAGTCTGAACTCCGGAATTCCGTACATCAACACTCCGCCGGCAGTATGAAAAGCTTCATAAACAGTAACTTCATACCCGAGTTTCGCAAGATCTCCCGCAACGGTAAGTCCTGAAGGTCCGGAACCCACTACAGCAATCTTTTTGCCATTCTTCGGCGGTACAGAAATTTCGTCCTCTCCGTAAGCCATGTGATAGTCCGCTACAAACCGTTCCAGTCTGCCTATCGCAACCGCCTCACCTTTAATCCCTCTTACACATTTTGACTCGCACTGCCTTTCCTGCGGACAAACTCTGCCACATACCGCCGGCAACGCATTAGTTTCGGTTATTTTTTTGTAGGCTGCTTCAAAATCCCCTTCCGCCACAGAAGCAATAAACTCAGGAATTTTTACCGCAACAGGGCATCCCTGCATACAAGGCTTATGTTTACAATTCAGACAACGTTGCGCTTCATCGATTGCCATCTCGGGAGTATACCCGGTGGTAACCTCTAAGAAGTTTTTATTTCGCACACACGGAGCTTGTTCCGGCATTGGATTTTTCGTATTTCTCATATTAGCCATAGTTATTACTCCTTCCGATTCTGCAAGTCCCTTCCTCACAAGCACATTTTTCTTGCCCTTTAAACATCTGTTGACGTTTTATTGCAGCATCCCAGTCTATTTGATGTCCGTCGAAATCCGGACCATCCACACAGGCAAATTTAGTTTCGCCACCAACAATCACTCTGCACCCGCCGCACATTCCGGTTCCGTCAATCATGACCGGATTCATTGAAACGGTAGTCGGAATATGATATTCCTGCGTAAGCTTACATACCGCCCGCATCATCACAAGCGGTCCGATTGCAATCACTTCGTCAAAACGCTCTCCTGCCTCCAGTTCTTCACGAAGGCGGTCAGTAACATACCCCTGTGTTCCGTTCGAGCCGTCATCCGTGGTGATAATAAGCTTATCCGATACCGCCTGCATCTCCTTTTCAAGAATGATATAATCCTTATTTCTAAAACCGGCTATTACCGTAACCTCGGCCCCGAGAACTTTTAGCTTTTTTGCCTGTGGATAAGCAATTGCTGTACCGAGACCACCGCCAATTACAGCAACATTTTTCATTTTCTGCAATGAAGTCGGCATTCCGAGCGGTCCCGCAAAGTCCAAAACAACATCTCCGGCGGAAAGCACAGACAAGTCCTTCGTGGTTTTCCCTACCTTTTGAACAATAATGGTGATTGTCCCTTTTTCCCGATCAAAATCGGCAATTGTAAAAGGGACCCGCTCACCGTACTCATCAATCCTTAAAATAATAAACTGTCCCGGTTCCGCTTTACGAGCTACCATAGGAGCCTCGATCTCCATCAAAAAGATTTGCGGATTCAAATCTACTTTTTTGAGTATCTTATACGCCATTCCATTTTTACTCCTTCGACATTTATCTAATGATGATACTGTCTCGCTCGGGTCCCACAGAAACATACTTAATCGGACAACCGATTTGCTCCTCTATAAAAGTCACATACTCCTGTGCCTCTTTCGGAAGCGCCTCCCATGTACGGACACCCGAAATATCACAGTTCCATCCATCAAAATACTCAATCACCGGCTTCGCATATTTGAGCGCCGTCGGGAACGGAAAACGGTCAATCTGTTCCCCATCCAGCAGGTAATGGGTACATACCGGAATTTTCTCCATGTAACTGAGGACATCCAATTTTGTAAGCGCAATCGCTGTTGCCGCCTGTACCTCCACACCATACCGCGTTGCTACGATATCAACGGGTCCCACCCTACGTGGTCTGCCCGTTTTTGCTCCGTATTCAAAGCCGCTTTCACGTAATTTTTCTGCTTCGTCGCCGAACATTTCACACACAAACGGACCTTCTCCCACACAGGTAGAATAGGCCTTTACCACACCGATTACATCTTCTACCTTGGCGCTCGGCAACCCCGAACCGATTGGAGCATACGCCGCCATAGTATTGGAGGAAGTAGTATAAGGATATATACCATAGTCCAAATCTCTGAGAGAACCAAGCTGTGCTTCAAAAAGGATGTTCTTACCGTTCTCTTGCGCTTCTTTCAAAAAGGCGCCGGTATCCGTGATATACGGCTTGATTTTTTCACAAGCACCGTTCAGCCATTCTTCCAGCATCTCCATTGTATACCCCGGTGCACCGTACACCTTTTTAAGTGTAAGATTTTTCCATTCCATCAAGTCGGCAAGATGGGCCTTTAACTCTTCCGGATAGAATAACTCTCCGGCAAGAATCGTCTTTTTACCGAATTTATCTGAATAGAACGGAGCGATTCCCTGCTTCGTAGAACCGTATTTTTTATCGGCAAGCCGCAGTTCCTCCAATTCATCCAGCTCGCGGTGCCACGGTAAAAGTAGAGATGCACGGTCGCTGATTTTGAAGTTGTCAGGTGAAAGCTCTACCCCTTTTTCCATTACATCTTCCATTTCCGTCCAGAGGTTTTCGGGGTCAACCGCCACACCGTTCCCCAGAATATTGACAACACCCTTTCTGAAAATACCGGAAGGTAACAGATGAAGCGCAAATTTCCCAAGCTCATTGATTACGGTATGCCCGGCATTACCGCCCCCCTGAAATCGAACAACTACATCATACTCTTCGGTGAGCAAATCAACCATTCTGCCTTTTCCTTCGTCCCCCCAGTTGATACCTACAATTGCACAATTCGCCATTCTCTTATCCTCCATTATATATGTTGCATGAGACGCTTCATAACTTCCGCATAAGCATCCTCCACACCACCAAGATCCCGGCGAAATCTGTCCTTGTCAAGTTTCTCACCGGTTGTACTGTCCCAAAGGCGGCAAGTGTCGGGGCTGATTTCATCGGCAAGTACAATCGTGCCGTCCGAAAGTTTTCCGAACTCCAGCTTAAAGTCCACCAAAGTGACACCGCATTCCTTCCAAAATGCTTTTAACTGCTCATTGACACCAAATGCATACTTTTTAATTGTTTCAATCTCTTCTTTGGTCGCCAACTTCATAGCAATAGCATGATATTCATCCATGAGCGGATCACCGAGTTCATCGTTTTTATAAGAGAATTCAATGGTCGGCGATTCAAAAACGAAGCCCTCCTCGACACCGTACCGTTTTGAGAAGGAGCCGGCAGCAATATTTCTAATAATAACTTCAAGAGGCACGATAGAGACTTTTTTGACCAACGTATCACGCTCACTCAATTCCTGCACAAAATGAGTAGGAATACCGACCTTTTGGATTCGCTGCATCAGCAGATTACTCATTCTGTTGTTGATAACGCCCTTACCGACTATGGTTCCTTTCTTGAGACCGTTAAACGCCGTTGCATCATCCTTATAGGAAACAATTAGAAGCTCCGGGTCATCCGTTTTATACACTTTTTTTGCTTTTCCTTCGTAAAGTTGTTCTCTCTTGGTCATCTCTTCATACCTCCGATTTTTAATATCGCTTTTGAAACAAAAAAAGACAAAGACACTTCGAGTATAAACTCAAAGACGTCTTTGCCTTTTTCATGAAGAGATTCTACTCTTTTTTCGGCAATTTGTCAACTACTCTATGAATTTTTTTGTTTTTCTCTTATTTTCCGCTATCTCCGTAGTTTGAAAGAACTCTGGCAGAAGGATCGCTCACATTGCAGCCTTCCCAGTCCTTATTCGGCATCCAGAAATCTACAATCATTTCTCCCCGTCCCGGATAATAGATTTCAAAAATCTCCCGGTAAAGCAGGGACTCCTTTGTAAACGGTCTCGCATGGGTATATTTCTTACGCTCATTCTCAAACTCTTCGTCGCTGTAAAAACTCTCCGCATACTCCTTCAAATAGTCCACCATGGAGTGTCCTACCGCATCGGAGAAAGCAGCTTTCTCGCGCCAAAGAATTTCATCCGGCAAATAGTCTCCCTCTTCAAACGCATGCCGAAGCAGGTATTTCCCCTTTCCGTACTTGTTTAACTTTAATTCCGGGTCCACCGCCATCACGTATTTTACAAAGTCAAGGTCACCGAAGGGCACTCTTGCCTCCAGTGAGTTTACCGAAATACATCGGTCCGCACGAAGCACATCATACATATGAAGCTCGCGGATTCTTTTCTCCGCCTCTGCCTGAAACGCCGCCGCATCCGGTGCGAAATCGGTATACTTATATCCAAACAATTCATCCGAAATTTCACCGGTCAAAAGAACACGGATATCGGTTTGTTCATGAATTGCCTTACAAACCAAATACATTCCCATGCTGGCCCGGATGGTAGTAATATCAAAGGTTCCGAGTAATGCAATGACGGTTTTTAAGGAAGCTAATACATCCTTCTTCGTAATGATAACCTCCTTATGTTCGCTGCCGATATAGTCTGCCACCTGCTTCGCATACTTTAAGTCGATAGCATCCTCACTCATACCAATGGCAAAGGTCTTAATCGGAACACTGCTCTTTTTTGCCGCTATGGCACAAACAAGGGAAGAATCCAGACCGCCCGAAAGCAAAAAGCCAACTTTCGCATCCGCCACCAAACGCTTTTCCACGCCTGCTACCAACTTATCGTGAATATTACGACAAACCGTTTCCAAATCATCCCGGCATACGGCACCTACGTGTGCAATATCCGAGTAGCAGACAAATTTACCTCCCTTGTAATAATGTCCCGGAGGGAACGGCATAATCTTGTCTACAAGACCTACAAGGTTTTTTGCCTCACTGGCAAACAAGATTATGCCTGCTTTATCATACCCGTAATACAACGGTCTGATTCCGATGGGATCTCTTGCCGCAATGTATTCCTGTGTTCTATTGTCATAAATAATACAGGCGAATTCCGCATCTAACATTGCAAACATCTCTGTACCGTATTCACGATACAGCGGGAGTAATATTTCGCAGTCACTATCGCTCTTAAACGTATACCCTTTTTGCTGCAGGCTCTCTTTTTGTTTTTCAAACCCGTAGAGTTCTCCGTTACATACCGCGAAGCTACCGTCCAACTCAAAAGGCTGCATTCCGGAAGGGGTCAGTCCCATGATAGAAAGCCGATGAAAACCAAGCAGACCATTCCCGGTATCAATAATCCGACTGTCATCCGGGCCACGGGAGACGGTCTCCCGAAACCCCTTTTCAAATGCATCCAATGTGGCACCACTGCCACAATAACCCATAATAGAACACATGGAAATCTACCTCCGCTAATCAAATCAAAAATTTATCAATCCCAGGTTGTCGTATTTTGAGCAAATTCTGTTGTACCTTTATCTTCCCTCGCAAGAAAAGCTTTCTCATAAAGTGGTTCCGGCTTCTCTGTACCGAGAAACATCTCCGGAGTTAAATTCTTAAAATCGACTTGAGTCATGAATCCGTTCTCTTTCATTTGCATAGATACGCTCCTTTCCGGAATTGATTATTCCACATCCTGTAGGGCATCGTAACCTTCTTCACCAGTACGAACCTTTACAACATTTTCCACATCATAAACAAAAATCTTACCATCACCGATATGTCCGGTGTAAAGAACCTTCTTCGCTGCCTCAATAACACTGCGAACCGGAACCTTGCTGACTACAATATCCACCTGAACCTTCGGTAAAAGGGTTGCTTCGACCTGAACACCACGATAGTATTCCGGCTTGCCCTTCTGTACCCCGCAACCGAGTACATGGGATACGGTCATACCGGTAATGCCGATGCTCATCATCGCCGACTTTAAAGTTTCCAGTCGGGACTCCTTACAAATAATCTCAACCTTCGTAAACTTAGGCGTACCCTCCTCAAAAGACGGCATCTTCTTTACCGGAATTGCCTCCGCCACCGGAACCTCACCGGTCACCGCAATCGGCTCAGTATCCTCATCTAAGGTCGTTGTATCCGGGAGCATTGCAAAGCCAGCATATGCGGTAAGCAAACCATGCTCGGAAACATCCAGTCCGGCAAGCTCGTCTTCCGCATCGGCACGAAGACCGATGGTATGCTTAATCACTAAGAATACGATTGTGATTATTACCGCAACATAAGCAGCTACCGTAACAACACCTAACAGCTGGATTCCTAAAAAGTGGAATCCACCGCCGTAAAACAAACCCTTTTCGGTCGTAACACCGGTTGCAAAGAAGCCGGTAAGGATTGTTCCCAACGCACCGCAGACACAGTGTACTGAAATAGCGCCCACAGGGTCATCAATCTTTGCGACCTTATCGAAAAATTCAACAGCAAATACAATTACAACACCGAATATCACGCCCATAATCGCTGCTCCTAACGGGCTTACCGCATCACAGCCTGCGGTAATACCTACCAGACCGGCAAGTGCCGCATTGTACGTCATGGAAACATCCGGCTTCTTGTAACGAATCCAGGTAACAATCAAGGTCGTGCAGCAAGCAACTGCTGCGGAAAGGTTGGTGTTAAAGAATACAAGACCCGCCTTCTCTAACAATGCATCACTGTCCATGCCAACGGTAGAAGCACCGTTAAAGCCAAACCAACAGAACCAAAGAATAAATACCCCGAGTGCCGCAAAGGTCAGGTTGTGTCCAAGAATTGCACGTGGCTTTCCGTTCTTGTCGTACTTACCGATACGAGGTCTTAAGATCTTTGCACCAATCAATGCACAGATACCGCCAACCATATGAACGGCAGTAGAACCGGCAAAATCATGGAAACCAAGGTCCGCCAACCAGCCGCCGCCCCAAATCCAGTGTCCGGAAATCGGATAGATGAAAAGGGAGATTGCGGCGGAGTAAATACAATATGCACTGAACTTTGTTCGTTCCGCCATAGCACCGGAAACAATGGTAGCAGATGTAGCACAGAATACCGTCTGAAATATTACAAAGGCCCAAAGCGGTACACCGGCCGGTAAAATATGGCTGTAATCGCCACGAATGAAAGGATCGAATTTACCAAACAACCCTGTTCCGTTACCAAACATAATACCGAAGCCGATTAACCAAAAAACAGGGGTTCCGATACAAAAGTCCATCAAGTTCTTCATCAAAATGTTACCGGTATTCTTTGCTCTGGTAAATCCGGCCTCACACATAGAGAAACCGGCCTGCATAAAAAATACGAGTGCGGTACCGATCAGTACCCATATTGTATTAACTGCACTGTACGTCATAACACATCATCCTTTCCTGTTTATTTTATCCTTATCTCACACCGAAAAGCAGGTCACCATAGGTAGGGAACGGCCAATACTTCTTTGCGGTAACGGTTTCCGCTTCATCACATGCCTGACGAAGTTCACTCATCTTACCCAGCAAGGTGTCACGGATTGCGTTCGCTTCCGTACCGATATCCTCTGCCGTATGGAGCTCTGCTAACGCCGTTTCCAGTTCCTCGGTCTTTACCGCAATCCTGTCGCACAACGTGGAAAGCTTCTTTACCAGACCGCTTTCATAAGTACACGGAAGCGATGCATCTATCGCCTTCTTCGCCGCAGCAGCCTTTGCCACATCCGCCGTATAAGCCTCTACCGCCGGTGCAATTTCGGTTTTTGCCATATCAACCATGGTATTTGCTTCAATCACAACAGTCTTGCAATAATTCTCCAAAGTAATCTCGTAACGGGACTTAAGCTCCACTTCCGAGAATACCTTGTGGGCTGTCAGCATCTCCACATTCTTCTTATCCAAAAGATGCGGAACACAATCCGGCGTGGTACGGTAGTTTAAAAGCCTTCTCTGTTCGGTCGCTTCCTTAATCCAAGAATCATCATAGCCGTTGCCGTTAAAGATGATATTCTTGTGATCCTTAATCGTCTTTCGAATCATCTCATGAAGCGCCGTTTCAAAATCCTCCGCTTGTTCCAAACGGTCTGCATAAATCTTTAAACTCTCTGCAACCGCACTGTTTAACATGATGTTTGCACAGGCGATACTGTTGGAAGAACCAAGCATACGGAACTCAAACTTATTGCCGGTAAACGCAAACGGTGAAGTACGATTCCGGTCCGTAGTATCACGGTTAAACTTCGGGAGTACATCAACTCCCAACTTCATCTGGGTCTTTTCCGTACCGCTATACGGAGTTCCTGTTTCAATTGCTTCCAACACTGCATTTAATTCATCTCCCAGGAAGATAGATACAACAGCCGGTGGTGCTTCGTTTGCGCCGAGACGGTGGTCGTTTCCGGCAGTTGCTACCGAGATACGGAGCAAATCCTGATAATCATCTACCGCCTTGATTACCGCACAAAGGAATAAAAGGAACTGCGCATTCTCGTATGGGGTTTCACCCGGAGAAAGAAGGTTGACACCTGCATCCGTAGCCATGGACCAGTTATTGTGCTTACCGCTACCATTCACCCCGGCGAAAGGCTTTTCATGGAGCAAACAAACCAGGCCGTGCTTTGCAGCAACCTTTTGCATAATCTCCATTGTCAGCTGGTTGTGGTCCGTTGCAATGTTTGTCGTAGTATAGATAGGTGCCAGCTCATGCTGCGCCGGGGCTACTTCATTATGTTCAGTCTTCGCCAAAATACCAAGCTTCCACAGCTCGTCGTTGAGTTCCTTCATATATGCCTGAACTCTGGGCTTAATTACGCCGAAGTAATGGTCATCCATCTCCTGACCCTTCGGTGGCTTTGCACCAAATAAGGTACGACCGGTAAAGCGAAGGTCGCGGCGCTTCTCATACATTTCCGCATCTACAAGGAAATATTCCTGTTCCGGTCCTACGGAGGTGCGAACACACTTTACCGTATCGTTTCCGAATAAACGTAAAATACGAAGTGCCTGCTTGTTGAGAGCTTCCATAGAACGCAGAAGCGGTGTCTTCTTATCCAATGCTTCTCCGCCGTAGGAACAAAACGCCGTTGGAATACACAAAGTCGTTCCTTTAATAAATGCATATGACGTCGGATCCCATGCGGTATAGCCTCTTGCCTCAAAAGTCGCTCTTAATCCACCGGATGGAAAAGAAGAAGCATCCGGCTCACCTTTTATCAGTTCTTTTCCGGAAAATTCCATAATCACTCCACCATCCGGAGACGGAGTGATAAAGCTGTCATGCTTTTCCGCGGTAATTCCGGTAAGCGGTTGGAACCAATGGGTGTAATGGGTTGCCCCCTTGGACATCGCCCAATCCTTCATTGCAGTTGCCACCGCATTAGCTACGCTGATATCTAACTCCGAACCTTCGTCGATCGTCTTCTTAAGAGAGGCATACACCTTTGCGGACAGCGTTGCTTTCATCACTCTGTCATCGAAGACCAAGCTTCCAAAATAATTCGTTACAGTTTCCATGCGATATCCTCCTTTAATCAATAAATAGTCAGATGAGAAAAGACGCCTTTAATGTAGGGAAACATTAAAGACGCCTTTGCCTTCGATTTATTTACTTGTTCTAAGCTACACTTATACGATACCTTGCGCCATCATCGCATCTACTACCTTTTCGAAACCGGCAATATTAGCTCCGACAACAAAGTTATCCTCAAAGCCATACTTCTTAGCTGCATCGTCGATATTGTGATACAAATCTACCATAATCCCTTTCAGTTTCGCATCAACATTTTCAAATGTCCAATGCAGTCTCTCACTGTTCTGTGACATCTCAAGGGCAGAGGTGGCAACACCACCTGCGTTGGCTGCCTTTCCCGGCAGGAAATACACACCGTTTGTCTGCAGAAATTCGGTAGCTTCTGCCGTTGTCGGCATATTCGCACCTTCCGCAACAGCAATCACACCGTTTGCAACAAGCGTTTTTGCATCCGTAAGGTCGAGTTCATTTTGCGTAGCACACGGAAGTGCAATATCTGTTTTGATGCTCCATACACCCTTACCTTCATGATACTCAGAATTCGGTCTGTACTTCTTATATTCGGTAAGTCTTTGACGTTTAACCTCTTTGATTTCCTTGATTGCTGCAACATCTATTCCTTCCGGATCGTAAACCCAGCCGTTGGAATCGGAACATGTAACAACCTTCGCACCAAGCTGATGTGCCTTCTCAATTGCATAAATCGCGACATTACCGGAACCGGATACGGTCACTGTTTTCCCTTCAAGAGACTGACCGTGACACTTTAACATCTCTTCCACAATGTAAAGTAGTCCGTAACCGGTCGCTTCCGTTCTGGTCAGGGAACCGCCGTAAGACAAGCCCTTACCGGTCAGTACACCTTCAAATAATCCTCTGAGTTTCTTATATTGACCGAACATATAACCGATTTCACGTGCACCCGTTCCAATATCACCGGCCGGAACGTCGGTGTCGGCTCCTATGTATTTACAAAGCTCACTCATAAAGCTTTGGCAGAATGCCATAACCTCACGATCGGATTTTCCTTTCGGGTCAAAGTCCGAACCACCCTTACCGCCTCCGATAGGAAGACCGGTAAGTGAATTCTTAAATATCTGTTCAAAACCAAGGAACTTAATAATACCAAGATTCACAGACGGATGAAGTCTCAAACCGCCCTTATAAGGACCAATTGCACTATTAAATTGAACTCGGTATCCGGTATTTACATGAACCTGACCTTCATCATCAATCCACGGTACACGGAACTTAATCTGTCTTTCCGGATTTACCAACCGTTCAAGCAACGCATCGCGACGAAACACCTGTTCATTTGCATCTACCACCGGCCGCAACGAATCAAGAACTTCCTTCACTGCCTGATGAAATTCCGGTTCATTCGGATTTTCCTTTATTACTCTCTCAATTACTTCATCTACATATGACATTCTGTTTCCTCCTGTATTTTATTTAGAATAGAAAAAACAAAGGCACCTCTAATGGTTGGGATACGAAAACCATTAAAGACGCCTTTGCCTTTCTGCCCTGCATTGTACACCCACAAAAAAAGATTGTCAACCCCTTTTTTTAACTTTTTTCAGATTTACGCAAAAGACTTACTGAACTCTGTGTTTTTTGAAAAAATTTTCAGAACTTTCTTTTTCCCTCTTGACAAGCTAAAAGAAATGAAGTACAATGCTGGCAAATGAGCAAAGGCGTTCATTTCAGTGTAGAAACACATCTACATTGGGATGAGCGCCTTTTCTTTTTTATTTATTTTTGAATTGAAAGGAATGGGAACCGATATGAAATTAGAAGGTCAAGTACGCATTCCCTCGGGATGTGCAATCGCTGCTGTTATTTCTAAAGAAGGAAAACGAATGTCCGGCGAGATGATCACCGATGCCATGAAGCCGATGCACGATCGTTCCAACGGCCTGGGTGGTGGTTTTGCCGGCTATGGCATATATCCCGAATATAAGGAATTTTATGCGCTGCATCTGTTCTTTGACTCCCGCTCCACTCGTAAGGAATGCGAAGTATTTTTAAAAGAACACTTTGAAATTGTAAAATCGGAAATTATTCCGACCCGTAAAATTCCGGCTATTACCGATGAACCTATTATATGGAGATATTTCGTAGCTCCTCTGAAATCTATGTTAGTCTCAATGCAATTGGACGAAAAGGAGTTTGTTGCTCGTACCGTTATGAAGATTAACACCGCGATGAAAGGAGCCTATGTATTCTCCAGCGGCAAAAATATGGGCACCTTCAAGGCAGTCGGTTTTCCCGAAGATGTCGGTGTGTTTTATAAATTGGAGGAATACAAAGGCTATTCCTGGACGGCACACGGACGTTATCCTACCAACACTCCCGGCTGGTGGGGCGGCGCACATCCTTTTACTTTGTTGGATTGGTCTATTGTACATAACGGAGAGATTTCCTCTTATGACGCAAACCGTCGCTTTATCGAAATGTTCGGTTACAAATGTACCCTACAAACCGATACCGAGGTCATTACCTATATTATGGACTACCTGATTCGTGTACAGGGGCTGACACTCGGAGAAGCTGCCAGCGTCATTGCCGCACCGTTCTGGAGTACCATTGAAGGTAAAACAGACATCGAAGATAAAAACAAACATACCTATCTGCGTACCCTTTTCCCAAGTTTGCTTATCACCGGTCCTTTCTCCATCGTACTGGGCTTCAACGGCGGTCTTATGGCCTTGAATGATCGTCTGAAACTTCGTTCTATGGTAGTCGGTGAAAAAGACGACAAAGTATATATCGCCAGCGAGGAAGCGGCGATTCGCACAATGGAACCGAATGTGGAAAACATCTGGGCTCCCGCAGGCGGAGAGCCGGTGATTGTGAAAGTGAAGGATGGTGCATACGAATGAGTGTAGAATTTATATATCCTGAATTTGAGGTTATCCGTAATGATACTCGCTGTATCGCTTGCCGTGTATGCGAGCGACAATGTGCAAACGAGGTACATACCTTTCATACCGAAACGGATATTATGATAAGCGACGAAACCAAATGTGTCAACTGCCAACGTTGTGTATCGCTCTGCCCGACCAGAGCACTCAAAATAATAAAAAGCAACTGTACTCTTCGCGAAAATGCCAACTGGCAGAATAATACAATTAAAGAAATTTATAAACAAGCAAACAGCGGTGGTGTTCTTCTGTCCTCTATGGGTAATCCGAATCCTCTGCCGGTATACTGGGATAAGATTCTAATCAACGCCTCGCAGGTAACAAATCCACCTATCGACCCACTCCGTGAACCGATGGAAACCCGTGTGTTCCTAGGTAAAAAACCTGGGAAAGTACAACGTGACGGAAACGGTAAATTAAGATTTGAGTTACCTCCGCAAATAGAACTGTCCATGCCTGTTATGTTTTCGGCAATGAGCTATGGTTCCATCAGTTATAATGCACACGCTTCCCTTGCCCGTGCCGCTACGGAACTCGGAATTCTCTACAACACCGGTGAAGGCGGTCTGCATGAGGATTTCTATTGCTACGGTGAAAACACTATTGTTCAGGTAGCAAGTGGTCGCTTCGGAGTTCACGAGGACTATCTGAATGCCGGCGCAGCTATAGAAATCAAGATGGGACAAGGTGCAAAGCCGGGTATCGGCGGTCATTTGCCGGGTACCAAAATTGTCGGGGACGTTTCCCGTACCCGAATGATTCCGGAAGGCTCGGATGCCATCTCACCCGCACCTCATCATGATATTTACTCGATTGAAGACCTTCGTCAGCTTGTTTTCTCGTTGAAAGAGGCTACGGAATATAAGAAGCCGATTATCGTAAAGGTTGCCGCTGTTCACAACATTGCCGCCATTGCCAGCGGTATTGCCAGAAGTGGTGCCGATATTATTGCTATCGACGGTTTCCGTGGCGGTACAGGTGCTGCCCCTACGAGAATCCGGGATAATGTCGGTCTTCCGATCGAGCTTGCCTTGGCTGCCGTGGACCAACGTCTCCGTGACGAGGGCATCCGAAACAATGTCTCTCTTATCGTAGGCGGCAGTATTCGCAGTGCAGCAGATGTTGTTAAGGCAATTGCCCTCGGTGCCGATGCCTGCTATATTGCAACCGCTGCCCTGCTTGCTCTTGGCTGTCATCTTTGCCGTACTTGCCAGAGCGGTAAATGTAACTGGGGTATCGCTACACAGCGTCCGGAGCTGGTAAAACGTCTGAATCCCGATATGGGCAGTGAACGGCTTGTCAATTTGATGAACGCTTGGCGACATGAAATTAAAGAACTGATGGGTGGCATGGGAATTAACTCCATCGAAGCCCTTCGCGGAAACCGCCTGATGCTTCGCGGTATCGGCATGACAAACAAAGAACTTGAGATCCTTGGTATCTCTCATGCGGGAGAGTGATAATATGAAACGAATCTATGTAAATGAAGACTGGTGTCTCGGCTGTCATTTGTGTGAATATAACTGTGCTTTTGCCAATTCGGGTCTGACGGATATGGTGACAGCCCTAAAAGACAAACCCATCTATCCCCGAATCCACATTGAGGGAGACGAAACAATTTCTTATGCGGTTTCCTGCCGTCATTGCACCGACCCCATCTGTGTAAAAAGCTGTATTGCCGGTGCCATTTCCAAAACAGACGGCGTTGTTCAGGTAAACAAGGAAAAATGTGTCGGTTGCCTGACCTGTGTGTTAGTATGTCCTTACGGAGCTCTTGCTCCAAGCGAAAGCGGTATTATGCAAAAATGTGAGCTTTGTCTGCAAAATTCTTGCGGGGAACCTGCCTGCGTAAAAGGATGTCCCAACCGTGCAATCGTTTATGAGGAAAGAGGTGAGATTCTATGAAGCAGTATGTCATTATCGGGAACGGTGTAGCAGCTGCCGGTTGTATTGAAGGTATTCGCAATATGGATAAAAATAGTGCGATTATCGTCATATCAGAAGAAAAATACCCTGTTTATTGCCGACCGCTTATCTCCTACTACCTTGAAAAGAAAACGGAGCTTAACCGTATGAATTATCGCAGTGACGATTTTTATGAAAAAATGAACTGTAATGTAATCTACGAAAGAAAGGCAATACATATCGATTCTTCTTCCAAAAAGATTATCCTTGATGACAAGACCGAAGTTCCTTATGATTCTGTCTGTGTCGCTACCGGTTCCTCCCCCTTTGTTCCTCCCTTTGAGGGACTTGAGACGGTAAAAAACAAGTTTTCCTTTCTGACGCTTGATGATTCGTTGGCACTGGAAGCGGCTGTTACAAAAAAATCCAATGTACTGATTGTCGGTGCGGGACTTATCGGGCTCAAATGTGCGGAAGGTCTACACAACCGCGTGGCAAGTATTACCGTATGTGATCTTGCCGACTGCGTACTTTCCAGTATTCTCGATGCCGACTGTGCCGCTATAATACAAGACCATCTCGAAAACAACGGTATCCGGTTTATGCTCGGCGACACGGTAGCCCGATTCGAAAAAAACACTGCCATTATGAAAAGCGGCAAATCTGTAGACTTTGATGTTCTTGTGCTTGCTGTCGGTGTCCGTGCCAATACGGAGCTTGTAAAGGAACAGGACGGTGAAGTAAATCGCGGAATCCTTATAAACGACCGTATGGAAACAAGTTTATCCGATATCTACGCAGCCGGAGATTGCACGGAAGGTAATGATATTTCTATCGGTAGCAAGCGTGTTCTTGCCCTCCTTCCGAATGCATATATGCAGGGGCACGCCGCAGGTGTGAATATGGCAGGCGGCAACGAATTGTTTGATAAAGCAATTCCCATGAACTCCATCGGTTTCTTCGGTCTGCACGCTATGACTGCCGGCAGTTATGACGGAGAGGTTTTCGAAGAAAAGCCTGAAAACAAACTGAAACGCTTTTTTGTCCGTGACGGTCGCCTTGTCGGCTTCATACTGATCGGAGAAACAGAACGTGCCGGTATTTACACCTCGTTGATTCGGGAACAGACACCTCTCGATACAATTAACTTTGAACTGATAAAAAAAGTTGCCACTTCTGCCGCATTTTCTCCTGAAACCCGTAGAAAAAAGTTTGGAGGTGTGATATAACTATTATGAAAATTACTGTAAAAGATCTTGATTACAAGACATTGAATGACACCCTCCGCAATGCAGAGGACGATTGCACACTCACAGAATCTTGCGGACAACGCTTTATTGCCGCAGGTATGTCGAACAAAAACATCACGATTGAAGGCATTCCCGGGAATGCTCTCGGCGCATATCTGAACGGAGCTACTATCACGGTAAACGCTAACGCCCAGGATGCTGTCGGTGACACCATGAATGAAGGTGAAATCATCATTCACGGCAATATCGGCGATGCCGCCGGCTATGCCATGCGCGGCGGTAAAATATTCGTCAAAGGCAATGCAGGATATCGGGCCGGTATTCACATGAAAGCATACAAGGAAAAAATCCCGATAATGGTAATCGGAGGTGTTGCCGGTAGCTTTCTCGGCGAATACCAAGCAGGCGGTGTGATTATTGTTCTCGGTCTTGATGCAAACGGCAAGCGTATTGTGGGCAATTTTCCTTGCACCGGAATGCACGGCGGTAAAATGTTCTTGCGCGGAGATTGCAGGGACATTGCTTTTCCGAGTCAGGTTACCGCAAGAGAAGCCACAGACACAGATTTTGAGGAATTAAAACCACATGTAATCGAATATTGCAGGTTATTCGGTTATAATAGTAACCAGGTGCTCAACTCACCTTTCACTGTTGTCACTCCCGACAGCAAAAACCCATACAAGCAAATGTATGTGGCAAATTAAAAGAAAGTAGGTAGATCATTATGAAGTATTCAAAGGAAGAGGTAATGCAGTATGTCCGAGAAGACGATGTGAAATTTATTCGTCTTGCTTTTTGTGATGTGTTTGGCAAACAAAAGAATATATCCATTATGCCGGAGGAATTGCCTCGTGCCTTTGAATACGGAATTGCTTTTGATGCTTCCGCAATCGTTGGCTTTGGCGACGAAGCGCATTCCGATCTTCTGCTCCATCCGGACCCTGAAACATTGACATTGCTTCCGTGGAGACCCGAACACGGTAAAGTTGTCCGCATGTTCTCCGGTATTTCCTATCCCGACGGAACACCGTTTGAATGTGATACGCGGAATTTACTGAAGCAAGCTGTCAAAGATGCCAAACAAGCGGGATATACATTTGCATTTGGTGCCGAGCAGGAATTTTATCTGTTTGAGCTTGATGAAAAAAATAATTCGACAAAGATTCCTTATGATGAGGCCGGTTATATGGATATTGCTCCCGAAGACAGAGGCGAAAACATCCGTCGCGAAATATGCCTGACGTTAGAACAGATGGGCATTCGTCCCGAAAGTTCTCACCACGAGGAAGGTCCCGGTCAGAACGAAATCGACTTCCGTTATTCCGATCCTATTACAGCCGCGGACAATACACTGACGTTTCAAACAGTCGTTAAAACAGTCTGCCGTCGTAACGGTATTTTCGTAGACTTCAGCCCGAAACCTCTTGACGGCAAACCGGGAAACGGTTTCCATATCAATGTATCGGTAAAATCCGACGATGGTTCCGACCACCTTTACCACATGATTGCAGGTATTTTGGATAAGGTCGAAGAGATGACTGCTTTCCTAAATCCTACCGAAGAGTCCTATAAACGATTTGGCATAGATAAAGCTCCGAAATATGTATCCTGGTCAAGCCAAAACCGCTCTCAGCTCGTGAGGATTCCTGCGGCAGTAGGTGAATACCGCCGTGCGGAGCTCCGCTCTCCCGACCCGACAGCCAATCCGTATCTTGCATTTACGCTGATGATTTATGCGGGACTATACGGTATCGAAAACAAACTGACCATGCCGGCGGCGGCGGACATTAACCTTTACAAAGCAGATTCCGAAACCTTGGCAAGCTATAAAACATTGCCGACTGATTTGCGTTCTGCCTGCGCAATTGCCGCTGCCAGCGATTTCATCCGAGACCACATACCGGCTGCGATTTTAGATATCTATTGCAATAAATAACGTGAACTAAACCACCCGAAAAGGAGGGAGCAAACATGAGTCTGAAAGAAAGAATCTACAGCGTTTTGATTATTTCAGCATCGGACAATTTTAATAATGTCTTATCGACTCTGCTCCTTGAATCAAACTATTCGCCCACACAAATCGTATCTAATATCAGTGCGGCGAAGCGTGCATTGGCTGAACGCGATTTTGATTATGTCATCATTAATTCGCCTCTTCCCGATGGCGTCGGTACACGGTTTGCTATTGACACATGCAGCTCCGGGAATGTGGTTGTTCTTCTTCTGGTACGCACGGAACTCCATGCCGATATTTATGATAAAGTTGCAGAACATGGTGTATTTACTCTTTCCAAGCCAACCGCAAAGCCTATATTGGCCACTGCACTCAGTTGGATGGCCAGCGCCAGAGAAAGACTTCGAAAGACAGAAAAGAAAACTCTTTCCATTGAAGAGAAGATGGAGGAAATCCGAATCGTCAACCGGGCAAAATGGCTTCTTATCAGCGAACTGCAGATGGAAGAACCGGAAGCGCACCGTTATATCGAAAAACAGGCAATGGATCAATGCGTCACCAGAAAAGCAGTCGCAGAGGAAATTGTAAAAAAATATTCATAGCAAAGGATGACCAAAAATGTTTCATTCGGATAATTTATCAGTAAATTCAAAGAATCATTTAATGATCGGCTCCCACGATACGGTGGAGCTGGCACGCGAATACGGTACCCCTCTTTATGTTCTTGATGAAGATTTAATACGTAGAAATTGTCGAGCATATAAAGAGGCTATCGAAACCCATTTCAACGGTAACGGACTTGTACTCTTTGCAAGCAAAGCTCTCTGTACAATGCATACTGCACACATAACCGCTGAGGAAGGTCTAGGTGCCGATGTAGTTTCCGGCGGCGAGCTTTACACCCTGTATAAAGCAGGTTTTCCGATGGAAAAGGTATTCTTCCACGGTAATAATAAGACTCCTGACGAAATCAAGCTTGCTATTACCTATGGTGTAGGACACATAGTAGTCGATAATCGGTACGAATTGGATTTGATTAACGAAATTGCCGGTGCAAAAGGTATGGTACAAAAAATACTGTTTCGAATTAAGCCGGGCATTGACGCACATACCCATGATTTTGTGAAAACCGGACAAATCGACTCCAAGTTCGGCGTTGCTTTAGAAAACGGTGAAGCTGCACAGATTCATCGATACGCCGCCACGCTCAACAATATCCAAATTGACGGTGTTCATTGTCATATCGGTTCACAGATTTTTGATGTTGAACCTTTCTGTGAAGCAGCAAAAGTGATGATAAACTTCATCGCCGATTTGTATGAAAGTCTTTCCCTTAAAGTAAAAATATTAAATCTCGGCGGTGGCTTTGGCATCCAATATACGGCCGGCGACGACCCGTTATCGCCGGCTGAGTATATAAAAAAGGTCGCCGAGACAGTGAAAGAAATTGCAAAGCAAAGAAACATTGAGCTGCCTTTCCTTGTCTTTGAGCCGGGGCGTTCTATCGTTGCTTCTGCCGGAATTACCCTTTATACCGTCGGCTGTATCAAAGAAATTGAAAATGTCAGAACCTATGTGTCGGTTGACGGCGGCATGGCTGATAATCCCAGATACATCCTATACGGTTCAAAGTATTCCGCCGTGGTAGCTAATAACGCGTCCGCAAAACCGATTGCTCCCGTTACTATCGCCGGCAAATGCTGTGAGTCGGGAGACCTGATACAGGAAAACATTATGATGCCCGAAATCAAGGTCGGTGATACCCTGGCGGTCCTTGCTACCGGAGCATATAATTACTCCATGGCAAGCAACTATAACCGCATTCCCCGCCCGCCAATTGTCGCAGTCCGAGGTAATGAAAAGAAACTCATTGTCAAAAGAGAAACTTATGATGACTTGATAAAAAACGATGTCTTATAATATGTTAGTACAACATTTGTACCATATTCGTCCTTGACAGATATAATATAATTCTGTCAAGGGCGTTTTCATTTATAAAACTCCTTTCATCATTTGTCACCTGTCCACTCCCAGATGTTCGACATGCTTTGCAAATCAAGACTCATTTCATTCCACATGCTCTGAATTGTTTCTATTATGGAAATAATTAAAAATATTTGACCCTAATTTTTTCTTTCAATCTTCGGCTGATTTATATTGTGAATAAATTTTAGCCGAAACACTCCATTCGATTCTGTATAAAATCACTTATCTATGCGTCTTAACCTTTCATAAAACATCACAATGTTCTTTTTTGTGCACGATTGTCTTGCACAAACCGTATGCTTTTTCGTTTTTGTGCAAGATTAACTTGCATTTTTATCTCATATCGGGTATAATATGTTACAAAGAAAGGAGTGAGCGACATGAAATTAAAGCGAGAACTCTACCTAAAGCAAATCAGACCGTTTTATGAGTCCGATATTATAAAGGTCATCACCGGAGTACGCCGTGCAGGCAAATCCGTTTTACTGAAAACTATAACGGAAGAACTGAACACAAACGGAGTAGCTGACAGTCATATCATCTACATTAATCTGGAAGATTTGGATTACGAATATATAAAGAACGCTTCTGATTTAAACAAAGAAATTAAATCCCGCATCAGAGATGACGAAAAGTATTATTTTTTTCTTGACGAGATTCAGCATGTTACCGAGTTCGAAAAGGCTTTAGCTTCCTTTCGTGCCTCTTTAAACACTTCTATTTTTGTTACAGGAAGCAACTCCACTCTTCTCTCCGGAGAACTGGCTACTTTATTAACCGGTCGTACCGTAGAATTTGAAGTGTTGCCGTTTTCTTTCGGCGAACTAAAAGAATATCTGGAAATAAACAATAAACCATTTACAGAAGATATCTTCTACGATTATCTCAAATGGGGCGGCTTCCCTTTACGCTTTGATTATGTAGACGAGTCCGCAACACGCAGGTATTTGGAGAACCTTTATGAAAGCATCGTAAATCGAGACATCGTAAAGAAAGCCAGAAATCTCGATAAGAAACAATTCATGGACATCTCCTTATACATTCTTGCCAATGCAGGGAAGGAATTTTCCGCAGATAATATCTGTGCCTATTATGAACAGCAAAACAAGAAAGCCATTGCGCGCAGAACAGTATATAACTATCTGGACAAGATGAAAAAGGCCTGCTTGATCCACGGAGTATCCCGCTACAATATCGTTGGGAAGGCTGCATTAAAGAATCGTGAAAAATATTATGCTGTGGATATGGGATTCCGGACCATCAACACAAACACCATTAACTTTGAAGATACTTTCTTCTTGGAAAACATTATTTATAACGAACTTCTTTCCCGGGGATACAATGTTTTCACCGGTAAAACCTACAAAGGCGAAATTGATTTTGTCGCAATTAAGGACGGCAAGAAATGCTTTATTCAGGTTTCTTACCTCCTTGCGTCTGCCGAGACTATTAAACGCGAGTTTGGTGCTTACGACAAAATCACAGATGCTTCTCCGAAATATGTGCTCTCTCTCGATAAAATCGATATGAGCCAAAACGGGATCATCCACATGAATATTCTGGATTTTCTTCTGAATAAAAAAGATTTGATTCTCACATAAGTTCAAACAAAAAGAAGAATTATATCACACAAGCATAACTACCAACAAGTAAAAATCCACGGGGAGTCGGTCTCCGCTCCGCTTCGGTCGGCGCAAAACCGAGGTCCACTGGATAATGTCATTAAGTTAATCTGTTTTGTGGTTTTTATCATGGAGAAGGAACTCTGTATCTCATTATTGCACACATTAAAGAACACGACAAAAAGACAGATTTATATCTGCCGTTAAACTTTATTTTTTGTCCTTTGTTATCTGTAAAGAAAAGTTGCTTTTTCTCGAATTTTGACCTTGCGAGGAACTGTTCTTCCAAGGCGAACAGGCAACATATACCTTTGAATTAAAACTTCTACATCCGGCGGAATGGCAGCATTGGTAATAAAGAAGTGCTTACACTCTTTTATCGCACACAACGATTGAATTTATTAGCTTGACAAAATCAAACCTTAAACACATTTATATCATTAACCTGCATCCTCATTTTACTGTAATTCCTCCTTCAAGTTCTACCTTTAAAATATATTCAATAACACTGACAGAATTACATTATGCGGAATTCCTGCATATTCAAAAAAAACAGCATATACTATAGCTAACAATGCTACATATATCTTATAATGGTCTCATAAATTAAGACACTGAACACGACATTTCTTAATGAATCTGATATACTATAGCCAATACAAGAAAGAAGGTACTTATTATGTCCAGATCAAGAAGAAATTTCAGTGCTGAATTTAAAACCAATCTCGTACTCCAATTGCTTAAAGGAGAAAAAGAGCTTAATGTCCTTGCTGTTGAAAACGATATTCAACCAAATCTCCTTCGTAACTGGAAGAAAGAATTCCTTGCTAATGCTTCTCTCGCATTTGATAACAAGCGAGAAGACAATCTTCGTGAAAAACTTGCCGAAGAACGCAAAGAAAAAGCTGAATACGCCAAAAAGGTCGGTCAACTTACTATGCAGGTTGACTGGCTCAAAAAAAAATCTGAAGAAGTTGTCGGACCTGACTACGAGAGTAAATTTAGTCCGAAACCTTTCGACGACTAAAGAAATACCAGTTTCTACCGGTGCAAAGTTGCTTGAAATCAATCGTACCAGTGTGTATTACGGTGGACTTCCTGTTTCTCAGAAAGAATTGGAATGCAAAGCTATCATTGACCATCTGCATACGGATAATCCTACCTGGGGAGCCCGTCAGATGTCTGCTCAGCTTAAACTGCGCGGATATCAGGTTGGTCGCCGTAAAGCAGGTAGATATATGCGTGAAATGGACATTACACCGATTTATCCAAAAATGAATCTGTCTAAGCGCATGAAGCAGGCAAAAGTCTGCCCGTATCTGCTTCGTAACGCAGTCATAGACCGTCCCAATCAGGCATGGTCGATTGACATCACATACATTCCAATGAAGCACGGATTTCTTTACCTGACAGCCATTATTGACTGGTACAGCCGTTGTATTGTTGGCTGGGATGTTGATGATACTCTGGATACCACCATGGTCATCAACGCCTGTAAAAAAGCATTTAAAGTAGCCAAACCGTTAATCATCAACTCGGATCAGGGCAGCCAGTTTACCAGTGACAAATACATCGAATTTATTCGAGATAACGGAATCCGGCAAAGCATGGATGGCAAAAGCAGATGGGCAGATAATATCATGATTGAACGCTGGTTTCGCAGTTTCAAGTATGAGGAAGCATATCTCACGGAGTATGCTAATCTCAAGGAAGCAAGAGAAGCCATCGGAAGATATATCTACACCTATAACTTTGAAAGATGCCATCAGTCCATTGGAAACAAACGTCCCGCTGAGGTATACTATCCGGTAATGCTTCTGGAGGCAGCCAGAGCAGCCGCATAATATAAAAATCCGGGAGATGCGCACCACATTTTCCATGTAACCCGTCAACATATCAGTTCATTATAAAAATATCAAATTTTTGTCTTGACAACTGAGCCATTATATCTGTACGTTTTCCCCCCACTCAACTGTACCGGAATGTGTTTTATTATTTCGTAACCTTACGAAGGAAGCTATACTGTTTTCATCCACTATCGGCAAAGAATACTTCGAAACAATCGCATCTACTACATCTTTTTTTTCATTATATAATGTAAGTATTTTCTGCTTCAATGTATATTCTAGATATTCAAACGCACTAGCTATGGTAGTTTCTTTATTTACATCAATTTCATCATGTTCTTTAACAAATTCTGCTATTGTTTTCTTAATACTCTTTTTTAATTCCTCTATGAGCACATCTTTTTTTCTTTTTCTCATATCTTTTAAGTGATATGAAACTTCTAAAGCAGTACATAAATCTTGAACATTTTTAATCGATATTAGATTAGCTAATTTATTATTTTCTGGAAGAAGCTCAAGTAAAGAATCCGCTTTACCACATATGATTCCATCCATTAAATTAGGTATATAATCAAAAACACTAAATAGCGGTATGACTTTTTGCCATCTCCTCACAGAGTAATTTTCATAATGATCAAAAATCTTACATATTCCAGTTTTAAAATATTGTTGCTCCATATTTCTTTGACTTAAATAGACATCTTGAAAACATATGTTATTTTGAGATGTTAAAATTGCAATAAACTTCCGCGCAATCACGTAATACTTTTCTATGGCATCAAATCCCTGAGCATTTTCAAAAGAAAATCGTACAAATGTATCCAATTTTCCAAGATTATACGCTCCCATTTGCTCTTTACTACTTGTACCAGACGATTGCCCTATAGAAACAGTTAAGGTCACTTTCTCATTATCAACAATAAAATCAATTGAGCGAGTATAATCCTTCCATGGACGCATTTTAATTTCCCTTGCCCCATCATGCATTAAATACTGTTTAATATCCAGTGGTTCAAGTGCTAAATCAGGACTGCATAACGCATTGATATTTCCGCCGCAAAATGTAATAGCATGAAATTTATTCCAAGGTTCTGTCAACATATCAAAAAAACCTTGTGCATTTCCACATGCCTTAATTATAATAGGAGTTGCAAATCTTACAGATACATCTCCCCCAAAAAGATTTGTAGTAAATTTCCCCTTACGTAACATTGCAATCATCCCATCATTATCCGAACCATATAAATACTCAGACATATCTATATTATGTACTCGAATATGCTCAATAGAGTCATATCTTTCTTTTATATCACTTTGTGCTGGAAGCAACGTAACCATATTATCAGAAACATTATATGTATATATATCCTCTTCTACTTTCAAATAACCACAGAAAATATCCTTTATTTTATTCATATAAACAGTCCTCTCCTTTTTTAATTTCCCCAATTTGTTTATGTTAAGAATATATATGTTTTACAAAAATGAAACAACTCATGTTTGTTCCTCTTTGGCGCTAATATCTCAGAAACATCTAATTCAAAGAAACTTTTAACGCAATGTCGAATACAAATTATAAAAACAAATCTATTCATCCCCCAAAAACAAACCACATGAACTCTGCTTTTGCCATACACCAGATTTTCTCCGGTTATTCCATGCTCAATGGATACCCAGCAAAGACTTTACTTGTTGTATTGTTTTAGGACAGTCACTGTACTTTCTCTTATTCGCTTTTATTTCCTCTATTATATAATTACAGTAACGGATATTATGCTCTTCTAACTCTGCACTCAACAACTTCCTATTAAGCACCTCAATTGTAGAATCAAAATCTGCCATTCCACAATTTACCAATGCACCTTTTAAAGAACTGCGTAGTCCCCAAAACTCATCATCTACAAAATCAGGATGCATAGCAACATCCAATAGTTGCTCTAACAAAGGAAGATACTTTGGATTATCAATATATTTTATCGAACTTGTTGCTGTGTGTGAATGACATTGCCCCTCAGGAATTTTACACTCAGCCAATACCATTTCAACGTACCTAGTTATTCCAATCTCGCTGCCATATGCAATCAGTCGTTCCATCACACCATATGAAGGTTCTCTTCCATATTCCTTTTCCAATGCCGAACAAAACTCTACCCTCGGTATAGCATCTTTACATTTATCAGCAATCTCTAATAAAAACTCCCCTGTAGCATACGGCAAAATAAATTCTTTAACATAACTTGCACCATACATACTGTACAAATAATCAAAAGCATGCATTTGAATCCATCTATCCGTCTCTACAGATTGACACCATAGAAGTGAACGGTTCGTAGCGTCTTCGAAGTTATTTATTTTGCAAAAATCAATATGATCCTCAATCAATATCCTGTCTAAAGAATCATCCTCAAGATTCTCTGCTATCCGCTTTTTCAATATATCTATTGGAATATGACGCAACAAATAATTATATTTTTTATCATCCTTTCCTTCACTAAAATATGGAGCCGCAATATTCGTTAGTTCCAGCGCAACATCAACCGGCAGTGCTATATCCAAGTTCACAACTAGACGAACCATTGCCAACACAGCCCTTGTACATACCATACCGTCTGGCCTATGTCTCACCTCTTTTCTTATACAATCACTCGTCAGACATTGAGTAATTAATAACCTTATCATCTCCACTTGTTCCGTGCTAACTACTATATCCTTGTTATTTTTTAAAATTCTTTCACATTCTGTAAGTATAAATCTTTCATACACAATATCGGAAAAAAAGTCCTTCACTTGCCTATCTGGATGTCCCGAATGATAAATCGCGGTTCTCAAATTCCTTAATTGGGAATGTACCGGTAGATTTATTTTTACATCAAAAATATCTTTTATTACAACGCCTGTCTTATTCATTTTTTTTAACAGCTCAGAAAGCATTAACTCCATCTGTTCTTTAATAAAAATCGAATCAAAATATGTTTGTCGTGCCTCTCTACGCAATTCTTCGTAGTTTATTCTTGGCTCGAACTCAGGCAACAGTACACCTGTTCTTTGAAAAAGTGCTTTTTTACATTCATTATATAGCTGTTCGTCACCTACATAACGTTGAATAATTTTTCTAAAAGCATCATGATTATCAAACTTCTCTTCCTTGTACATTTTCAATATAACTTTAGGCAGCTCCGGTTTAAGACATATGAGATCAGCCAAATAATGTTCCTCGGTGGAAAAACATTCAGTCAGCATTACAAATGTCTTTTCTAACAAACCACATCCTTCAAAAAACTCGACACAGCTTCGCAATTTATTAGTATCATACTTTTGTAAAATTTTCGTACATTCGTGCATTACAACATCATACAGTTGTTCATTTCCCTCAAGGTACAACCCCAAAGCTTTTTTCATAAGTAAACCATATATTTCATTCACATCGTGAAAATCAACTTCTTCATCAGTTATCCACATTAGAACTAATGAGATACTGTCCACTGACGACATTGCTTTTAAGCCTTCCGCCAACTGAAAGGCTTCATCACCAATCCTATTTTCATCATCATTTGATTTATATATAATATACTTTATCCCTTGCAGAAAATAATGCACATATTCATTTTGTTGTCCTGTCTCAAGGAAATACTCATACATCCCTACTCGAATATAATCATTATCGCTTTCTTCAAATAATTCAAGCAGTTGTAGTGTAACATCATGATTATCAAGACCCAATCGATGAATAGCCATAATAGCTACTCTACATACATCTGACCTTGTTTCAGGATAATTCTTACAACATGCTAATAAACATTCAAGAACTTCTTTATTCCTTCCATAAAGAGTAGGAAAGAATCGAAGAATTCTAATAGCCGTGTATTGCGATACAACATGTACCGGATTTGCAATCTTATTAAGTAAAAAAGTCAAAGCAGATGCACTATGTGCAAAATTCGCCAACTGTTCTTCATCACACAACTCGTCATTAAACCATAAGTATCTCTTCTCATAATAGTTAAAAATATCTTTTAATACATTATAACGTGTCACCTGATCAACTTGTTCTGTATCAAACTTTACCAATGCAGCCGGTACATTTTGAGCAATCCACTTATTTAAGTCCCAATTCAAGGATATTCCCGTTAAGAATCCAAGTGTATTTACCCAACTCGGGTTAATATTTTCCCCATTATAAATATATGAAATAATATCCTCTTGGCTAAGCTCTGATAAGTATTTTGCAGCTAAATACTCACGGAAATTATTGTGTAAAAAGAACCATGAATCTCCTTCCTTAATAAACAAACCACTATGTGTTAACAATTCGCGTTCACCATTATTAAAAAGGCTCTGATATTCCGTACGCGAATCTATTTTACTTTGTTGCATAAGCTGCATAGCAAACGCCACTTTTCTAAGTAACTTCATTAATTCCATATAGCGCTCTTCTAGGTCCCCTGAGAACTTTTCATCATCCATCGAAAATGATGCTTCAATTAACTTGTCCATTAGTTCTGCTTTTACTGGCAAATTTCCATTTTTCATAAAAAGCATACATATCTGAATTAAATAAAACGGATTCTCTAACAATTTGTCAACTTTAGACATTCTGGCATCATAAAAAAAACGCTTACTGTTTATCCCTTGTTCCTCTACATATGATTTAATATCTTCTCTCGATAATTTACACAAATCATATATCTTAAACCCTGGAAAAGTTTTTGACTCTACATCTTTTTCGGTTCTGCAAAAATTACTACGTGAAGAAATGACAATGCATATATTGGGATTGTCATTTAAAAATAATCTGAGTTCGTTTTCAAATTGTCTCTTATGATAAGATGGCAATTCATCATATCCATCCAACAAAAGAACTGTCAACTTAGGAGAAAGTGACTTGTAGTCCTGTGGGAAAAGATCTTCTATCTTTGTTCCATTGTAATTTCTTAACTTAAACAAAACCGGAAAGTAATTGGTCTGACATAACTCGTATGCAAGATTCTCCATTTCAACACTTTTCCCTTGTCCTGCATCACTTAAAAACAATACTTTTCGTTCTTTTAATAGTACTTCTCTCAAAGATAATAAATTTTCTTTTGAAAATAGTATAGCATATTCTCCTTCTAATGCCTTTGCATGAGATATTACTTTACGCTTAATATAAGATAATACCGGCCCATATTGAATCTTTCTAATAGACCATGGATCCAAAAAAATCTTTTGCTTCGGATATATTGTTTCTTTCGGAAAAACTCCCCCTCCATCTTTCGAAATCACAAAGCGATCTACATTAATAATTTTCTTGTCGCGAATATATCCAACCGAAAACTGATTTTGAATTCCATCCATCCACGATATATCACCATGTATCGTGCCACAACCAATCTCAACGATTCCATTCTTAGTATACGATGCCTCCGCGCGATGAGTATGTCCATGAAAAACAAAATCAATCCCCATGTCTTTTAATCTATTCAACACAGTTCCCGCATCATTAACCGTATCATGATCCCCACCATAACTCTGTTCAAAACCATGGTGACAAAACAATATATTTTTAATAGGCTTGATTTCATGTCGAATAGCCTCCAAATCTAGTTTGCCCGGAAGACTGTGATCTCGCAATATATTAGAGTCTGCAAAGATAAAATTGACATCTTCATAAACAGCCGAATATGCACCCGAATTTTTAAAAGAACAGGATGGATTATATTCCGCGATAAAGCCGTCAAACGGCAGAATATCTCCAGACGGAATATCATGATTTCCTGGAACAAACTCGAATTTAACCAATAACCCCGCTAAACCTTCGCGTATACAATCAAGACATACTTTAGCATCGTCAAAGGCACGAACATCGCTTTTATTCACAATATCTCCCATTAAAATAAATAATATCACTTCATCAGGATTAATATCAGAACGAATTCTACTGCACAAATTCATCAATTGCTCTTTTGCTTTTTCAAGTATAGCATCTTGTCCTAAATGAAAATCTGAAAGCATAAAAAAACGCATTTTCTCTTCCTCCCCGAACATGTATTAGTTCACTATTCATATAACTTTTGGTCACATTTCTGCTCATCCATATGGGCATTAGTAATAATCTACATTCGCCATCATTTCTGCCAGATATTCAGCTTCCATTTCCGCCTTTATTTCATTTATATAGTTCATTTCACCATCAATCCCATCAAGAATGTTGTTTAATGCTTCAAAAAAGTCACCAGTCTCTACAAAATCAAATCTCTTATTACTTGAAAAATACCTCTGCATACTATTTGACATTGGGTATCTAAATTTATTGGCATCACTATCGAGCACATGAACCTGCATACAATAATCCTCAATCACATCGATATATTCCGGATTTTCAGCCCCCTCAGAACATTCCAAGACATGTGGCTTGATCTTATTCCACATCCCTGCAATGCTATGTTTTTTATCCAGCATTAATCTACACTTTTCTTGAAAATCTTCTCCTGTTTCTTCAAACCAAATAGTCTTTAAACTGAGTTCAACACAGTTTCTGTACAAATAGCACATCGGAAGAAAGAGTTTCTCATTATAATTGAGATTTCCGGCATCCGTTTCTTTCTTCATATACCATTTAAGGTAATTAGCTGTTTCCAAATACGCTTTAGTAAAAGGATAAAATTCTGCTCTTCTGTACTTATATCCAACAACCGATTGCGCATAATAGTACCCTCCTGTTTCTATAAACACTGGCGTTACTTCTCTCCATTCCTCCGCTCTAGAGGTATCTTTTTTGTACCATTTCTTAATGATTTCATGCGCTGCTTCAAATTTATTTGCAAACTTCACCAAATCAATATGTGTTTGCTCATCAAAAATTCTCTTGATTACAAATCTACTTTCCCATCCCCAATCATCTTGCTCCCATACAATATGAAAAGGATAGCGAAATGAATCTGATTCTCTATCCATCTTCGATAAGTCGGCAAAATAATCTCTTAACCACTCCACTTCTTCTACGGGTCTTGTAAAAGATGTCCTTTGCTCAACTTTAGATAAAATGGCAGATAAGTTATGGCGTGTATCTTTCACGAATCTTTCTCGTTCTGATATATCGCGAATATATTGAAATCCTACTGCTTTTAATCCCAATTCAATACAATGACGATATAAAAAAGTTATAGAAAAGAAATAGGTATCCAACTTTCCTATGTCAGGACGCTCTGCAGATAAAATAAACTCCGTAATCATATGTGCTGCTTCAAAAAAGCTTTCTGCATATTCAAATAGTGCTTCTGACAACTCCTCTGGTGCTTTAACTCTTACTATATATTTTGAATGCTTATCTACCGAATCAATTTTCTTTCCCGCTTCCGGACTTATTAATGACATTAAATTATATGGTACCTCCACCTATATTCCCCCTTAACATAATTGTATCAAACCAAATATATTATATCATACTTTTTCACACATATCTATGTTGTCATTCTTATTATCACACTTCTATTTCCTAAAGAAACCAAGGACATAAAAATAAACTCTGCCCTTGGTTTCTTAACGTATCCACTTTTACATTCTTCATATAATCGTCGTCATTATCATCGCCTTAGCTTCTTGCTCTTTTATCACATGAATATATTTGGTGTAAGTCACCATAATATTGGCATGCCCCATTAATCTACTAACTATCTCTATGCCCACACCGGCACGGATTAATGACGAACCAAAGGTATGTCGCAAAGTATGTGGAGTTACAGCATCCGAAAGTCCCGCTCTTTTAAGTAAACGTCCCAGACTTCTATTGATATTCGTCGGATCCTGCATGGTACCAACTCTTGTACATGCAACATATTTTGACTCAATCCTTCTTTCTTCATTTATCTCCTTTATCAGACGAAGATATTCTTTCAAATTATCATTCAATGGTAGCATCCGTTCCGCCGAAGTCTTGGTTCCGTCTTTAATTCTAGATTTTTCAGGTCCAAGAAGACCAGTCTGTAAAGTATTGTGCACATGAATATAATTTTCATCAATATAAACATCATCCCACGTCAACGCAATCATCTCTCCTATCCGAAGCCCCGTCCCGACCATAAACACTAGTACTATTGCATCACGATAACGAATATATCCGTTTTTAGTGCGTATAAATGCCGCATTTTTAAATCGGACAATTTCTTCGTCAGAAAGAGCAAACTGCTCCTTGGTTTTCGTCACAATATTACTTTCCCGTGGTATTACCACACCTTCACATGGATTTTTTGCTATTACTCCTTTTTTTACTGCATGCACAAAACATGGTCCTAATAAATGCATTATCCTTTTCAGTCCAGACTTCGCAAGCGGTTTCTTACCACCAATACCAAGGGCATGATCATTAATCAATTTCTGAATTTCATCCGATGTGATCTCTGACATTTTCTTTTTACCTATGCTGTCCCTGACCTGGTGACGAAACACGGAAACTAATCGAGCATAAGAAGAAGGCTCCACCGTTGTACGTTTATATAAGTTTAACCATTCCTCCATATATTCATTTAGAGTTACCTTATTAGGGTTATATGTTCCTTTTTCCTTTTTTTCCAAATATTCTCTAGCTTTACGTTTACATTCAGCTTTCGATGTCCCATAAAATGATTTTCTTTCGCCTTTATAGGATAAGCGCCCCTCCATCAAACCATTCTTCCTCTCCCGAAATGTCATCTTATTAACTGCCTGAGATATGCTATTCATTCCTGCACCTTCTTTCTATCGTCATCAATGTTTCGCAAATATTATGTAAACAAATCAAAGGAACTCGTTATTATGAGAAACGCGAAATGGCTTTTCTCATAAACCTCCATGTTAATATCATTCCACATAATATAGCCATAAAAAGCCTGCAAATAAAAAGTCAAGGCTAAATTTGGGATTTTTGAAAGTTTTATAAAGGTTGAAAAAGGGTATCAAAATAAGACCACCACATTGTGCCGGTCTAAAAAAGAAATGCAGATATTATTCTGATTTTGGAAGAGATACGATATATTCTTTTACCCTTCCATAGTAGATTCGTAAGAACTTATTAGCACCGGCGGTCATGTAGACGTAATAATCCTTACCTTGGGCACGTTTCTTGTCCATAAACAGATATACTGAATCATCTTGCGGTTTTGTTTTGATAAGACAGTCCATGACTTGAAAAAGAGTTTTTCTAAGCTCTGCAGAACCACGCTTCGATGTAGGTACACTCTTCTGTTCGTAGGAACCGGATTCGTTTACTCCAGGGTCTACCCCTGCAAATGCAGTAATGGCTCCTTTGTGAGTAAAGCGTGTAACGTCACCGATTTCAGCCATTAGCTGAGGACCGAGTGATGGACCCACACCCTTCATTTCCATGACAACCGGATATTCGGGAAGTTTGGATGCGGTTTCATTCATAAGAACCCGAAGCGATTCCACAGTAGCTGAAGCAGAGTTTAGTTGCTCTACTGCTTGTTTGATAATCAGTTTGGTTACTTCATCCTTTGGAAGTACAGGAACAAGCTCCTTGGATGCTCCGTAGATTTCTTCGGCTTTGGTTTGGCTGAAGTTGTACTTCTTGCGTTTGCACCATTGTCTGTAATGCTCGACAAAGGCATTCAAAGACATTTTACGAATGCAGTCTGCATGCCAGTATGTGGCAGCAAAATCAACCCATTTCTGACTGCCGTCGTTACGGGCTGCACTTTCAAAGTAAGTGTTTACGCCAGGATGTGTCTGATCAAGAATACCGATGAGATTGTTCTTCATGGCGGTTTTGTGCTTCATGTAAAAACCAAACTGACGATTCATGGTTTTCAGTTGAGTACGTATTTCGTCCATAAGACTATACTGTCTCAATTCTGTCCATGTGTCAAGAGCATAGCGGGCGATTTTTAGAGCATCAGCTTTATCGGATTTTACCTTGCGAAGAGAGTTGTCCCCAAAATCTTTGATAAGTTTTGGGTTTACTGCGGTAACAAAAAGATTTGCTTCCGTAAGTCTGCGGACGATTGGTTCATAGTATCGTCCGGTATGTTCCATGACGATGCGGGATTCACCGTTTACCGATTTTATCTTTTCGATAAGCGAATCAAGATCACTGGCGGTGTGTTTTACTTCAAAGGGGGATGAAACAATCTCACCATAAGGTCTGAGAATTGCTACCATACTTTTACCTTTGGAAACATCGATTCCTACTGCGTTCATAAGTTTGTCACTCCTTAAAGATTGTTGCAATGGATAACTACCGGTTTTACTCATTGCCTATTCTATCTACTGTGGTGTGACACGAACGTACCGGGAGGCAGTTCAACCTGCATAAAACGAACGCTGCGAATGAGGAGCCGGTTATCAGTCTATTTAACGGACGCGAAGTCCAGGAAAGGGAGACGATATACCTATTGCTCCTACCATTCTAACAGCTTAAGCAACAAGATGGATAAAGTCCTAGCTGGATGTTAGGAACTATGACCATAAATATATTGTAGTAGAAAGGAGTGTTTTCCCTATGAAGTATCGCTTTATAACAAATTTTCACGAAACAGAACTGAGAAAAATATACATTGCCATCAAAGCAAACGAGATTACCGACTACGTCTTTTGCCGAACCGCAAAAAACAAACAAGGTGAAGTACTCCCTGGTTATTTTGCAGTATACTTCGGAGTGAATGTAACCGCAAAAGAAATCGTGATGTTCTATCGAGCACTTCTTTTTATCGATTCTCACGCTGCCAAAGATCCATTCAATACATGATTCGCTACAAAACCAAGAAGCAGGGAATAAAATCCCTGCTTCTTCTACTATTTCCCTATGTACTTACATTTTTTAGAGTGCATTGAGCTCTTTAGCCACTATCTGTAAGGCTTCAGCGAGCTCATCTTCCTTAGTAAAATGATAATTTTCGAGAAAAATCTCCCATACTGGTTCCGGAACAGATTCCAAAAGCCTTGTTCGCAATTCCGCCGGAGAAAACTCCATAATGATCATTAGTAGATTTGAACGTACTTCATTCGCAAATTTATACAATTTCTCGTCATCCAATCGTTCCAAACTCGCCATAATATGTGGTAGGTACGGATTTTCCGAACGATGAGGTAGTCTTTTAGGTAACTCCAAGAGATGCCGTGCCCGTAATTCTTCCATATACTTATGCTCTTTATCTTCCAAAAGCTTTCGGGCTTCTTCACGATAATCTGTAAGGAAACAATGAATCAACGTATCATTAAACAAGTATCTGGAGTACCCTAACTGTATAGCAAACACCCCCTGTAATGCAACGTAACACAGATACGCTTCAAATGTCTCCGTACCGAGGAACACAATCTCTCTCCCCATCACCTGTTTAACAACCTCTGGATCTGTGCCGTCCACAATCATCAAAACTGCTTTTCGTAAAAATTTGTTTACAGGCGTTGTCTCCGGAATCTCCCAGGCGGTTTCCTCAAGATGTAAAAGTCCTTCTTTTTGGGCACCAAGCAATAATTCTACAAGCTTTGAGAGTAAATAATTGCTTTGCTCCTTCTCTTCGGCTGATAGCGTTTTTGCTTTCATAGCCATAACATAATCCAAGTAATTCATCTACTTTTCCTCCTTAAAATTATTATGCAAAAGCCGCCAAAACAGCCTTTTGCCTTGCTATAAGTTTTGTTCGCTTGTTGCCATGATTGCAAATGTAGCAGCAAGTCTTCTTAAGGTCACCCTCCTCCCACGGTTGAACATGAAAATACTTCTGAGCAACCTCGGTACTTAAATCTTGTTCACGGCACGGTAAGGAAATTATTTTTCCACTTCTACCATGATTCTGGTGTAGAAGCCGGCGAACCTTACCTTTCTTTAGTTTTAAAATCCAATATTCAACCCCATTTCCAATGAGTATCCCCGCAGGCACCTTCTTCCAGTCAAGCCCGTAGTACTTAGTAGCAAAATCAACCTTCAGTTTTAAATCATCCGTTAATCCCATATCTCCTTTCGCGGTGTGTTTCTTCTATATTTTATTTGCTACACTCCGCTACCTCCTTTCTTGTGTACACTTATTGTTTGTTACATATATATTATGGGGTCCGGATGCACGAAAAGGGATTTATGAGAGAAGAAAAATACGCCGAAGATCACTCTCCGACGTGTTTTTACTCTAATTTTCCTGTGCATTTTCAGCTTCTATCGTATCTTTCTCTTCTTCATTATCGACTTCGCATACTTCATAGCCTCCAATATGTAAAGTGATTCTCACATTATTCCCCTGCCCTTGTAAAAAACAGTCTCTTAAGGCAACCAAAGAATCATTATATATAGTAGACTCAATCATTCTGACACCATAATCTCCATTTGCTTGCTCAACCAAGTAATCTACGTAATCAGTGCCAAAATCTACCTCGACGGAAAGTGCATCAGATATTCTGCGTCTACTTTTCTCAATTACTCCTAGAACAGCCTCTTTTGAAAGCTTATGATACTGTATAATCACCGGTATACGACCTAACAACTCGTATGTAGCTCCATAATCAATGAGGTCCTCACGAGTTATTTCTTCATATGTATCGTAGCATTCTGCTTTAAATGAAACAAATCCCATGGTTGATGTCTCTCTATTCTTTCTTCTCTGTTCACGTATTTCATTGAATGAGCCATCACAGATAAACAGTGTATTATTTGTATCTATACAATTTCCACATTTTGAATCACCACTATGAACGGCATAATATTTTTGCCCTTCCAGCATACACAGAAACTCGTTAATAACTGCTAGAGAGGTGTTTTCGCCGGAGGAGGAATGATGCGGCGAGATCATTTTGTCAAATTCCGAAAAGAATGCCAATCCATACCCCTCTGATTTTAATAATCCTGCTATAAGATTAATTGTCTCACGCCCCTTATACCCTGCCGCCGAGACATTCGACACATCCTCATGAATTATTACAAGTCTTTTTATCTTATCTCTGAAATACGACGTGATTGCACGCAAAGTTTCGGTCTTTCCGCTACCGGAAGGACTAATGAGCATTAGATTCGCTTTTCTCGGCTTTCCATCTCTTGCAATTCCACAAAGATAACTATATATACCTGTAAGTAAAAGTGAAAGTCCGCTTTCCTGACCGAAAACACTTTCAGATATAGCCTCATAAAATTGTTTGTAAGAATTAAACTCCAGATAAACTCTTACATCTTTTACTAACTGCTTTGCATACTCAGATAATCCCGGAGGCAACTCCTCTTTTCTAATCTCTCGTGCACGATCAATTTCTTCGAAAAGAGAATCATACTTATGCCGTGCTCTAAAATCTTCTAACTCCCTCTCCTGCTCATCGTATTTTGACTTAAGCGCCCCAAAACATTCTTTCATGCGCTCATACTTTCGCTCAAGGCGCTCATGTTTAGATTTCATAGTCCTTAATTCATCTTTAAGCTCTATCCTTTCGCGGTACATATCTAACATTGTTTCCTCTTTCTCCGGTCCGTTCATCTTATTTCCCCCTCCTTCGTTCACTCATAAAAGCTTCTTTTTCTTTTTGTAAGGATTTTAAGGAAAACGCTCCTCTCTTACGCAGGTCATCCAGTTCACATCTCGGAGTATTATTTGCAATGGCGTCTCTTAAATCGCAGATGAGTTTTTGACGAGTCTCGAAAATATCTCTGTATTGCTCTAAAGCAGCCGCAGAAGCTTTTACCAACCCAAACTGAAAATAGTAGCTATCTACCGATTCAAAACGTTCGCTTGCCCATTCAGCTGCTTTGCCGACAAAGTCTGCAGCGTATGCTGCCGGCAACCCCACTAAAGACTTCACGATAGTAATCACCAGCAATGAACCAAGGAAAGTAAGAATAAACTGGAAAGACATGTCTCCATTAGCCGAAGTTCCATTCATAATTTCTATAAGTTCTGTGAAAGCGACAAATCCGGAAAGAATAAACGGAATCGTCAATCTTCCCAGTAGCGGTGCGTGTGAGCTGAATCTTGATTCAATGGTATCGTCCTTCACCTTTGCTACAAGCACAGAATCGCATATGATGTCGACCGAGCGAATAAGCACGTAAAGCGGCATGATGAGCCAGGAAAGGATTAAAGAAAATACCCTGTTTTTATTTTTTTCTTTCGTCGCCATTTCCTCTGCTTCCTTATTTGTAGGCAGATTTTTTATATTGATATTATGACTCTCGTAAATGTTATCGCATACCGTTCTAAGAGAGCCGCCTTTTATTAAAGTCTCTTCGAGAGCATAAATATGCTGCAGTCGTTCCTCATTAAGCGTTTTTTGTTTTTTACTTATGCCTACCTTACCGCACTTAATAGCGGCCTTTACTTCTTCGTTACGCATTTGCTCCAAAGCATCTTCATCGGCCCCTCTGACTGCTGTAGGAACCATTTTTCTTAATATTTCTTTTTTTCCTCCGGTAGTGTTCCGGTAAGTAAGCTCATCCCGGATGGCATTCGCAATGGTATACCATGCTGAACGGGTACCGGTCCCATCCGGCTTTAGGTCTGCCTCTTCTTTGAGGCCATAGTGCGGACCAAGTGAAAGCAAAGCAACTAGATAGTGCCCATTCCACCCCTTAACAGCCTTATAGATATTCGAAAGGCCATCCAGAGAACTTCCATACGCTTTTGCGAAAGCCATAAAGTCCGTGTATCCGTATTCCTCACCGAGCTCCATTACAACCTGTGTTGCTTCGTCAAAATCCATTAAATCAATTTCATTCATCTTTTCTACCTCCTTTCCTTTTACAAATATAAAAACCAAAAATATCCGGCGACAACTAATAATGCTCCTGTTACTACTGTACTAAAGACAAGCTCAGCAAAGTAATTTTTTACCAGAGGGATACTGAATCTGCGTAATGAAAACGGATGTAGCCACATAATTCCCTTCGGAGTAAAAGAATCCAAAACCATGTGCCATAAGCAACCAATGGAAAAGGTAACTCCCAGAGTAAGTACCCAATTCGGGTTCCATGAAACAAATGCCTTTAACGAAGCAAAAGTAATTAAAAACGGAATCAATACTCCCATCGCATTAATAGTTGTATGCGTAACACCTCTGTGATCTAGCCGATCTTCCCAAAAAGTATAAACTTCATCAGCATACAAAATAGAGTCTTCTTTATCAAAATCCGGATACATGCCTCCAGCGAAAGTGCCGAGCATAATTATTGCTAGGGTACCTAAAGTAGTTCCGATGTCCTTTGAAGTTGTTAAGTTAGCGTATCCCGGTAAGGTAGCTCCGGAAATAACCAAACCAAGAGCTAAGCTAGTAACTCCATGTGTTTTAACTGTCATACTAATTCGCCTCCTTTATAGTATTATGAGGATAAAACAACAAAACTCCATAGTATGAGAAAAGAAAAACGGAGAACAGATTTTTTGTCTGCTCTCCAATACAATTACTTTCGATTTTCGAAAACAATTCCGTTTAAGCCAAACCGATTAACAAGTACTTTAAACTGCTCTTCCGTTACCATGCCTTTTAACCAGACCGTATCAATAACATTAAACGGGTACTGATACTCATGTAATAATCCGTAAATCCTCGAAACGAGTCGTCTTGCATAAACCATCAGCAGTTCCTTTAACATAGCCCATTCCTTAGTATCCTCTTCTTTTACCAGCTTAAAAATTGTTTCATACGCCATGCTTTCACCATCTCTTGCAAGTAAAGCTGCGAACAGGTGACCATAGTTCTTAACATTCCTAATAACATCTCTGTGAGCCGTAAAATATTTACTGCCGTTATCTTCTATGATTTTTCTGGACATCTCTCCGGTAATGGTACATGGATCCATATAATACGCGATATTCCTTAGTTCTTCGATTTCCCGTTCCTCAAATCGTGACCATTTTACGACATCGTCGAATGTAATACTAATAAGCCGCCCCGAATGGTTCTCGCAATTAATAATATCCAGTATCATTTCTACTTTCCCATAGTGCCTCTGCTTTTTATCCTCTGCCATAGATATTGCCTCCTTTTATATTGATAAGTATATTATGTTGGATATACTGCCACTGGACAATTTCTGAGAAAAGAAAAAGAGAGCCTCTCACTGCTCTCTACTATTACTTTCGATTTTCGAAAATAATTCTCCTAATATTCTTTTATGGCTTTTTAAAAAAACAGATAAAACACTCACCAAAACAAATTACTTTCCCGAAAGTGCATAAGCAATCTCTTTTTTAAACCGATAGTAGGTACTTCGCGAAACTCCAGCAAGCTTGATAACGTCAGAATCCTTAAGGCTTCCTCCAAAATTTACCGAATGCCGTTTGATGATCTCTTTTGCCGCCTGACCTTTCTTGGTTGTAAGCCGTGTGCCCTCTGCCCTGCCAATCTGTTTTCCGTTTAATCGAGCAGTTTCAATCCCTTCCTTTGTTCTCTGGCGAAGATCAGTAACTTCTTTTTCCGATTGCTCAAATGCAATCCGGATTTGTTCCTTTGCTAACGCCATAAGATACTTATTGACACCTTCCAGTATGTAATCTACATTAGTTCCTGTAAGCTGTATGGTATTATTCAATGCCGCTCGATAAACTGCGGTGTTAATATGAGGCTCCACTAAAAACTCAAGTTCCACACCCTCATAAAACAGTTTCTCGTATAACGAAAACCCTTCCTCAGCATTTCTGCTCATACGTGATACACTGTCGAACACGATTGTGTCTCCTGGCTCAACCACCTTGAGTATACGTTCAAGATCTTTACGACCTTGAAATTTAGTTCCGGTATAAACTTCTTTTACAATTATCACATCCGGATGAACTGCCTTTATGTTTCGTACCTGCCGTTCTATGCTCTGCTGCTTTGTACTGATACGACAATATCCATACTTTCTTGCCATTCCACTCTCCTTTCTGGTATCATATAAACGCTCCTTAAAATAAAACCAGAATATTCATCATTACAAGCCGCTAATAGTATCAAAATAAATGTTACATTTAAATCGCACTAATCATCAGATTGCGATATCCTCTTCGTCTTCGGCAATCTCATCGACCAAAACATACTGGAATAATTCCGTTAAATCCAGATGTGTCAAATGCGAGAGCTTAAACGCCACTTCCAGCGACACCGGCTTTTCTTCGCGTAATCTTGTAAGAGTACTTTCTGCAAATATTTTTTCTTTGCGTATCTTGTTTGTATTGTAGCCTGCCTTCTTTAGTTCATCCAAAACATCCACCTTATACTCAAGTTTAAACTTATCCATACCTTACACCTCCGCAGAATCATTATACCACCCTCTCGGGTGTATTGCAATAGCAATATTACCCTTTATCAGAGCCACTACATCCAACCGCTCCACACGCTTCCATTACAACCATGTGTAAAAGCTTCGTGTTCTCGCTTTCTGCTATATACCAAACCATCAAACAACAAGCACTGTACAATTTTCAAAAACCGCTAGAATGTAATACATATAAGTTTCTAGTAACCTTAACTAAGTTAACATACTTTAAATTGAAAAAAAATCATCTACGGTAAGGATACTATTAACAATTGCTTAGCTATCCTATGCTTATTATAATAATATAGTTTACTAAATAATTCATATAAGCTTCTAGTAACCTTAACTAAGTTAACATACTTTAAATTGAAAAAAAATTATCTACGGTAAGGACACTATTAACAATTGCTTAGCTATCCTATGCTTATTATAATAATAT
>CAZJEN010000001.1:200452-236426 GCA_964545045.1 uncultured Lachnospiraceae bacterium | reverse complement strand
CTCCGCTTTGTGCAAGTCCTGCAATGGACTCCTGAATATCTTCCATTAACAAATGACCGGTCAAATCATATTGCAGAGTAATACTGATTAACAACAAACCGGAACCCAACAAACTCATAATCATGTATTTGGTAGCGGCAAGCATGGAATGTCCGTTGCTTCGAATCATAATAAGACCACCGGCCGCAATCGTATTAATCTCCACAAATACATATGCCGTAAACAAATCGTTGGTATAAACCAATGCCAACAAAGAACTCAATAACAGATTCAGCAAAACAAAATATAAATTCTGCTTCGGCTCCTCGATATCCACTTTCAAATACTTTTCTCCGCCAAGCAATGCCAGCAACATAATTACTGAGAAGAAGGTTGCCATCACACCCTCTAATACACCTGCACGTATTTCATTACCGAAAGGAGCCGGGAAGTGTCCCATCATATATGTAAAGGACTCTCCTGTTTTTATTGTATAGCCCAATACACAAGCGGAACAAATCAAACTCACGGTCACCAAGGCAATTGAAACTGCCTTAGCCGCCTTCGGTTTTAAAACAGAGGATATTACACCGGTTGCCAAAGACAACACAATGCAGATAAACGGTAAATTACAAACAAAATCCATTACTTCTCCTCCTTTACCAGACGCGTGATCTCATCGATATCAAGCGTATGATATCTTCTGTACAGACGAATGGTGAGTGACAGCATTACCGCCGTAACACTGACGGATACAACGATACCGGTTAATACAAGACCTGTCGGAATCGGATTGATGTACTTCTCCGGCTCCGGAACAGCACCGGTAACAATCGGCACCTTTCTTCCGAATATGTAGCCTTTTGCCGCCAAAAACAAATAGATTGCCGTATCCATAATATTGAGGCCCATAATCTTCTTAATCATGTTACGGTTCAATAACAATGTCGTAAAACCGATACCGAACAAAATCATGGATACCGCTTCATAATAATTCGCAAATAAGTTCCCTAACATCCTACATTCCTCCTTTTCGGAACAACGTATAGAAATGATACATAGTGCAGGCTACCACAATGCCGACACATATGTTTAACGGCAAAATCAAACCGGAGGAAAGAATTGCTCCCGGTGTCCCCTTCGGAATTCCGCTCTCCAAGTGGTTTGCTCCCGTAAAAAAGGAATATCCTTTCGCAATTGCATAAAACAACAACGGTACCACAGAAATCACCGCATAATTCTTCCGATTCATAATGCGGGATGCCTTCTCAAAACCGAAAGCATTCACATACAAAATCAATCCCGCACCGATAATCGCACCGCCGGAGAAACCTCCGCCCGGCGACAAATGACCGTTTAAAATCACGTAGATACCGTACATAATAATCACCGGCACTAAAATCTTTGCGGAAAGCTGTAAAATCTTATCATTCTTCGGCTCATACAAACGGTCGTTTTCCTCTTCCGCTCGTTTTTTATCCGTCGGCTTACCGTCCTTTGTCACTTCCAGACGAAGCAAAATCATGACACAAACCGCAGCCACAAACAATACATGGGACTCTCCCAGGGTATCGAATGCACGATAATCCAAAATCATACCTGCCACATTATTGGTAGCACCGGTATCATACAAGCCGTCCTTGTTATACTTTTCCACAACTTCATTATTGTTCGGATTGTCAGGGCTGCCATACTCCGGTAAATACGAAACAGTTACTAACAAAGTAGTAATAACAACAGCACAAAGCAACACTGCCATCACCGCATACAAACGGCCGAAAATCTTTACGCCATGCTCCTTCGGCCAATTCTTATACTTCTCGAGCAATGCCTTTGCTTCTTTTTCATGTTCCACTTCAAGGCGACGTTTTCTGTCTTCTCTGTCTTCCTTCTCCTGTTGCTCAAAAAGCTTCTCTGCCTCCACGTCCGCAAGCTGCTGATTCTGAGCATCATTCTCTCTGTTTTCTTCCGCACGCCGTTCCACATCCGCCAAGCTTTCTCCGTCAACAAAGCGAACAAGACGACGCCATAACGAAAGTTCATAATCACTCCTCGGCTTCATCGTCCTCTTCCCCCTTCATCGCATGGATTTTCTTCAATGTAATATAGAACAGTACGCTGGTAACACCTGCACCCACCGCAGCCTCCGTAATGGCCAGATCCGGAGACTCCAGAATCATCCAGATAATGGACATAATGACACTATACGCCATAAATATAACAATGGAGGTCAACAGATTTTTAGAGAGTGCTACCGAAATCGCACAAACCACCAAAAAGGACAACAAAATCATTTCCAAAATTTCCATTATTCCCGCACCTCACATTCCTCCGGCAAATGCTTGTCCGTCGTCACTTCCAAACGTGCAATCAAATGTCCGGAAACAGGGCTTGCCACCCAGACAAGAAGAACAATTAATAACACCTTTACCGTAGCAAAGGAAAAACCGTATGCCACAGCAATTCCGAGCATTGCCAGTAAAAGTGCAAAGGAATCAATCATTGCCGCAGCATGCATCCGGTTCAGAATGAACTTAAATTTAAATACGCCCGCCACCGAAATAACAGCCATTCCGAGAGAAGCCGTCAAAAATAATGCAATTACACAAAAACGTAACCATTCCATTACTCTGTCTCCTCCTTCTTCTTTTGTTCCGCTCTTCTTTGCGCCCTGATTTCCTCATGACGATGTACTCCCATATATACCTTGGTAAGTACCACTACCGCAAGAAAACTGAGCATCGCATAAATCAAATCAATATCCAACAAAAAGCTCTCGTCCAAATAAAGAGACATAATCGCAATAATAATAATAGATAAGGTTCCGATCATATTAATCGCCAAAATACGATCCATGGTTCGCGGTCCCCTGATTGCACGAATCAAACAACAAAAAATGCAAAGTGCAAAACCGATCATTGCACCGATATATAATACCGAATACGCCGTTTCCATATGTACGCCTCCTTACTTTCCTGCAGTTCGTTCCATCTTCAGAAGCAAACGAACAAACACCGAATTCTCCATACCCTCTGCCATTTCCTTATCAAGACAATGTACCTTAAACTCATCCTCGGTAAGCTCCACTGTAATAGTTCCGGGCGTCAGGGTAATGGAATTTGCCAGCACCGTACGTGCCAAATCCGTCTTCAGTTCTGTACGAAACGTAACAAGTAACGGTTCCACCTCATATTTCGGTGAAACAATCAACCTGATTGTCCCGCAATTTGCTTTTATTACCTCCCAAATGAGCACAAAAAAGTAGCCGATGCCCTGCGGCAAAAGTCGCAGTGCAAGCAGCTCTCGTTTCGGGCTATATTCTAAAAATTTCCAGCAGAACAAATACACTGCTGCCGATAATACAATACCAAATAAGACAATTTCCAAGGTTACTTTTCCGTTAAACACCAACCAAAGCGCAAATAAGACCAGTAGCATACTATTCACCTCGCGGATTTATTTCCCACCCCTTTAAGGATAAACCCAACTCATCTTAGCACTTTGTTCTTTGACTGTCAAGTAAAAGCCTCTCCTGCAAAGAAATCTTAACAAAATTCGACAGAATATCAAATATTCTGCCGAATTTACAACGAAAAGATTTTATTCTATTTTTTTCGGTCCGACAAATAGTTTTTCATGCCCTTCAACGCATTTTTCTCAAGGCGTGAAACTTGCGCTTGGGAAATGTGTATTTCTTCTGCCACCTCCATCTGAGTTTTCCCTTGAAAAAACCGCAGATCAATAATCAATCGTTCTCTGGCCGGCAACCTTCCCATAGCATCCTTTAGAGAAATTTCCTCAATCCAAACCTCTTCCCTGTTTTTCTTGTCACATACCTGGTCCATAATATACAAAGCATCTCCGCCCTCTTTATATACCGGTTCATACAAAGAAACCGGCGTTTGTATCGCATCAAATGCTTCGTTAATTTCCTCCGCAGTCATTCCCGTACGTTCGGATATTTCCGCAATGGTAGGATCCCGGTTTAACTCCCTGGTCAACAGTTCCTTTGCATAGATTGCTTTATACGCCGCATCCCGCAGTGATCTGCTTACCCGGATAGTATTATTGTCCCTTAAATAACGTCTGATTTCACCGATAATCATCGGTACCGCATAGGTCGAAAACTTCACCCCCTGTGTCACATCAAAATTATCGATAGCCTTCATCAATCCGATACAACCGATTTGAAATAAATCATCCACATTTTCGTTATTTCCCGAAAACCGCTGAATGATACTGAGTACCAGTCTCAAATTCCCTTTAATGTATTGTTCTCTTGCCGTTTTATCACCCTGCTTTATTCGTGCAAACAACATCTCTTTCTCTTCATTACTTAATAAAGGCAATTTCGCCGTATTTACACCACATATTTCAACTTTATAAAGCGCCATGTCACATCCCTCCTGTACTAACAGACCATGAGGAAATTTACTCATATACTGTTAATTTAAGGATGTACCACGGCGCCCTTCTTTATACTGAAAGCTTTTGTCATCTTCTGTCAGGCAATCATCATTTCCTTACGCAAACGCTTCATAATCTTTTTTTCCAGTCTGGAAATATAAGACTGGGATATGCCTAACAAATCCGCCACTTCTTTTTGCGTATATTCGTTTCCGTCTCGGCTCTCCAAACCGTAACGCAGATTAATAATCAACCGCTCCCTTTCATTCAGACAGGAAAGTGCACGAAAAAGCGATGTCCGGTCCGCTTCTTCTTCCAATCCCCGATACACTTCGTTTTCATCTGTACCGAGAATATCCGAGAGCAGCAGCTCATTTCCGTCCCAATCCACATTCAAAGGTTCATCAATGGATACCTCCAGCTTTTGTCTGCTGTTCCGGCGAAGATACATTAATATCTCGTTCTCGATACATCGGGACGCATAGGTAGCAAGTTTGATATTCTTCCCCGGATTAAAGGTATTAATCGCTTTGATCAAACCAATGGTACCGATGGAAATCAAGTCCTCCACACCAACTCCCGTATTATCAAATTTCTTCGCAATATATACTACCAACCGCAGATTGTGCTCCACCAAATCCGAATGCGCCGCTCCGCTCTCATCACCTGCCAGCGCCTCTATCATTCTGGCTTCTTCCTCCGGAGAATACGGAGGCGGTAATACCTCTGTTCCTCCGATGTAATGAATTTCTCCATACTGTCCTGTCAAAAGTGCGGTTAAATTCGGAATCATTCGAAACTGAAAACGATTTGGAATCGAAACTTTAAATAACATTATGTACTCCTTCCCGTGTATCGGTCACACATTTCATTGTTAACACCTCCGGCTGCAATATGACTTGATAATCGCATCCCCGGAATAGCCTATGTTCAGCCGCCACAGCCGCAACCTCTCCCTGTACCGCTTTTCCTTCCCGAAGGATAACCTCCAACCGAAGTTTAACGCCTCGTAACAGCCCTTTTCCACCTACTCCCTGATAGGGTATAAAAACAAGTTTCTGCGGCATATCATATTCTGCCGCATTTATCCATTCGTTTAAATATGCTTCATCTACCAACACCACCGGCAGATTACTTCCGAAAAACCGCAACCGGTTTCCCGTGTCCATAAAGGCAGACAACCTTTTCTCCTCGCTTCCTTGACAGATTTTCGCTTCATACATCCATACTCCGGTCTGCTTTGTCCGGAATATCGTTGCAATCCCGCGAAGCAACACCGGAAGAAATATTGTCCCTGCCAGACAAAACAATCCGGCATTCCGTATCGGCAATATCTGAAAAACTCCCGCCATTAACGCAGTAATGCACAATAACCTTAACCCATTTTGTATACTGTTTCTTTTTCCGAATACAATCCTTGCTGCCAAAAGCAATTCACCAAACACGACTCCGAACACAATCAACCTACTGCTGTATTGCCCCACACTCACCATCACTACCGTCAGCGTTGTATCGATTGCCGTACACAACAGTGCGACTGCTACCATTCTATACATTCGGTTCTTTTCTCGTTTTGGCTCCGTCAAAGCACCAACTACGTTTAAGCATAAGAAATGAATCCAGAAGCATGTTACCATATAACTGTCTAAATATATGTCTACTCTGCTCCACCTCCCTTGTCTTTCTATCCCCAGTATACAACATTTCATTTACAATTTCTGTAAATTTTGGGATTTTTTCCCAAATACCACCGCACAATAATACAAAATTCGACACCGTTCGCATAATGAAAAAGGCTGTCACACCAACAGTGTAACAGCCTCGTAATAAAAATCGCATCTTTTTATTTTTTCTTGGAAGAATAATTCTGAATAAACGGCGGAATCTTTATCTTATCCTCACCGCTTTCTGCCACAGTGGTATCCTGCTTACCGAACATCGGATTGCCGGAACGAGCGGAAAAAGTAGGAGTCCCTGCCGGCTTATACTCGGAAGTCGTCGGCTTCGGACGCACTGCGTTCGGATCAAACTTATAATCAAACTGTTCCATCGTACCACGCTCCGTCTGGGTATTTGCCGTACCGTTAGAGGAGGAGAAATTTCCACGGCTCAAGAATCCCGGAAGAGATACTCCCGAAGTCTTTGCTCCGTACTGGTTGTTTACCTGCGAAGCAGGGGCACCGTTCTCCTGAAGGCCGGTTGCGATTACGGTAATCACTGCCTGATCCTGCATGGTTTCATCATACATAGCACCGAAAATAATGTTCGCATTCTCGCCTGCAAGCAACTGTACCTCGGTAGCTGCTTCATTTACTTCGATAAGGCTTACATCACCGGATACATTTAAAATAACATGGCTTGCGCCCTGAATCTTCGTCTCCAAAAGCGGACTGGAAACAGCCTTATGTACCGCATCCAGACACTTCTGCTCACCGGAACCCGCACCGATACCGATGTGTGCAACGCCCTTATCCTGCATAACCGTCTGAACATCCGCAAAGTCAAGGTTAATGAGTGCCGGAAGGTTAATCAAATCCGTAATACCCTGTACACCCTGCTGTAAAACTTCATCTGCCTTTCTGAGTGCTTCCGGCATAGAAGTACGACGGTCAACGATTTCAAGAAGCTTATCATTCGGAACTACAATTAAGGAGTCCACGTTCTGCTTTAACTTTTCGATACCGGCAACCGCATTTGCCATACGCACCTTATGTTCGAAGGTAAACGGCTTCGTAACAATACCTACGGTCAGAATGCCCATTCCCTTTGCAATACCCGCAACAACAGGAGCCGCACCGGTACCGGTACCGCCACCCATACCGCAGGTAACGAATACCATATCCGCCCCCTTAATAATCTGGGTAAGTTCTTCTATATTCTCTTCAGCTGCCTTCTCTCCGATTTCAGGCTTTGCACCCGCACCGAGTCCCTTGGTCAGCTTCTCTCCGATCTGAATACACTGAGATGCTTTACAATTCTTCAAATGCTGCTTGTCCGTATTTACACAGACAAACTCCACGCCGCCGATTCCCTCTTCAATCATTCTGTTTACTGCATTATTACCTGCACCGCCGACTCCGATAACTAAAATCTTAGCTGCCACATCCGTGGTATTATTCATAATTTCTAACACGGCACAACTCCTCCTTTTATTCTGTCACAACCATCCTAACAACTAGATGTTGTGTAATTTTTCCTATAAAGACCCATCCTCTATACTATATCATATATTGAAACAGTAAATTTAGCAAGCACTTTTTTCACATTTTATGTATTTTTTTATTCTTCCTTCGGTTTTGCTATAATATCTTCCGAACCGCCCTCATACCCGGAGAGATTAATGTACAGTTTCCGCCCGGAAACCGACGGTAAAATATCCGCCAATTTCTGTATCTGTAAATCGTACGCAGCCCGTTTTCCCATGGAAACACTGTTGTCGCCGACCTCCAGTTCTACCTCGCCTTTTCCGTTAAAAATAATACATTGTGCCGGTATTTCGTATTCCCTGACCAGCTTTGTAATATTCAGAATAACATCGTATAATTCATCCTTTTGGATTTTCAGCTTTTCATACAATACAATCCGGTCAAACTCAAGCCCCTTCACCAATGGCACATTAGGCAAACGTTCTTCGGAAGACTCCGTCACATACCCGTCTTTGTCAAAATACAAGTATTGCCCCATAACCTTCACGCAACCCACCAAAATCTTTTCATATACCTGAATGCGGATTACATTCTTTCCTTCCGTATGAATATCGTAATGCTCGATATACGGAACTCGTGTTTCTCCATGTCGAAACTGCTCATATCGAAATAACAACGTATTCTTTCTCGCGGTCTCGCTTGAAATCTTTTCCAAAAATTCTGCCTCGGTATAATAAGAAACCCCTTCTACCGTAATCTTTTCCGTTCGAAACACTCCCGCAAACAAAATAAGCACCGCTGCTATAATTACGACAACAGAAACAAAACGTATCAAATATTTTATTCTGTTGCCGGCTTCCGCAATTTGTTTTACCATAGTTACACTCCGTTACTTCTTATCATTATCATCACACAGTACAATTTCCGCTCCCAGACTACGAAATGTCCCGCAGATATCTTCATAGCCTCTGGCAATATAATCATAACCGTATACCTTTGTTTCTCCTTCGGCCGCAAGACCTGCCATAACAAGTGCTGCTCCGCTCCGTAAATCCGTAGCATTTACAGTTGTCCCGCAAAGACCTCTGATACCGCGTATTTTGACGCATTCCCCGTCACAAAGCATATCCGCCCCCATTTTCCGAAGTTCCGGCACAACACCGAACCTGGATTCAAAGACAGTCTCACAAATCCGGCTTTCTCCCTCCGCAACAGAAAGCAAAGCCGCCGTTTGGGATTGCATATCCGTCGGGAACGCAGGAAACGGTGCCGTTTTTATCATCGGTATCCTCCGCAAACGGGCAGGCGCCTTCAGACGAATCCTGTCACGGGTTCGTTCCATAACCGCTCCCGTTGCCTCCAGCATCCCACAAATTCCACGCATACAAACACCGGACATGCCGGAAAGCGTAACCGTTCCGCCGGTCATAGCCGTTGCCGCCAAATAGGTTCCGGCAACAATCCGGTCTCCCGACACTCTGTAATGCGTTCCGTGCAAGTACGGAACCCCTTCGATTCGAATACAGTTTGTTCCGACGCCGGTAATTCTCGCTCCCGCAGAAATCAGGAACCGACACAGCTCCGCAACTTCCGGCTCTCTTGCCGCACCGTTGATACAAGTCTGTCCTTTCGCACAAACCGCAGCCAGCAAAGCATTTTCCGTTGCACCCACACTGGGATAAGAAAGCACAATCCGTCCTCCCAACGGCGTTCCGCTCACCCGGACACCATCCCCTTCCTCCGAGAGAGAAAGCCCAAGCGCCCGGAATACCTTGCAATGTAGATCGATAGGACGAGCTCCGATGACACAGCCGCCAGGATATGCCATACCAGCCTCGCAAAAGCGCCCCGAAAAGGCACCCAACAACAGCACTCCGCCTCTGGTCTTTTCCGCAAAAACCGAACCGAAAAAGCAAGGGAAGGCCTCCGTTGTATCAATTTCCAGTATCTTATCGCAAAAACTGCTCTTCACTCCCGCAAAGGAAAGTGCTTGTAACAGTTCTCTTACATCTGTAATATCCGGACAGTTTTCCAATTCTACTTTTCCTCGGCAAAGAACAGATGCCGCCAAAATAGGCAATGTTGCGTTTTTGGACCCTTGCAGAAGAATTTCTCCTTCCGGCTTGAATCCTCCTTTTATCGATATATATGACATAGAAACCTCCGGATTATGTTCTATGTCATAGTATGCCTCAAAATCTTATCTGTTACCGTGCATATTCAATTCTGTTTGAAACACTGAGCGCAATTCCCATCTCCGCCATCAGTACAACCAATGACGTACCTCCGTAGCTGATAAACGGAAGCGCAATACCGGTAGACGGTATGGTATTGGTTACTACCGCAATATTGATCAGTACCTGCATCGCAATATGTACCATAATTCCGACACAAATCAAAGAACCGAACAAATCCTTTGCATTTATTGCCACCACAAACAAGCGCCATAACAACAGTACATACAGTAAAATAATCGCAAGGCCCCCTACAATACCCAATTCTTCACAGATGATAGCAAAAATCATATCGTTATGCGACTCCGGAATAAAACCCAGCTTCTGTATACTTTGACCGAGGCCTTTGCCCCACAATCCGCCGGAAGCAATCGCATACAATCCCTGCAAAATCTGATATCCGTTATCATGGGTCTCCACATGTAACCATGCATCAATACGAGCCACACGAAAGCCCTCGCCTAAAACAATAAATGCAACGATACCTGCCACCGCAATAAGTCCGGCCGCAAAAAAATACCACTTTCTTCGCGCCACCACAAAACAAATTAAAAACATAATTCCCGCAATAATAATTGCGGTACTTAAATTTTCAACCGCTACCAATCCCAAAAGAGGAACGATAAAAATGCAGACCCGTATAAATCCCTTTACCGAATCCAAACGCTTCGGTGCCGCATACACAATAAATGCAACCATCAGAATAACACATATTTTCGTAAGCTCCGAAGGCTGAAACGTTCCCACAAACGGAATCTTAATCCATCGTCTTGCTCCCTTTACCTCTTCACCGAACTTCCATACATAAAGCTGTAATGCAATACAAACCGTATAAGCAAGATAGATAAGACGAATATTTTCCTTCTTTCCAAACCCTTTAATATATAGGAAATAGTCGATTTTCGACACAGCCACCATGACAATCACTCCGATTACCGCAGCAATCAACTGTCTCGTGAAGAAATACGATGCATCACCGAACTTTTGCTTTACTGCATAATAAGAACTGGTACTGTATACCATGACCAAACCGATACACACCAGTATTAAAGTAACAAACAACAAGCTGTAATCATAATATGTATGCGGCTTATATTCAGTTTTTTTCACTGTCGGCTTTGTCATAGTTCAACCTCCTGCCGTTTATTATATTCTATTTCATATACAGAATCAAGTTCGTGTTTTTCTTAACCTCGGTTCCGGCCTCCGGAAATTGTTCCGTAACCACATCCCCTTCCCCGGAAAAATAAATCTCATCAAGTTCATAGGCATCCAATAATTTCTTTGCCTCACTTTTTGTCATTCCTACAACCGCCGGTACCGGAAAAGTACCCACTCCGTCCAACTTCAATTCATCCTCTGAATACACCTGTTCAATCCCCAGATACGGCAACACTTCGTCAAACACCTCAGCAATTACCGGTGCTGCAATCGTGCCTCCGTAATAAATACCTTCCGGCTCATCAATCAAAACCAATGCAATCACCTGCGGATTCTCTGCCGGTGCAAATCCCAAAAAGGAAGATATGTACTGATTAGAGCTTCTCGGAAGCTTTTCCGAGGTTGCGGTCTTCCCACCGATGCGAAATCCCGGAAGATAGGCTCTTTTTCCGGTTCCGTCATGAACCACCGCTTCCAAAAGCGTCTTCATGGTCTCACAGGTTTCCTTGGAAACAACCCCCGTTTCTCCCTCATACTTGTAGGTCTTAACCGTATTTTCCTCCGTATTGGTGGCATACATAGCGAAATGAGGCGTAATCTCATTTCCACCGTTAATTACCGTACTAACCGCAGACAAAAGCTGCATAGGCGTTATCTGAAAGGACTGACCGAAAGATATTGTCGCCAGTTCTACTGCTCTGATATTCTCTGTCTTATGCATAATAGACGATGCCTCTCCCGGCAAATCAATTCCGGTTTTCCGCATCAATCCAAGCTTTTCAAAAATCTCATATAATCGTTCCGTTCCGACTCTTGCGCCGATTTCCATAAACACCGGATTACAGGAATTCTTGATTCCGTCCACAAAGGTCTCGCTTCCGTGTCCGCCCACCTTATGACAATGTATGGTCCGATCCTCCACTATCTTATACCCCGGACAATAAAAGCTGTCATTTACCGTAACCTCATTATTCTCAAAAGCTGCCGTAGCAGTAATGATTTTAAAGGTGGATCCCGGCTCGTAGGTATCGCTGATACAAGGATTTCTCCACATTTGGTTCAACAAATTATTCTTCTCTTCCGAAGAAACAGTCTCTCCCGTGGCCTTCGCTGCATATTCCGCATTCAACGTATACGGATCGTTTAAATCAAACTCCGGCACGTTGGCCATAGCATAAACCTCACCGTTTTGCGGATTCATCAGTATAATACTGACATGATTGGCATTCTTTGCCTCCAACACCTTCATTGCAGCCTGTTCCGCATAACGCTGGATATTTACATCCAAGCTGATTGTCAGAGAATTCCCGGCAACCGGCTCCTGTCTGCTTTCCGCCGCATTGGGTATCTCGGTGCCGTGGGCCGTCGTCAACGTGAGAATTTTCCCCGGAATCCCTTCCAACATGGAATCATACTTTACTTCCAAACCGATGATTCCCTGGTTGTCTCCGCCGGTAAAGCCGATGACTCTGGATGCCAACGAACCAAAGGGATAATATCTCTTATAATCCTCATCCACCATAACACCGTCCAGTTCAAAGCTCCGAAGGTAGTCTGCCGTTTCCTTCGCCACATTGGTTTTGATACGTTCTATGGAGGATACCTTTTCTACCCGCTTTCGTACCGTTTCTTCCGAAAGCTCCAGTACTTCACTCAATACGGATATGACCCGTTCCGGATCGGTAATCTGATTATGAATTACGGATACGGTACACACCGGCTTATTATCCGCCAGCACCACACCGTTTCTGTCATAAATGATGCCTCTGGCTGCCTTAATGCTACGTTCTCGTTCATGTAATTCCTGTGCTTTTACCGCATACTCTTCCGAATGAAAAATCATCAGATATGACAATCTTACAATTAACCCCAAAGCAGACGCCAACAGTACGCAAGTTACAAACAACGCTGTCTTCCTTTGTTTGGATGTAATCTGTCTCATTGTGCTCCGCAAAACGTTTTTACCATCTTATGCGTCACATTCCTATTCCATGTCATCCGGAATCGCCTGCATATTGCTTTCGTTCATATCCGGGTCATATACAACACCGGTATCACCGATTTCACCGGTCTGCATTTCCACATCCTCTTCATCAATCACAAAACTCGGATACTGAATCTCTGTATCCGGATAGATTTTCAAATACGGCAATGCCTCTTCCAAAATATCCGCCGCAAGCTGAGATGCAATGGATGCTCTGCTCTGCAACTCTTCATCCGCAGCCTCGTCTACTACCACATAGATCATTACCTTCGGATTATCCGCCGGTGCACATCCGATAAACGATACCAGATACTTTCCTTCGCTACGCGGTAACTTCTGGGCCGTACCGGTCTTACCGCCGATCAAATAACCTTCTACCTGTGCAGCAGTTGCCGTACCCTCTTGTACCGTCAGATAAAACGCATCCTTTAAAAACTCCGAAGTCTCCTCGGAAACCGTGGAATGTACCACACGAGGTTCAATCTTTTCCAATACTACACCGTCAGAGTTTCTGATTTCCTTTACCACATGCGGTTCATAATAAATACCGCCGTTCACCATAGAGGAAAATGCAGCTCCCAACTGAATCATAGTTGTATTAAAAGACATTCCGAAACTTGCGGTAGCAAGCTCCGTCGCATTTAACTGGCTTTCTTCCATCAAAATACCCGGCACTTCTCCCGGAAGATCAATTCCGGTCAGTTTTCCGAACAAAAAGCGTCTCTGATACTCCGCAAAGGCTTCTCTTCCTTCAAGTTCCGCGATTTCCATCAGAACATCGTTGCAGGAATGCATAATACTTTGTGCAGCATTAATCAAACCGTGTCCCCATTTGTTATGACAGGAAATGTAATAATCCGCCACCTGCTCTCCGCCGTCACATAAAAAGGTCTCTTCGGTATTGATTATTTTCTCTTCCAATGCAGAAGCAACCGTAAACGGTTTAAACGTCGATCCCGGCTCATAGGAATCACTGATACAAAAATTTCTCCAAATACCATACAGGGTATTCACATAACTCTCGTCATCCATTGCAGCGATTTCTTCCTCGCTATACCATCTGCTAAGATTTTGCGGATTGTTCAGGTCATAACTGTAATTGGACTGCATTGCCAACACTTCTCCGGTGTCAACCTCCATCATCAGTACCCCCACATTCTTGGCACCGATTTCATCCAAAAAAGCTTCCGTATGTCTTTGAACCACAGTCTGCAAATTAGAATCAATGGTGGAAACGATGGTCATACCATCCTGTGCCGGAATGGTTTCCTGTTGAACCACCAAATCGGAATCATAGTAGTCATATACCCGTCCGTCAATGCCGGAAAGCTCCTCATTGTATTGCTGCTCGATTCCGTAGAATACATCGCCTTCCTTATTCATAAAGCCCAACACATGAGACGCCACCGAATCCAGCGGATAGTTTCTCAAATATACTTCTTCGAACGTAACACCGTTAATCTTCCCTTTATCCTTATTTTCCGAACCATCCTCTTCCTTCGGCAATTCATCCATATAGGTCTGAAACAACATTTTCTCATCGTAGGTCATATACTTTCGAAGAATATAATATTGTCTTCCCAACTCTGCTTTTTCTTCGATTATTTTTTTGATTTCCCCTTCTTCAAACCCATAAACAGCCTGTAATGCCCGGGCAGTAGGATCAATCCATTTTTTATTCTTCGAAAGATATAACGGATTCAATATCAGGTGATATAATTTATCACTCTTTGCGAGAACGACACCGTTCCGGTCCAAAATATCTCCTCGCTTATACTGCAACACCGTATCGCCGCCGGTCTTCTGTGACAATGATGCCTTGGCATAACTTGTATTGCTTCCCACAATTACCACACGCACCATTACAACTAAAATCCCCACAAGAAAAAGGCAAAACACAATCAATAACGTTGTCTGCATTTTGCCTGTCAGTATCTTTCGTTCTTTTTTCTTCTTTACACCCTGTTCCATGAACTACTCCTACTCCGGAATATCCTTGTACTGAATCACATGTCCGTTCTTGGTGGATTCATATGTAACCACTTCATTGTTGTTCGGATAAACCATTCCGAACTCATTCACTGCAGTCAGATATACAACATCCCAGTCAATCTGTCCATTTAATTCCTGCTCCAGTGCAGCATTCTCATCCAGTAACGTGTTCAATTCCTGATCTAAAACAGCCACATCGCGCTTCAACTGTACAATGTTTCCCTGTACCTGCAGATAATTATAACACAAGTAAAGCGTAATTGCCATAGCCGCAACCAAAAGAGTCATAGAAAGAAAATCGATTCCGTGACTAACCTTCGGCGCCCTTCTCGGCAACTCTTTAATCTGCGGTCCCGTAATCTGCTGCTGTTCTCTTTCGTAATCCGGAGCCACCTGCAACTGTCTTGCTGCGGTACCGTCTACCATATATGTCTTATTGTAATACTTGTCCTTCGCATCCATGCCGAACCCTCCTTTTCTAACTACGTTCAAACACTCGCAGTTTTGCACTCCTTGCTCTTTTGTTTACTTCACATTCTTCATCACTCGGTAAAATCGGCTTTCTTGTGATTACCTTACCCGCTGATTTCTTTCCGCATACACAAACCGGAAAACTCGGCGGACACTCACAAGGATTTTCCCTCTTTTTAAAGCCGGACTTTACAATCCTGTCCTCCAAAGAATGGAACGTTATAATACATAATCTTCCGTCTTCATCCAACAAATCAATCATATCGTCCAGTGTATTCTGCAGTACCCGTAACTCGCCGTTCAGTTCGATACGAATCGCCTGAAACGTGCGTTTTGACGGGTGACCGAGATTCTTCTGAATCTTCATTGGAATTGCTGCGCGAATCGCTTCGTTCAAATCGCCGCAAGTCACCATTTCCTTCTTTTCTCTGCGCATCACAATATGCTTCGCAATGTTCTTTGCAAACGGATCCTCTCCGTAATCCCTGATAATCCGGTACAATTCGGCTTCGCTGTATCCGTTTACGATATCCCGGGCCGTCATCTCCATCCGGTGATCCATCCGCATATCAAGCGGTGCATCTTCCTCCATGTAAGAAAAGCCGCGTTCTGCTGTATCCAACTGATAAGACGAAACACCAAGGTCCAATAAGATTCCGTTTACCTTTTCGATTCCAAGCTCATTCAGAACCTGTTTCATTTCGCTGTAGTTACTTCTTACTACCTTTGCAAACGGGTATTTCGCAAGACGTTCCGTCGCCACTGCAATTGCATCCGCATCCTGGTCGATTCCTATAAAGGTACCGCCCTTCAAGCGCTTACAAACCTCTCCGGCGTGCCCCGCACCGCCCAAGGTCCCGTCTACATAGATTCCGTCTTCTCGTATATTTAACTGCTCCAGTACTTCATCCAGCAATACCGACTTATGCCGGAATACGATTCCCTGTTCACTTTCCATTCGGTATCACCTGACCTTTCCTAGAAATTAATTCCGTGTTCTGCCATATGCTCCGCAATATCATCCATATCACCGAAGCAATTACTTTCCTCCCAACGTTCCTTGCTCCAAAGTTCGATCTTCGTAAGAACTCCGACTAAAACAACTTCCTTTATCAAACCCGCCTGTTCTCTCAGTTTTGTCGGAATCAGGAAGCGTCCCTGCTTGTCCACGTCCACCTCTGCGGCAAATGCCATAAAGTGACGTTGTAACTGTCTTCCCTCTTTTGTCCCCGGCAAAGTTCTTAATCGTTCTACAAACTGTATCCATTCCTCCATGGGATAAGCAAATAAGCAGCCGTCCAAGCCCATAGTCAAAATGAAACGCTCTCCCAGTTCCTCACGAAATTTCGAAGGAACGATGATACGTCCTTTCGGATCCAACGTATGAAAGCATTCACCCATGAACATGAACCTCACCGCCTTTCACTCCACTTTGAACCACTTTCCTCCACTTCTCCCACTTACACCTCCATTTTACTCCACTTTTATGAATTTTTCAACCCCTAAATACAAAGAAACATAAAAAAAAGCACTTAGTTTTACCTAAATGCTTCAAAAAAGAATCCTTTTTCGTATGAAATTATTGAGCCGGGAATATTTTCCTTTTCTCTTTTCTCTTTTTTAAAAGTTGGCGGACCTTGCCGACCGCTATCGTAGCAAGTATAACTCCTGCCACAACATAATTTACCGGTATTTCCGTTCCCCAGATATATGCTCTGTCCGCCCGGAAATACTCCAAAACCAAAATCACTCCTGCGTTCATGGTCAAATATGCGGTAAACACCGTTCCGTCTGTTTTGGATTTCACTGCACAAATGCATAAGACCACAAACAACACAATGCTCAACGCAATCCCGTAAACAGCCACCGGATGCATACACATATATGTTACCGTATCTCCCGCATCCCATGCATTGGATAAAAGTTCTTCTGCATATTGCACCGTCGATTCTCTTAAATACTCTGTCTTGATTCTCACAGAAAACAGCCCGTCATAAAACCTTCCCAAGGGTTCTCTGACAAAAGCGCATCCTGCCCAGACAAACGGAGCGGCACAGGCAGCCCCCATCGAAAGAGTGTCCGCATATGCAAAAAAATCCGTCTTGGTCCTACGGCAAAACCACTTTACTGCAGACCATGCGCCAAACAAGCCGCCGAAATAAGAAAGTCCACCGCTTCTGAACCGAAAAATCGCAATCGGATTCTGAACAAATGTCTGCCAATCAAATAGAACATAATAAAGTCTGGCTCCGATTAATGCGAATATAATAACCACCGTAAACAACGTCAAGCTTTTTTCCGTATCCTGCTTTTTACGCCGAACGGCTTCCTTCACAAAAATAAGACCGATCAATGCCGCAAGAACCAGAAACAAACCATAGAACGAAATCGACAATCCAAACAAAGATATGGACTCCGGAATAATAAAACTACTGTCTTGTTCGGAAAAGTACACTTCTCCCGACCTTAGCGTCATCGCGGACCCACCTTCCTTTCTTCGGTCATCCCAACGTAACCGTTGTGCTTATACGTTAAAACGGAATAACACTACATCTCCGTCCTGCACCACATATTCCTTGCCTTCGGAGCGCACCAGGCCTTTTTCTTTTGCCGCATTCATACTGCCGCAATCCACCAAATTCTGATAGCTTACCACCTCTGCACGAATGAAACCTCTCTCAAAGTCGGAATGAATCTTTCCTGCTGCCTGCGGTGCCTTGGTACCTCTGGTAATGGTCCATGCCTTGGACTCCATCGGACCGGCCGTCAGATAACTGATTAAGCCCAAAATGTTATAGCTTGCACGAATCAGCTTCTCAAGACCGGATTCGGTCAGTCCCAAATCCTCTAAGAACATCTTCTTTTCTTCCTCATCAAGCTCCGCAATCTCCTGCTCAATCTGAGCACAAATCACGAACACCTCAGAATTCTCTTCCTTGGAAAATTCACGCACTGCCTTTACATATTCATTGGATGCACCGTCATCCGCCAAATCGTCTTCCTTTACATTTGCCGCATAAATTACAGACTTAGCAGTCAAAAGATTGTAGCTTGCCAGCAATGCTTCCTCATCCTCGTCGCCGCATGCAAAGGTCTTTGCCATATTGCCTGCTTCCAGATGCGCCATCAAGCGCTTGATCAAATCCTCTTCCTTTGCCAGTGCCTTATCGTTTCTTGCACCGCGAATAACTCTGGACAAACGACGTTCCAGCACCTCTAAGTCAGAGAACACTAACTCTAAGTTAATGGTTTCAATATCGCGGAGCGGATTTACAGAACCGTCTACGTGAATAATGTTCGTATCCTCGAAGCAACGTACCACATGTACAATCGCATCTACCTCACGAATATTTGCAAGGAACTGGTTACCGAGACCTTCACCCTTGGATGCCCCCTTTACCAAACCCGCAATATCTACGAACTCAACCACTGCCGGAACCACGCGCTCCGAATCATACATCTTTCCGAGAACATCCAGACGCTCGTCCGGCACCGGAACAATACCCACATTCGGATCAATGGTACAGAACGGGTAATTGGCAGACTCTGCCCCCGCCTTTGTCAAAGAATTAAACAATGTACTCTTTCCTACGTTCGGAAGTCCCACAATTCCAAGCTTCATGTCTTCTATCTCCGTTTCCGCAATTACTTTGCTATGTATATTTTCTCATATTTTTCTCCCTTCCGTGTCGGAAAGAAGCCAATACGACTAAGTATTATAGCACAGAATGTGCCATAATTCAACTATCTCTTCTCAATCCCTCGCCTCTATCATCAGCAGATAACCTTTCTCAAAGGACACTTCCATCACATCCTCTTTTGCCTCATTGCTGACTCCCAGACTGATGCCCGCCGTCAGTGTTTTTCCGAAAAGAGGATACTTAAAGCCCTTTAAGGACACTCCTTCCGTCTCTCCGAAAAACGGTAAAAAGGATACATAGTTCCCAAAGAGCTCACTCCGCTTACATGTAAACGGTTTGTCATACAGAGAAATCCGGTTATGCTCATCCAAAATCCATGCCTGCTTCCCTTGCTGCAGGATGCGGTACAGCATATGAACATTCGCCAAAGTATGATCCATGCGGGTACCTGTAGCTCCCAGCAAAATAACCTTCTCCGCGCCCCGCTCCAGAGCCTCATCTACGGCCAGCTCCGTATCGGTGGCATCCTTTTCCGGCTTATGGCGAAGTGTAATACATCGGTGTTCATAACGGGACACCAGCGACTCCTCCGCCGTATCAAAATCTCCCACCAAATAATCTGGCATCACTCCTGCCGCCTCCGCCACACGCAAGCCTCCGTCTACCGCATAAATCGTCGCCTCCGGATACCGGCTGCTTACTTCTTTTAAAAAAGCGGCGGATAACGTACCGCCGCATATTAATATTGCTGTCATAGTTCCTCCGAACTTTTTATTTCGACTATTTTAAACGAACATTTTCGCCGCCACGCTGTTTTTGCAGCATCAGACGCTGACGTTCAAACAAGTATCGCTCCAACGCTTTTCTGACTTTGGTAAACTCGCAACCGTAAAAATTGCGAAACGGCTTATCATATACATCTGCTCTTCTTACAATCTTTCCTCTGCATGACATAATTCCCAGATGTGTCGGCATATCAAAGCCAATCATCGCATCTGTCTTCAGTTCTTCATCCGTATACAAACCGGCACCGTTTACACTCAAATCAGCAAGAAGTCCCTCAAAAGGAAATGTCTTTTCTACTTCCTTTACTTCTCCGTCTTCTTCCGTCTTTTCGATTTCAACACGATACATCAAAAGACTTTCTCCGATCGGAACGCGGAAGGACTCACGTCTGTTATACACCTGCCCCTGTTCTTTTGACGAAAAGGTATGCACCGTTTCTCCTTCCAATCTGGCAAGTCCCGGCTTTACGTGGTCCCATTTCCACATACGTTCCTCACCACGGTATACAATTGTCACATCATCCGTCTCTTCAAAATGGAACATACGCCCTTTGGCAACAATCGCAGATACCGCCACCGAACTTTCCGTTGTTCCCTCTACTTTGCTCACAAGCCGGTAATTGTATCCTTCTCTGTCTACCAGTATTTCCAGTTTTCTTCCGAGAATCATCTCTTTAATCTGCAACCCCGATTTCCTCCTTAAACGCTTTCACGTTCCGTACAATATCCCCACGAAATACTGCAGTACCTGCAACAAATACCTCCGCACCGGCTTCATAAACCGATTTCACATTGGAAAGACCGATTCCGCCGTCCACCTGAATATCAAAACACGCAGAACGTTCTTCCCTGTATTTTACCAATGCTTTTACCTTCTCTACACACTCCGGAATCAACTTCTGTCCACCGAACCCAGGCTCTACCGTCATAACCAATACTCTGTCCAGCTCGCCTGCCACTTCATCCAAAGCAGTAATCGGAGTATTCGGCTTTATGGACACCCCGACACGTACGCCCAACTCTTTTACCTTACGCACCGTAGCCGGCAAATCCTCACAAGCCTCCGCATGAACAGTAATCCCGTCCGCTCCGGCCTTTACAAACTCTTCCAAATACCGAACCGGCTCCACAATCATCAAATGCACATCAAAAAACATCTTGCTGACATTTCGAATGGACTCAATTACAGGCATTCCAAAAGAAATACTCGGAACGAAAACTCCATCCATCACATCAATGTGAAGCTCATCGGCACCGGCCTTTTCCACCAATGCAATCTGTTCTCCTAATTTTGCAAAATCTGCTGCCAAAATAGACGGTGCTAATTTAAACATAAATTCTCTCTCCGATAATTGAAATAAAAACTAATATCTTTTAATCTGACTCAACTCTGTATATAACTGACGATAACTTTCGTAACGTTGCTTTGCGATTTCTCCGGACAACACCCGGTTCTTTACTCCGCAATCCGGCTCTTCCATATGACAACATCCGGTAAATCGGCATTCCTGCTCCGCATCCTTCATTTCTGGAAAATAGCTCCACAAATCTCTGGCTTGAATTTCATTCACGTATAACGAAGAAAAACCCGGTGTATCCATTACAAAGGTATCCCCTGATACTACAAACACTTCTGCATGACGCGTCGTGTGCTTACCGCGTTCAATCTTTCGACTGATATCTCCGGTTTCCATTTCCGCCTGAGGGCATAAACAATTCATCAAGCTGGACTTACCTACGCCGGACGGGCCCGCAAGTGCTGTGGTTTTTCCTTCTAATGCCGCTTTTAGTTCCGTCAAACCTATTTCTTCTTTTACGGAGAAGAAATAGACCGGATAGCCAGCCAGAGAATAAATCCGCCGCATTTCCGAAAGCTGCTCCTCCGTTACTAACTCACACTTATTAAAACCTACCAGCACCGGAATATTCTCCAGTCCCATGCGAATTAAAAAGCGATCCAGTAAATTAAAATTCGGTGCCGGCTTCGCTGACGCAAACATTACAAGAACCTGATCTACATTTGCCGTAGCCGGACGAAGAAGCTCACTTTTCCTCGGCAAAATCTCATCTATGTTACCGATGTTCTTTTCCTCATCCAAAATTGAAATACGTACGTTATCTCCTACCAAAGGCTTTATACCATCCTTACGAAATACTCCCTTTGCCTTGCATTCGTAAAGACAGCCGTCTTCTCCGTACACATAATAAAACCCTGCAATTCCCTTCGTTATCTTTCCGGTCATTGTACGATTTCCTTTACGGTAGCCGTAAATACCGGTCCCGGTGTTCCATCGACACCAAGATATACTCTAACCAACTGCTCGGTACCCTGCAGTTCCTCCTTCGGAACCGTAAAGGTCAGTGTAGAAACATCAAACATTTCATAAGAAGTTTTCTCGTTCTCATATAACTTATAATCATCGTTTACGCGATACGGACGCAAAATCTCCATGTAAACCCAATCCACATCTCCTTCGTACATCGGGTTCTTCGTTACCTTCACCGTAACCTCCCACATTGCCTTCGGAGCCTGCGTAGGAGCCGGAGTCGGTGTCGGCGTGGCTGCCGGAGTCGGTGTCGGCGCCGGCGTCGGAGTTGCTTCTACAATACCGTTACTTACTGTCAAATAAATGGTAGTACCGTACGGAAGTACATTATCCGCAGATTCGCTCTGATAAATAACCAAACCTTCCGCATAGGTCGGAGAACCTTCATAGCTCACTTCACCAACCACAAAGCCCTTCTCTTCCAAAGAAAGCTTTGCACCGTCCAAAGTCATACCTAAAAGGTTCGGCATCAATTCTACCTTCTGACCACGGCTTACCACAAGAACAAGCTCGCCGCCCTTCGCAAGAAGCTCGTCTCTGTCCGGAACCGTACGAATGACACGATTTACTTCTACATCGGAGTTTTCAAACTCAATACGGACCTTAAAATCATTCTCTGCCTCAACCTTTGCTTCCGTGTAATTCCATACATGATAGTCCGGAACACGCAACATTTCCGGTCCCGCACTGACAACCAGACGAATTTCTTCATCTAAAGCAACATCCACATTTGCGGCCGGGTACTGGTAAATAACGACGCCTGCTTCATACTCATCACTATAATCTTCTTCACCGTCTAAAATAGTAAACCGCTCAGACTGCTTATACAGCACCTTTTTTGCATCATCCAGCTTACGTCCCACTACATTCTGTAAACGAGTCGTTGTAAGCGGTACATACGGTGTCGCAGTCGGAACAGGAGTTCCCTCTAACTTAGTCGTAGACCCCGGCGTCGGCGTAGCCTTGCCGGTTCCCCAAACATCAATAAACTTAATCACAGCAAATAAGATTGCTCCCATACCGATTAAAATTACGGCAATACTTGCAATCAGAATCGTCTTATCCCATTTAGAATCCGAAGAATCCAACTCCTCTTCCTCTTCACGAAGCACCTGGGCATTAGCCTGCTGGTTTGCTTCGTACCGGGTCACCGGAGATTTGGCCGCACTCTTAATAACAGCCATCTCATCCTGTGTCATATTCTTGGTCGGAGAATCGGTAACAACCCCTGCCGTAATACGTACAAAATCACCCTCCGGATTCATTACGGAACGCTTTAAGTCAACAATCAGCTCAGATGCAGACAAATAACGGTTCTCCGGTCTCTTCTGCATACATTTCTGAATAATCATATCCACACTGTACGGAACCGCCGGATTTACTTCCTTTACCGGAACCGGCTCATACTGAATATGGGAAAGAGCCACGGAAACTGTATTATCTCCCGCAAACGGAACCTTACCGCAAAGCATCTCGTACATAGTAACACCGAGAGAATAAATATCACTCTTCTCATCGCTGTAACCGCCTCTTGCCTGCTCCGGAGAAAGGTAATGTACAGAGCCCACCGCATTCTGGGTAACCGTATTGGTGGTGGCTGCCTTGGCAATACCGAAATCCGCAACCTTTACCTTACCCTCTTTGGAAATAATAATATTCTGCGGCTTAATATCACGATGCACGATATGATTGTCATGTGCCGCTTCAAGGCCCTGGGAAATCTGGATTGCAATACCGATAGCTTCCTTAATCTCCAACTTGCCCTTCTTTTCAATAAACTTCTTTAAGGTGATACCTTCCACCAGTTCCATTACAATGTAATGTAAATCGCCGTCGTCGCCGACATCATATACGCTTACAATATTCGGATGGGAAAGACCTGCCGCAGACTGTGCCTCGGCACGAAACTTCGTTACCAAATTTTTATCCGCGGAAAACTCCGGCTTTAAAATCTTGATTCCGACATAACGATTTAAACGATGGCACTTTGCGCGATATACATCCGCCATGCCGCCGGAACCGACTTTCTCAATAATCTCGTATCTTTCGCTGATAAACATTCCTGGTTTAACCATAGTATCTCACCTTTCTATTCCTGTTTCAAACCTATAATAATAATGGAAATATTATCTTTACCGCCATAATCATTGGCTTTTTTCACTAATTTATGTACAGCCTCCTGCGGTGACTTCGTGTACTTCTGAATCAGATGACAAATCTCATCATCCTCCATCATATTGGTCAATCCGTCCGTACACAACAGAAGATAGCGGGAATCTTCCTCCGGCTCCACTTCATAAAAATCCGCCTCAACCGAATCTTCCACGCCTACCGCACGGGTAATTACATTCTTTTTCGGATGAATTCTGGCATCCTTTCGCTGCAACTCTCCCTTACGGACCATTTCCTCCACATAGGAATGATCCACCGTAATCTGCTTTATTTCATTGCCGACCAAATAAAGCCGGCTGTCACCTACGTTCATCACATAAACTCTGTCCGGAAATACAGTGGCTGCAACAAAGGTCGTTCCCATTCCACGAAGCTCTTCATTCTCCCTTGCATGCTGTAATACCGTTGCGTTTGCGACCTTAAGAGCTTCCGTCATGGTACCGATTACCGTCGGCTGCTCATTCTTCTGAACCTGCTCAACAAAGGCATCCACACTGCAGTGGGACGCGTAATCTCCTGCGTTATAGCCGCCCATTCCGTCTGCCACAATATATAAATTCGGCAATAACCCTACCGGTTCATCACTGCTATATATGTAATCCTGATTTACTTCTCTTGTTTTTCCTTTATCTGTCGTAGAATAAGACTTCACGGCAGTCACCTCCTCCGTAACTCCACATACCCGTTTTATACCGTATCCCCTCAATTATCCGCAGAATCCAGATGACTCTTTCTCAGCTGCCCACAGGCCGCTCCGATATCCGCACCTAATTCTCTTCTTATAGTAACATTAATATTATATTTTTCAAGCCTTTTTCGAAAATTTAAAACATTTTTAAAACTTGATTGCTTGTATTCCCGCTCCTTAATCGGATTCACCGGAATCAAATTTACATGGCAATTTTTGCCTCTTAAAAGCTTCCCTAACGCATCCGCTTCCGCCTCGGTATCATTCTCTCCGGCTACCAGGCTGTATTCATAGCTGATTCTGCGTCCGGTCTTTTCGAAATAAAAATCACAAGCCGCCAGCACCTCTTTCAATCTATACTTGTTTGCTACCGGCATAAGACGTTTTCTCGCTTCATCATTCGGCGCATGCAGGGAAAGTGCCAACGTAACCGGCAAGCCCTCTTCCGCAAAACGACGCATATTCTCCACAATGCCGCAGGTGGATACCGTAATATTCCGGATGCTCATGTTTTGACCTTCCGGTGCGGAAATTAAACGAAGGAAACGTACCAGATTATCATAATTATCCATCGGTTCCCCCGTGCCCATAACTACCACGTTGGAAACCCGTTCCCCCGTCAACTCCTGTATGCGGTAAATTTGTTCCAGCATTTCCGACGGCAACAGATTACGTTCCAAACCGCCTAAGGTAGATGCACAAAACCTGCACCCCATCCGGCAGCCCGCCTGTGAAGAAATACAGACGGAATTCCCGTGCTTGTACTTCATAAATACACTTTCGATGACCTTATCATCCGGTAAAGCAAACAAAAACTTCACCGTTTCATCCTGCGCGGACGAAAGGCTTCTTACTTCTCTCAAAGAAACAATCGTGTAATGCTCTTCCAGTTTTTCTCTTAAACTTGCGGAAAGATTGGTCATCTGAGAAAACTCGGTCACACCTCGTTTATGAAGCCAGTCAAATACCTGCGCCGCCCGAAACTTCTTTTCTCCCAGTGCAAGCAATTCCTCCGTCAGTTCCGTCATAGAAAAAGACTTAATGTCTTTCTTTTGCTCCTGCATTCTCTGTTACCTCATGCTTTTTTAAATCTTGCCACAAAGAATCCGTCCGTCTTATGTACCCCCGGAATCAGTTGAAGATAACCGTCCTTTGTGGACTCCGTATGCAATTTCCCGGAAAGGAACGGGTCCAGACTGTCCGGAACCATTCCGCATTTTTCTTTTAGGAACTCATACCCTCCCATATTCTCCTCTTTATTTAACGTGCAGGTGGAGAAAATCAAGGTTCCACCCGGTTTTACATAGCGCACCGCGTTCTTTAAAATTTCTTTTTGCAGCACACAAAGTTCTTCTTCCTGTTCCGTTGTCATAAACAACTTAATGTCCGGCTTCTTTCCGATAATTCCGAGACCGGAACACGGCACATCCGCCAATACCACATCGTAGCCTTCTTCATCCTCCGGCCGGAACACAGTGGCATCTGCCTGTCGAATCGTTACATTGTCCATACGACAACGTTCTTTATTCTCATGTAAAAGCATTACCTTTGCATCCGTAAGGTCTCTGGCTTCTACCGTTCCGATTCCCTTTGACAACAAGATATCCGCCGCCATCATGGTTTTTCCTCCCGGCGCGGCACACAAATCCAGCACTTGTTCATTTCCGGTCAGTCCCGCAGCAAGTACTGCCTGCATGGAACTCTCGTCCTGAATATAAAACATCCCTTCCGAAAAGCCCGGTAAACGTTCCGGCGAATCCATTCCGGAAAGTCTGAGGGCATCTCCGGAATAAAAACCCTCTTCTGCAATTACATCGGCTTCCGAGAGCAAATTCTTTAGTTCTTTTGTATTGGTAAAATGTGTCATACACCGTACGGAAACCGAAGTCTCTGCTTGTAAAAATGCAGAAAAAACCGTCTCCGAAACATCTTCTCCGTATTGCTTACACATCTGTTCTACAATCGTAGACGGCATAGAATACTTCACGGAAAGATATTTTTTTCTGTCTCTTTTTTCATCCGGATACGGTATCTCCTCCGCCCTGGCTATGTTACGGGCCACTCCGTTTACAAAGCCGGATAAACCTGCGAATCCGTATTTTTTGGCCAACTTTACTGCTTCATTACAAGCAGCACCGGCCGGAATCTTATCCATATACATAAGCTGGTACACCGTCATTCGCAAAATCGCCGCAATGGCAGGCTTCATCTTTCTGACCGGTGTCTTTGAAAAAGAGTCAATAATATAATCCAGTTCTATCAAACGTTCCAGGCAGCCTTCGAACAATCTCGTTGCCAATGCCCGCTCTCTTTTCTCTTCGATTTTTACCAAAAATTTCGCTTTTACCACATGGGAAAACTGCTTGTCCTTGCATACCGCAAGCAACATCTTCACCGTGGCATCTCTTGCCGTAAGAGATTTTGTTTCATCCGCAGCCATCCTAATCTCTCCTTCTGCGTGCTATCAACAACAACCGTAACAACTGCAGCGCAGAAGATGCTGCTGCCGCAAGATAGGTGTATGCCGCCGCACGCAATACCTTTTTCACCTTCGGAAGTTCCTCGGACATTACCATTCCGCTGTTTCCTAAAATCGCTACCGCCCTGGAGGAGGCATTAAACTCCACCGGCAATGTCACAAACTGAAACAGTACCGCAAAGGAAAACAAAAAGATTCCGATCGGAACAAGTGTGTCGTACATTCCCAATAATAATCCGATGAAAAACAACGGCATGGATAACGTATTTCCGAAATTTACAATCGGGACAAGAAAGTGGCGCAAACGTAACGGAACGTACTCCTCATGGTCCTGTATCGCATGTCCGCATTCATGGGCTGCCACTCCCACAGCCGCAACGGAAGTACTGTTATACACCAAATCAGAAAGGCGCAACACCTTTGAGGAAGAATCATAATGATCCGTAAGATTACCCGCCACACGCTCAATCCTCACATCATAAATCCCCGCGTCGTGTAAAATACGTTCTGCCGCCTCATATGCGGTAATTCCTCTCATCGTCAATACTTTGGAATACTCGGAAAACTTACTTTTTACACCGGCAGATGCCCATAAGGACAAGGCCACACCGATCAGTACTAAAAAATACGTCCAATCATAATACAACATGCCAATCTACCTCCGTTCCCATCACCCTAACCATACATTAAAAGTTTCACTTGCGAAACCCTCGCACCGAGCATAGGAAAGCATTCAATTTCCTATATAACAAAAACTCAGCTTCCGAAAACCACGCCCGGAGTAAGCGGATATCCTCTCAAATACTCCTCGGTAGTCATACGACGCTTACCCTCCGGCTGAAGCTCCTTAACTTGCAATACGCCGTCTCCCGTCATAATCCAAAGCATACCGTCCTTTACGGAAACAAGGGTACCGCAAGGACAAGCATCAAACTTCTCGTAAGATACGGAAGCACTCCAGAACTTCATTGTCTTGCCATCCTTGTAAGTATATGCACTCGGCCACGGATTTAAACCGCGGATGTAGCGCTCCAACTTTTCCGCCGGTTCCGTAAAATCAAGCTTGCCCAGTTCCTTTCGAAGCATCTTTGCATAGGTATGCTCCTCATGATTCTGCGGCGTATAAACCGCTGTCCCATCTTCAATCTGTCTGATTGCGGAAAGAAGAAGCGGACCACCTGCCGCCGCCAACTTATCATGAAGGCTTCCACCGGTCTCTTCCTCTGTAATCGGTATCTCTACCTTACAAATCATATCTCCGGTATCAATACCTTCATCCATTCGCATAATGGTAATACCTGTTTTTTCTTTTCCATCCAAGATTGCCCACTGAATCGGTGCCGCTCCGCGGTATTCCGGCAAAAGAGACGCATGAACATTGATACAGCCGTACTTCGGTATATCTAATATTTCTTTGGAAACAATCTGGCCGAACGCCGCAACCAAAAAGATATCCGCATTATATTCTTTTAACTGTGCCACTGCTTCCGGAGCCTTTACCTTTTCCGGCTGAAACACCGGAATTCCATGTTCTTCCGCCACCAGTTTTACCGGGGACTTAGCAAGCTCCTTTCCTCTTCCCTTCGGACGATCCGGCTGTGTTACCACCGCAATGATTTCATGTTCGGAGGTAAGCAGACATTTTAAAACCTCTGCCGCAATCTCCGGTGTACCCATAAAAACTGCTCTCATTGTATTCCTCCCGTTATTCCTGCGGAACCACGTCGTGAAGTTCGCCTTCTACCTTTTCTACGTATACTACGCCATCCAAATGGTCAATCTCATGACAAAGCGCACGAGCCAAAAGTCCGTCACCCGTCAACTCAATCGGCTGCATTTTTAAATTGTAAGCACGTACCGTTACCTCATTCGGTCTGGTCACACATCCGGACTTTCCCGGAACACTCAAACAACCTTCCTCACCGCTCTGGGTACCGGACATTGCAATGATTTCCGGGTTAATAAGGACAATCGGCTTATCCCCTTCCGGAGATACGTCAATTACTACAATTCTCTTTAACACACCGATCTGCGGCGCAGCCAAACCTACACCGTTTGCAGTATACATTGTATCCAACATATCGTATGCCAATTCTTTAATCTTTTCATTTACTTCCGTTACCGGCTTGGAAACCTTCTGTAATACCGGATCACCTAATGTTCTGATTTTTCTTAATGCCATTTTTTTATCCTCCTGTTATCAATAACCGCTCAGCGGATTGAAGTCAAACTGTATGTTACACTTCATTGACGATTCTGTCAATAGTTTCTGCTCTGCTCCCAGGCGATGAAATTCCATTAATCGCTCATAGCTTTGTGTTCTCACATAAACCAGAAAACGGTACATATCGTTGGCTTTCGCAAGACCTGCCGGCACCGGTCCGGATACGGTCCCGAAACCTTCCTCCTTTTTCTTTGCCGCCTGCAATACTCCCGCAAGCTTTACCGCTGCAGCCTTTGCCACCGCTTCTTCCTCGCCTTGTATCAAAACAGCCAGCACATGAGTTACCGGCGGGTAGCGGAGCAAGCGTCTGTATGCCATCTCCTGCTCGTAAAACCCTTCGTAATCCTCGGTTGCCGCAGTCACAATACTGTAGTGCTCCGGCTGATAAGTCTGAATTACCACATCCCCCGGTAACTTATCCCGACCTGCGCGGCCTGACGCCTGCGCAAGCAGACAGAAGGTCCGTTCCGACGCCCGATAATCTCCCGCATACAAAGACAAATCAGCCGCTATAATTCCAACTAAAGTTACCTTTGGAAAATCATGCCCTTTTACAATCATCTGGGTACCGATTAATACCTGCGCCTCGCCCTTTGCGAAAGCCTCCACAATTTTTTCGTGACCACCTTTGTTCTTCGTGGTATCCGCATCCATACGAAGCACCGATGTTCCCGGAAATTCCCGAAGCACCGCCTCTTCCACCTTCTGGGTACCGGTACCGAACAAGCCGATGTACTTGGATCCGCAAGACGGACAAGTCTTCGGTTGCATTGTTTCGTAACCGCAATAATGACACAACAGTTTTCCGCCCTTATGAAAAGTCAGCGAAATATCGCAATGAGGACATTTCATTCCCTCTCCGCAGGCACGACAGGACACCGCTCCCGCATAGCCCCGTCTATTTAAAAATAACATAATTTGCTCACCTTTGGCAAGTCGTTCCTGCATCTGCTCTCTTAATCTACGACTGAACATGGAACGGTTTCCTTCCGCCAGCTCCTGTCGCAAATCTACGACTTCTACCTTCGGCATCACAGCCTCTTTTGCCCGTTTTGTCAAAGTAAGTAACTTATATTGTCCCTTTTTTGCTCTTGTATATGCTTCCAAGGAAGGTGTAGCCGAACCCAATACTAAGGATGCCCCCGTAAGCTCTGCCAAATACTCCGCAGTCTCTCTTGCATGATATTTCGGCGTCCCCTCACTTTTATAGGCTCCCTCCTGCTCCTCATCAATCAGAATCAATCCCAATCGTTCAAAAGGCGTAAACAATGCCGAACGAGGTCCTATCATCACATCAATATCGCCGTTTCTCGCCCGCACATACTGATCATACCGTTCCCCTGCGGAAAGTCTGGAATGTAACACCGATACCCGCTCTCCGAACCGTTCGTAAAATCGACGTACCGTCTGGAAGGTTAGGGAAATTTCCGGAATCAGCATAATCACTTGTTTTCCTTCGCTGATAACTCTCTCGATCAACTCCAGATACACCTCTGTTTTTCCGCTTCCGGTAACGCCGAAGAGTAAATACGCTCCCCTTTTTCCGGCGGCATATTCCGACCAAACCGTCTCGACTGCTATTTTCTGCTCCTCATTTAACAAAGGCTTTTCTGTTGCCTGTACGCCTTTTGCGGGATTGCGGTATACGGTCTCTTCCCTGACAGAAACAATTCCGTCACGACAAACCGCCTCTAACGTGCTGGCCGTCAAGCGAAGCTTTTTCTCCGCCTCCGCGTAATCCAGCTCCTTCTTTTCTTTTAACGCATCCAGCAACCGGATTCTAGCCTCATACTTCCGCTTTACCGCCAAAGCATAATAAGCCTCGAAATCCTCTTCTTTGGCAGACAGCACAATGGTACGTTTCTTTAAGTTCCGCACCTCCTGTTTTACCGGAAGTACGGTCTTTAATGCCTCATTCATGGTACCGCCGAAATGCTCCTTCATCCAATATGCCAGCGCAATAGAACGGCGTTCCAACGACACAGCCCCCTGAACAACGGAGAGAAGCTCCTTTGTACGTGAGGGATCAAAGGCCGGTGTATCGGAGGTATCCATAATATAGCCCTCCAGCTTACGATTTCCTCCGCCGAAAGGGACTTCTACCTTGGCCCCCACTACCGCAGTCTCCGAAAGGTGCTCCGGAATCGCATATTGGTATGTCTTATCCAGTTTTTCCAAAGAAATGTCAACAATTACATCGGCATACCGCACGGATTCCGCCCTCCTTTCGTATCTGTCGTATCTTCGATCTATTCTTTAATCTGTAACCGTGCTTTATCCTGCGGACTCATTTCGGAAAGAATCTCCCGAATCAATACCCGCTCATCCATCGGATACTTCACACCCTTAATCTCCTGATAATCCTCATGTCCTTTACCGGCTAACACAATAACATCCTCATCCTGTGCATTTAAAATCGCATACCGGATAGCTTCTTTTCTGTCAGGAATCGTTACATAAGCACCGTCTGCTCTCTTTACACCGGTCAAAATATCATCAATAATCGCTTCCGGCTCCTCAAAGCGCGGGTTATCCGACGTTACGATGGTAAGGTCCGCATACTTGGAAGAAATCTCTCCCATTTCAAACCGACGGTCTCTGGCCCTGTTCCCTCCGCATCCGAACAAGCAAACCAAACGCTTCGGCTGATACTCTTTTAACGCCGTAAGCAAGCTCTTTAAGCTCATGGCATTGTGTGCATAATCAATCATCAGGGAAAATTTCGGAGAAATATGGATACTTTCCAATCTTCCCTTTACCTGCACCTCCAATAACGCCTTTTTCATTACTTCCGTCGATACCTTAAGCTGCATACAAATTGCCGCCGCTGTCAAAGAATTATACACCGTAAACATTCCCGGTACACAAACCGCAAGTTCCGTTTCCGACATACCTTTGGTTTTGTAGGAAACCATAAGTTTCCCGTCAGCACGGTGCAAATCAATATCATACGCACATAAATCCGCTTTTTCAGTGCATCCATAGGTCATATACTCACAATTACTTCCCTGCAGCATCCGGTTCATCATCGGATCATCCGCATTTAAAATACCGAACCAGCATTGGCGGAATAATCTGGACTTACACTCCGCATAGTCCTCATAATCCGAATGCTCGTTAGGGCCGATATGGTCCGGCTCTAAATTGGTAAACACTCCGTAATCGAACTGCACTCCGCCTACTCTGGCCAGCTTCAATGCTTGAGACGAAACCTCCATCACTACTGCCTTGCATCCGTTATCTGCCATCTCACGAAAATACTTCTGCAACAAATAGGACTCCGGCGTAGTATGACTGGCAGAAAACGTTTCTTTTCCGTTTCTCACCTCTACCGTCCCCACAAGTCCGGATTTGATTCCCACCTTTTCCAATATATGATATACCATATAGGCCGTGGTCGTCTTTCCCTTGGTACCGGTAATACCGATGGTAATCAGTTCCTTCGCCGGATATCCGAACCACGCAGCAGACAGGTACGCCAACGCTTTTCTGGTATCCTTTACCCGAACAAAGGCAACTTGCTCCGGCAAAGAAAGCTCCTGCTCCGCCACAACCACGGAAGCTCCCGCCTCCACTGCGGTTTCTGCATAAGTGTGTCCGTCAAACACAGCTCCCGCGATACAAACAAAAAGATTTCCCTTTACAATTTCTTTTCTTGTATCATAGACAAGCCCCGTAACTTCCGTCTCCGTGCTTCCGCGTTGCTCCACAATCTCATTCTCCGCATGCAATTGTCTCAGCAAATCTTCTAACTTCATATGCTCTCCCTTCAAATTCGGACCTGATTTATTTTATGCTCCGTCCCGAAAATATCTACATTCCATGTTTCTCTATCCGACAAAAGCCCATTTTGGGCAAAACGTCCAAAATGGGCTGTCAGCTTTATTCTCCAAGCATTGTCCGATATAAATCCTCATATTTCTTCGCAGACGCTTTCCACGAAAAATCAGTTGCCATTCCGCGGTCCACCAGCTTATTCCACTCTCTCTTTTTATTGTAATATATATACTTTGCGTAACGTACAATAGAAAGCATCTCATGAGCATTGTAATTTGCAAAACCGAAACCGGTTCCGGTTCCCTCGTACTCATTGTACGGAAGCACCGTATCCCGAAGTCCGCCGGTTTCACGAACAATCGGTACCGTACCGTATCTCAAACTGATGAGCTGGCTGAGACCGCACGGCTCAAACAGAGACGGCATCAAGAATGCATCACAAGCCGCATAAATCTTATGGGCACGCTCATTGTTATAATATATATTTGCAGAAACTCTTCCGTGATACTTCCACTCGTAATGGCGGAACAAACTCTCATACTTCGGGTCTCCTGTACCGAGAATAACCAGCTGTACATCTGTATCACAAAGCTCCTCCATGACACATTCCACCAAATCAAAGCCCTTTTGGTCCGTCAAACGGGATACCACGCCGATCATGAACTTCTTGCCGTCACGCTCTAAGTCAAGCTCTTCCTGCAAAGCAAGCTTATTCTTTACTTTTTCCTTTCGGAAATTCTTAGCATTAAATTTCTGTACAATAAACGGATCCGTTTCCGGGTTATACTCCTCATAGTCGATACCGTTTACAATACCCCAAAGATTATTGGAACGGGCACGCATCAAACCATCCAGACGCTCTCCGTAAAACGGCGTCTTAATCTCCTCGGCATAGGTATCACTTACCGTAGTCACATAATCCGCATACACGATACCTCCCTTTAAGTAGTTGGCATCGCCGTAAGCCTCCAGCTTGTCCGGAGTGAAATAGTACATATCCAGTCCTGTAATATCCGCTACAGTCTTCTTGTCCCAAACCCCCTGGAACTTTAAGTTGTGAATCGTCATAACAGACTTGATGCCGCGATAAAACTCGCCCTGTTCAAAGCTGTCATGCAGGTATACCGGAATCAAACCGGTCTGCCAGTCGTTACAATGAATGAGGTCCGGGCGGAATCCGATTTGCGGAAGTGCGGACAACACTGCACGGGAAAAGAACGCAAATTTCTCGATATCCTCATGAATTTGGCCATACGGCTTATCCCCTGCAAAATAATACTCGTTATCAATCAAATAAAAGGTAATCCCGTCAATTACGGTCTCCAGTACCCCCACATATTGACTGCGCCAAGCCAAATCCATATAAAAATGGGTCTTGTACTGCATTTTCTCCTTATATTTTGCCGGAATGGACATATAATTCGGAAGCATAACGCGTACGTCATAACGCTCCTTATCCAAATACTTCGGAAGGGCCCCCACCACATCCGCCAGTCCGCCGGTCTTAATAAAAGGCACACACTCAGAAGCAACAAAAAGAATATTTTTCACGGTTCTCCTCCTTGTGTAAACTAATATCATTATATAAAATTAGTATACCACAATTCTCATCATTTGAAAAGCATTTTTCTTTGAATCTGTCTTTTTGTTTGCATTCTTTTTCTATTGCTTTTACGACGCACGCAATTTATATTCCAAACGTATTTTATCGGCAATCAAAGCAACAAACTCCGAGTTGGTCGGTTTGCCCTTTCCTCCCGACACCGTATACCCGAATAACGCATCGATGGTATCGGTTTTTCCTCTGCTCCAAGCCACCTCTATTGCATGACGAATGGCACGCTCCACCCGACTCGGTGTCGTCTTATGACGCTTTGCAATGGACGGATACAACATCTTCGTAATGGAGTTCAGCATCTCGGCATTATCCACCGAAAGCATAATCGCATCTCTTAAATACTGATATCCCTTAATATGTGCCGGAACGCCGATTTCATGAATAATATCCGTTACATCCACCTCGAGATGATTATTGGCACCGGACTTCATATCCTGATTCACAAAACGACTGTGGTCTACTCCGCAAATCGTTCCCAGCCCCATTACCTGATGAATTCGCTGTATTATTACCGCACTGTCGAAAGGCTTCATGATATAATAGCTGGCTCCCAGCGCAAATACACTCTCCGTTACCCGTTCCTGTCCGATGGCAGTCACTACAATCACATGGGGCTGCTTTTTCAGCTCCGTATCCTTACGAATCTGTTCCAATACTCCGATTCCGTCAAGTTTCGGCATAATAATGTCAAGCAAAACAACATCAGGCTGCAGTTCTTTGATTTTTTTGACAGCCTCTACGCCGTCCTCCGCTCTTCCGACATATTCCACTGCCGAATCCTTCTTTAACAGTTCCTCATAAAGTTCCAAAATGCGAACATTGTCATCTACCGTAAGAACACGAATCTTCTCCATCTTCTTTTCTTCTCTGCCTTTCTGCTTCAATTTCC
>CAZJEN010000001.1:185980-200352 GCA_964545045.1 uncultured Lachnospiraceae bacterium | reverse complement strand
AGAACACGAATCTTCTCCATCTTCTTTTCTTCTCTGCCTTTCTGCTTCAATTTCCGAATAACGCATCGATGGTATCGGTTTTTCCTCTGCTCCAAGCCACCTCTATTGCATGACGAATGGCACGCTCCACCCGACTCGGTGTCGTCTTATGACGCTTTGCAATGGACGGATACAACATCTTCGTAATGGAGTTCAGCATCTCGGCATTATCCACCGAAAGCATAATCGCATCTCTTAAATACTGATATCCCTTAATATGTGCCGGAACGCCGATTTCATGAATAATATCCGTTACATCCACCTCGAGATGATTATTGGCACCGGACTTCATATCCTGATTCACAAAACGACTGTGGTCTACTCCGCAAATCGTTCCCAGCCCCATTACCTGATGAATTCGCTGTATTATTACCGCACTGTCGAAAGGCTTCATGATATAATAGCTGGCTCCCAGCGCAAATACACTCTCCGTTACCCGTTCCTGTCCGATGGCAGTCACTACAATCACATGGGGCTGCTTTTTCAGCTCCGTATCCTTACGAATCTGTTCCAATACTCCGATTCCGTCAAGTTTCGGCATAATAATGTCAAGCAAAACAACATCAGGCTGCAGTTCTTTGATTTTTTTGACAGCCTCTACGCCGTCCTCCGCTCTTCCGACATATTCCACTGCCGAATCCTTCTTTAACAGTTCCTCATAAAGTTCCAAAATGCGAACATTGTCATCTACCGTAAGAACACGAATCTTCTCCATCTTCTTTTCTTCTCTGCCTTTCTGCTTCAATTTCCTTTTTTTGTAAATTATTTACAAGCCACATTATAACATATTCCTTGAAATTTGCAAGCATAATTTGTAAATTTTTTACATTTTTTTATTTTTTGTAACTAATTTGGCAAAAGCATACACTAACATAATAGTATACATGCAGACAAAAGAAAGGGGAACTCATTTATGAGAGACTTCATTATCACCACCGATTCCAATTCCGACCTGCCGCAGGAGTATCAAAGAAAGTTTGGCACCGTCATCATCCCGCAATACTACTCTTTCGGGGACACCGTATACGGAGATGAACTTCATATGCCACCGGCAGAATTTTATGAACGCATGAAAAACGGTGAGCTTCCGCAGTCCCAAGCGAATAATCCGGCCGTCATAGAGGATAAATTCCGCGATTTACTGGACCGCGGGCTGGATATTATCCACATTGCCTTTTCCTCCGCTTTAAGCGGCAGCTACAACAACGTATGTATGGTTGCACGAGAATTGGAAGAGCACTATCCGGAAACAAAAATCACGATTATCGACTCCTTAAATGTTTCTCTAGGCGAAACTATTTTGTTACTTCGCGCAACCGGGTTGAAAGAACAGGGATACTCCTATGACAATATTGTAACCGATTTAGAAAACTATAAACACCACATAAACGTACAATTTACCGTAGACGACTTATTCCACCTCCAAAGAGGCGGCCGCGTCAGCAAAGCCACTGCGCTCGTAGGAAGTGCCCTGAACTTAAAGCCGTTTCTTATGGTCACCGACGCCGGTACCCTGACCTCCGACGGCACCGTCCGGGGCAGAAAGAAATCTCTCCGCAATCTGGTGGAACGTATGAAAAATACTTTAGAAGAAGCACCGGATTTCTCCTCTCCGGTAGGAATTGTCCACGGCAACTGTTTGGAGGAAGCAAAAGAAGTAGCGGAGCTGGTTCGTACAGAGCTTGGGTTTACCAACATTATCATTAACGACATCAGCCCAAGCATCGGTACTCATGCAGGCCCGGGGGCATTGGGAATAATCTACTACGGTAAGAAAAAGCCGAAAGCAAAAGAAGAAAAATAGAAACAGGAAGCAAGAAGTGGAGGCTGACGCACCCGAAAATGCGCAGCGGCATCGAGCGTGGCGAACTCTTTTATTTTCTTTTTCTATGCTTCAACACATGCAGGAACCCATGAATTTTTACCTCTTTGAACTTTACGTAGGATAGTAGACTTTCTTATTACTTCGATAGCCTGTCAGCAACGCCCGGACAGGAGGTACGGGCGAGCCCGCCATAAGGCATGGATGCCGCATCAGGGCGGTTGCGTCACGCTTAGGAAACATTCCCGAAGTAATTAGAAAGACTCTATCCGGAGTACGAGAAAAGAGGCAAAAATTCATGGGTTCCTGCTTATTTGCAAACATCAAAAAGAAAATAAAAGAGTGGGGCTGCGCATTTTCATGCGTCAGCCCCACTTCGTTCATTCGTATTACTCTACAACCTTCAAAGAGGTGATGTGCGGGTTTACACCCTCGTACCAGTACAGGAAACCTTCCATGTCTACCTTGTCACCGATCTTTAAGTTCTTAACTGCTGCATATACATCGGTAGTATTGTCACACAGATAAGACTCAACGGTAAAGCTGTAGGTAGCATCGCCTAAGGATACGTTAAAGTACAGGTCGTTACCGTCCTGACCGGAACCGTCCCAGTTATACAAGAAAGCAACATCATTGCCGTCTGCATCCTGACCTGCTGCTTCTACTGTCATTCCCTTAAAGGAAACGAACTCGTTCTGATGCTTAATCAACTCATCGGTGCCCAGTAAAGAAGTAACATCCTTTACCGGAGCGATGTAAGTAGCGCCGCCCTCAACAAACTCAAAGGTAGCGTCCATCACTTCGATTTCGCCGGACCACTCACCCTTGTAACCGGTAACCTTAATCTTGGTACCCGGAACCAGCTTCTCGTAATCTGCTTCGGAACAAGCCATGTTGTAAAGGAAGTATGCGCCGTCCTTATCCTGGGTGTAAACGGTAGCCTTATCTTCCCACCAGGACTGCTTTGCCTGTACATAGGTCTCAATTACAACTTCGGACTCCATCTCTGCTGCCATGTACTCTGCATAAGTCATAACGCCTTCGGACTTTACATCAACCTCTGCATTTACATTGCCCTCTGCATCATCATTCTTACCGCAGCCGATACATGCAAATGAAAGCATCGTACATGCTGCTAAAACCAATATCTTCTTCATCATTTTTCTCCTTTTCATTCAAAAGTGACATAAACACCATAGATTATACACAATTTTTTTAATAAGTCAATGACTGTCTTTTGATTTTCTTTTCTTTTTCAGGTAAGACGCGCCCACATAAAGTCCCATGCCTATCCAAGCCGCCGCCAAAGCAAGGAGCAGTGCCACTGCTGTTCCCGGTAACTCTCCCAATTCCTTTTTCCCGGCACCGACACCGTTTCTCTGGTTCAGACGGTACAGAGAGGTCATATCCTCAAACAGCGCTTCCAAAAATGCCTCGTTTACCTCCTTCTTTCTGCGCACTGCTTTTGTTACCTCCTCAATCATCTGCCCCGCGGCATTTCGCAGAGAGGCAGAACCGTTAAACACAGGAGTTACAAAGGTATGCTCCACTTCGGACAACAACAGTTCCGAAGCCTTGATCTTAATGTCGTAATACAGCTCATTATCCTCCCCGCCCCGGGCGAGATAATCCAGATATATCTCTGCCTTCTGCGCTTTTTCCGTTACCGGCACATAGCCCTCCGTCTGCGCATAAGCAATCTGAACATCATTCGTCAGCAGGTACTGTACAAACAACCAGGATGCCAATACCTCTTGCGGATCCTGCTTATTGAAAATACATACGGACGGTCCCTGGGAAATCATTTGCGGATTCGACCGATTAATCTGCGGCAGCATCCGTACTTCCGTTTCAAACTGTACCAGCTTATCCTCACTGATATCACAAAGAGGTGCATTGCTTCCCATCCAGGTCGCTCCCGCTGTGGAATCAATGGCAAAAATACACTGCCCCGCATTTAAGAAGTTCGCCGGATATCCCACAATTTTAAAAGTAGAAAAAGCCCCTGATTTCGCATGTTTCGCCACCGTATATAAGATATCCTTTGTGGTATCGTTAAAAATCTGCACATTACCGTCGGCATCGGAATAGCCTGCTTCCGCCTGCGCAAGCAACTGAATCATCATATTGTCCGTAGACTTATAAATAAACGGAATCAACACCTTCTGCCCGTTTACCAGATAATTTCCGTCCGCATCCTGAGCCGTTGCCGCCTCGGACACCTCCCAGATAAACTCCCATGTCAGCTCCTCCGGCACCTCATAACCCAGCTTTTCCACATAAGTTTTGTTGATATAACAAGCTTCGGTAGAACGCATAAAGGGAACCGCATAATAGTGGTCACCGAAGGCGCACTCCTCAAGAAACTGCGGAATCATTTCTTCTTTTGCCGGTGCATCAAACCGTACCTCGCTTCCTGCCAGTCCGAACCGTTCATCTGCCATCAGTCCGTCAAGCGGTACCACGCAATTGTTTCCCGTCAAATAGGTAGCAATATGGTCCGGATAGGTAATGCACACATTCGGCGTCGTCCCGGTGGAAATATTGGTAATGACATCATTATAAATCCGTCCGTAATCCGTATACAGGCGCAGATTCACCTTCACATTCGGATACAGTGCTTCAAAATCCCGGATTGCCTTTTCGTAAATCTCCGTCTGGGTTTTGTTGGTATCGTTTTTTGCCCAAAAGGTAATTTCATGCTGCACGCTCTCATCAAAGCTCTCCGGCACCGTAAACTCACTCTGTCCCATAGACCCGTGACAACCGCACAGCACAAGCAAACCAATCAAGCCGGCAAGAAGTCCGCCCAAACAATGTTTTCTTTGTCTTCTCATCCCTTGGTACCTCCTCTGGACACGCCTGCCATGATTTTCTTCCGAAATACCAGAAACAGAACGATTAACGGAAGGGAAATCACTACCACCGCCGCCATCATAGCCGGGATATTCTCTCGTCCAAAGCCGTTTTCCCTGATTTCCTGAATACCGTTGGACACAAGGAAATAATTCTTATCATCCGTAATCAATCGCGGCCACACATAAGAATTCCAGCACTCAATGACCTTTAAAATCACGATTGTTACCACCGTCGGCTTACAAATCGGCAAAAGCACCTTAAACAAATACTTCAAATCCGAGGTAGCATCCACCTTTGCCGCATAATACAATTCGTCCGGCACCTGCGCAAAGTTTTCCTTCAACAGATAAATATAAAACACCGACGTCACGGACGGCAAAATAAGTCCCAAAAAGGTATTCCGCAAGTCCATGTTGGTAATGGTTACAAAATTGGTAATGACCACCAACTCATTCGGAATCATCATCAATGCCAGAAACAAGGTAAATACCAGATTCTTTCCTCTGAACTCAAGACGTGCAAAGGCAAACGCCGCAAACACGATAACAATCAGCATCAAAGCCGTGGTAGCCACCGTAAAAATCACCGTATTCAAGAAATACTTGGCAAGAGGAACCTCCGTAAAGGCATCCACATAGTTTTGAAAGGTCGGCGACAGCGTAAAAAACTTCGGAATATACTCGGAATTATAGGCTCCGTAGCTTTTTACCGAGGTCAGAATCATCCAGTAAAACGGGAACAGTACAATCACCGCCCACAGGGACAACAATGTATAAATCACGGTCTTTCCCGCAATATTCCGCACCTTTGCCGACTGCTCTATTTTTTTATACTCTAGCTTCTTTTCCATAGACATCCCTCTTAATAATGCACATGCTTTTTGCTCACCAGCAGGTTAATGCATGTAATGGTCAGTATAATCGAAAACAGAATAATTGCCGCAGCGGAGGCAAAGGACGGATACCCGCCGGAATCGCCGTACAGCATGTCATAAATATAACCCACCATAGTATTCATGCCTGCCGCATTCAAATCCGTACCGAACAACGCCACCGCATCGCTGTAGGCCTTAAAAGCTCCGATGAAGCCGGTAATGACCAGATAAAACACCGTCGGCGAAATCATCGGAAGGGTAATCCGGAAAAAGATCCGGGCCTTTGATGTGCCGTCCACCTTAGCCGCATTGTAATAATCCTGCTTCACGGATGCCAGCGCGCTGGTTAAAATCAGCACCTTAAAGGGCAATACGACCCACACGGTATACAGACACAACACAAACATCTTTGCCGCATAAGAGCCGTCGATAAAATCCACAGAGTTTCCGCCGAAGGCCTGAATTAACAAGTTCACCAAGCCATCGGAATACGGTGTTTTCTTAAATAAAATCATGAAAACAAGACCTACCGCCAGCGTATTGGTTACATAAGGCAAAAAATAGATCGTCTGAAACAGCTCCTTTAGCTTCGTAATTGAAGCCAGACCCGCAGAAATCAACAAAGCCAGCCCCGTAGAAACAGGCACCGTAATCAACACCAGAATAAAAGTATTCTTTACCGCCTGCAAAAAGTATGTATCGTGTAACACATAAGAAAAATTGTAAAAGCCTACCCCGTAAGACTGTCCCGATGCGAAGTTAAACCCTTCTTCCAGAGAATAAATCAGTACATCAATCAAAGGATATACCATAAAAATCCCCAGAAAAACAATCGCCGGAATTAAATACAGCCAGCCCTTTTTATTATTGTTCTCCATACATTTCTCTCCTACTGCTTTTCGGTAAAATAAAGACGTGCTCCGGTCTGTATATCAAATAACAACACCTTATTCGGCTTCAGAGAAAAACGCACTTTTTCCGATGCCAAATCCACTTTATTCTCCGCGCTGATAATGGAACGAATCTCTACGTTTTCGGACTCCCCGTGAGTGGATACCACAGTTACATCCCTGCCCATCACTTCAATCTCTGTCAACTTACAGGAAAGCGGTCCATTCTCGTCCAGAACAAAGCCCTCCGGGCGAATACCGACAGACACCGGTCCCTCCTGCACTCCGCTCACCGGTAGTACCGCCTCGGTTCCAATCCACAGTTTTCCTGCTTCTACTCTGCCCCGGAACATATTAATCGGCGGCGTTCCGAGAAATCTCGCCACAAACTCGTTTACCGGATTGTCGTACACCTCTTGCGGCGCACCGATTTGATGAATACTTCCGTCCTTCATGACAATAATCAAATCAGAAATACTCATGGCTTCTTCCTGGTCATGGGTAACAAATATGGTCGTAATCTTTGTTTCTCTCTGAATTCTGCGGATTTCTTCTCTTGTCTGCAAACGGAGTCTCGCATCCAAATTGGAAAGAGGCTCATCCAAAAGCAGAATTCGAGGCATCTTAACCAGCGCTCTTGCTATGGCCACACGCTGCTGTTGACCGCCGGACAGCTCCGATGGCTTCCTGTCCATCAGCTCATGAATCTGTACCAGTTTTGCCGCCTCATATGCCTTTTCCTTCATAACTTCCTTCGTCAGCTTCTTGTCTCCCTTAAAATTCTGCAACGGAAACATAATATTCTGCAATACCGTCAAATGAGGATACAACGCATAATTCTGGAATACCAGACCTACCCCTCTGTTCTCCGCCGGCAAATCCGTTACATCATCCTCTCCGAAGAATATTCGTCCTTCCGTCGGCTTTAACAAGCCGGAAAGCAGATTTAATGCCGTACTTTTTCCACAGCCGGACGGTCCTAACAGACCGATTAACTTTCCGTCCGGTATCTCCACATCAAACTGATTTACCGCAATAACATCCTCTTTGATTCGCTTATTCCGGTTCGGAAACTTCTTTGTTACGTTTTTTAATACAACCTTCATTATTATCCTCGCTTTATTTTGTGTGAACTTTCTTATAACTGTAATGTCAACGTTTTCCTACAGATTATATATAAATCTTTCTCAATGTTTTGTCAAGTTTGTGTACAATTCCTCTTGATTTTCCGTTACAAGAGGGTTATACTTCCTTTTGGTAAAAAAACAAAGAAAGAAGGCGCAATTTTGCATAATACTTTATTATCGGTATCCATCGCTTTATTAGCGGGATTACTTATGACCAGATTGTTTAAGCCGTTCAAGCTTCCGTCCGTTACGGCATACCTTATTTCCGGTGTGTTAATCGGACCGTACTGTCTCGGCGCATTAGGCATCGACGGACTCGGTTTTGCTACCCACGAATGCGTAGCCAACCTCTCCCTTATCTCCGAAGTTGCTCTCGGTTTTATTGCCTTTTCCATCGGTAATGAATTCCGTCTCGACGACTTGAAGCAAACAGGAAAAGCCGCCTTTACCATCGGCATTTTCCAGGCACTGGCTGCTACCCTATGCGTTGACCTGGCATTACTGGCAATCCATTTCGCAATGCCGGATAAGTTAAGTGTTCCGCAGCTTTTAACCTTAGGTGCAATCGCAACCGCAACCGCTCCGGCCGCCACCCTTATGGTTGTTCGTCAGTACAAGGCAAAGGGTCCTTTGACCAACCTGTTACTGCCGATTGTTGCCCTTGACGATGCTGTCGGTTTGATTATTTTCGCCGTAAGCTTCGGTGTAGCAAAGACCTTAGTCAGCGGTTCCGTGGATTTGGTGTCCATTATCGTAAATCCATTGGTTGAGATTGTGGCTTCCCTTATTCTCGGTGCCATCATGGGCTGGCTGTTAACTCAGTTGGAGAAGATGTTTAACTCCAATACCAACCGTTTGAATCTCACCATTGCTTTTGTATTCCTTACGGTATCCCTGTCTATGTTGGACTTACACGTAGGTCCGGTACATGTGAGTTTTTCTTCCCTTTTGGTATGTATGATGCTAGGTACTGTATTCTGTAACCTTTGTCCTCTTTCCCACGATTTAATGGGAGCGTCGGATAAATGGACCTCTCCGTTATTTGCGCTGTTCTTTGTTATCAGCGGTGCGGAGCTGGAGCTTAGCGTATTTACGGATGTAGCAATCGTATTTATCGGTGCGGTTTATATTTTATTCCGCTGCTTCGGTAAGTACATCGGTACTTTCCTTTCCGCAAAGGCAGTGAAATGCGAACCGAATATTTATAAATACTTAGGTATTACCCTCTTCCCACAGGCCGGTGTTGCTCTCGGTATGTGTGCAACCGCCATGCAGCTGGGTGAAGACGGTCATCTGATTCGAAACATTACCTTATTTGCGGTTCTGATTTACGAGCTCTTCGGACCGTTACTCACCAGACAGGCTCTTATGACCGCCGGCGAGATTCATCCGATTCCGGAGCATGTTAAGAATCGTAGAAAGCATAAACTGGAACAGGCAAAAGAGATGCGAAAGTAGTCCTTTTTCTGCTTAATAGAAAAACCGTCCACCGGATTGGGTGGACGGTTTTTGGTTTATATCACATAACTGTAAAGCTGAAAGTTTACGCCTTCTTATAGACCCAGGAATACTCCTCCAAATCATATCCGATCTTTTTGTAGAACTCACTTCCGCCTCCGGTCAAAAACTTACCGCCCATTTCTTTAAATCTGCGGTAATGCTCGGTAAGTGCTGCAGCAGCCAGGCCTTTATGCTGATATTCCGGAATTGTGCATAACGGTTCCATGTAAGCCAATCCATTTTCAGGAACCCACCACATTCCGGAGTAACACACATACTCGCCTTCTTCATTGGCAATAATGATATTATATTGATAGGTTGCGTGTGGCGGCGGAGCCATTACACATCCAAGAACTCCGGTATAAGACTTATGTGGATTCCAATCTCTACTATCACTGGTATCCTCCCAGTTTTCAAAAGGACCTAACTCCCACTCATTAAAACTTTTCCACGTACATCTGGAAAGCTTCACCGGGTCTATCTCTTCCGGATTCACAAAATGAAACCCTTCCGGCAACGCATAATTTAGTGCCGCCTTTGTCATGTCAAGTACATACGTTTTTTCTTTATACGCCAACTGATATCCATGCTTTTTTGCAGCTTCCATAAGCTCCTTTTGGCCCTTAGAAAACATAAAATTCTTTTCGCCGTCCCACTCATAAAACGCTTTTTTTGCATATACAACCATTTCCTCGGCCAGCGCTTCATAGCCCGGACGCAAAACAAAATAGATGTCTGTCAGATTTTCATAGAAAACAAATCCTACAACTACATCTTCCTCCAACCAAAAACGGCACAGATGCAAGTAGTCCTTATTCATCCACGAAGATGTCAGGGCATACTCAAAGAAAGGCGGTTCAATACTTCCCTTTCCCTCACTTAATGCTGTGTTATACATTTCCACCAGAAAATCCCATGCCATATTGATATCCGTTAATACCTGAAACTGTTTTGTACTTATTGTTCTCATATACTTTCCTCCTAAAATTTCTCCAAATACAACAACTCGTAACCTTTTTTATATCCGATTTTGTAATAAAACTCATCCGTACCGCCACTCATGTACCTAGCTCCAAGCCGGGACGTTCTGCGATACAGTTCAGACAATGCCGCTCTGGCCAATCCCTTCCTTCTGTGCTCCGGAACCGTACATAACGGTTCAAGGTAAGCCAGCTTATTTTCCGGCACCCACCACATTCCTGCATAACACACATATTCCCCTTCTTCTGTCTTGATAATAACATCCAGTTCCGGAGTGGCATTTGGTGCTGCTTCCGTATGTAAGCCCGACTCCACATCAATCTCCGGCTCCCCCTCGTTATCAAAGCCTCTCCAGGTCATTTCGTCCAATTTCTCAGCATCACATTCCTCAACCGGTTCAAATAAATAACCATTTGGCAACGGTGCGTCCAACTTTGTTTCACTAAAATCAATGATCCCCTGTTTCTCACGCCATGATATTTGATATCCTCTATCCAACGCCTCCTTCACGATTGCCTGCTGGCCATCATATATTTTCAGTTTAACTTTTCCCTTATCATCGCTTAATCTTTGTTCCGCATGGTCCATCATCTCAGGAATCAAAAAGTTATACTCGTCCGTCAGATTAAAGAAAGCTTCACCAATACCGCTTTCATACCAACAAAATGCAACTACCTCATCATCTTCTTCCCAAATAGCAAATCTGTGATTCTGAGAATTATCTGACCACGGTGTAGCAAGAGAATACTCAAAAAGCGGTGGATAACAACCATTTTTGCAATCCGTGGTAAAATTCTTTACCATAAAATTATACACCTTATAAAAATCACACATCTCACGATAAGGTCTCTTCACAATATTTTTCATTTTCATTTCCTCCGTTTTCTTAAATTAACCGGAGCCTGTAAACAACTCTTATTTCCATACCAAGAAAACTCTTACGATAAAAATGGTCCGCTTTCTTATGAAAACAGACCATACACAAATAAACCTTTTCAAATCCAAAGGTAATCCATGAATCATAGTCTAATTTCGGCAACACAAATAAAACCTATTACAGGCCCTAATCATAAATTATGTTTCCAAATCAGACTATCGAATCATTTCATCACCCTTCACATCAAACGATATGCCTTTCATTTAATATAAATAATATAGCACCACATAAGAAGAATGTCAATCATCTCTGTAAACTTCATTATTCAAGGACTAGTATAATTGCGCCCATATACTTCTTATTATTCCATATAAACTACAATCATGAAATCCATCTCGCGTTTTATAATAATGTCGCAAATTACCTTCGTAAACTTCAAAGGTTCTGTTCCCTACAAATCAGAATTGTCTTACTTATCTTTGTTGGTGTTAATCTTGGAAATGACAGCACCTGTACAGATAACCATTTCAAAAGCAAGGAACAAACTCTATAAACAGACCTTCACAGCGCATACCGAGTTTTTCGCACGCCCTTTGACTTGCAATATTGTAATCTTCTGTGTATGCATAAATTCTTCGTGCGCCTTTTTCATTAAATAGATAATCAAAGACAGCCTTCACTGCTTCATATCCGTATCCATTGCCGTGATAGTTTTTATTAAGTATCCAGCAAGGACTATAATTGTGTTGCTTTCAGAAGTTCCTCAATCCTCAAATTCTCCGTCCGCTTCCACACCCAGCCCAAACTCATACATCTCATTGATTTTAGCTTGAGCTTGCTCGGTTTCCTTTTTCTTGATTAAGGCATTCCGGTCACTCAATATGGAAAGCATCTCATCCACCACTTCTCCCTCTCGAAGATGGGAATATTGGCACAAGTATCCGATCATTCGTGCAGCAGTAAAATCCGTATTCAAATTCCGCGTGATTACATCACATAAGCCTTCCTCATAACCACGTTCCAGGAGCATATGATAAAGTTGCATACTTAGTTCTGTTCTCGGTTTCATGTAGTTCTTCTCCCCCAAAACTTAAAACCTGGTTCGCTTTATTGCCTCCACCAGATTTCTTCCGTAAAGCTCCATTCCCAAACCGTTCGGATGCAGATTATCGAGATAGTATTCCGGCAAATGCGGCACCAGCTCAAATCCGTCCACCACGGTAACATTCGAATATGCTCCCGCAATCTTTTTTACATTCTCACAAAATCTTACAAATACATCATAACGGTCCGGACAATCTCCTCGCCAAATCGGGCTCACACAAAGCACCGGAGTGTCACCATATACGTTCTTCAGGCACTCATAATACGCTTCCACGTCCTTCATAGTTTCCGAACCGAACTGATTGGTTCCCATAGCAATGATAATTTTATCCGGCTTGAAGCCTTCCATCGGTACCATGGTGTTTTTATCGTATACATAACCGCCGATGCCCTGATTGAGAATATCATAGTTCAAAAGACGATTCGCAACACTCACATAGGTCTGAGCGGAACGAAGCGGTCCGAAGCCCTGGGTAATGGAGTCTCCGATCCAAAGCACTGTTTCTCCCTTCTTTGCCGGGGTATACTCTGCATTAATTTCAAAATCACGCACCAGCACCGTAGCATCCGACGGAAGATAAATCACAACCTCCTTCTCGCCCTCGGCAAGCTCAAAGGAAAGTGTTCCTTCCTCTCCCATATCCTTTACATAATAAATCTTTTCCGGCATCCCGTTCACATAGAGTTCCACGGAATCCTCGGACCCGCGCCAGATAAATTTATAACCAAAAGAAATTTCCGTTGCGGTTGTGGTAAATTCGAAGGTCTTTGCAGTGGTGGCAAAGCATCTGTCGTACCAGAACTCAAATGCTCCCTTAAAATAGTCCATCTGACTCTGTGTATACTGAAATGCCTGTAAATAGCCGTCCTTCGTCTCATCAAACCAAAGTGCGCCGTAATAAATCTCTTTTAATTGTTCGTTGGATAATTTCATAGGTAAACCGCCTTTCGATGTAGTTGATTTTATTATAAAACGATGGAGGTGATTTGTAAAGAAAATGACAAATAATCAAACTTTTAATTGTTATATCAACTACACTTCATCACACTCTCCAAATTGAGCAATCCTCTCCGTTGCAGACAAAACATTCATTTGATACACTACAATTTCCTTTAAAACCATAAAACGTTCTTCCTTACTTTTCCCTTCTCGTATCATCTGTGCATTATGCGTTTCCAAATTAGAAAGAATAGTAAGCTCATTTATTGTAGCATAATCTCTTACATTACTATTCTTTGCCAGCTCAGGGTTAGCCTCCCTCCACGCTTTAGCAGTAAAGCCAAACAATGCTACATTTAGCAAATCTACCTCCTCTGCATATGTAAGCCACTTAAGGTCGTCTCTATAATTACAATGTGGTATTATGTAATTTTTTACCGCATTCGTTTGAATCAGGTAATTGTTTTTGCTAAGAAACCGTTTCGCATCCCACTCTATTTTCTGTCTATCATTTTCTTCTTCCTTTAAACGTTGAAATTCTTTTATCAAATACAACTTAAAAACAGGGCTGATTGCGGATGCAAACTCAAATGCGATATCCTTATGAGCAAAAGTACCTCCGTATCGCCCTTTCTTAACATAGAGTCCTTTCGCATTTGTTTGTTCAATCCATTCACCTACACTTAAAACAAATGTATGTAATCCTGCTTCTTGTTTAAAGTGGTCGAATTCGACCACTTTAAAATTACTATTATACATTTGTTCCCATGCCCCCAAAAATTCTAATGTATTTCTATTTCGTAACCAATTCTTAATAACGTCTGCGGCTCTTATATCATCTGATTTCGCCGTAGCCATATCTGTAATACAGATATAATCATCTACCTCTGCATTTGATACTGTGATCGGTATATTTTGTACAGTAATAACTCTATTCTTTGTCATTCTTCTCCTCCTCACCCTTCTTTAATTCTTCATACTTTAACTGGTAAGCAATTAATCTCGGAATATACTCCGGTGGATTTCTACGTCCTGCTTCCCAGTCTTCGATAGTACGAAGCGGAATCCCGATATGCAATGAAAACTCTTTTCTTGTCATTCCGGTCTGTTCTCTAAGCTCTTTTATCTTAGTTTGACTTTTCATATATTAACACCTCAAACATGTAGTTTTCTTATATTATATCACTATCGCCCCTACAACGCAATGCGTGGTTTAAAATTTTTTAAGTTATAAAGACATATCATGCAATCATTCGCCCACACCGGCTACGCCATGCGGTCATTCGCAATCCGCTTCGCTCCTTGCTCATGTGTGTGGCTCTCGCCACACATTTCGCATATAAAAGGAAACTCCGTCAC
>CAZJEN010000001.1:0-185880 GCA_964545045.1 uncultured Lachnospiraceae bacterium | reverse complement strand
AAGTAAACTTGCACGACCGGACATCATTCGCAATCCGCTTCTCTCCTTGCTCATGTGTGTGGCTCTCGACAGACATTCCGCATATAAAAGGAAACTCCGTTACAAGTAAACTTGCACGACCGGACATCATTCGCAATCCGCTTCTCTCCTTGCTCATGAGCCGGCTTTCGCCGGCTCTCAAAAAAGAACAGGAGTGCACGCTTTGGAAAGCGAGCTTTCCCGCGTGTACTCCTGTTCTTTTTTGGTCCGGTCTCAATTTTGTATCATATTTTCAATGAACGTCCCATACCCTTTGGTACTATCCCGAATAAACACATGTGTCACCGCTCCTATCAATTTCCCGTTCTGAATGATCGGACTTCCGCTCATGCCTTGAACAATCCCCCCGGTCAATTCTAACAACTCTTCATCGGTGATTTTTATTACAAGTCCTTTTGCATGGTTACGGTTAGCGTAATCGACCTGCTGTATTTCGATTTCGTATTCGTTTACGTTTCCGTTGATTTCACACAGTATGGTGGCTTTTCCTTTTTTTACTTCTTGCTTGAACCCCACCTCCATCGTTCTATGGCTCGGATATAGCTTGCAGTTTTCTTTTACGGTTCCGAAGATTCCCTGAGCTGTGTTTTTAATGACCGTTCCGAGACATTCGTCCTCCGAACGGTGTATCACGCCGCTCAACTCTCCCGGTTCTCCCGGCTCACCTTTTATAATACGAAGTATTTCCGCATCATAAGCAGCTCCTCCACCGACTTCCATCACTACTCCCGTATCCACATCCGTGATTCCGTGACCCAGTGCGCCGAATTTTCCATCCGGTGTAATATAGGTCAGTGTACCGATTCCCTGGGTATCGTCCCGAATCCAGGTTCCGATTTTGTAGGCACCGTCCGCTGTTCTGACCGGTGTCACCGCCGTCTCAATAATTTCTTTTCCACGCCTCACTTTACACCGAAGTGTACTGCCGTCCGAATCTTTTAATAACTTCATCAAGTCTTCTTTTTCTGTCATTGTAATACCGTTCACTTCAACGATATAGTCTCCCGATTTTAACCGGTTTTCCGCCGGTTCGTAGGTCATTTTGTCTTCTCCCGTTACCGTTGTGGTTCCCAAGACTAAAATTCCGTCGGTTTCCACATGGATTCCGATGGCCGAGCCACCCACAACCACACTTTCCGGAGTAACCGCAGAGATTTCCACCTTCTTTAACGGAATAAACCCAAACAGTTTTATTTCCATGGTAGCATTTGTTGTTTCCGATGCCTCCATGGTAACTGCATCCGACAAATCGATTTTGATACTGCCCTTTTCCAGCGGTTTTCGGTTGACCTCCAGTACGCCCACACTTTCGCCCTCTATTTCGGCAAAAATCGGAAATCGAAAGGATATTTTCTGTTCTTCCCCTGTTATAATCAAGATTTCTTCCGGCAAACTGTCTTTGTAATAGTACACTCCATAGCCGAAAATTGCGATTATGTTCAATATCAAAGCTGTCACCAGCCACTTACGATACTTTTTCTTCATCCCTTCGCCAACCTTTCTTCTCAAATTTAAACCCGGTTGGCACCCACCTCTGTGATATAAGAAAACTTTCCCATAAAACAACTTAGGGAACTCTGCCAAAAAAACAGGTTCCCTAATAGTATGCGTAAGAACAGATATTTCAAACTAAAAAAATTAATTAACTTTTTCCAATTATTTTTTTGTTGCCGCAAGGCGTTTCATTTCTGCTGCATTTTCCAATACCGCATCCGTGATACTTGCTCCGCCTAACATTCTGGCAAGCTCTTCTACAGAACGTTCCTCCGTAAGTCGCTCGATTTTTGTAACGGTCTTTACGCCGTCCGTTGCCTTCTCAATCAAATAGTGATTGTCAGCCATTGCCGCAATCTGCGGTAAATGGGTAATACACAAAAGCTGCCTGTCGGTAGCAATTGCCGCCATTTTCTCGGAAACCGCCTGTGCGGTCCGTCCGCTGATACCCGTATCGATTTCGTCGAAAATCAACGTCGGAATCTCGTCCCTGTCCGCAAATACGGATTTTAAAGCCAGCATAATTCGGGAAAGTTCACCGCCGGATGCAACCTTTATCAGCGGTTTTATCTCTTCTCCCGGATTGGTAGCGATATAAAACTCCGCCGAATCAATACCGTTTGCGCTATACTCCGTCTGCTCGATTCTGATTTCGAAGCGAACCTCCAAAAAGTTCAGTTCCGACAAAGCCTTCTTAATCTGCCCGGAAAGGTCCTCTGCCGTTTCTTTTCGCATCGCGGATAATGCTTCGGAAGCTTCCTTGAATCCGTATTCTACAGTTGTATACTCTCTTTCCAAACGCTCTAAATAAGCATCGTAATCCGCATATCGTGCCAGCTTCTCTTCACATTCCTGCCCGTAAGCCAGCACCTCTTCCATGTTCTTCCCGTATTTGGATTTCAAACGATTCAATAAATCCAGACGTTCCGAAACCATTGCATACTCTTCTTCACAATCACTGATTTCCTCAAAGTAACGGTCAGCCGCACGGTTAAACTCCGACAATAAAGACGCAATCTCCTCTGCCTGCACAAGCAACTGCTCCGCCTCGGAGTCATACCCACTCACCTTGGAAAGCCCGCGAATGGCACTATCCAAAAGATTATCTGCTGTCTCCCCCGGACCTTTTACGGTTGCCGCAAGTGCTGCAGCTACGCCTTCCGCCAATGCTTTGGCATGAGATAAACGCTCAAAATCCTTTTCCAGTCGTTCTTCTTCTCCCGGCTTGTAGGCCGCATCCGTTATTTCACGGAAGGCAAACTCTAAATAGGAACAATCTCTGTTTTTATTGGTTGCATCCTCTCTTGCCTGCAAAAGCTCCGCTCTGATTCCACGATACTCCTGCCATAAAGAAGCCACTTTTTCCTTTTGCGTCCAAAGTGCCTCCCCCGCATAACGATCCAGCATTTCCAGATGCTTCTCTTTGTTTAAAAGAGAATGATGCTCCTGCTGACCGTGAATTTCAAGTAATAAGGAAGCTACCGCCTTGACAGCAGACGCATTTACCGTCTCTCCGTTAATGCGGCTTACGCTCTTCCCTGCAGAAGTCACCTTACGGGAAATAGTAACACTACCATCATCCAAGGAAATCTCCTGACGTTCCAACTCCTCTTCCACTGCTTTCCCGCAGTTTTCAAATACAATTTCCACATAAGCGGATTCCGCCCCGTTCCGAATCACATCTTTCGATGTTTTTGCTCCCAATGCAGTCTGAATCGACCCCAGTAGAATGGATTTTCCGGCACCTGTTTCACCGGTCAGAATGTTCAGCCCGCCGTCAAACGTGACCTCCAATTCTTCGATGAGCGCAAAATTACTCACCCTCAAACTTTGTAACATAAAAGCTCCTTTCTCTTCCCCTTCTCTCAGCCTCTCACATACATTCTCTTTGTTACAACAGTAAGCCGGAGGTCAATCCCCGGCTTACGAAGTATTCTTTTCAATTTCTATGGTGCAATTACCCGAACCGTACAAGTCAGGGTTCTACCGTTTACTCGTGCTTCGATTGTTGCTGTTCCCGAACCTCTCGATGTCAGGGCACCGTTTCTTACTTCAACCACTCTCGGATTGGTAGAATACCAACGAATTGTGGACGTAGCTCCTTCCACATATAATGTTACACCTGTAGAATAATAATCCATCACTACCGATGTACGGCTAAGACCTACAACAATAACATTGATTACCGCTTTTTTACCGGAATCCATCATAACAATAACGCTGGCATTTCCCGGTGCGATTGCGGTAATCTCTCCTGTCACAGAGTTTACACGTACAACCGACTCGTCGGAAGAAGTCCACATCATGGAATCCGTGGTATTGGTCGGTGTAGCCTTTGCCACAACCGTTTTCTTCTCCCCCGGAGCCATTACGATTTCATCCACCATGGTGGTTACTCCGGTGGCCGGAATCGGTGCAATAACCGTTACATAACATTTACAATACTTACCGCTGCTGTCTCTTGCCTCCGCGGTAATCCATGCGGTACCCGGAGAAATCGCAGTAACAACACCGTCATCATCTACCATAGCAATTTCCGAATTATCGGACTTCCAGGAAGCCGTCTTGTACGTGGCATTCGCCGGACGAATGTCTGCCTCCAGCTGGAAGGTATTTCCCTGAATCAACGTAATGGAAGTATAATTCATGGTCATGCCGGTTACTTCGGTAACAACACGAATTTCACAGGTTGCTTCCACATCACTGCCATCCAAAGCCATTGCGGTAATGGTTGCATAACCGAGAGAAATACCACGAATCTTACCGTTCTGATCCACCGTTACAACACTTTCGTCACTGGAACGCCACTCCACATCCTTGTCGGAGGCGGTAGAGTTGGTAATCTCCGCCTTCAACTGGAAGGTCTTTCCGAGACCCAGCTTGTACTGCTCCGGTGTAATCTTAATCCCGGTTACTTCTTCGATAACCGTTAAAATACATACTGCATTGTAGCCGCCGTCATCACTCTGACACTGGATGACTACCAGACCGCCCGACTTTGCGGTAACCTCACCGTCCTTATCAACGGTTGCGATATCCTCATCGGAAGAGGTCCAGTAAACGTTAGTATTACTTGCAGTCGCCGGCGTAAACTCCGTATATAGTTGCAACTTTTCACCCACATCCAGCGTTGCCTTGCCCGGGGTAATCTCAAGACCGGTCACTGCCTGCAATACCGTCAGCTTACAATATGCGGTAGCACCGTTTTCCGTCTTTACCATAATAATGGTCTGACCCGGATTCTTTGCCGTCACACGACCGGTAGAGGAAACCGTCGCAATGTTGGTATCTACACATTCCCACACAAGGCCTTCCTTCGTACTGTTTGCCGGAGTAAGCACCGGATCCAAATAGAAGTACTCGCCTGCGTTCATGGTGAGATTGTTTACGGAAAGCTTCACATTGGTCGGCTTCTGCTTTACAACAATGGTACAAAGGTCCATATAGGAACCGTCAATGGTCTTAATAATAATCTCTGCCTGACCCACACCCTTTGCGGTTAACATACCGGTACTGTCTACCGTAACAACCGAAGTATTGGTAGAGGTCCAAATAACCTCCGGAGTGCTGGCATCTGCCGGAGAAACCAGATAGGTTAAACGATAATTTTCACCTACATACATCTCCTTGGAATCGATATCCAAAGACACACCGCTCACTGCCTTTAATACGGTCACATTACAGAAGGCCTGTACCTCCGGATTGTCTACCGAGGTACAAATGATAGATGCGGTACCGGCAGCCTTCATTGTTACAAGACCGTTAGCGGACACCGTTGCTACCTTTGTATTGGAAGACTTCCAGGTTACATCCTGATTTGTCGCATTATCCGGCGTAATCGTAGCACGAAGCTGTACCTTATCACCGATACGGGAGGTAACCTCCGTCTCCGACAGTGTCATACCTTCCACCGGCTGCAATACCGTAACATTACAGAATCCGACAACTACATTATCCTGATTGATTGCGGAAATTACCGCATTACCTCCTGCTACACCCTGTACGGTTACGGAAAGCTTTCCGGATTCCGTAATCTTTACAATCTCTTCGTTCGAGGAAACCCACTTTAAAGACACACCGTTTAAGGTACTCGGCTTTACGAATGCCTGAATCGTCTCGTACTTGCCGATACCAAGGGTAATCTCCTTCGGATCAAGCGTTACCTGCTCTACAGAGGTCTGTACATACACGGTACACTTTGCGGTCTTTACAATACCGTTAATCGTCTGCTTCGCGGTAATCACTGCCGTTCCCGCCTTAATACCGGTAACAAGACCGTTTTCAACCTTTGCGATACGATCGTCGGAGGAAGACCAAATAACCTCTTCCACCCGGTTGGTAAGAACCGGCTCCAACTGAACCGTACCCTTTGTATTAATGGTAACCTCGGTATAGTTCAACTGGATTCCGTCAATTACCGTAACCTCAATGGTCATATCCGGAACACCCTGGTCGTATTCTCCTCCACCACCGGTTTCAAAAATACCGTTATCGATATAAGTTAACGTAATCGTCACCGGATTCGGGGAACTGTTCTTTGCCTTAATCACGCCGGTCGCATCTACCGACGCCACGTTTCCGTTGGTAGAAGAATACCGGAACTGTCCTGCATTCGGAATATTGGAATTCTCGATAATATTGTAGGTATCGCCTACGTTCATCAACAACACCTTATCCGACATATCAAACAGCACTACAACCTCTGCCTCAAAGCTTGGGATATTATTGTTGCCGATATATTCCTTATCCGCATAAGCACGAATCACATAGGTACCGGCCTTTACACCGGTAAAATTCACACTGCCGCTGTACTCGTTAATGGAATACTTCAAAATATCACTGTTTGCGGAAAGTTCCTTCTCGGTAGGCTTTCCTTTTACGGTCACAAGCTGAGAAACCTTCCATACAAGGCTGGTAGCCGACTGACCGTTTATGTAAATCATAAAGTTATCTTTTCGAATTTGGGTAGAAATGGAAGGTTCATATCCCACATAATCTTTTGCTTCGGTAAAAGAACCGATCGGAGCTACAATGACCGACGCCGTCTTTACCAAAGGTTTGGACTGTCCGGAAGAGGTCTGTGTAGATACCATAATCTCCGCACGGCCCGCACCTACTGCGGTTACGTTACCGAACTCATCTACGGTAGCAACCATTTCGTTTGAGGACGACCAGTCTACCAAGGTATTATCCACATATTCGTTCTTGTCATTGTAGGTAACATACTTCAAAACAACCTGCTTGGTATCACCGATTTTATCCAACTTTAAAATCTGATGTCCCGCATAGTCAATGGTGGAGAAGTTTTTATTGGTAATCAACAAATCAACCTTTACCAAACAGCTGATAGCATAATTGTATTTCCCATCGGAAATCACTGCCGTAACAGTGGAGTAACCCGGGCCCTTACGAACCAGCGTCGTCATACCCTGCACACCGGTTTCCTGACAAACCACAACACTCTCATCAGAACTGTGGAAGGTAACCGTTGCATCCGCCGGAAGACCACCGGACTCCTCTTCGGTTGCCTTTGACTTTACCTGCAAACGTGCATTTAAAGAAGTCATCTCGATTTCGGAACCGGATGCCTTCTCCTCCGCATTATACAGGAAACGATAGTCCAGAGAGGCCGCATCAGCTATACTCTCCTTTTTGAATCCAACTGAAAAAATGGCGCAGAAAATAAGCGCCGCCATGTATATCTTAAATGATTTGTTCCGCATTTTCATAAGCAACTCCTCCTTGGTTTTCTTCAACCAAACTATATATCGGTTGTTATCCCGGAAATATTAATAGCTTTACACAAAATATAGCAGATTTTTTTGACATTCCTGTGTCAAAATTTGCGAATCGTATAAATTCTCCCCCTTTTCAATTTTTCCAATATCTGCTATACTGTACTTGCGTACGGAATGCTCACACTATATTCCGTAAAAGAAAGGAGTATCCCATGAACGAAAATTCTAAACTTTACGAAGATACCAACGACCAGATTACCCTTACCTTAGAAGACGGCAGTGAATTGATCTGCGATGTACTTGCCATTTTCCCGGTAGACGGCAAAGACTATATCGCGCTTCTTCCGCAGGGCGATGACCCGGATGCTGAGATTTTCCTTTATCGCTTCGAAGAAAAGGGAGAAGACGATATCGACTTAATCAATATCGAAGACGATGATGAATTCGAGGCTGTATCCGATGCTTTCGATGAACTTTTAGACAATGCCGAATTTGACGAAATGTTTGACGAAGATTAAAAAACAAAGGCTTCCGAACCCCAATCGGAAGCCTTTCTCATATCCAAAATCATTTCCCAATACAACAAACAATTAAATCTTTAAATCTTCCTTCAACCAATCCAACACTTCGTCCACCGTTGCAAAATGCCCCTCGATAACACCGGTATCCGACATCTGCGTGTTTTTCTTTGCCTGAATCTTCAACATCAAAGAAGAGCCTTCCGCAAAACCGAATGCCTTACAGCCCGCATCCACAAGTGCCTTTGTCATCTTAACAAGAACACTGCTCTCCTGCGGTCCGATCGGCTTCATCTGTGTACAATCCGCAATATATGCCCAGTCGGTTGCCTTCCATGCTGCCGCATGCTTTAATACAGTATCCATAAGCCACTGAAGATCCGTCGGATTGGTCTGTCCGATACCCGCAGACAAAATAATCTTTCTTCCCGGAATATCTTCTACTACCTGTGTCAAACATTTCTCCTTCATAAGTAACTTTCTCCCTTGGTTTTCTTCTGACAAACAGAACTTTTTAGTCCTAATCCATTAAACAGATTGTAGCATTTTCCCGGGATATTGTCAATAAATTCATACAATTATTGACAACTTCTTTACATTTTATTCATCTTTTGTTCTTAGCAGTCCGCTTTGCACACAATACGCCTCGTTTAATACCTTTTCTTCCGGAAAACGATCAAACAAAATCCGTAACCGCCCTTCGTTCGCATCCGTAATAGTTCCCCCTCCGTAAATCGTATGTATAACTCTGGTTCCTTTGGTCAATTTGGAACGGTCCGTAAACACCTCTCCCACAAACCGGCTCGGCACCAACTCCTTGGAACGAAGTTCCTTCATGCAGGAAAGCACCAAACGCCTTTTTGCCCTGGTCATTGCCACATAAAACATGCGCCGCTCTTCTTCCGTATCTTCGGGTGAAAGTGCCTGCCTGTGCGGTGTCAGACCTTCGTTTAACTCCGGTAAAAAGACCGTGTGATATTCCAACCCCTTGGCCGAATGATAGGTAGACAACGTCACCGCTTCTGTTGTATTTTTCTTTTCTTTCGCCTTTTGGCGTTGCAACTGCTCCGTATACTCCGCCATATGGGTAAACCAAGCCTCAAAAGTCGGATATTCTGCCGCGTCCTCCTGTAGCTCCGCCAGCAAGTCGAACAACTCCTCCGACTGCATCTTCCGATATTGGGCATACTCCGTCAAAAATCCGTCATACCCAACCGCCCGTCGGATATAATTAATGGCCGCAAAAGGATTCAGCCCCTTTATCATCTGCAAATCATATTCTAATTTTTCGATACGGTCCACCACATAATCCTTATCCTCGTAGTAGTCCTTTAACAATTCAAAATCCACCGTAAACGAGCCCAGCGCATCTCTTGCGATATATCGCTTCGGCCGGTTCATAATCTGTAAAAACTCACCTCTGGTACGGCTTCCCTGTGCCATCTTAATGTAAGTCACCATATCCCGGCAAATCCAATGCTCGTACAAATTCGGAATGGAATCTCTGGTCTTGAAAGGAATGTTATACTCCATAAACTTTCCCATAATAGCCCGAGACTGCAGATTTGTCCGATAAAGCACCGCAATCTCCCGCCAAGGAAGCCCGGTCTTATGTAATACCGCAATCTCCTCCGCAATTTCCGCGCATTCTCTCTTTCGTTCCGGATACTGACGAAATTCGATTGCCTCGCCCTTTTCTTCCTTTGCATACAATGCCTTTTCAAAGCGTTTCTTATTGTTTCCGACCACACGAAGGGCCGCCTGCACAATGGGAGCCGTAGAACGAAAATTACAAAGAAGCGTCACCTGCTTTGCATCCCCGTAATCCTCCGTAAAGTGCAACATCAGCTCCGGTCTGGCCCCACGGAACCGGTAGATGGACTGGTCATCGTCTCCTACGATAAACAAGTTATTCTCCGGCGCCGCCAGGAGCCGTATGGTATCATACTGCACCCGGTTGATGTCCTGAAACTCATCAATGAGCACATAGGTATATTTCTGCTGCCATTGCTTTAAGATATCCGGCCGCTTTGTAAGCAGTTCATAACAAAGAAGCTGCATATCGTCAAAATCCACCTTATTTTCCTTCCGGAGCCACCGGTCATACTCGATGTAAATCTCCCGGAACACCTCATCCGGACAATTGGAAGAATAGTAGCTTTCCAGTGCAAACCGTTCATTCTTTACTCTAGAGATTTCTCCACTGACCGCCTCCACAAACTCCTTTTCGTCCGTAATCTCCTGCTGCATATGGGCACAGGCAATTTCTCTTAGAATTTTGTATCGTTCATCTTCCTTTAAGATATTGGAAGCCTCGTAGTTATATGCAAACCGCAATATCTTAAAGAACACCGCATGAAATGTACCGAAATTCACCGTCCCTTTCCCGTTCCCTGCCTTTGCCTCATACCGTTCCTTCATCTCCTCGGCCGCAGCCTTGGTAAAAGTAATGACCAAAATATTCCCCGGGTGTACGCCCTGCTCCTCAATGAGGTAACGCACCCGTTCCGTAATCACCGTAGTCTTCCCGCTTCCCGGTCCCGCTAAAACAAGCATCGGTCCGGTGGTGTGGGTAATAGCCACCCGTTGTTCCTCTGTAAATCGTGATAAATCCAAAGATTGTCCTCCTACCTTCTAATACAAACTACCTTCTTCTTTTATACAATCCGATCATTGTCCTTACAATAAATGCGATGCCGATTGCAATTGCCACACCGATCCATACAAACATAAACATCAACCCGTACATCATCGTTTCGGCGTAATACCGCATAAAAGGATCCCCCTGCACTGCCAAAGGTCCTTCGTCTACTAACCAGATAATCTGCGTATTGCTCCACCAGGTAAGCACTAACCAAATGATCAGAACAGCCAAATATATAAAAAAACGCTCCGTAAAACGATAGGTCTCATCAATATCCAGTTTTAAGTCAAAGACAATATACAGAACAATTGCAATAACCGGCCAAACAAATACCAAATACACTTCAAGCGTTTCTCCGATTGCTTCCGGCAATACATAATCCGACAAAAGCATACCGCCTCCGCCGATCAAATTGAGCAGCGATGTAAATAGCAACATCTGCTTTACCGCATTTCTCATCCGTATCCCCCTTATCATCCCAAAGTTCTAACCTTAATTCTTTACCCTATGCTGCTCCAGCGGACTCTCCGGAGTCAGAGGCAAAAAGGTATAGCCGTTCTCCAGTCCCCATACAATGTAGTCCTCCACTGCCGCAAAACTGAAGCTACGGCCTTCCGGATGCTGCAGCACAATCGGATACTTCCACTTCGGCGTATCCTTCACCATATTGGCCAGGATCTCCTCGGTCTCCCTTGTTACACTGTCCTCCGCAGACACATTCCAGTCCACATATTGATAGCCCATATTCGTTACCTTCTCGGTAATCCGCGTCATAATTCCCGGACAAATCATGCTGACCTTATTGGAGGCTCCTCCCGGGAATCGAATCAACGTGGTACGAACTCCGGTACTCTCGTAAATCAAATCCAAAATCGCATTCAAATCCTCAAAATAGGCCTCATCGCTTTTATACACCACATCGTAATTATGAACCATACAATGGGCACCGATAGTATGTCCCGCCTCATGGATTTTCCGGTATAAATCCGTATTCTTGGTGCCGCAAACAAAAAAGGTAACCTTTATGCCATATTTATCCAGCAGTTCCAAAAGCTCCTCGGTATACAGGCTCGGACCATCATCAAAGGTCAGATAAATCACCTTTCCTTCCGGATAAACAGTCTCCGGCTGTGCCACCTCTACCACACGCTCCGCGGTAGCGATATTTCCCGCCGCATCAGACACCGTATAGGTCAGGGTATAGCTTCCGCACCAGTTCACATCCGGTTCACCCTCAATTTGTACCGATGCCGTCAGATCGCCGTCCCTGTCATCTGTTGCCGTAAAGCCCGGATCAATAAACTCACTTCTGGCAATGACCTTCATAGCCGTTTCACCCAAAATTGTCAACTCCGGTGCCGTAGTATCCGGCGGAAGCGGTGTCGGAGTCGGTTCAGGCGTCGCGGTGGGTGCAGGCGTCTCTGTTTGTTTTAATGCCTCCGTAACGGACGGTGCCGCCGAAACATCTCCCGTATTACCTGTCGGAACATCCTTCTGTCCGCAGGCCCCCAGGCATAACGCTCCTATTACCATTGTCAAAAACAATATCTTTCGTTTCATTTGTTACTTCTCCTCTGTTGCTTAATCTAATCTTTTATCTCCCTTAAATTCTTTTTACAAAGAATGTCTCTTCAAATCCGTCCTCTTCATTTGAATAACTCCCCACTGCCTCGTATCCAAGTGCCTTATAGAACTCCGTTCCCTGCCAGTTAAAGGTATCCAGACGAATGGTGTTAACGCCCCGCTCCTTTGCTTGTCGTTCCATCTCCTGCATCAACTTTCTTCCGTATCCTTGACGGCGATATTTCTCATCTACAAACAACGTATCCACATACAAAATCTTATACACGCTCATGTAAGCAATCAGTCCGGCAATTAACTTTCCGTCCTCTTCCAAACCGATACGCATCATACCGTCCAAACGGTACCTGATATGTTGTGCGTTATATTCATTCAGGTAATAGCGTATTTCACATTCCTGCTCTTCCGATAAAGTAATTATATTTGGGACCACTGTCTATTCCTCCGTTCATAACCGTTCCTATAACTTCTTCGTAAAGCATATCACCCGATTTGCTTCTTCAAAGCCCATTTTCAGATGAAACGCCAGACTACCTGTGTTTTCCAACTCACAATCACTGGCAAATTCCCTGCATCCCATGTCCTTGGCCCAAGTCTCACACTGCTTTAACAGTTCCTTGGCGCAGCCCCTGTTCCGATAGTCCTCATCTACGAAGATTCCTTCCAGATACCCCACCGGGCTGCTGTCGGTGCCTTCCACATAGTCATGTCGAAGCTGACACTGTGCAAAACCAATGGCCGTCTCGCCGTCATACAACAAAAACACTGCGCTTTCCGGGCTGGAAATAATTTCTGACAAGTCCTCTGTTAACCCTTCTACTGTATTGTCTTCCCACATTTGTATCGCTAACTTTGCCACGCACAAAGCGTCGTCTGTGGTTGCTTTTCTTATCATCCTACTCTTCCTCCAAAAACGCCATCACTGCATCTACTGTCTTTTCAATCTGTGCTTCATTGGAAATTGACGGTATCCCGTCGCCATCCTGTGCTCCATACATGCCGAAATAGGCGTGACAACCGCCTTCAATAATAATCTCTGCAAAATCTGCCGGTAGATTTGCTTTATCTGCCTCATAATTCTCCTTATTTAACACCTTGTCTTCACTGCCGTACACCGAAAGCACGGCAAGCCCCGTTTCCGACAAATCCGCCGTAGAATAGGAACCAAGCAAAATCAAGCCCGCGTAGTCCGATGCATTCTTCGCAAGATAGGATGCCGCCATGGAACCGCCCAAGGAATGTCCGCCCAGATACCAGTTCTCCACTTCCGGGAACTGCTCCGGGATTCCCTCTGCCGCATTCATATCAAACACCGCCAGGTTAAACGGCATCTCCACCAACACACAAAACATCCCCTCTGATGCCAGTACCTTTAACAACGGCTCATAGGCCACCGCTTCCACCTTTCCGCCCGGATAGAAAATAAACCCGTTCACAGGTACTTCCTCGCCCTCCGGACGATATACCGTCACATCTTCCGAAAGTATTTGCTCTTCCACCGGATGTTCTGTGATAAAGCCCTCAATTCTCGTCATATCTCCGTGGTAAAAATCACCGAGATAAATGCCACAACCGATGACAAGAAGTAATAAAAACGCCGCAACCGACGACCATACTATAATGCTTCTCTTTTTGCGCTTTTCAAGACTCTTACTCATGCGAACCTCACTTTCTTCCGCCACAAACCATCTCCACAATCTTCAAATCACATTCATCCACATACCCGATGTCCTGCGTTAAATCCCACAGCATGATATCGCTCATCTCATCCGCATCCGTCGGTACAAAAGGCTCCAGGCTCTCCACAACGCCCGTAAATACCGCTTGATAGCAAAGCTCTCCGTTCGGTCTCTGCATGCGGGAAACACCTTGAAAGGTAAGCTCCTTTGCCCTTTGGTGGGTCTCCTCAAACAGTTCCCGCATTGCCGCCTCTCGTGCTGTCTCTCCCGGCTCAATACCGCCGCCGCAAAACTCCCACTGCTGTCTCCATTTATTATAACCGATGAGAAACTGCCCGTCCACCATTACTATCGCAAAGGCTCCGGTTACATTTTCATAATTTACAATTTCTTCTTCCTTAATGTTCAAATGCTCCAGCAAAGTCCAATCGGATTTGTTTTTTGCAAGCATAGATAACCTCCTTTATTTCGCCCCCGGCTTCCACGGTTTCGGAGAAAGCAACGTCGTCCGCCCGATATCCGGCAAAACATCATATACGGAGCATCCCATTTTCGACTCAAAATACTCCTTTGCCGCAAAGGTCCGCTCCCAGCCCTTGATGTAGGTTTCCATAATGCCGTAGCGCCGGGTCACATCCACAAACCGCTTCTCCACAATGACAAAGCCGTAATCCGTAGCCAGGGCATCACAAAGCTGAATGAGTATGTCATACTCATCCGCCTCACAGCCATCTATATACTTCTTTATTTCCCTCTCCGCCTCTGTCCGAAGCTCATAGGTAAACTCCTCTTTCATCAGTGGGTACGAATGAGTCATACAAATCCGCCCCACCTCGTCCCAGCCCTTTTCCAGGCAATACTTATATCCCTCGTACACATGGGTCGGAATATCTACAATTCCCACACGGCGTCCGATATCGTGAAGAACACCTACGATATATGCCTTTTCCGCATCCATTCCCGGCACCCGCTCCGCAATATTCCGCGCCGCAATGCCCACGTTAATGGAGTGCTTTGTCCATGGGCCGGGATTTAGCGTTCCGGCAAGCTGTAATTCCTGTTCTGCTAGTTCTTTGGTTGGTAGCATATCAGTCTCCTATTCTTTTCGCCATAAACACCATATCCGGGTCGGTTCCCATTCCCTGCTTGTGATAGAAATGCTCCGTGGCATCGCCTCTTGCGGTAATCAGAATAATGTTTTTCACACCACGCTCCCGCAAGCACCTCTCCATCTCCGCAAACAGTTTTGATCCGATTCCTTTTCCCCTCATTTCATTTTTCACCCAATACTCTTTTACCTCAAACATTAGCCCGTCATAGAACTGTTCCATTGCTCCCAAAACCGCGCCACACATCTGACCTTCCCGATATACGCATAAGCCGAAAGAAACTTCTGTGTGAAGCATCATATATAATCTTTTCCGCGCTGTTTCAAATGTCCATTCGTCATTCCACGGTGCCGCATTGAAGGTTTCTACATAGAGGTGTGCCAGTTCGTCCAAATATCCTTCTGTCATCACTTCGTAATGCAGTTCTTACGACACAGAATACCCCAACTTCATCGGCAGATTCTCCCACAACTTCGTTCTGGTCTTGTTCTCCCTCATTGTTCTTAAAACTTCCTCATCCGGCTCCGGATACACCACAAAGCCATCTTCCTCCCCTTTGTCCGGTCGAATCGGAAACGCAAGCTGCTCGGCATCCACAGAAAACTGCGCATTTACACCTTCTTTGTTTCCTCTGGCATCCAAACGAATCCATTTCTTGTACTCATCCAAATAAACACCGTTTAATCCGTGATAAATAAGCACCGGTGCCGTTTCATCATCCAAAATCAGCTTCTGATAACAGAAACCGCACGGCACTCCTTTCTGCCGAAGCAATGCCGCCAAAAGATGAGACTTCGCAAAGCAGATTCCATGCCCCTCCGCCAACACCTCCGACGCACTACAGGTAATGACATCCTCGCCGGCGTCCGCAGAATGGGAAATACGATCGCGGACATATTCATAGACATTCTTTATGTAATCTAAAAAATTCTCCGACTCAGCAAATAATTCTGCCAAATCGGATACGTTTTTTGAAGTATAATCAATAATGTTATTGTATTCTAAGTATTTCTCTCTATCGTTTGTATATGGAACTGTCATCCACTTATCACCTTCCCCAATATTACTACTCCTCTACTTTCTCCTCACAAATCTCCATCCGCTCTGTATCCAGCACATGTACACTGCAATTTACCACCGGAACGGATTTCTTTGTATTACTCCATTCCAATCCTTTCACCAAATGATAAACAACATTGATAACTCCACCGTGAGTTACCACCAAAACATTACCATCTGTATCCTCGCACTCCTCGAAAAATACTTCAAACCATTTCTTTATCCGTGTATAAAACATATTCGGGCTTTCTCCGCCCGGATAACACTCATCCGGCTCTAACGTATTCCAAAAGAGCCCCGGATACTTCTCCAAGGCTTCTTTGTTCAGCATTCCTGCTAAATCTCCGTTATCCGCCTCCCGAAGTCTTCTATCCGTAACCATCGACAAATCCAACTCTGTGGCGATAATATCCGCTGTTTCCTTCGCACGAGGCAAGTCGCTGGACACTATATTTTTAATTTCATATTCCGTGTTCTTTCCCTTCAAATATCCGGCAAGTCTTCTTGCCTGTTCAATACCCTCCGGCACCAATCCGAGACTACTCCAGCCTCCGCGGTAGTTTTCATCATCTTTCCCGTGTCTGACAAAAAATAGTTTCATCTTATCTCTCAGTTTTCAAATCCAGCGTCATCCCATTTCTGTGATCATCCTTAAAGCCTCTCTTCTCATACAAAGGCCGTCCCATCTCCGACGGATTTAAAACCATCTCCTTAACGCCTCTTTTTTTAGCACGTTCGATTAACTGTTCCAATATTTCTGCTCCAATTCCTCTGCGACGATAGTCCGGGGCTACATACATACTGGTCACATAACCCTTCTTTCCGTTAGGACTATAAAGAGACGGTACCAAATCGTAGTAATATACAATTCCCGTACCGATACATTTCTCACCATCTTCCGCCAAAACCACCTCACAAGCATTCTCCTTGAACGCTTTATCAAAAAGATGTTTGTAACAATTTTTTCGTAAATCTTCATATTTATCATTTTCCACCTGTACATTTATAAACTCCAAGCGCATTTCCACCAATAACTCAAGATCATTTGATGTCGCCAATCTAAAATTCATTTCTACATCCTCCTTCTACTTTGAAGCTACTTCGCTCCCCCGCACATTCCCTTCTGCGGAATCTCTGCCGTTCCGTCCTTCACTCCTGTACGAAGATCATAATTACACACAAAATACTCACCTTCATAAACACAAACATCGCAACGGTTTCCTTTTAAAACCGCATTGGGATGGTACTTCAACTCTGCCGTTTCAATGGTTTTGTATTTGGTGTCTTCCAGATACTCCACCTCAAGCACATAAGTCAAATTGATTACCGGAGCCCCGACACCTTTTGCCGGCGGAACCACTCCCGCCACATTCACTTTATATCCGAGTATCGTTCCGTGATAACGCCTTCCTCGGTTTTCTGCCGTCTTTCTGACCTCCCTCAAACGCTTACAGGAGGAGAAATCACTCTTGGACGGGTAGGCAAATAAAACACCGATACCCACAAAAATCAAGGCAAGGAATAAATAGAAGCCGCCGGTAAAACGAACCTGCTTCGAAATATCTGCCACAGCTTTCACAAACAGAAAGAATCCGATTGCCGGAAATACCGCCGGAATCGCAAGTACCCTCCACGGATAATATTCCTTTACCGGCCTATATTCCTTAATCACACGAGTCCTCGCGTTTTTCTTATTTTGCTCTTCTACAAGCATAAAAAATTGGCTTGGTGGTAACATGTGATTTCCTCCTTAGTATTCAAATACATTCGTCTTCTCCCTGATATACGCAAACTGCCGATTCAACAGTTCCACATCCACATTTCCTTCCTCATCGAAGGCCACTCCCTCCGTGGTAATGTCTCCCTCAAAGCCTGTACTTCTTAAAAAGCCAAAGAACCGCTCAAAATCCAGTTTTCCCGTCCCCACCGGCAACGCGGAAAGATTCGACCAATCCATATAGCCTCCGGCATAATCGTTTACATGATAGTGCCGGATGTGTCCTTCCTTCCAGAGCCAGTCATATTCTTTTTCATACAACAGCTCCAATTCTTCATGGAAGGAAGCCATCTTCGTATCAAACAGAAAATGAATGTCCGGGTAAACTTCTCTCAGTTCACATAGATGCTTCATAGGGTTCTCCCTGTTGCAAACCACGTTCTCCACAAGCAAATCAAGCCCGTACCGATCCGCAACATCCCGCAATCTCGGATATGCCGCAATATTGTTCTGTATCTGCCCATCGGAGGCCATGCCGCCCCACAAATGGAGCACCAGCTTCTCTGCGCCGATTTCCTTTGCAAAATCACAATTTATCTCAAACAATCGATACGCTTCCGCTGTGTTTTCCTCTCCACCGTTACTGATATACTCTCCTACTATTTTATCACAATGTACCACCGGAATACAAATGTTTAATTTCTTTAAAATACATTTTTGTTCCTCTACATCCTCATAGCCCGCCTCGTACATGTGAAACTCGATAATAAACTCAAAACCATCACAGGTAAGCTCCGTGGAAAACCTCTTTAGCAACACGAAATTGTTCGCAGACGGCTTGCCAATAATTGCACCCGTGGAGCATAAGATTCTATTCATCTATCTTCCCTCTCACATACGCAACCTGCCGGTTCACCATCTCCAAATCAACAACGCCTTCTTTGTTAAATGCCGTTGCCTCCAGAGTATAATCCCCCTCATAACCAATTTCACGGATAAAAGCAAAAAATCTCTCAAAATCCAGCTTTCCCGCGCCAATCGGCAGAGTCCGGAGATTCGCCCAATCCATATAACCGCCGTTATAGTCGTTCACATGGTAATGGCAGATGTGGCCGTCCTTCCAAAGCCAATCATACTCCTTCTCATACAATAAATCAAGCTGTTCATGGAATGCCGCCATTTTCGTATCAAATACGAAATGTATTTCCGGATACTCCTCTCGCAGCTCGCATAAATGCTTCATCGGATTCTCCACATTGCAAACCACGTTTTCAATCCCCAGTACAAGACCGTAGGAGTCCGCGATCTCACGAAGCCGCGGATATGCCGCCAGATTGCTCTGAAAATTGGAATCCGAAACAATGCCGCTCCACAAATGCAGTACAAGCTTTTCAGCCCCTATACTTTTCGCCAAATCACAGTTAATCTCAAACCGACGAAATGCCTCATCGACCTCTTCCTTGCTTCCCTTACTTATGTACTCACCGATGCTTTTCTCGCAATGAAACACCGGAATAAACAGCTTTAATCCACTCAAAAACCCCTTAATATCTTCTACTTTCTCGTACCAAGAGGAATACATCATAAACTCAAATCCGTCGCAGATCAGTTGCTTTGACAACGGCTCCAGCAATCTGTAATCTCTTCCGTTCGGTATTCCGATAATTGCTCCCGTGGAGCACAGAATTTTCTTCATATTTTTTCATCCCCTCAAACTCATTCTCAGCAAAACCATCGTTTCATGCAGTTGACATTTGTATGGATATACTATGCCATTTCTATATGTTTGTCAACTACAAATCAATATCCACATCCTCCGGATACGTCTCATCAATCAGCACATACTTCGCTCCATGCTTCTCACACTCCCGAAGTACCTCTGCATTATCCTGCAATACCGACTCCATCGTACAATCCGAATCATCCAGCCGTTCCTCTATCACATTTGCAAACCTCTTAATATCCGCAAAATGCGCCCTGATATACGTCTCGCTCATAACCAGACAAATGTACCGAATTCCCTTCAAATACTCCGGCTCAAAATCCTTCTCCCAATCATAAGGAATGTAACATCCTTCCACAATCATGTTCTGATTATTTTCAATGGCAGTCTTAATCATCTCCCGTACAATGGGCCAAAGATAATCGGTCAATGCATTGTCATCACTGCAGGGTGTCAGTTCCGTCTGCCCGCTGCGAATCAGTCCCATTTTAATATGATCAATGGACATGTACGGGTAATGATACTTTTCCAGTAGCTTTTGCGCCAACGCGGTCTTTCCCGTATGGGATGCACCGGCAATCAGTATAATCATAGGTAGGTCTCCCTTCAAAGAATGATTTGCAATAACATGTCGCTTCCGGCATTTATCGGCTCTTAAACTCACATTCCGTCAACATTCTTTAAATACTCCCCGAAAAACTCCAAATGCAAGTCCGCAAGCCTCCGGTGCATCTCACATCCGTCCATTTTACCTACCATCATCCTTGCCTTTGAAGAATTCGGCTCATACATAAACTTCAAATCCGTAAAACCTCCGTGGGTCACTCCTTCGAAAACCTCAAACCGTACCGGTGCCTCGGTGGCAAGAAGCGGCTTTATCTCATGATTGCGGCTCATCTTACTTCCGATTTGTAAAAAAGGCTTTTTCATCACCATTCCCGTATAATCCCCGAACACACCACCGTCAATATTTGCTCCGCAAGTAACCTCGTCGGAATATTGACAAAGCCAGTACGCCACAGCTCCGCCGAAGGAATGTCCCGTTGCGCCGATTCCTTTTACAAAATCAATCCGATCTCCATAAGACTTCTTAAGTGCATCAATGACGCAAAGGCTGTCCTTGCCCCACTCCGGCAAACGGCCCAGCATAAATCCCATGTACTTCTTTTGCAGTTCGTCAAAATAGGTATAGACTTCTTCCGCTTCCGCATCCATCCGTACCAGCTTCATATTGGCAAAGAAAGATTTTATTCCACCGGTCTGTATTTTAATTTCCTTGTCATACAATGCAACCGTTCCGTCGTCAAACTCACAAATTGCCGCTTCATAGGCATGTCCGACGGATGCCACGATATATCCGTTGGATGCCAATTCATAGCAAAGAAGGCCGTTTGCCTCGGTAATTCCGCTCGCATATCCGTGACTATACAGTACAAGCGGGAACTTTCCTTCTGCCTGCGGTACCCCCGTATAACATTCCGGACGCACAATCTCTTCCGGCAACTTTTTTACCATACAAGCCTTTTGTATTGCCTGTACTCGTTCCTCTGACAGCTTCATTCGTTCTTTTCCTTCTACCGCAGATTTGTTCACCGGATAAAACAGTCGCACCTCCAGCCGACGCGGACCGCACTTCGGTCCCAATACTTCTTCTCTGGAATCGTCTGTTACGGTAAAACGCTCCGTACCTACGGCATAGGCCCCCGTAATATACTTTGGTAATGTTATGCTCATTTTTTCTCCCTTTCTATCTTTTCTTTTGTCCATGCATCAATATAGGCTTTTACCCCTTCATATACTCCGAAAACTGTACCTCCTCCGCACCATAGGTCAATTGTAAATCGTATTCCAACAGAAGCCGGGAAGAAATCGCTATATTTTACAATTTTTGTATTCCGTATGAAATCGCATCTATACGTATCCCTTCTTTCTCGTATCTCTCTTTTATGACACCTTCACATTGAAAACCGCACTTTTCCAATACCTTCTCTGATGCGACATTTCCCGCGAATACATCTGCACACACCCGGCTCAATTCCAGCTCTTCAAAGGCATATTGAAGAACACGTCTTACCGCCTCTGTCGCAAGTCCATTGCCCCAATGGTCCGGTGCCAATATGTACGAGGTTTCCGCCGACCCGGATTGTTCGTCCACGTTATGAAGATTAATAATACCTATGGCTTCCTTAGTATCCTTTCGCACAATCAGCCAGTTAAAGTACAAATCATCTTCATAATTATCCACCCAGGTCAAAACCCTCTTTTTATAAACTTCGCTATCCGTAACCACAGACCATGGAAAGTATTTGCTGCATTCCTCCTTACAAGCCCAATTTTCATACATCTGCTTGTAATCCTCGACTTCGATTCTTCGTAAAACAATGCGTTCTGCTTCCAAAGTGCGTGTACCTAAATGCTTCATACCGTTCCCCCGCCAATACCGTCTTATCCTAAATACGACATATCACTCATCCTCTTCACAAAGCGTTTCCCCTCATCATTTACAAACATATAGGATACGCCACCCGCCAAGCCGAACAGTTCACAGGTATTGATTGCCTCCACATCCAGGCCTAAAAACATGGCATTAAATACACTGAGCAAATCGCCGTGAGACACTAAGATAATGTTCTCTTCTTCGTTTGTCATAAGTTGATCAAACAACGGCTTCAAGCGGTTCCATGTATCCCGTCTGCTTTCCGCATCGGAAAATAGTCTGTCGTCAATGGTTTTCTCCTGACATTCCAAGTTTTCACGAAGCCACTGCACCGACTTTCCGCAACACTTTCCGAGATTCCGTTCTCTCAGTTCCGTCTTTAATATTGGTTCAATTCCCAGATGCTTTCCCACATGCTCCGCCGTCTGCTTTGCCCGGAGCAAATCCGAAGAATACATAACAAAAGTTCTCCCGGAAAGCTCCGTTTTTAACTTCTCTCCGATTTTTTCTGCCTGTTCCACTCCAAGCTCAGACAGTTCCCAATCCGTCCATGAACCCACCATGCCATTAGTATGATGCACAGACTGTGTGTGTTGAATTGTGATAATTGTTTTCATACGCCACCTCCAATAGTTTAATTACCTATTTTATCACATTCCTTTTGGCATCGCAATCGTATTTTCCTCCTAAAAATAAAAAAGACAGAACACTCATCTAAGCATTCTGTCCATATTACCGCTCACTCTAAACTTTTCAAACTGTGAAATCATTTCTCCCCTCTGTAATACCCTCGTATCGTCTTTTCCGCCTCCGCCTCATCCGGCCCGTCAATTGTTAACACCACCTCATCTGCACCCTCTAAAATCATTGTGCTCATAATACTTTTTGCATTGTATTCTTTGTCAAACACCTCTGCCGTTATTTCACTTTTAAACTGACAGGCCAGTGTCACAAATCGGCTTTCCGCCCTGGAGTTTCTTGTGTTTTTCACTGTAATTTTCTTCATCGTTGATACACCATCCTATGCTCCATTGCCCTTTTCGCTGCACGAAGCTTTTTCTCCTCCGCAGCATTTTTTCGTTCCAGAATTTCCTGCTGCGTCTTCTCGTATGCCAGTCTCATCTCTTCCTCCCGTAATGCTCCGGACTCCTTCTTCCACACTTCCAAATCCTGCTGCACTCTCCTCTGTTTTGTCTTATTCTCTAACATAGCATACCCATCAAAGCAGGAGGGATACAGAAACTTACAATGCTTTTTCTTTTCCGGAAAATCCACTTCCAGATATTTCTCATGGACGCCACCGATGATACCAGCTCCAAAAGAATTATGAATCATTGTTTCTCCGAGTAAACTTTCTATTTTCACTTTTGCTTCCTCTCTTTCTCAGAATGTCAAATCTAAGAAACGTGCAGTCATCTGCTCCGACAACTGCACGTCACCTCTTTTCTTCTCTCCCGCTAATCCAGGTATTTTCCTACCGGAGATGTACTGTACTGCTTTTTAATTTCAATCATGACAGAACCGTCTTCTAACGTTTCCTCCGAAAGAATCTTGTACTTTGTATGCTTTCTGTCAAGATCATCCTTATAACGTTTTACATTTTCCTGAACATGCTTCACCGCATACTCGTGAGCTTCGTCTTCCTTCAACATAAAATGCAATGTCTGTACAATACACGCCGCTTTTACTCTTTTCATCCTTTACCTACCTTCTGTGTGTTTTCGGGTTACATATTTATTTTAATAAAATCCCCGAAATTTCGTAAGTAAAATTTTCGCTACAGCCTTAATTTTCGTCACTTTGCGCATCTGACACAGGGTCATTTTTGTGAAAATTTCCTGTTGCTTTTTTGTACAAACTACATGTTTTATTCTCCGATTACACTAATTTTTCTTTTCTTGATTCGATTCATAAACAAAGCGGAAACTACCACGGACAATCCTTCCGCAATCGGGAACACCCACCATACGAGCCACGTTCCGACAGTTCCCTCAAGTACAATCTCGGAAAACAGATACGCCACAGGAATCACAAATAGAAACTGACGACACACAGAGACGACTAAAGATTCCACACCGCTGTCCAGTGCCTGAAAAATGCCCTGGAACGCAATATTGGCTCCCGCAAACATAAAACTTACGGATATAATACGAATTGCAGAAATACACAATTCCTTTGTTTCTCCGGACAAACCGAAAAGCCCGGCAAACGGCACCGCAAATACTTCCAATCCCAAAAAACCAATAAACATAATCACCAGCGTATAGAGTAATCCGCACTTTACACCGGCCTTTACCCGTTCTCTGCTTCCCATTCCATGATTAAAGGATATAATCGGTGTAATGGCATCACGCAATCCGAATGCCGCAAACAAAATAAACTGCTGTATTTTATAATATAACCCGTATGCAGTTACTACGTTTTCGTTAATACGTCCGAAAATAATATTAAGCAAATATGTCATTAGCGACATCAATGCCTGTGCAATAATTGCCGCGAATCCGATCCTGTAAATGCCTTTGATAATCTTTCCCGACGGTTTGATATACCGAATGCCGTTTTTTATCTCCTTATTTGCCTTTAAGTGCAATAAAAGTCCGCACAGTGCCGAAGCAATCTGACCGATAATCGTTGCATACGCAGCCCCCTTTACTCCCAGCTCCGGAAAACCAAGCCAGCCGTAAATTAAAATCGGGTCAAGTACCACATTCACCACAGCTCCCGTAATCTGCGCAATGGTAGAATACATGCTTTTTCCGGTTGCCTGTAACACCTTTTCATACAAAGAGAAGAACAAGATACCGAAAGACCACACACAACAAATACGCAGATAATCCGTTGTCATCTCCGCGATTACTGCATTCCTTGTCTGGGATGCCACATACGCATCCACACCGAAGATTCCGAACAACGCAAATACCACATAAATCACTGCCATCAAAAACACACCGTTTCCTGCGGTTCGGCTCGCTTTTTCCGTATCTCCCTGCCCCATGCTTTTTGCCAAAAGTGCATTTACTCCTACACCGGTACCGATTCCCACCGCCACCATCAGCATCTGCACCGGAAACGCCAGCGTCAGCGCATTTAGGGCAAGTTCCCCGTTTTCCCTCATATTCGCCACAAAGGCACTGTCCACGATGTTATACACTGCCTGTAGCATCATGGAAATAATCATCGGTATCGCCATGGTAATCATAAGCTTCTTTACCGGCATGGTCGCCATTTTGTTTTGTTTCATTGATTCGTCATTTGGTTGTTTCATAAAAATCTCCTTATCATTTTCTCTTGTTCGTGCAGGCGGTGCTAATGCACCCAGCCCACATCTACACTTCGTGACTTCGTCACTCAGTCGTGGGCGCGTTCGCATAATCAGAGCTTTTCGGAAGCATGCTTCCAAAATCTCTTCTATGCTCACTTTGCCTACACGCAAGAAAAGCGTGTAACCTTTGTAGTCACACTACAATAGATTACACGCACTCATTCTTGCTGGATTTACATCTATGATTACACCTTTTCTTTTTCCGAATATGGATTATACCACATCCCAACCGGAAATGTAAGTCCGTTTTTTATTTTTACTGTACTTCCTTAGAAAGCAGCTCAATCGCCTTCTCAATACGTCTCAAGCTCTCATCCTTACCGAGAATCGCCATAATCTCGTAAGCGCCGCCCGGGGTCATCTGCTTACCGGAAACTGCGGTACGAACCGGCCACAAGCCCTGTCCGTTCTTGATTTCCTTCTCCTGCACATAGCCCATGAGAAGTGCTTCGATTGCCGGAACGCTGTAGTCGTTAAGTTCCTGAAGACGCGGAAGCAAATCCTTTAATACGCCAAGGGAGGACTCCTTGGTGGTCTTCATCTTCTTGTGTACATACATCTCGATATCGTACTCCGGAAGCTCCTCAAAGAAATCGATGTGACCTGCGATATCAAGTAATGTCTCGATTCTGGTCTTGACTAAATCTGCGATTGCCTTCTTGTCGTACGGCTTCGTGATTACTTCGTCAATATACGGCATAGCAAGCTCGTAATACTTCTCGCTATCCATACGCTTTAAGTACTCACCGTTCATCCAACGCAGCTTCGTCATATCAAACACGGCCGGAGACTTGCTGATGTGGGTATAATCGAACTGCTCGATTAACTCCTGCAGCGTGAAAATCTCTTCGTTCACAGACGGACTCCAACCAAGAAGTGCGGTAAAGTTCACAATAGCTTCGGTTACAAAGCCCTGCTCTACCAAATCCTCAAATGAGGAATGACCGCTTCTCTTGGAAAGCTTCTGATGCTCCTCGTTGGTAATGAGCGGACAGTGAATGTACACCGGCTCCTCCCAACCGAAAGCCTGATACAGTCTCGTGTACTTCGGCGTAGAGGAAAGGTACTCGTTACCTCTTACAACATGGGTAATACCCATCAAATGGTCGTCGATTACGTTCGCAAAGTTATAGGTCGGAAAACCGTCGGACTTAATGAGAATCATATCGTCCAGCTCTGCGTTATCTACGGTAATGGTGCCGTAAAGCACATCCGTAAAGGACGTGGTACCCTCCGTCGGGGTATTCTGACGGATAACAAACGGCATCCCGGCTGCTAAATTCTTCTCGATTTCCTCTTTTGACAAGTGTAGACAATGCTTGTCGTACTTGGTAATCTCCTTATCCTCGGAACCCTCAACCGCAGTCTTTAAAGACTCCAGACGCTCCTTGGTACAGAAGCAATAATATGCCTCGCCCTTCTCAACAAGCTGCTTTGCATACTCCATGTACAGACCGCTGATTACGCGCTCACTCTGTACATACGGGCCAAAGCCCTTGTCCTTATCCGGACCTTCATCGTGTAAAAGACCGGTGGTCTCCATGGTACGATAAATAATATCTACGGCACCCTCCACCAAGCGGCCCTGGTCCGTATCCTCAATTCTTAAAATAAAATCACCGTCGCCGTGCTTTGCGATTAAGTATGCATACAATGCGGTTCTTAAATTACCCACGTGCATTCTTCCCGTCGGGCTCGGTGCATATCTGGTTCTGATTTTCATAGTCTTACTCCTCCGGCATATCCCAGTTGTGGTAAACTTCCTGAACGTCGTCGTCCTCTTCCAAAAGGTCAAGCATCTTGTTCATGCTCTTAATGTCACCTTCGTCAGTCAAGGTGCCCCAGGTCTGCGGAATCATGGTAACTTCTGCGGAAACCATTACGATACCCGCCTGCTCCAGTGCTTCACGAACTTCGCTGAAGGAATCCGGATCGGTGAGGATTTCAAAGCTGTCCTCTTCCTCTACAAAGTCCTCAGCGCCTGCGTCGAGAGCGGTCATCATAAGCTCGTCTGCGTCTCCGGAGTAATCTTCCTTTGCTACGATAATCTGACCCTTCTTGTCAAACATGAAGGATACACAACCGGTGGTTCCCATGTTACCGTTACCCTTGGTGAATGCACTGCGCACATTTGCCGCGGTACGGTTCTTGTTGTCCGTAAGAGCATCTACAATAACAGCAATACCGCTCGGGCCGTAGCCTTCGTAGGTAACCTTTTCGTAATTTACGCCGTCTCCGTCACCGGCAGCCTTCTTAATGCTGCGGTCGATGGTATCGTTCGGCATGTTGTTCGCCTTTGCCTTTGCGATAACGTCCTTTAACTTACTGTTGTTATTCGGATCCGGACCGCCTTCCTTTACCGCTACTGCGATTTCACGACCGATACGGGTGAAAATCTTACCCTTTGCTGCATCGTTCTTTTCCTTCTTGTGCTTAATGTTTGCAAATTTGGAATGACCTGACATAACTTTTATCTCCTTTAATTAATCATTTACTCTTTTATCGCCGGTTAAGCGATGTAATTTCTCCATTACCGCATCCGTTTCCTTTTCGGTACGGATGGCACACATAATCGTATCGTCTCCCGCAATACAGCCCACGATACCGTCTACCTGTAAAGCATCTAACGCCGCAGCAGCAGCCATCGCCATACCGGAAACCGTCTTTACCACCAGAATATTCTGGGCCTTTGCCATGGAAACAAAGGAATCCCGCAGAATACGAGCATACTTCTCATTCATTTCGGAATTATGGGAGCGAAGCACAATGTACTTCTGACGGTCCAAATCAATGGCAACCTTGGTAAGCTTAAGCTCTCTGATGTCTCTGGAAATCGTCGCCTGGGTCACCGCAAAGCCCGCGTTCTTTAAAAGTTCGCCAAGCTCCTCCTGCGTCTCGATTTCGTTCTTCTCTACCAACTCGATAATCTTATTCTGTCTCGCTGTTTTCATCCTTCTTCTCTTTCCTTCTTCGTCTATAAAATCTCGTAATTTCCCAGCTTTCTATGTAATGCATCAAAAAAACTGTTCTCGTTTAACTGAATAAAATATGCTTTCTTCTCGGACTTACGAATCACTATGGTATCCTCTGCCGCAAGGTCCTTGGCCCGCTGTCCGTCCAAAGTCAGAATCGCTTCCTCGTCCTGGGTCTTCTTCTCCTCACGAACCACAATGTGAAGCTCATCCTCCGCCGAAAGCAAAATACTTCTGGCACTTAAGGAGTGCGGACAAATCGGAGTAATGATAAATAGCTCCGTCTTCGGCGCCACCACGGGACCTCCTGCGGACAAATTGTAACCGGTGGATCCTGTCGGCGTTGCCACAATGACACCGTCGCCCCGGTAATTACAAACCGGCTTGCCGTTTACAAAAATCCCCACACTGATAATTCGTGAAAAACCGTTCCGGGTCAAAACCACGTCGTTTAACGCCGTGCCGAACGCCTGGCCATCTACCGAAGCCTCCAACATCATGCGCTCTTCGATACAATACTCACCCGCAACCAAAGCCTCCAACGATGCTCTTGCCTTTCCGGAATCCGCATGGGTCAGGAAACCTAAGTTCCCCATATTGATACCGAATACCGGAATCTTCTTTTCCGCCAGCTTCCGGGCCACGTGAATTAAGGTTCCGTCTCCGCCCAGCACCACGGCACATTCCATGTCGTCCTGTAAAACCGGTTCATAGGATGTTTTTTCCGAGAAATCGTCCAAAAGTACAACGCAGTCGATTCCTCTTTCATAAAAGAAAACACGTACCTGCTCTGCCCGTTCCGCCGCTGTTTCTTTCCCGGCATTGGCAATGACACATACCTTTTTCATCTACAGAACCCCTCCAGTCCGACAAAAATAAAGTAGTTATAGTCTACAACAAAACAAAGGGAAAGTCAATCAAAATCCCCGTATTTGCCCCTTGTTTGCATATGAAACATACAATACTCTGTTTTATTTATCCAACACTGCGTGAGCTTCCTTTGTAATACGGTCTGCCTGACGTACCAACTCATCCGCCTCCGGTGATAACGGCATCACAGAGAATGCCGCATCGATTTCTTCGAATTCCTCATCCGCATCTTCTTCCGACGCCTGTAACGCATCGGCACGCTGCTCCTTTGTCTTTTCCATGTACAACAAATATTCGATATTTCCTTCCGGTCCGCGAATCGGCGAGAAAGAAAGACCCAACATCAAAAATCCCAAGGAATCTGCATAACGAATCACCTGCTCAATAACCTCCAAGTGGGTCTCGCGTTCACGTACCACGCCTTTTTTGCCCACCTTTTCACGACCGGCTTCAAATTGCGGCTTAATAAGACACACAATCCGTGCCCCAACCTTCATCAAATCATACACCGGTGCCAATACCTTGGTCAGGGAAATAAACGCAACGTCAATGGATACAAAATCCACCTGTTCCCCGATATCCTCCGGGGTCACATAACGGATATTGGTCTGCTCCATGGATACGACACGCTCATCGGTACGCAGCTTCCACGCCAGCTGATTGGTACCTACGTCTACCGCAAACACCTTTACCGCACCGTTTTGTAACATACAATCCGTAAAGCCGCCCGTAGAGGAGCCTACGTCCATACATACTGCGCCGGAAAGAGCCACCCCGAACTCATCGATTGCTTTTTCCAGCTTAAAGCCGCCGCGGCTCACATACTTCATTGCCATACCACGAAGCTCAATTTCCGCACTTTCGGAAACATTTGTGCCGGCCTTATCCTCTCTAACACCGTCCACAAACACATTTCCAGCCATAATATAGGCCTTCGCCTTTTCTCTGGATTCCGCCAGATTCCGCTTTACCAAAAGCACATCCAGACGTTCCTTTTTCTTTTCTGCCATCCTTACTCCTCCGTTACTCGCCCCGGTAAAAAGCTCTGACATCCTCGGCAATCTTTTCTGCCGTCAGTCCATACTTCTCTTTTAACACCTGCGGGTCTCCATGCTCAATGTATTGATTCGGAAGTGCGATATTCTTTAAGCGTACATGCCAGCCCCGCTCCGCATAGTAGGCAGCTACCTTTTCGCCAAAGCCGCCGGACAGCACGTTTTCTTCTAATGTCACAATCACCCGATGATTTGCTGCCATTTCATCCAGCAGTCTGATGTCCATCGGTGATACAAACCGCATATTCACCACCGTAGCACGATAGGAACCTGCCTGTAGCAGTTCTCTTACCTTCACTGCGGTCTCTACCATACTGCCCACCGCCAAAAGAGCGATTTCATTCTCTTTATAAAGCACCTCGGCCTTGCCAAGCGCAAGCGGCATCCGCACTTCTTCCGCCATATCACAAGCCTGTCCTCTCGGATAACGAAGAGCCACCGGCTGCTTTAACTCCACCGCAAACCGAAGCATCTCTTTTAACTCTGCCCCATCCCGCGGAGCCATTACCGTCATCCCCGGAATGTGAGACAAATACGAAATATCTAATATACCCTGATGGGTTTCACCGTCGTTTCCCACAATACCCGCACGATCCACCGCAAATACCACCGGAAGATTTCCCACGCATACATCATGGACAATTTGGTCATAAGCACGTTGCAAGAACGTGGAATACACCGCCACCACCGGGGAATACCCTCCTGCCGCAAGGCCCGCCGCAAAGGTCACCGCATGCTCCTCTGCAATTCCCACATCAAAGAACCGTTCCGGATACTGCTTTTCAAAGGCATCCAGTCCCGTTCCCTGAGGCATAGCCGCCGTAATAGCCGCCACCTTCGGGTTTTCCTTTGCCAGTTCACAAATCGCCTCGGAAAATACCGCCGTATAGCTCTTTCCCGTCGGCTTATTTAACACCTTTCCGGTCTTTATATCAAAAGGATCCACTCCATGGAACGCACTCGGATTTGCTTTCGCAAACTCATAACCACGGCCCTTTTCCGTTACCACATGCACCAGTACCGGTTTATTTGCCTTAAAAGCAGTTTTAAAGGCACGGGTCATAAGCTCAATATTGTGGCCGTCAATCGGTCCTACATAGGTAATGCCCATGTCCTCAAAAAACATCCCCGGCACAATAAAATGCTTAATGGAATCCTTGGAGCGTTTTAAGCCGTATACCAACTTCGTGCCGAACTTGGTTTTACGAAGTGTCTGTTCCAAATCATCCTTAAACTCCACATATTTTGTATTGGTACGTACCTTTCCGAGATAGGCTGCCATACCGCCGATGTTCTCGGAAATGGACATTTTATTATCATTTAAAACAATCAGCATCTTTGAGTGGCTGCCGCCGATGTGATTTAACGCCTCATAGGCCATACCGCCGGACAAAGCACCGTCGCCAATGACTGCCGCCACCTTATAGTCCTCTCCCGCCAAATCTCTTGCCGTAGCCAAACCTACCGCCGCGGAAATGGACGTTGAGCTGTGCCCCGTATCAAAGGCATCGCAATCGCTTTCCTTACGCTTCGGGAAGCCGCTTAAGCCTTCGTAAGTACGAAGGGTAGAAAATTCCTTTTTACGTCCGGTTAAAATCTTGTGGGTGTATGCCTGATGCCCCACATCAAATACCAGCTTGTCCTTCGGAAAGTCCATGGCCAAATGCAAAGCCATAGTAAGCTCTACCGCGCCCAGATTCGCCGCCAGATGGCCGCCGGTTTTGCTGATACTGCGAACCAAAAAGCCTCTGATTTCCTTTGCAAGCTTTCCATAGTCCTTCTTATTCACTTTTTTAATATCATTCGGCTGATTAATCTTCTCCAGCAATCCGGTCCCGCTCATCCTGACTCCCTCCGGTAGTTCATCTATTTGTAGTTTAGTATTCCCTCGTTATCAGGGATAATAAAAGTTCTTTTAAAAACGGATTTTCGTACGGCAATGTTTCCAAAAGTTCTACCGCCTTATGAGAAAACTCCTTTACCGTCTCTTCCGCACCGTCAATTCCGATTAAAGTCACATAGGTGCTCTTTTCATTCTTTTCATCGCTGTGAAGAGGCTTACCAAGCTTTCCTTCGTCACCGATGACATCCAAAATGTCGTCCTTTATCTGGAAGGCCAGGCCTACATAATTGCCCACCTGCTCCAATACAGAAAGCTCCGCATCCGTAGCCCCCGCCAAAGCAGCACCTGCCATTAATGCGGCACATAAAAGCGCCGACGTCTTACGTTCATTGATATAATCCAAAAGCTCCTTGGTCTGCGGCTTTCCTGTCCATTCCAAATCTACGGTCTGTCCCGCAATCATGCCGCGTACACCGGCCTTCTTTGCAATAATCCGCATAGCCTTGGCTCCGTTAGCGCCCTGTTCGCATACCGCATCACTCATTACTTCAAAGGCATAGTTGAGAAGACCGTCTCCCGCCAGCACTCCCATGGCCTCACCGTACTTGGCATGGGTGGTCAACTGGCCTCTGCGGTACATATCGTTATCCATAGCCGGCAAGTCATCATGCACCAGAGAATAGGTGTGAATCATCTCCAAAGCCGCCGCAAAAGGTTGTGCCGCGGTATCCTTGCCACCGAACATCCGATACGCTTCCAGCAAAATCATTGGACGAAGGCGCTTTCCGCCTACCGCCACACTATAATTCATCGCTTCGCAAAGAACTGCTTCCTTTCCGGACTCTTCCGGCAAAAACGCCTTTAAAAAAGCATTGATTTCTTCTGTTTTTTGTTGTTTGAGCTGTTCAAAGTCCATCAGGCTTCCTCCAAAATCTGCAACTCTTTCTCTACGGTATCTACTGCGGCATTGCACTCCTTTAACAGTTCCATCCCCTTGCGGTATTTTGCGAAGGCTTCCTCAAGAGGTAACTCCTGTGCTTCCAGTTCCGCAGTAATTGTTTCCAGTTCGCCGAAAAGTTCTTCCAAGGTACGCTTTTTCTCCGTTTTCTGCACTGATTTCTTTGATGTTGCCTTCTTTTCTACAACTGTAGTTTCATCTGCATTTGCCATAGCATTACCCCTTTCTGCGCTTTTTCTTTATTCTGACCTCTGCTCAACCTTTGCGGTAAAAGCACCGTCTGCCAAGGTGACCCGTACCGTATCCTGCAGTTTTACCTGCGAAATCGACGTCAACGGCTTCTTATCCTTTCCCGTAACATAAGCATATCCGCCGGACAATCTCGCCGCCGGAGACACTGCATGTAATCTCCCCGCCAACAGCTCCAGACGGTGTTTATTTCGTACCAAATGCCGGTTCATGGCTGCATCCAGACGCTCCCCTGCATAAACAAGCTGCACCTTCTTAGCCTTTAACGCTCCCGCCGGGCCCACACGCAACAGCTTTTCATTATAAGTCTCTATCTTTGTCCGTGCCGCCTCGATTCTGCGACACATGGAATAGGTCAGGTCTGTGTGTATCGCCGCCAAACCTTCCTCTAACACTCTGTATTCAAACACAGCCAGCTCTGCTGCCGCACTCGGAGTCGGAGCCCGTAAATCCGCCGCAAAATCCGTCAGAGCCACGTCTACCTCATGGCCCACCGCACTGATGACCGGTGTTTCACATTCCGCCACAGCCCGGACCACAACCTCCGTATTAAAGGCCATTAAATCCTCAGCACTGCCGCCGCCCCGTCCGATAATAATCACATCCGGGCGCAAAGTATCCAGCTTCCGAAGAGCTCTTGCCAGACTCTCCGGTGCCGACTCACCCTGTACCTGGGCCGGCTGTAACATAAGCTGCACGTAAGGATTCCGCCGTTTTGCAATCTGTACAATATCACGAATGGCCGCACCGGTCTGTGCCGTTACGATACCCACACGCCACGCATAAGCCGGTATGGGCTTTTTCCGCTCTGCATCAAACAAACCCTCTGCCGCCAGACGACGCTTTAATTCTTCAATCTGCTCAAACAGCTGACCGACGCCGTCCTTCTCGATGGCTTCAGCATAAAGCTGATACTTACCGTCTCTCTCATACACCTGCATACTGCCGTATACAATGACACTCTGCCCCTCCTGCAAACGGAAGGTCATATTCCTGCAGGCACTTGCAAACATGACGCAGGCAAGCTGCCCCATTTTATCCTTAACGGTAAAATACAGATGTCCCGAAGAATGATATTTGCAGTTGGATACCTCGCCTTTCACGGCGAGGAACCGCAATCTGTCATCCCTCAAAAACATCTGTTTAATATAAGCATTTACCTGACTGACCGAAAAAACCGGTTGGTTCATTCCGTGCCTCCTCGCAAATCTACGCTTCCACTAACTTTGCCAAAACACCGTTGATAAAGCCTGCGGACGCATCCGCTCCGTATTTCTTTGCAAGCTCTACCGCTTCGTTGATTGCCACCTTCTCCGGTGTCTGTTCATCGTAGCGCATCTCGTACAATGCCATACGAAGAAGGGTCAATTCCACCTTGCCGATACGGTTTAACTTCCAACCGCTGGCCGCCTCCGCAAGCACTGCATCAATTTCGTCACGATGACTGCAAATATCGTAAAAACGTGCTTTTACTTCCTCCGCATCAGTTCCCTCCGGCAAGGTCAGGAAACGATAACGTGCCGGCTCACCCTGCTCGTCATCCGTCAGCTCGATTCCCTCAAAGTAAAGAGTCAGCTGCTCCTCCATTTCCTCCGCCTCATGAAAATCCTTTCGGAATAACAGTAAAAATGTATGTTCTCTTAACTCACGTCTTGTCATAAAAATCTCCCTTATCTTGTGGTATTGGTATCGACTCCCACGATATGAACATTCACAACCTCTACGGAAAGACCCACCATATTCTCGATGGCTGCCTTTACCTTTTCCTGAATAGATTTACAGGTCTTCGGAATACTGTAACCGTAACGCATCTGTACGGATAACTCCACTGCGACACCGTTCTCGGTCACCTTAATATGAACCCCCTTGGTCAGGTTCTTCATACCGAGCTTTCCTACAAGCTCGTTGGTTACATTGCCCTGCATTGCGGAAACACCTTCCACTTCGGTAGCCGCAAGTCCTGCAATGGTTGCAATTACATCATCTGCTATCATTACTTCCCCAATGGAGGAAATCTCCTTTGAGGACCAGTTTGTATTCTTAACATCGTTCTCTCTAGCCATAATACTGCCTCCGTTCTTTGCATAGTACCTCCCGGCAGTCACCTGCCGGATTTGCAATTTATCTCAATTATATATAGTATACCATTTCTTTTCAAAATTGAAAAGCCTTTTTTTTAATCCTCCTGTACCGCCGCCATAATCACAATATTCTCTGCCTCCGCACCGGTTTTACGCATCACGATATCTTCAATCTGGGCAATCTGACGGTCCGTTACTTCTGTTGCGTTAATGACTACATCCACTTCTTCTCCCACAATGTTTACCACGGCATCCATAAATCCCTTTGCCTCCAGCAAAAGTTCAGCCGCCTGTTCCTTTTCGGAAATCTCCGTCATTTCCAGAAGCACGTCAATGGCCTCCTGCTTCTGGGCTTCGGACAAAGTTTCATCCCCAAGCATATCCATAAGGATTTCCTTGTTCTTGGCTCTGGTCTGCTCACGATTTAACTTTGCATTTACCGCATAATCCCCACGTATGGTTGTACTTACCAGTACCGCCTCACCCGGATCCTCTGCCACCTTTGCCGCATCTGTCGCATCTGCCACATCCGTCGTTCCGGCACCGTCTGTGGATACCGCCTGAGCATTTTCATTTTCTGCTGCCGCCATAGATTTCCCCATCATATCTTCGTCCGAAATATCCCCGTAATAATCCGTCAAATCTCCGGCAGTAATTTCATAATGAGTACCTACCGTGTTACCGGTCTGAACAGAATCCCCCTCCGCCGGATTCACCGCTTCCCCCGACATCTGCAAATATCCCGCTACAGCAAGCATCAGCGCCAAGGATGTAATAATTACCTGATTTTTCTTGAAAATACCTTTCATGTTAACCTCCGATTAATTATTGATTATTTTTACCTTATGTGCCGGAACGTCAAATAATGCCTGTACAGCCTCGGTTATAGCAAGTACCTTTGTACTCTCCGCTCCGGATATCACAACCACCACACCTTCCACCTTCGGTGTCAGTTCTTTTGTCAAAAAGGGGGCATCCCCCGCCAGTACTGCTTTTGTTTCCTCTGTATTTTTCAAGGATATTCGTTCTCCTCCTGCTCCGTCCTTTTCCGTCAACTCCTCCGAATCTGTCGTTGTATCCTGCAATACTACCTTTTCTGTAGTAGAGGTAACGGTAATCATCGCCGTAACGCTCGTAACTCCGTCTATCTTCCGTAACATCTCCTCCAGCTTCCGTTCCATACGTTCCGCGTATTCTTCGGTCTGCTCTTCCCTTTGATGTACAGAGGTCGCCGTATCCACCGTTTCTTCCTTTTCCTTGTGAAACAAATCCGGCACGGACAGAAGCAAAAGCAAAGCTCCCGCAGCAAAAATAATGGCCCACTCTTTCATGCCCGGTTCCTTTTTCCGCTTCTTATCCATCCTTTTCCTCCTTGATATTAACATATATATTATCCTCATCCATTTGATAGAAGTCCGTCAGTTTGTCCTTTATACGAATTTCTTCCGCACTGACGGCGGTGTCTTTTTTTTCTTGTTCAAATACAATCGGTGCAATTTCGATCCGGCTTGTGGCTCCCTCTTTTTTCCGTTCTGCCGTAAGCGTCAGTCCCCGTATGGTTCCGAAGTCCGCCTCCTCTGCCGAAAGAGAAAAGTCTGCATTCACAACCGTCAGACCTTCTTCCGCCAAAATACCGGATAGCTGGGTAATCAGTTCTCCTTCATAGGCCTCCAATACAGCAAACTCATACCCCGCCTCCTTCGGCAGAGACAGCCGTGCTTCCTCCCCCGACAGCAACAACGAAAGCTTCTGCTCCGCCGCATACAGCACCTTTTCTTCCCCTCCGAACATGGAAAGCAACGGCCTTATAATCATAATCACCAAAATCATTCCGCACACCGGATGCACAAACCGTTCATAGGAGCTTCCCTTTAGCAGCTGCATCAGCAGATTAACAAATAACAAAAAGAAAAGTACTGTTTTCGCATAGGAAATAATCTCGTCCATCATACCGCACCGCCTTTCCCGGTCAGCATCAAAATAAGGATGATTGACAGCAAAAACAACAGCATGGTATACAAAATCAATTGCACCAAAAGCTTATGGGTTTTGGCCCCGTAGCCGAGGCAATCCGTAATCCGATTGTCCGATACCGGTTGCAATACCGCCGCACCGCATCGCAGGGCAAGATTTGCAATTCCCACCCGTACCAGAGGTATCAGGCACAACAGAATGATAATAACCGCTCCCGCTGCCCCGATGGTATTCTTTAACAGCACTCCCGCTGCCAGAACCGTTTGAGAGGTTCCGGAAAGCAAATCTCCCACCACAGGAATCGCTCCTGCGGTCTTTATTACCGCAGACCGTTTTACCGCATCCGCTGCCGGTGCAATCACTCCCTGAACGGTTCCGATTCCCAGCACCGCCGCTATGGAAAACTTCATAAGCCCTTCCGCCACGGAATAAAAAATACCCGCAAGCTTTGACAAAAAGTCCTCCTCCAGAATCCGGTTCAATACCGAAAGCATAAAATACAAACCGATAACCGGAAGCACCACATTCCGTAAGATTGTCCCCACCACCGCGATTCCAAGCATGGCAACCGAGTAAAACACCGCTGAGCTTAACCCGCCGGAGGCGATTGAAATCCCGGCACAATAGGCAGGAATCAACGCCTTCATAAACTCCAAAAGAGAAGTCAGTGCATCTCCCACAATTCCTCTGGACGTATCGTATATCCGAAACACACCACCCACAATGAGAAGATATGCCACAAAAAATCCGGTCTGGGAAGCCTGTCCCAAGCGTCCCGTTTTTGACAGAATATAAAACACGGCCGCCACAATCGCAATAAACACCAGCTCCTTAACGCCTGCAACTCCGTAGAACAAGCCATGATACCCGGATTCCTTTATGAGTGAGAACAATTCCCCGAATGGAATTTCTCCGTCCATCAGACCGCAAATAATATCCGAAAAACTCGGTGTTTTTCCGGTTGGAAACAACGTCTCCACCGTTTTATCCAGTTCCGTATAGTCTACCGAAAAAAAGTCTGTATTCATACTTCCTCCCATTGTTCACGTTTTTTCCGCGGTATGCATATCTTATCGTTTTCCTTCTGTTACCATGCCATCCGGCCGATTGTCTCAAACAAGGAGGTTACCACCGGCATGCTGATTGCCAATATGGTCAGCTTTCCCACCAATTCGATTTGTCCGCTGATGGCGCTTTGCCCCGCATCCTTACATAAAGCGGAACCGAACTCCGCCAAATAAGCCACTCCCAGAATCTTAAACAGAATTTTCAAATATCCATCCGGCAACGTGATATAAGAAAACAGCTTCTTCAAATCTCCCACTACCGACGTCAACGTTCCTCCCGCAAACAATAAAATCAACACACACGCCGCAAGGCTCACCGCCATGGCATATTCCGGCTTTCCTACCTTGAGCAACAGTACGGCAAATACTGCCACAAGACCGATTAAAACCACCTTTATCATTCAACGCACCTACATTTCAAACAATTTCATAATCGTGGAAAACAGCTCCGCGATATACGGCACAATCCACATAAGCACCAGCAAAAGCCCCGCAAGGCTCACTAAAAAAGCCTGTTCTTCCCTACCGGAATGCTTCAGCACCTGATTGATGACCGATACTAAGACTCCCACCGCCGCAATCTTAAAAATCAACTGTATTGTCATAAAAACCTCCTAACCTCAGTACATGATAACCGACAAAAAGATGCCTCCTAAAATACCGAGACTCCGGTACAAATAAGACTTTTCTTTCTTTTTCTGTTTCTCCTGGGCAATGGCAAGACGTACATTTTCCGCATAATAGGACAACATCTGCACCTGTTTTTCCTTATCTCCGCCCCCCAGCAACAGGAACGTGTCCACAAAGGCATCCTGTTCCTCCTTTGTGATTACGCTGTCCCGGAACCCTTCCTCCACACACGCTCTCAGTTGTATTTCATAGGCCTCCCGCCCTTGTTCCAAACGGTTTGCAAGGTTCCGCATAACGGTACGATACGTTCCGTCTTTAACCTCCTTTTTACTGTCCGCCGCTGCCTTGATTGCCTCCGGCAAAGGCTTCCCTCCGTGATTGATTTCACTTTTCAGTCGTAACAGGCAAAAGTACAATGTTTCAAATTCCCCGGTCCGCTCTTTCATTTTATGTACGGGGCACGCCCCAAATCCGGCTCCGGCCAGTATTACCAATACAGCACCGATCAGTTTTATATATTCCATTGCTAAATCTCTCTCCCGTCTCCGTTATAGATTGCTTTGACCCCAAAACTGTTTTTCTTCTTCTCCAGACAAACATAACGTTCAAACCGTCGTTCCTCCCAAAGAGTCCGCAACACAGGATTCCGTATCAACTCCTCAAAGCTTCCCCCATGGGCGCTGGCCACTACCTTACATCCGGAACCTGCCGCCGCCCGTATCGCAAATACATCCGCCTCCATACCGATTTCATCCGCCACCAGTATCTGGGGTGTCATGGAGCGCAACAACATCACCATAGCCTCTGCCTTTGGACATCCGTCCATCACATCGGTCCGCAGTCCCAAATCATGTTGAGGAATACCGTAGTGACAGGCAGCCAGTTCCGACCGTTCGTCCGCCACCCCTACACGCAGTCCTGCGTTCGACAACAGTCGAATCAAATCCCGAAGAAAGGTTGTCTTCCCACAGCCTGCCGGAGCAAACAGTAACGTATGGTAATACTGCCCGTCCTTATACAATCTACGGAACAACGTTTCGCTACAACCTTTACACTCATGGGCCACGCGAAAATTCAAGAAAGAAATGTAACTGAGCCTCTTTACCCGGCCGCCTTCTACCACAGCCCGTCCCGCCACACCGATACGATGCCCTCCTTCTACGGTAAAATACCCCTGCCGCAGCTCCTCCTCAAAGGCATACACGGAATACCCGGTCAAAAGCTCCAACGCTGTTTTCAAATCCGTTTCCGTTACCCGGTAGGCTTCCTCTTCGGAAACGACCACTCGACCGGAGACATTCAGCAACATCTCTCCGGTCGAAGTTTCAAGTACCAAACCTCTTCCGGTCCGAAACCGTATTTCCCGCAAGCTTTCTTCTTGTATTCCCGATGCCAGTAAAATTCCCCGTACCGGCTCCGGCAACATCCATGCAACTTTCATCCGCGTTCCTCCTGTGCGGCACCAGTTTTCCTCTGTCCGGTACTCATTCCCTGTGTCATTCACCGGACAGCTTGTTTACCGCCTTACCTCAATATATGAGACAGGCTGTAAAATATGACACCCCTTCTTGCAAACTAATTTTTGCTGTGCTATACTGTGTACGAATTCAGCAAGGTATTTGTCAGCTCTGCTGACCTGAATCCGGCGTCGAGACTCGCAAACGTGTCTTGAAATCATATCGCACTAAAGGAGACTAAACATATGCCGGCAAATTACGGACTTTTGGGAGAACACCTATCCCACAGCTATTCCAAGCAAATTCATGAAGCCTTGGCAGACTATACCTATGATTTAATCGAACTGACCAAAGAAGGAGTTCGGGAGTTTATGACGGCAAAGGAGTTCTCCGCCGTAAATGTAACCATCCCTTATAAAACCGAAGTCATCCCGTATCTGGATGAACTGGACGACCGCGCAAAAAAAATCGGTGCCGTTAATACCGTGGTCAACCGAAATGGAAAGCTGACCGGTTACAACACCGATTATTACGGATTTTTATATACCCTACAGAAAAACAATATCAAAATCACCGGAGAAAAGGTACTGGTTCTCGGCAACGGCGGGGCCGCAAAGGCTGTCCTGGCGGTGCTTTCCGACCTCTCCGCAAAGGAAATCGTCATTGTAAAACGAACTTCCGGCGAAGGCATCTGCTCCTACGAAGAAGCCTATGCTCTTCACTCCGATGCCACCGTATTAATCAACACCAGCCCGGTAGGTATGTATCCGCATACGGGCGAGACACCTACCCCGCTTACCCCGTTTCCGTATCTCACTGCCGTGGTAGATTTAATCTACAACCCGGAAGTCACACAGCTTTTAGCGGAAGCGAAAGATCGGGGCCTTATCGCCGTGAACGGTCTGGAAATGCTGGTTTCCCAGGCGTTTTATGCAGTACAATATTTTCTGGATACAAAATTAAATGAAGCAAAGATTGAAGAAGTAACAAGGATGATACAGGAGACACTGTACTAATCCGTAACGAAAACAAATAACGACGGTAGTTCTGCTCTATACTCACAGAACCACCGTCGTCTTTTTCTACTCCGTCAACCGGACTTCTATCCGGTTCACCGAACTATCCGCGTACTCATAGCTGTTCTTCATGGAAAAATTATACAAGCTTTCCATATCATACTCTTTTTGCAACAACTCCCCTTCAAAAACTTTGATTTCTTCTTCAAACGCCATCAGCTTCACTTTATTTAAATTCAGATCGGTATAGCAAAGGTAGGTCCGCTCTCCCATTGTTACCACATCGGCAAATATACAACTGTCTGCTTCTTCATACCATGCCGAAAACGCATCATCTCCGACCCAAAGTACTTTTTCTTCTGCCGTTCCCGTGTCCAAAGAGTATTCATACATGAGCAATTTACTTTCTTTTGCTCCAATAATCTTAAGTGTATTGTTCTCTTCATCGGCAATCATCCAAAGCTGCGAAAAGCCTTCCGCCCGTTCTCCCATCAAAAAAACACATTCAGCGGTTCCGTCCTGACAAAACCGGTAAATTCCTCTATTCACTGTCATATGGACTTCCGATAAGTCAAACTCCTCTTCCGGTCCTATCCCGACATACCCGTACATACTTCCTTTTATCTCACATAATATATTATTGCGGTATGTCACAGACTCCCATTCCATACCATTCAACCATGTAATCTTTTCTGCTCCATTGTAATAAAATCGATCCTCATCGGCAAAAGTAATATAATTCGGAAACACAAACCTATATTCTCCGTAATTGTCGTTAAAGTTCTCCAAATACCATTGTAAATCATAAGAAAAATCCTTTCCGCTGACCAAATGCCTTCCACCTTCATCTTTCTGCGGAAAATTCGCTGACACTCCCACAAAACACCTTTTATTCCAAGGCTCATTCCCTTTCGTATAACGGTACTCTGTCCTCACTATCCCATCGGATATCCTGGCATTTCTTGTCATATTACAAGACCATTTTGTACTCGCTAATTCAAGCTTTCCTATCCCTGAAGTATTCCTGACATATTCATACTTGCCGATGCTGACTTCCACTCCTTCTACCTCATCCAAGGTTCCGGTCAACAACTTAATGTTTCCGATTCTCGTACTTCTTTCTTCGGAAATCTTCCAACCGATGATGCAAAGAAGTGTCAGCGCAAACAATGCTACAAAAGTAACGCCTGCCGCTCTTATTCGCTTTTTAAACATTTCCTTCCTCCATTCTGCGAATAAACTCCGCAGCTTTCCCCTCATTGTAATGCAACTTCTTTTTTAACCACTCCACCATATCGGTGTTACTATCCTCCATTTCATCCATGCTGACATCTTCCACAATGTCAAACCGGTCCACCAAAAGAACTCTGCCGATGACCGGCTCCACTTCCTCTACCAGATGGGTCGTAATCACCAGACACTCCGTTTCCTCCAAAATACCAAGCAATAACTTATAAAAATCCTTCCGATGGAATAAATCGTTGTTGGCAAAGGGTTCATCCAGAAAAATATAGTCCGCTCCCTGACACAATGCAAACACCGTCTCCACCTGATTCTTTTCGCCAACGGAAAGCTCCTTAAGCTTCCATCTTGTAGGAATTTCAAAATACTCCGTTAATAGTTCAAAGCGTTCCTTCCGGAAGTTCGGAAAGTTCATTTCATAAAACTCTTTTTGCTCTTCTACCGTAAATTCCCCGAAGAAGGTATGCTCGCAGCTTCCCAGTACCAACCGATGAAGATTCTTATAAGAAACCTTCTTTCCGTCCAACAAAACCTTATGATTGGAACTTTCCTTCATATTCAAAATCTCTTTTAAAAGCGTGGTTTTTCCGGAACCGTTCTTTCCGAGAAGTGCCACAATTTCTCCCGGTCGCAAGGTTACCTTCTCCAAATAAGTATCATTCTGCACCGGAAAGCTCCGGTTAACTGTCGTAATCTCTAACATATTCAATCCCCCTGTATTTCCTCTTTTCACTACCATTTCCAATATACATGCCTGATATTAAACACAAATACAATACCGACACTTACAGATAACGTGATAATCTCTACCGTTCTTGCCACCGCAAAGACTTCCGAGAACAAAAGTAACATCGTAAGCAGTCCCGCAATTGCCACCACAAATCCGAGAACATCCTTTTTTACTCTTCGAACCGTAAGAGACAGCAACAACAGTGCCATTGCCACCAGTGCCAGATATAATGTCGTTTCAGGTAACGGTTCCTTGGGTATAATTTGTAAAAACTCTTCTTTTCCCAATACACGGTATATTTGTAAAAAATCTTCTTTGTCAAATACATAATAATCATCTTTAGTTTTCTCCACATACCGTACCCAACGGAACTGCCAACAAATGAAATAATGCAGCAAATAGACCACCCCCGGAAGCAGTACCGTTACCGTTTTACAAAACAGATACTTCCCACGATATTTCGGAATTCTCCGAAGCGTCACATCCCAATGTTCAAAAAAGCTTTCCCTATGTACCGTCACCACCGCAAGAAATGCCATAAAGAACACCGTACAAATAAATCCCGGCATATAAGCTGTCCCCTGTATCAAATCCGGGTAGTATAACTGTATCCCGTTCAACTTCGCATAGAACATCTCCCCAGACGCTTTATACAGCGCATCCCCGAAAATTTCCGCTTCTATGTACCATATATAACCGTTCATTAACAAGAATACGGTCAAAAACAACAGTACCATTCTGTTTCTATTCCATCCGTTCCACAGCTTCCGCTCCATCATCCCTTTGTCTCCTCCTATATGCAGTAATAACCCTCCCTACGTAAGCTACCCAACAAATCGCCATAACAGTAAAATCCCAAATAGGAAAATCAACTTCTATAAAGCAATAGAAAATAAACGCAACTCCCGCAAGCGCACGCCACGCAATCTCTCCCCCTACCGCAAAATCATACTCTGTCTCTATCGGAAGCGATAACACCGATACCAACATTACACAATTAATCAATCCCGGAATTGCCCAAGCCGATGCCACAGGATAAACCCGGAACAAAAATGAGATTTGATAAAATACAGGATACAATTCAGCTCCACCGTAGGCCGACTCCGGTGCAAGAAGATTCTCTAAAAGAAGCAGAAAACACAGCATAATGAAAAATACCATAAATGCACCGAGCGTCACAAAAAGAGAATAACCAAGTCGTATCAAACCTGTTGTTTCCTTCGGAAGTAACAGACGTTTTAACGCCAGTTTATTTTTCTTTTGTTTTTCAAATCCCACCTTTAAAATCGTCTGTACTCCCATAACCAAGGCAAAAAAAGCGATATCTAACGGCAACGCCTTTAGTTGCTCAAACAGAAGAATTTCTCCATCCATTCCCACAACCTTTGTAAAATTGATCAAAAACAATCCGGTCAGTATCACAAACACAATTCCGTACAACCATAAAATCGGTGCAAAGGTATACTTTAACTGTACTCCCCAAAAAGCTTTTCGTCGGTTCTTTTCCAATACCTTATCTTGTTCTATCATAGTCCTCTCCATCATCCCTTCTATCCCTCCTACCAATTCTCTTTTATTAACTCCACGGCTTCCTCTGCCGTCAGCCCCATCTTCTTTACTTCCTCGATATACTTTTCCGCTTCCACCGCCAACAGCTCCTTCCGGTACTTATCTACCAGACTTTCATCAAACCGTAGGAGACTCTTAGAACCCGCAAAAGAAACCAGTATTCCTTCCTCCTCCATCAGGCGATATGCCTTCTGAATGGTGTTTGGATTTACCTCTAAGACAGCGGACAACACTCGTCTGGAAGGCAGTTCGTCTCCGTCCCGTACCTGCCGGTTTACCATCTTGATTTTCACATATCGGACAATCTGCATATAAATGGGACTTTCTTCATTCAGCTTTAACTCCGAAAAATCCACAACCACGGGACTCACCTGCCTTTCCTTGTGCTTTTCTTTGTACTTCTTTCCGTACTTTTCTTTACTCATCTTCCAAACCGTATCACTCGTGTAATACAGTTTATAACCGTATTATAGCAGTAATACAGTTGGGTGTCAAGTATTGTTACAAGATTTTTGTACAGGCGGTGCTTCGCACCTACGCCCGCACGTAACAAAGAGTTTCGCTTGCGAAACTCTCGCGCCGCTTTTGCGTCGCATCTATGCGACATCTTCCTCTGCAAAAGCGTGCGCATCCATAGCGGAGCGTTTTTTATGTGATAGGAAATCACGAAATTTCCTATCACATAAAAACCCGCCGAAGCGACCGTTAAGCCGCCCCGGCGGGTTCTTACTTTACTTCAAATATAAATACATTCCGAGACTTGAGGTATCCGGATTTTCCGGCAGTTTCAAATACCCGTTTTCCACCAAATCATGAAGTGCCATCATACGCATATCATACATCGCACTGTGAACATAATAATCCAACTGTTCATGAAGTATCTTATGATTGCACCGCTTAACTACCGCCTCAATTCGCGTATATGCATCGGTACAGTTTTCGAGCATAGCCTTACAATTCTTATGCTTCTTTAACAACTGTTTCATAAGCTTTTCCATGGACTTTTCCTTCATGACTACCACATTGGGAACCACATTTCCCTCACGATCTGCGTGGGCATATTTCCCGTCAATCTTCTTCCAAAGCTTCTGTTCTGTCTCGGTAAACGACGATACCTTCCGCTTCTTCCTCATAATCTCCGCAAAAAACGGAACGCACTCCATCTCCGGCTCACCGCACTGCATCCAAAGAGAATAATCCCCGAACTGATAGGTCCAAAAACAACAGTTACCGTTTCCTCTTCCGTTGTGACCCGCAGAAGTTTTTTCCGGAAGTTCCACATCCTCATAGCCTACAAAGCCCCATTCCTCCCCGTTGGAACGCTTCGGCGGTGCCTCGTTCTTACTGATTACCGCAATCATCGCATCTACCGTATTCATGAGTAGCCACCAACGTATGGTATTGTCATCCAGATGTGCTCCCCCGGTGCAAAGACCACGGACCTTCTCCAACGAATCCTCCATAAACTCCCGCATCAGGCGGCTTCGTTCCTTTGCTCCGCTCCTGAGAATATTATAGGCCTCCAACCGGCTTTCCTTATCCCAAATAAAGAAATTGGTGATGTATTTATCCCCACACTTTTCTAACAGGGTTCCTTCGTACAGCAGCTTTACCTCTTCCTCCATATACGGAAGAGCAATTCCCAGTTCAACGGACAACTCCTCAAGCGTTGACGGATTATTACTTGCCTGCAACAAAATATTCTTAGGGATACTTCGGGTTACCAACGGCCACGGTCTCTCATGATTGATGTTTCCGCTTGCCGAAAATGTAATATTCTCTGGGTTATAACTTCTTTTTCCAAATTCTCTTGCCATATCCATACCATCCTTTAAAAGTATTCTCGCACGATGAAGCCTCTGCTGCACCGCACTGATAGAGAGAGCGAGCTTGTCTGCAATCTCACGAACGCTTTTATCTTCGATATAGTAGGCCACCAAAAGGTCACGGTACTCGCTCTTAATGAACGCCAACTCCCGCCGGAGTAGAGACATCTGTTCCATGTGTAACATTTCATCAAGGACGGATTCCTTTTCATCCGTAATCTCATAGTCTCCGATGTCGGAACCGGTTACCGACTCGTTTCTCCTATGCTTTTTCTCTGCCCATACCGCATAACGGTTACGCGCAATCTGCCAGACCCATGCCGAAAAGCTTGTAGGAATCGTCCCGTTGTTTAATGCCGCCAGAACATTTACCGCAACGTCTTGCGTCAGTTCCTCCGCTTCTTCGTTACTGCCGGTCTTCTTTAAACAAAAATAAAACAGCTTCTGCATATAGTTTTCCACAAACTCTGTAATCAGACTGTCACGCATCGCATTCGCACTTTGCATCCTCTCGCCTCCTTTCACTCATATAGTGTGGTGAATCCGGAAATGCTGACAAAAAAATTTCAAAAAATTTTTTTTAACTCCAAAGGGAGCTCTTTTCAGAGCTCCCTTTGCTTAAAAAGCATATGCTTTTATAATACTTAGCCCATTACTACTACGATATCGTTCACATCTGCAAGCTTGGTATCCGGAACATAATTTCCTTCCAGAACCTCACCGTTTAAGCTAAGCTTTGCAACGCCGCTCTCCACATGTGCGGAGTTGTCGAAGGTAATGTTCAGCTTCTTGCCGCGGAAGGTCTTCTCAATCTTGAAGCCATCCCACTCAGCCGGAATCGCCGGAGCAATCTCAAGACCGTTAATATCCGGGCGCATACCGCAGATACCCTCTACACAACCAACCATAACGGTGGATGCGGTACCGGTCAACCAATGCACGTGTGCACGGCCTTCGTACGGAGACAATCTACTCTCGGTGAACTGGGTATGAATATACGGCTCAGCCACACGAACCTCTGCCTTGTCGTTCATGGCAATCGGTGCAGACTCCATAAAGTACTCGAAGGCACGATTTCCGTGACCGAGTAATGCTTCCGCAAGGATTAACCAACCCTGGGTCTGGGAGAAGATACCACCGTTCTCCTTAACGTCAAGGTTATAAACCTTCATAAGAGCATCCTCAAAGTAATGCTTCTTGTACGGCGGATCAAACAGCTTTGCACCGTACGGTGTATTTAACTTCTCGTATACGCTATTCATTGCAGTCTCGGCACGATCACCCTCCGCAAACTTGGAAATAACGCTCCAGCTCTGCGGATTCAACCACATATTTGCCTCCGGATCCATCTTCGCACCAACCACAACGCCGTCCTCGCGGATACCACGGATAAATCTGTCCTCATCCCAGCACTTCTCTAAGGAAGCACCGAGCTTTGCCTGTACCTCATCGATGTAAGCAATATAAGCGGTATCGTTCTTGTACTCAGCCATCTTGCGAATCTCGGTCATTGCATAGTAAAGCTGGAATGCAACGAAGGTGGACTCACCCTTTGCGCCGAGACGCAAGCAGTCGTTCCAGTCTGCATGCAAGCCCGCCGGCATGTCATGGTCACCGAGACGCTCCATGGAGAACTTAATAGCTCTCTTTAAGTGCTCGTAAACCGTATCCTCGCCGCCGTTTGCATAAACGATCACCTCGTCTAAGAATGCCTTGTTGCCGCTCTCGCCGATGTACTTAACAACGGTCGGGAACAACCAAAGAGCATCATCCGCACGATAGGACGGATGTCCGGTCTCTCTTACGTACTCCGGATCGTCCGGGGTATTTTCAAAACCTGCCTTGTGGTCGAACTTAACAAGCGGAAGTCCGCCGCCGTTATCAACCTGAGCAGAAAGCATGAAACGAATCTTATCTCCGGCCATCTCCGGATTCAAATGGGTAATACCCTGAATATCCTGCACGGTATCACGATAACCGTAGCCGTTTCTCAGACCACAGTAAATCAGGGACGCTGCTCTGGACCAAATAAAGGTAATGAAACACTGGTAAGCATTCCATACGTTTAACATATTGTTGAACTCATCGGACGGAGTCTCAACCTTAAAGTTATCAAGCTGACTGTGCCAGAACTTCTTTAACTCTGCTACATCCGCATCAACCTTGCCTGCTGCCTTATACTCATTTAAAATCGCCGTAGCCTGTACGTCATCTCTCTGACCGAGGATGTAAATAAGCTCCTTGGTCTCGCCCGGCTTTAATACGAAATCGGACTGTAATGCACCACAGGAATTGCCGCAGTAGTTCATTACGTTGTCACACTTACCGCGCTCTACCGCAATCGGATTGGAGTAGCTTCTGTACGGTCCAACGAAATTATTCAGGCTACCGTTGTATGCCGTCACCTCCGCACCTACCATACCAAAGAAACGCTCGTTGTGGTTGGAACCGGTCTCATCTACACCGAGATGCTCGTTGATGTGCTGCAAAATCTTATTCTCGGAGAAGCTGGTACGGGTGATAAACAGGGTGTACTGTAAATTAACCTGATCCTGCTCATAGTTATTCTCGTTGGTAAACTCAATAAAACCGAAGGTAGAAAGATTTCTGTCCTGATCGGAGTTGTTGGTAATCTTCGTACGCCATACCTCGTAGGTCTTACCATACGGAACATAATAAGTGGTCTCGGACTTGATGTCTAAGTACTCTGCGGTCATAACCGTATAAGCGGTACCATGACGGCACTCGCTCTTGTAAGTATCTAACGGCTTTCCTACCGGCTGCCAGGAAGCAGACCAGTAATCCTTTGCATCGTTATCTCTGATATAAATATATCTTCCCGGAAGAGCCATCTCGGAATTAAAGCGATAACGGGTCAAACGTCCGTTTGCACCGGACTTTACAAAACTGTAACCTGCCGCATTATTGGAAATAATTGCGCCGTACTCCGGGTCTCCCAAATAGTTCGCCCACGGTGCCGGGGTATCAGGTCTGGTAATCACGTATTCTTTGTTCTCCAAATCAAAATAACCGTACTGCATGAAAATACTCCTTTCAGGTTCATTTTAAATTTTGTAAAAAACATTTTCTTTGGTTTTATTAACCTTAGCTAAATTTTACCACAGCACCAACGAAATGTCTAACTGTTTTTCTATGATAAAAAAGGAAAAAAATTGTATAAATCTATTATCGCAGTTGCTGTTTCGCATTGACAAATCCTCCTTACCGGTGATACACTGAAAATAGTTTGAGGCATGAAGGGAGGCATTTCCATGCAGTTATTCGAAGTTTCCGATACATTAAACCAGCCTTACGAGGTATATCTTTCCGACACCAGGGAATTTCCCCTGCATTGTCACTATTACAGTGAAATTCTGTACATAAAATCCGGCTCCATCCGCATTACCTGTAACGAAAAAAGCCGGATTCTCCGCGTAGGAGATTTATGCTACTTTTACCCTCTTCAACTTCATGAGATTTCCTCTACCGAGGACGAAACCGTGGAATACACCATTGTAAAATTTGATTTTCACGCTCTTACCCTGCCTCCTGCCCATCTGGCCAAGCTGTACGATTATTTTGTTCACCGGACACAGGCAGATGATTTTTGCATGATTATCCCGAAGGAAGAACTTTCCCCGGAGCCTATGACCGCCTATATGAAACAGATTCTGACCACCTACCAGAACCGGGATGAGTTCTACTCCCTGCAAATGCAGGCAGACCTGTACAGTATTCTGATTGAAATTGCCAAGAAATCAAAAAAAGAAATCGATACCTCCGCAAGACGCAAGGGTGATGCCGATTTCACTTTTCATCATATTCTGGAATACATTGACACCCATTCCGGCGAACCGTTAGAGATTCAGGATTTGGCAAACATGTGCCATATGAGTTATTCCCACTTTGCCAAGCTGTTCAGAGAACGTTACGGACGCTCCTGTAAGGAATACCTGACCTACATCCGTCTGGTAAAGGCTCAGGACCTTTTGCTGCATACGGACTACGACATCAACTACATTGCGCTGGAGACCGGCTTCTTTGACTGCAGCCATTTTATCCGCACCTATAAAAAGTGGAAAGGTATTACACCGAAGCAGGAACGGATGTAGACACTTCCCATTCTTCCGAGGGGATGGTTCCCCCTCGGAAGAATCCGCCACGCCCGAGCCGGTACGTTACCATCACTTTTTTTAGAGAACAAATAAATACAAGCACACTACGGTTGCCAGTTCCAGTACCAGGATTACCGGTACGGTTATGTAAAATTTCGGTTTCTTCGTCTTATGACGGAAGAAATACATCCCTGCTAACGCACCGAGTACACCAAACACCGCAGCTCCGATTAAGGTAGACTCCGGGATTCTCCACTTTTTGTGAGTCGCCTTGTACTTATCGATACCGTACATAATAAAAACGATTAAATTTACTGCCAAATATCCGATCAATAACCACTTCCCCATAGGGTATCACCTCCTGATTTTATTCTTGTCCCACCACTCATACCATACCATAAAACTTCGAAAAAGCATATCATATCTCTTTCTTTTCCATCAAAATCTTAGCACATTTTCTATTATATACCGTTTCTACCTTTTGCGGAAATTATACTACATTCATAGCTATTTTTCAATGAAGAGATTTTTACATTTCGATTGTCTTTTTGAAAATATTATGGTAAAATATCATTGTAGAAACAAACACCGCAGAAAGGAGGATTGCCATGCTTTCACCGATTGGAAACAGTTACGGATATTACACATCCAGTCCGTATGCTACCGGGCATACCGCCGCTGCGGCTCATACCGCCCTGATTAACAGCAACCATGACGCCTCCTCAGAAGTGCAGGCAGTAACCGATGTCCCTGAGGTCTTTTCCAACGAAGAAACCGAGCGTGTAGAACGCACTCCGGCCCAGCAAACGCAGGACCGTCTGAATGCTTACGAACTAATGACTTCCTTGAACTTCCGGAATGCAGAACACTTAAACGCTCCTTTGGAATTTATGACAAAGAAGCCTTTCGAGCCGGCGGATACCTACTCCGGCAGACCAAAGCGTTCCATTGATGTGACGGTACAGGATAAAGTAATTGACAATCTTCATCGACCGAACTTCTTCCACAGTTCTAATACCCTCAGAAACGGTTACGAGGCTCATTTAAATGCTTATAATGCTTATGCAAATAACAACAGAGGCTTTTACGCCATGGCGTAAAAGCCTCTTCTTTTCACAATTTGGTAGTTCTGCCTTATTTCAGCAAAAACACATTCTCTAATTTTTCTGCGCCTCCAGTACACAATCAATGGCCAGCACCACCGCTAACGCCACAATCTCATCCTCCGGATTTTCAATATCCAGCTCGTAGCAGTCTCCCCAGGTAAACCACTCTTTACTGATGCTTACAATCGTACTTCCGTTTTTCGTAATCTCATAATCATGGTCCCAGAAATCTCCGTCAATTTCCCAGCCCAGTCCGTCTATCCGATACTTCGGCTTAAAAAAAGTGAACTCTTTCACGATTTCTGCAATATCCTGTCCGTTGATTGACACAATAAACTTCGGCAAAAGGGTCAGTACCTCCTGACGGATAAACGCCGCTTCCCGCTGTGCGCCATCGTACACATGAAGCTTCTTTCCCCAGGAAAAGAACTCGCCCTCTACAAAAAGCGCGCTTCGCCATTGGCGTCATAAACACTGAACTTATCGTTCTAGGAAAAAACCTTTTGCTTGATATACAATTTCATCTTCATAATCCCCCTAAATTTTATACTCCGTTTTCGTTACTACTATTTTCTCCTATTTGCATCGCTTTGTCAATTCCGTTTTGTAGTTACTTTCGCTTCCGAGCTTTCCAATAGGCCTTATCCTCGTCCGCCACCCGGAAGGACTCGCACATCTTCTGAATGGCCTTGTTATAAGTCCAGTCCGCAAGCTTATTATCCGCCAGATAGGCTGCTGTCTCCTTCGGAAACTTGGCATAAGCAGTAGCCACACACCATGCCACGCCCATCTTCGTGTAATACCCGTCAAACTGTAGCGTATCCATAACCGCCAATACCTTATCAATATACTCCGGCACAAGGAAATGGCTCATCAAAAGCACCGCTGCTACTCTTTGCGGAAACTCCTCGTTTTGCTTTGCATATCCCATCAGCCATTCAAATACCCGTTCCGAATGCTTCCTCGCAATAGAGAAATTCTGGCAAAAGCTGTCATTAACAGACCAATCGTTTATCTTAGGAACAAATTTGTCCGCATAGGAAAGTATGGTCTCGATATCATCCTTTGCATAACCGATCACGTAAGCCTGCAAGGTCTCATACTCAAAGTACGTATCCGGACAATGTTCCATAAAATCCTTATAATCCGTCTTGGCGATTTCCTTTGCCAGCTTCCGAAGCTCCGGCAACCGTACTCCTATCATCGGCTTACAGGTAGGATTCAGTCCACTGCTGAAATTCGCCAGTTTCTCATCCGCCAATGCCCGCAGACGCGGCTTCAGTTCCGTTCTCCAATCCATAGTTTTCTCCTATTCCACCGCTTTCAACGACTCCGCCATCGGAATTTTCGCAATCTGCCGCTTCATAAACAAATTTACCACCCATGCAAAAAATATGGTACAAATCACCGACAGCACATAGCTCTTCGGCTCAATTACCCTCGGAAACTGTAACAATTCAATCAAAATCAAGTCCATCACCACCCGGTGGAACAATATTCCGAGAGGCAATCCGATAAAGCTGGCAATAATTGCCAACGCCAGATTTTCTCTCAAAACATAGCTCTCCGTTTCCTTCGGATAAAAGCCCAGTACCTCTACCGTAGCGATTTCGCGGCTCCGTTCCGCCAAATTAATGTTGGTCAGGTTATAAATAACAATAAAGGCCAACGCTCCCGAAAACAGCACCACCATTAATATAATATAGTCCAAGCAGGACAATGCACTTTCTACCATATTTCCAGTCGTACGAAGCTGGGAAACACTGGTTACTTCTTCGGCATCCGTGAGCTTTTCCGCAATTGCATCCAAGTCACCCTCTGCTTTCAACAGGAAGTTATTCACTTCCCAGTCTCCAAAATATTCCTCATAGGTTTCCGGAGCAATGATACAGAAATTGTAAATATAGTTATCAAATACGGCACTGACGGTAACCGTACCGCTTTCCATGTCCGCCGTACGGATTTCCACCGTATCTCCTACCGAAACTTCCAACAGGTCTGCAAGTTTTGTATTTAAAATCACTTCCCCATGCTTCGGAAGTGCTACCGCTTCCTCTCCATCGTGCCAATTCCAAAACTCCGCAAGCTTATCAGAGGAATCAAAACTCATCATGGTAACACCACTTACCATATCTTCCGCCAACAGCTCCACTCTCTGATATAACGCCGGATAACTTTTCTTTATTTCCTTCGTTTCCGCAAGCAAATCGACTACCGCCGCTTCCTCTCCCGGTACAAAGGCAACCTCCATATCATACAGCTGTACCTCTTCATATTGCAGTGTAGCGATTCCCTTCATGGAATCTCCCACGCCAAAGGCCGTTACCACCAGTCCCGCACAACATCCGATTCCGATTAACATCATAATCAGTCGCTTCTTATAACGGAACAAATTACGAATCGTAATCTTCTGCAGAAAGGTCAGACGCTTCCAAAGAGGCGTCACATACTCAAGCAGCACTCTCTTACCGTTCTTTGCCGCTCTCGGACGAATGAGGCTTGCCGGTACGCTGAACAATTCCTTTTTACAGGACATCCATGTACTGCCTAAAATGCCCACCAGAGACACCACCAACGTAATCACTGCCAACGGAACACTGAATAAATATTTCAGCGGCGAAAAATCATACAACGCATTGTAAGCAAACCAGAAAATCTTCGGCACGCCCCAAGTACAAAGGAAAAAGCCCAAGGTCCAGCCAAGTACCGTAGCACTTCCCGCATACAGCAAATACTTCGCCATAATCGCGCCGTTACTGTAGCCCATAGCCTTTAATACACCGATCTGGGTACGTTCCTCATCCACCATACGGGTCATGGTCGTCATACATACCAGCATGGCAATCATAATAAAGAATATCGGGAACACATTGGCAATACCGCTGACAATAGCCGTATCGTTTTTAAAATTCATGTATCCCACATTTTCCGAACGTGTCAGCACATACACCTGCGGCTCCGTAATTCCGAACATTGCCCCCATCTCCGGGGTCAGGCCATACTCCGCAAGCAAATCCTCGTACCGCTTATCGGCAACCGACTCACATTCATCCTTTATGGTCTGCTTATACGCTTCAATCAGTTCATCATACGCATCACTGTAAAGAGGCGCCGACTCCTTCAGCACCACATCGATTTCCGTATATACCTCATCCGAAAAATTCTCCTTCGGAAGATACAAATAACCGTAAACCACTCCGTTTCCGATACCGGTACTTCCTCTGTCGATACCGATATACATCGGAGAATCCACCAAGCCGACGATGGTATATTCCGTGTTGGCAAGCCCGTTCTTTACGGCATCCGTATTTTCCTCGGACACCGAAACAGTCTTTCCGATATCCGCCGCAGAAAACCGCTCATCATCCGCCAGGCATTCATTTTCCGCAAGCGGCATTCTGCCTTCCCGCAACGCCGGCAAATTCACCTGTTCCGGCATAGCATACAGCGTAAACGGCCGGTTACTTCCGTTATAAAACATAAGAGCATCCAGCGTATTGGTGGCTTCGACTGCCTTCACCCCCGCAAGTCCGGCAAAATGCTCCACATCCTCCTTCGTAAAGCCGAGGGTAGAATACATCCGAAAATCATAAAACTTCTGCTCTGTTAAAAATACATCTCCGGTATGGTTCATGGCATCCTTTGTCACCTTAAGTCCGGCAAAAAAGCCTGCACTCAGAGCTACAATCAAAAGCAATGCCATATAACGCCCGAAAAATGCACGGATACTGCGCCAAGTCAGTTTCACGGTAGAACGTATCTTCATAGGCTCACCACTCAATCTCGTCAATCGAAGTGACGTTCTGATTTATCTCATTGGAAATAATCTTGCCGCTCTTAATACGGATAATCCGGTCAGCCATAGGCGCAATCGCCTGATTATGGGTAATAATAATGACCGTAGTCTTCCTCTCGTGGCTCAAATCGTACAAAAGCTTCAACACTGCCTTCCCGGTCACATAGTCTAATGCGCCCGTCGGCTCGTCACAAAGAAGCAGGCTCGGGTTCTTTGCCAAGGCTCTGGCAATGGCCACACGCTGCTGTTCTCCGCCGGATAACTGGGCAGGAAAATTCCCCGCACGCTCCGCTAAGCCAACCATCGCAAGGGCCTCTGCCGCCGGAATCGGATTCTTACAAAGCTGTGCCGCAATTTCCACATTCTCAAGTGCCGTCAAATTCGGAATCAGATTGTAAAACTGGAACACAAAGCCCACATCATGGCGACGGTACGTAGTCAGTTCCCTCTTATTGAATTTAGAAATGTCCTTACCGTCAAACAAAATGGTACCGCTTGTGATTGTATCCATTCCACCGAGCATATTCAGAAGCGTGGTCTTTCCGGCACCGGAGGACCCGAGCAAAATACAAAACTCGCCCTTACCGATTTCAAAATTCGCATCCGCCAGCGCATTAATCTGTGCATTTCCGCTTCCGTAGCTCTTGGTTACATTCTGAAAACTAATATACTGTTCCGACATTGCCTACATCCTTTCTGTTCTTTACAGCATCCGTTTTTCATCCGGATTGACCTACTGTTTATCTTATTGTAACACGAAAATATTAATAATCCGTTTCCGTTTCGAGCCGATTCGATAAAATTTCTATAAATTTTCGCTAGGCTACAATCTTATTTATCCAAATACCACTCTTAATCATAATGGCACCGATGATACACTTACCGATTTCGATAAACTGGCAACAGAAAAACAACGGCACAATCGGTAATTCGGTAAACCGACTCAGACAGTACGCTAACGGCACAACCAAAAGCCATACATAGCAACTGTCAAATAAAATCGTAATAAAAGTCTTTCCTCCGGAACGCAACGTAAAATATGCTGCGTTTGCATAAGCTCCGATCGGCATACAACAAGCCGCAATCCGCATAAAGTTTGTTGCCATGGCATGGCTGTTTGCCCCTACTTCCTTATAAATCAGCGGAAATACCGGAGCCAGCAAAAACAACACCGCCGCAAACAACAAGCAGCTTACCACCGAGAAAGCAATCAGTTTCCGGTCTGCATCCACCGCCTCTTCCGTCTTTCCGGCGCCTAACATCTGTCCGATAATAATACCGATGGCACTACCCATAGCAATAAAGGATACATTAAACACATTGGAAATTGTAGATGAGATATTCACCGCCGAAACCACATCAAATCCACGAACCGAATAACACTGATTCAAAAATGCCATACCACCGGCCCATAAGGTCTCGTTTAACAGTAACGGAATACCCTTCTGTAAAATACCCTTTACCAAATACCCCGGAACGTGCAAACTCTTGTACGCCCCTTCAATAAATGTATATTTTTTCTTTTTGCGATGTACCGCAATCATCACTATGGTTGCTTCCGCAAAACGGGAAATTACCGTTGCTATCGCTGCACCTGCCGCTCCCAACGCAGGGAATCCCAATAAGCCGAAGATAAGTACCAGATTAAAGCAGAAGTTTACAACAACCGCCACAATACCCGATACCATCGGTAAAATCGTTTCACCGGTCTCACGAAGGGTAGACGCATAACACTGGCTTACATAAAACGGAACAAAGCCCACCAGCATAATCAATAAATACTGCTTTGCATATCCGAAACAGGCTTCAATCTGCGTAACATCGCCCTCACCCTGCAAATACAAGCGAATCAATTCGTCACCAAAGCCCAGAAAAACCAGAATTCCCAGTGCCGTCAGCAAACCGCAACTGATCATCTTAAAACGGAACGTATCCCTGACACCTTTCGTATCTCCGCTTCCGTAAAACTGTGCACCGAAAATGCCCGCACCGGATACGGCACCGAAAATCATCAGGTTAAACACAAAAATCAACTGATTCACGATGGATACACCGCTCATCTGCTCCGCACTGACATTTCCCACCATAATATTATCCAACATACTGACAAAATTGGAAATACCGTTCTGAATCATAATCGGCACCGCAATTCCCAAAGTCATCCGGTAAAAGGCCTTATCTCCCACATACCGTTTTTTTAATTTCTGTAACATACTTACTCCTTTATTACGCTAATTCGATATTTTCTTACCATCCCAAAGTATGACATATAGTACAAAAGCTGCCATACCTTCGTATGACAGCTCTTTTCTCTTTTATATTTTTACTCGTTCTCTTCTGCGGTTGCCGCATTCTTTCTCTTCCGTAACCAACTTCCGAGTAAAATCGCACCAAATGCTACTGCCCCCAGCATAATAAACTTCACACCATAGGTAACCAATGCTTCTAAAAACGCCATACTATATACCGCCTTTCTGCCATTTAAGCTTTGTAGCTATCCTTCTCTTTCTCTACAGAGACCCCCATTTTACCTGCCACTTACCACATAACTATCTGCGATGGGCAAGCTCCGTCATCACGTCATCCCAGTTCAGGTTACATTCTACCATAAGCACGGACAAATGATACAGGAAATCCGCAATTTCGTACTTTAACTCCTCAGCCTCCGGATTCTTTGCCGCAATCACAATCTCCGTTGCCTCTTCGCCGCATTTCTTTAAGATTTTGTCAATGCCCTTCTCGAATAAATAGTTCGTATAAGAGCCTTCCTTCGGATGATTCTTTCTATCTACAATCGTAGAATACAGATCTTCCAACACTTCCTGCGGAGATAAAGCCTCCTGCTCGCCCTCCACCAAATCTGTATAGAAGCAACTGGTATGCCCCGTATGACACGCCGGTCCGATCGGATATACCTTCGCTAAAATCGTATCCTTGTCACAATCGATGGAAAGAGATTTCACATACTGATAATTTCCTGAAGTATCCCCCTTTAACCAAAGTTCCTGACGACTGCGGGAATAATAGGTCATACGACCGTCCTCGATTGTCTTATTATAAGACTCCTCGTTCATATATGCAAGCATCAGCACTTCATTGGTACGATAATCCTGTACAACAACCGGCACCAGACCGTTCGCATCCTTCTTAAACTCAGAAAACGGCATGGAACTCTCTAAATGATACATATCGATACCGCTCACCGTTAAATTCTCTTTTACTCTGCGGATATCCTTGTTTCTGTAATAGTTGGTAGCAAGAATAGACACTCCTTCCGTACCGAGAATGTCCTCTACGGAATTACGCACCAAACTGTCACGCACCATCACCGGAACGGTAATCGTCTTGATATAAGCGGTCAAAGCCGGCCCTAAAGTCACATGCTTTAACATAATACCGCCTGCACCGAGACCGCAAGCCTTTGCCACTCTTGCAGAAAGCGCAGCCACGCCCTCTTCGCAATCAGCCTTGGACGCATTTAACTCTACATAAATCTTCTCACTGCCGAAACGATCCACCGACTCCTTAATAACGCTCCAGTCCTCCAAACCGTCTGCCGGAATTACCACTGCGGATGCACCGGTATAAAAAGCTTTCTTCACGTCCTCAAAACGAGCCACATGACAGCCCACAAAATAATCCAGTGCCAAATCCTCGGTAACACGCTTAATCATGTGGAAAAACTCTTCCTTGTAAGCGTCCTCCGCAATATAACTGTAAAGGAACAGACCGTCCGCACCGTTTAAGAAATAACGGTTCACGGCTTCTGCCACGTTCTCTTCGAATTCACTCTCCGTATTGATATAAGCAAATAGTTTCTTTCGCATGCTTTCTCCTCTCCTTAACGTTCGAAACGCTCTACCGCTTCCGCAAGATTGATCCTCTTCTCATAAATCGCCTTGCCGATAATAGCTCCTGCGCATCCGATTTCATCAAGACGTACCAAATCCTCCATACAGGAAACACCGCCGGATGCAATAATCTCCATACCGGTCTCCTTTATCATCTCTTCCGTACGCTCAAAATTCGGGCCGGTAAGCATACCGTCTCTTGCGATATCGGTATAAATCACCGTAGTGGCACCGAGCTTTTTCATTTCTAATGCAAATGCTACCGCAGAACGGTCACTGACCGTCTCCCAGCCTTCGATAGCTACCATACCGTCCTTGGCATCAATCCCGATGACAACACGGTCGGCGCCAAACTCCTCAATGGCCTCCTTAATAAACTGCGGCTCTTTTACTGCCTTCGTACCTATAATAACACGATTCAGTCCTAAATTCAACTTCGACTTGATATCTTCCATGGTACGGATACCTCCGCCGATTTCCGTGCCGATGGAAACATTCTTTACGATTTCGGAAATTGCCTCCGCATTTGCGGTATGTCCGGCCAAAGCTCCGTCCAAATCCACGATATGAATAAAAGAAGCTCCTGCCGCCTCAAACTCCTTTGCCACGGTATACGGCTTCTCCGCGTATACATTTACATCAGAAAATACGCCCTGACAAAGACGCACACACTGACCGTTCTTAATATCAATTGCCGGATATAATTTCATTGTTGTTCTCCTTTTTATAAAGTTCCCTTGGTAGACAAAGTCCCCGTTAATCTCGGCTCCGCCATGGTAGCCTCGTCCAGAGCCTTCGCAAAAGCCTTATACGCCGCCTCAATCAGGTGATGATTGTTGCTGCCATCCATTTGTTTCATATGCAGATTCATGCCTGCGGCATAGGACACCGCATAGAAAAACTCTTTTACCATCTCGGTATCGTAATAACCCACACGTTCTGCGGTAAAGGTCATATCAAAGTTCAGATACGGTCTGCCGGACAAATCAATGGCACAAAGCACCAATGTCTCATCCATCGGGAGCAAAGAAGAACCATAACGCTTGATTCCCTCTTTATTTCCTACCGCTTCCTTAATCGCCTGGCCCAGCACAATACCGGTATCTTCGATGGTATGGTGACAGTCCACGTACAAATCGCCCTTTACGGACAAGGTCAGATCAAAGAACCCGTGTCTCGCAAAGCTGTTTAACATGTGGTCCAGGAAACCCACGCCGGTATCCACCTTTGCAGTACCGGAACCGTCTAAGTTTAACTCACAAACAATCTGGGTTTCTTTGGTATTTCGTTCTACTTTCGCAGTTCTCATAACCTTCTCCTTTCGTTGTACGCGCACTCCCGAACCGTGCTCAAAAAAACTTCAACGCCTACTTTCCTATCATATTACGGTAATATGTATCACTTTTTTGTTTTTTCTCTTTGTCTATATCTATTGACTCCAATACAATAAACATAAAACCTAGCCCTAAATACATAAGGCCCATTGATATGTCACCTTTTACAAATCGAAAGACAGCCAGTATAACATCCAGCGCCGCCAAAAGATAAAAAATTGGGAACCTTTTTTTCATACGTTTTATCCCCACGTCCTTACAGTTCATCAACTTTCTTCTTAAATGTCACGACAAACGCCCCGCCCACTGCGTCGAGGTTGCCATATAGTCATAGGTTGCCAATTCCCAGCCTTCTGCAGCTCTTTTGTTAATCAGTTCATCCAGTTCGGCAATATCCTTTTCATTTGCCTTATCCGAAAACCACTTTACACTGACTCTGAGAATTTCTGATTTGTACTTGTACATAATACTTCCTCCCTATTTTTCTTATTTTATTTGCTTACTTTACTTCCTTTCCAAACCGTACTGCGATGGAATTTGCGTGTGCGGTCAAGCCCTCTGCCTTCGCAAAGTCGATAATATCCTCGTGAATCGGTGCCAGTGCCTCTCTGGAATAGGAAATAATACTGGACTTCTTGATAAAGTCGTCTACTTCTAACGGGCTGAAGAATTTTGCGGTTCCGTTGGTCGGAAGCACGTGATTCGGTCCTGCGAAGTAGTCACCTAACGGTTCACTGGAGTATTCGCCGATAAAGATGGCTCCGGCGTTCTTAATCTTGGTCATTACAGTAAAGGCATCCTTCGTTACCAGCTCCAAGTGCTCCGAGGCAATTTCGTTTACCGCGTCAATGGCATCGTTCATATTGTCGGCAAGTAAAATATAGCCGTAGTTGTCCAAAGACTTCTCTAAAATAGCCTTTCTGGAAAGCTGTGCCACAAAACGGTCTACCTCAGCGCTTACCTTTTCTGCCACCTCTTCGCTGGTGGTAATGAGGATTGCGGAAGCCAGCTCGTCGTGCTCTGCCTGGGACAGTAAATCCGCAGCCACATAGGTCGGATTTGCGGTCTCGTCCGCAAGCACAAGGATTTCACTCGGGCCTGCGATGGAGTCGATGCTGACATGTCCGTATACTGCCTTCTTTGCAAGGGCAACGTAAATGTTACCCGGTCCTACAATTTTATCTACCTTCGGGATGCTCTCGGTACCGTACGCAAGAGCGCCGATAGCCTGGGCACCGCCCACCTTGTAAATCTCGGTGACACCGGCTTCCTTTGCGGCAACCAGGGTTCCCTCATATACCTTTCCGTCTGCACCCGGCGGAGTTACCATAGCAATACGCTCCACTCCCGCCACCTTCGCAGGAAGTACATTCATCAGAACGGAAGACGGGTAAGCAGCCTTACCGCCCGGTACATACACACCTACGGACGCAATCGGAGTAATCTTCTGTCCCAAAATGGTGCCGTTCGGCTGTGCGTCAAACCAGCTGTTTCTTCTCTGCTTCTCGTGATACGCACGAATGTTTACGATAGCCTTACGAATCACCTCAACGGTTCTTGCCGGAAGCTTCTCATAAGCCTCTGCAATCTCCTCCTCCGTAACACGCACGGTCTCGGCAGTCAACACCGCCTTATCAAACTTCTCGGTGTAGCCGAATACTGCCTTATCACCGTTTTCCTGTACATCTTTTAAAATCGCCTCAACCTTCTCCGTATACTCCTTGTACTGGTTCGGGCTGCGTTTTAACAAATCCTCTAAAATATTCTTCTTGGTTTCCTCTGTCAAACGAACTGTTCTCATGTCAAACCTCTTTCTGCTGCACTTGCAACGCATTCTATTCTCTCGTCACGCTGATTTCCTTACATTCCTAGGAAACCAACGCTCTCAGCTTCGTAATCAAATCCGTGATACGCTCTTGCTCCATCTTCATGCTGACGCGGTTTACCACCACTCTTGCAGACAACGGACATACATCTTCAAGAACTACCAGACCATTCTCCTTTAAAGTGGAACCGGTCTCCACAATATCCACGATAACATCAGATAAGCCAACAATCGGAGCCAGTTCAATGGAACCGTTTAACTTAATCAGCTCTACGGTCTGATGCTTCTGGTTTACAAAATAATCCTTTGCGATATGCGGATACTTGGTAGCCACACGAAGTATCTCACCGTTTCCTAAAAGCTCTCTTGCGGACTCCGGTCCGGCAACGCACATACGACACTTACCCATACCAAGATCCAGTACTTCGTAAAGCTCTCTGCCTTCCTCCAAAATCGTATCCTTTCCTACTACGCCGATATCCGCTGCACCGTACTCTACATAAGTCGGGACATCATTGGCCTTAGCCAGGAAAAACTTCATTTTTAATTCTTCGTTGGTAAAAATCAGCTTTCTGGAATCCTTATCCTTAATTTCCTCACAGGTAACCCCTACCTGCTCCAAAAGTTCCAGCGCCTTCTTGGCAAGTCTGCCCTTTGCCAGGGCAATTGTAATATATTCCATAACGATTCTCCAATCTATGTGGTTAGTTCAAAGGAAGCACACCGCTTACCGTTACCTTAAACGCTTGTACAATGCCGTTTGTACCGACACGCTTTTCATATTCAGTCCAATCTGCGTTTTTTTCTTCTAACAATGCATCCACGTTCTTAGCGCGAAGGTCACAAACACACTGAATTGCAACACCGGCCAGCCCCTTCTCGTAAACAACCAGCGTTCGCTCTGCATCCTCTGCGGTAATCAATCCCTGTCTGGAAAGACCAAGAAGTAAGGTATCCACATATAAAGCAATGCCGATAGCCGGTGCATTCTTTCCGAACTGTCCCATCAAATGATCGTAACGACCGCCTGCCGCTACAGACTCACCGGTCTTATAGGTAAGTGCACGGAAGTTGATACCGGTATAGTAACCATACTTACCCAACATACCTAAATCATAGGAAATATACTCTGCTACACCGTAGCTCTCTAAATACTTATGTAAAGTCATCAAATGATCAATGGCTGCACAGGCCTCTGCATTGTCGGTCATACTGCGGATTTCGGCAAGACGCTCTACACTTCCGAACAGTTCCGGAAGCTTTAATAAAAGCTCCTTTAATTCCGGCGCAAGCGACTTATCGGAAAGAGCCTGCTCCACAGAAAAAAGATTCTTGCTCTCGATAAGTTCTCTTACCTCTGCCGCCTCTTCATCAGAAAATCCGGCTTCTTTCGCAAGTGCTGTAAAAAATCCCACATGACCGATTTCAATCTGGAACTCCTTAAGACCGCTTGCCTTTAAACACTCTGCCATCAGAGCTACCATCTCCGCATCTGCCACAACGGAAGCGTCATTAATAAGCTCCGCACCGATTTGGGTGGTCTCCTTAAGCTTTCCTCTGTAACCGCTGTTGTCCACAAAAGTATTTCCTCTGTAGGACAAACGAAGCGGATTTATCTCATCCTTATAATACTTCGCCACACACCGTGCAATCGGCGGTGTCATATCCGGACGAAGCACCAAAGTATTACCTTCTCTGTCAATAAACTTATACATATCCTTCGACGGAACGGTTCCCCGCTCCTTACGGAAAATATCAAAATACTCGAACGTCGGAGTTACCACATCCCGAAACCCGAAACGGTGCAGACAATGTCGTAATTTCTCCTCTAACTGCTGCTTCTTCACGCACTCTGCATCGTGTAAATCCCGGACACCTTCCGGCGTATGTAATAATTTCTCCATACGTTCTCCTTTCTGAATCCAATCACTTTCTTGTGGTAAAGTGATAATTCGCTACCAAAATAATGTATATATTGTACGACATCGTTTACAAAATGTCAATATAGGAAATGCAAAATTTCCTATAGAGAAAAAGCCGTTGCCCTTGACAACGGCTTTTCGCAGTATGATTAATAATCAAACAAAGAATCGTAGAGATCCTGCCAGTCGGATTCATCTCCCAGCAGCTCCTCAAACATATTCGATTCATAGGAATAAATTAATTCCATCTTCTTTCCGTCCAAGCGATTTACTTCAACCTGATCATCTAAGGATATCTTTACGATAGAGATACCATAGTCGCTCTCACAAGTAATCTTTGCATCATCGTCGCCGAACAATTCCTTGCCTTTTCCGCCCTTCTTGGAACAATAAAACTCCTCATTCTCTACTACATAATAACAATACTTACCGTCAGCAGACATGGTAGCGGAGGTAACATCATCCGCAATCTTCTTTACCTTCTTACCCTTAATGTAGTATAACTCCTTGTCATAGTTCAGGAAGTAGACATTCTTTAAGTCTCCGTCGGTATATACATAACGAGCCTCTTCATCCGTGTTTAAAACAGTCTTTACTCCGCCCTTTGCGAAATCGGTCACCTTAACAACACTGAATCCGTCCACGTAAACCAGACTCTCGCAGTCGTCTGCAATTACATATTCGCCCGCATTGGAAGCAATACGCTCCGTCTCATAATTATCCATCAGGTAAACAATCGCATCGTCATCCGTGTAATACAAATGCTCCTTTAAATTCTCTACTCCGGTATAGGTAACCGATACGGAGCCTCTTATGAAACGAATGAAATCATTTGCGATTAATGCATCATTATTTAAAAGGATGGACTCAAATTCCTCTCCGGCAACCTTCTGCTTCTCACCGCCCTTTACGGTCACATAAGTCTTATAGTCGTTTACAAAAAGCATCTCTGTGCAGTCTGCATTCATTAATACACTTGTACCGTACAAATCGCTGGCAAGCTTTTCAGCTTCCTTCTTTTTCTTCTGCACATAAAGACGATCGTCGTCCATATAGTACACATATGCACCCTTATCCGCAATAGCGAACACACGCTTTTCTTTTCCGACCTCTACTTCCTTCTTACCCTTTACAGAGTAGTAGCCTTTGAAGTCATCCACCGCATCGTAGTCACCTACATATGCCACGGTCTCACCGTTCGGAGAAAGCACCGCACTGTTTACAAGAACCTCTTCGGCAACGGTCACATCCTTATCCTTCTTAATATAGTAAAGATGAAGGGTACCCACCTCAACTCCGTTCTGATATTCACAATCGGTGAAATAAATTAACGTTTCGCCGTTTACGGAAACCTTAACGCCCTTCGCATCTTCGATTCCGGTATTTAATATCTTACCGTTTCTGATTGCTACTACTTCACCGTCTTCATTCGTATAACAGTATACCTTCTTGTCCTGACTCGCACTTGCATTGGAGAACAAAACATCGTCAAGAACCAGCTTTTTCCCATCCGCAAAGTATGCGAAAAAGCCTTCTTCACCGCTATAAATATCCATCACTGCCTTATCGGAAAGAGCAATATATTCTTCCTCTCCCGAAGAAAGTGCAACCGGAATAAAAATGCACAAGAAAATCGCAACCAAAGCCAAAGCAATTTTTGTCTTTCCGGAGCCCTTGCCATCTTCCTTCTTAACCTTAGCCTTTTTCTTCTTTCCGTCGGTAACCTCTCCCGTTACCACTTCCGTTTCTACCGTTTCCGCAACAGCAACCTCGGTTACTTCCGCAGAAGTCTCCTCAGGCGTATTATTTTCTGCAGTTTCAGCCGGTTCTGTAACAGTCTCTGTCTCCTCTGCAACAGTCTCCTGTTCCGTCTCGGCACTTACCACAGCTTCCTCCTCTGCTGCAACAGCCGCTTCCGCAGCCTTTAACTCCGTTCCGCAATTTGTACAAAATCTTACATCATCCGTAAATTCTTTTCCGCACTTACTGCAAATCATCGTATCCTCCTTCTTGTTATCCCTATGATAACACCCTTATTCCTTCGTTTTCTATAGCTTTCGCCATCCTTTATTTTACTTCATTTTACTTTTTATGTCAAGAAACAGTCCTATAATCTATCCCTCGTTCTCTTCCCTCACATCCAGGTCCTTTTGCAACATTTCCAAATACGGTACCGGCACATTTTTCCCTTTCGGTAAGAAGAAATCCTGTTCAAGTTCATCCAACCGTATGCTTTTTCTTCCTCCTCTTCGCATCCTGTCATAAAACTCTTTCAACTTTGCAAACCGCAAATAAAAATACTGCTCCTTTGCCGTATAATAAATCAGCAGAAACGCAACTCCCTCCTGCCGTTCAAAAGCCTCCATAAACTCAAACTGATGCTCATGCACATTCTGCAATGAAAATGTATCCGCCCCACATTCCTTTGCATCAAAACATACAGGAATCCCCTGCACCGCACCGATATAATCCACCGTGCTTTTCTTTTCAAAATACGCCAATGTGATATGCCTGGTTGTCTGATCGATTTCAATCGGCGTAATGGGAGTAGGCACCTTCTGAATCAAAGCAAGCCCCAATTCCCGATATCGCTCATTGGTCATGTTAATCAATTCTTCAAATGCAGAACCACGCAATCCTCTGGAATTCCATTCTCCCATAGCTTCTCCTTTCCGACATCATCAACTTCAAAAAACTTCCCTCTATTCTACATTTCCGGTCAAGCATCCGTTATACACACCCAATTCCTTCGCAATCCGTTCAAATACTTTCGGCACCGGCGCATAAAACCGCTTCCCTGAAATTGCCTTACAGCCGGGCAATTCCTGCGGAAACTCCAGATATGCCGCATGAAGAAGCTGGTTCTTTAAACCGAACTTTTCCCGTAACATTTTATTTTCTGCCGGACTTCCGTACTTGGTATCTCCCAAAAGCGGATGTCCCACCGATGCCAAATGGGCACGAATCTGATGAGTCTTTCCTGTAATCAAACGCACCTTCAAAAGCGTGTATCTTCCGTTTGTCTTTACCGGGGTATATTCTGTTTCGATATATGCGCCTTCTTCGGAACGCTTTCTGTTTTCCACCGTGACCTTATTGGTCCGTGAATCCTTTTCCAAATATCCTCTTAACCGGCTACCGTTCTTTACCTGTCCGCAAACAATACATAAATAATCCTTATGTACCGTCCGGTCTTTAAACAGTGCGGAAAGTGTCTGCAATCCTGCCAAACTTTTTCCGGCCGTTATCAAACCGCTGGTATTCCGGTCCAAACGATTACAAACTCCCGGCCGGAAAGTCTGTAATTCTTCTTGCGTCAGATGCCCCTTCTCCAAAAGGTATTCAAGTACCCATTCATTTAAAGAAAAATCCTCCGGTACAGCCTTTTGTGATAACACTCCCACAGGCTTATTCAGAATCAAGACATCTTCATCTTCGTATACCACCCGAATCTCGGACAGTTCCTTCGGTCTTTTTACATCTTTTCCTTGTTCTACAGCAGTCGTATCCTCTGTTTTTTTCCCCTGAAAGGACAGAATCGTATCATCCGACAAAAACAGGCAGACCTCGTCTGTCTCCCGTAAAAGTTCCGAACCGTCTGCCTTCTTTCCGTTTAAGGTTATATTTTTCTTCCGTAGCATCTTATGTAAAAAGCTCTGAGGTGCCGCATTCAAATATTTCGCAAGAAGTTTTAACAGCTTTTGTCCGGCTTCGTTTTTTGAAACTACAATCTTTTTCATATCTCTCCTGCCTTACGCTCTCTGTCCCGCTATACTGCCAAGGACCGCAAAAACTCTACCAATTCCTGCATTTCTGCTTCTGTTCTCGTTGCCGCATCAATCTTTTTCAACGCAGAAAAGAACTTTTCCTGCTCTTTATAAACGATAACCTTGCCGGAAATAGCTCTTTTCTTCATCTCCGTACCCAGATATTCCGCTATTTTGTCCGTTTTTTCGTTTTCTCTCGCAGCAAGACCGATCAACTCATTACCCGTGAGGACAAAAAAGGACATCCCCATGGCACGTTCCGGAGAAGAAAACAGATAATCGGAGAACAAAATACTTCCCGTAGGTATCGCTGCCTTTACCCTTTCATAAAGTGATTTCTCCGGTGTTTTATACGGAAGCGCCACAATTAAGGTAGACAAATACCGAGCCATCGGCAGTACAAATAAAACCGCCACTACGGTAAAAATATTTCTTTTCTCAAACTTATTTAAGAAAAGACCCAGAATAAATATTGCAACACCGATTGCAATCATACAAAGAACACCGGCTAAGTTTCTACGCTTTACATCGCGAATCCGTCCATACTCACACCGCTCGATTCGTTTCATGTCCATTCTCCTTACCAAACAACTTCATCATAATGGCTAATATAATAATCCGCCAACTTTTTCTTCTCTTCTCTGTATGCCGCGGAAAATTCGTCCTCCACGCCGCATACTTTCATTCCGGCTGCCTTGCCCGCCTGAATTCCTTCCGGAATATCCTCAAACACCAGACAATGCTCCGGTGCTACACCTAAGTATTCCGCCACCAAAAGATAAATATCCGGTGCCGGCTTTCCCGTCTTTACCTCACAGGACATATGCACTTCGTCAAAATACGGTTCCAACCCCAGTACCTTTAATACCGCAAATGCAAGCTCCTTGGAATTACTGGTTGCAATTCCGGTCTTAATTCCCCGGGCTTTCAGTTTCTTTAAGAACTCCAACACTCCCGGCTTTAACGGTACTTCGTTACAATACTTGTCCATTGCCATCTCGTTCCAGTCGGACTTTATTTTTTCCAAACTATCCGGAATTCCAAAGGTCTCCTTAAAATATACCGCCGTTTCCCGGAAGCTCATCCCGGAAATCTTTTTCTGCAAATCCGGCGGAAGCGGAATCCCAAACCGGGCCAAATATTCGATATCGATGGCTTCCCACATCCACATGGAATCCACCACCGTACCGTCTAAATCAAAAATGACTGCTTTGATGCCTTCTAACACGTTATCCCTCACTCCTTACACTATCCTGCAACGTAAGCAACTCATCCTCTGTAAGCGGCCGATATTCTCCCGGTGCCAAAGTCGCATCCAGACTTACGCCTCCCATGGCCATACGCTTTAAATACAACACTTCGTTCCCTGTCGCTGCAAACATCCGCTTTACCTGATGAAATTTTCCTTCCTGCAACGTTACCGCAGCCGCGAAGCCTCCCTCAGGCAAAAAGTCAGCAAACTCCGCTTCACTGAGCCTCCGCAATACCGCAGGCATTGCCGTCAACTCCTCATCTACCTTCATCCCGGAAGCAAATACCTCCATATCCTCTTCCGTAATCTCTCTTGCAAGCTTTGCAAAATACAGCTTGTCCGCATGCTTTTTCGGAGAAATCAGCTTATGGGACAGCATACCGTCATCCGTCAAAAGCAAAAGGCCTTCCGTATCCTTATCCAAACGTCCTACCGGAAACAAATTACGCCTCTTCCTGTCCTCCGGGGACAATAGGCTCAATACGGTTTTCGCTTCCTTATCCTGAGTCGCGGAAACCGTTCCTGCGGGCTTATTTAACATATAATAGACAAACTTTTGAAAAGTCAGTGTTTTCCCGTCTAAGGTCAACACATCATTTTCTTCCTTCACCTGCTCTGCGGTCAACTTCTTCACTTCTCCGTTTACGCAGACTCTGCCCTTTACAATCACATCCCTTGCCTGGGACCGGGTCATTCCGGTCAGCTCCGCTACCAGTTTATCTAACCGCATCATTTCCTCCTACATCATCCGCCAGCCGGCAAGATATTTATTCTTAATAACGCCCTTGGCGGCTTTTCCCCAGCCAAGCGGATATCCGTCCACGCATACCAGTACAAAGCCGTCCTTTACCGGTGTCTTTGCATCAATGGTCTCGCACTTTAAATACCGAATCACATCCTCGTCATCCGCCGACAAATTATAGCAATTATCATATTCCGCTGCCTTTAAAGCGCAAGCTAACGCCTGACTCGGTTCGAACCGGTTCTTTTTCATCTCACCCAAAAGCAGTCCCGAACGCAAAATTCTCAGTCCCGATAAATCCGGCAAATTCTCCGGCAAATAGTACAAGCGCTCTTCCCTGGAGATAATACGCTCCGGAGCAATGGTAAGCTTCAATCTCTGAATAAACTCCAGCGCCTCCTCGGACAGCTTTGCCGGACGCACACGCTCCGTGGTATACGGGGCACCTTCCGCATCTTCGGACTTTTTCAGCAACGCCACAAAATGACCTTCGCCCTCCATCCGGTGCGGCCAGATACGAATCGCTTTCTTTATCTCCTCCGGACCGTCTGCCCATTCCGGTCGTCCCGGTGCAAAGCCATCATAAGAAAGAGGCGAGTCCGCCATAGAAAGCTCCGGATACTCCCGAAGCAAAAATGCAAGGGTATCCTCATCCTCCTCCGGAGAAAAGGTACAGGTCGAATACAAAAGCATTCCGCCCGGACGGAGCATTTTTACCGCCGACGGTAAGATTTCTCTCTGCAGCTTCTGATAATACTCTACGCCGTACTGCTCCCAGTTTTTCATAATCGCCGGACTCTTCCGGAACATTCCCTCACCGGAACACGGGGCATCTACCAGGATTTTATCAAAATATCCAGCAAACCGTTCCGCCAATTTTGCCGGAGGTTCACTGACAATCACAGCATTTTTCGTGCCGAACAATTCCAGATTTTTAAGCAGTGCCTTCGCTCTGGAATTACTGATGTCGTTAGAAACCAGCACGCCCTCACCGCAAAGCTTCGCGGCAAGCTCCGTACTCTTTCCGCCCGGTGCCGCACATAAGTCAAGCACACGTTCTCCCGGACTTACCGGAAGCACCGCCGCCGGTGTCATGGCACTGGGCTCCTGAATGTAATACAGTCCCGCAAAATAATACGGATGCTTCGCCGGTTGTGCTGCATCCGCATCGTAATAAAATCCATTTTTGATCCACGGAATCTTCCGCACTGCAACCGGTGCAAGCTTCTCAAACTCTTCAGGGGCGAGCTTCATGGTATTCACCCGTAAGCCCGCCGCATGGTCCGTCTCATAGCCCTTTGCAAATGCATCGTATTCCGCTCCGAGAAGCTCACGCATCCGCTTCTCAAACTTTTCCGGTAATTTAATTGCCATACCGTCCTCCTACTTGTCTCGGTAAAACATTCTTTTATCGTAAACTTTGTACCCGGTAGCCCTCCGCAATAATATCCAGTTCCTTGCTGAACCGCTCCAGCTGGGCCAAATCACCCTCCTGGTAAACACGGAAAAACTCATCCTGAATCTTTACAACTTCCTTCTTATTCGCAGTCTTATATAAATTCTGAATATTGGTCAGAATATCAGCCACCAAACCGGCATTGCGGTTAAAGGAATTCTGGGCATCCATAATTTCCTCACGAACCGATGCCATCTCCGCATCCAACACTCCGATTGCCTCTGCCGCATTTAAAAGACGCTGTCTTAAATTCTCCGGCATGTTCTTCTTATACTTGTACTGCAGAGAGTGCTCAATCGTTGCCCAGAAATTCATTGCCAGAGTACGTATCTGAATCTCTACATGCAATACCTTCGGACCGCGTAAGGTCTCAACCGTATACTGCACAATCATATGATAGCTGCGATATCCGCTCTTTTTTGAATTTTCGATATAATCCTTTTCTTCCTTTACCTGCATATCCGCACGGTTTTTAATGATATCCACAACCTTGTAAATATCCTCCGTAAACTGGCAGATAATACGAATTCCCGCAATATCCTCGATATGGCTCTCAAAGTCTTCAAAGGGGATTCCCTTCTTTTGGCACTTTTCCAAAATACTGGAAATAGATTTCAGTCTTCCCTTTACCTGTTCCACCGGAGAATAATTGCCGCTCTTTCTGTAAGCATCGATCAAATGCTCAAACTTTACGACAATCTCATCCACCGCCAGCGCATAGGGCTCCAAAAGCTCTCTCCAAAGCTGTATTTCCATCTTGCACACCCTCCAACCCCGAATTCGCTCGGGTTATTCTTTATAATCACCGAAAATCCTCTTATGCAGTATCTCCCTGTTCTTATCCCACTTTACCTGAATCATATCCGCTCCGCCGATATCTACCGAGCTAAAGGTTCCGGATGCCGGAATACGAGCACTCTCCAAATTCAGGATACGGTTTTCCACTACCATCTCCATTAAATTCTGCATATCCTCTTTCGAAATATTGGTGGTTACCTGCGGCAAACACTCATTAAACACAGACAGCAGCGTAAAAATATTGGAATCCTTGTATTTGTTGAAAAGCTTCGTCAGTACCGTACGCTGACGTTCCGTACGCCCGAAATCGCTGCCGGTACCGTTGATTGTCGGAACCTTACGTACACGACAATAGCCTAATACCTGATTTCCGTTCATTAACTGGGTGCCGGCTACTACGTTACGATATTCTTCCTTGGTAATATATTTGGTTTTTCTCAAATACTCGGCTTCTTCTGCGGTAAGCGTAATCTCCACGCCTCCCAACCGGTCTACAATCCATTCAAAACTGTCAAAGCCTACCTTTACGTATCCGTCAATTTTTACATGTAAAACATTTTCCACCGTGCTGACTAAAAGTGGTGCCCCTCCCCAGGAATACGCAGAATTCAATCTGTGATCCGAATATCCCGGAATCGGCACATAAACATCTCGCATCAGAGAAGTCATGTAAATCTTCTTGTCTCTTGAATTGATGGAAACCAGAATCATGGTATCGGAACGCTCTCCGGCAAACTGCGGCAACGCCTCTACACCCATTAATAAAACATTATATACATAGTCTTCCTGACGCAATTCTATTTCCGGAGGAATGACCGGCTGAGAAGTCGGCCGGATATCTTCTCCGTCTCCTTCGCCTTCCACCGGACCTGTCGGAATCGGAGTCACGTTTTCAACAATACCTGTAATCGGAGCCGGGGTTACATCCTCGGTATCCATTCTATCATAGATATAACCGGCCGCAATACCGTAAAGCAAATTTCTTCCCGGCTTGGTCCCTACAAGCAGCGCCAAAAGTATACATAAAGATCCGACGGAAATCATTGCTATCTTACACCACTTCGGAACACGTGCCCACACACTTTTTTTCTTTCCGGTTTTTTCCGTTTTTTCTTCACCGTCTACAGAACCGAGCGTTACAGCCATCTGTGCCGCCAATGCCTCATCAATGCTCTGCAGAATCATTTCTTCATCTGCATCTTTCGCCGGATCCACAAACTCCTCTTCGCCGAAATCAAAATCAAAATCCAATTCCGGAAGTTCCTCCGAATCTAATGCAACCGGTATGTATTCCGCCTCCTGAAAAGCCGTATCTTCGGACGCTTCCCCTATCTGTACGGTATCTCTGGCAACACCGACACCTGCACGAGGAATGATTACTTCTCCTGTTTCTTCATCCGTTTCAAATCCGTCAAATATAGACTTCTTTTCTTCACTCATAATACAATCCACCTTTTCTCTGTGTTATTTCAATAAGCTCCAAAAGATTTCTTTGTTCTTTTCCCAATTAATCAACAATGTACCGGTTACTTTTCCGATTGCATCCTTTGACTCAAAGGTCCCCTTCGCCGGAAGCTGCCGTTGCTCCAACGAACGGATACGTTTATCATAAACGACATAAATCAGTTCTTCCATAGTTTCTTCGCTGATATCTGTCTCTATCTTTCCCAATGCCTGCTTCAGAATCTTAACCCATTTGGTAAGACCTGCTTCTTTGTATCTTTCAAACAAATTATCCAATACCATCCGCTGTCGTTCCGTACGTCCGTAATCATACTTTGTGCCGTTACAGTTTGCCACAAACCGAACCCGGCAATATCCCAACGTCTGGTTTCCGTTTAATACATGAGTCCCTGCACGAACGTTGCGGAACTCTTCCTTAGAAATATAATCGTGGGTATTTAAATACTTTGCTTCTTCTTCTGTCAGAGTCACCTCTGCACCGCCCAACAAATCTATAATATCTTCAAAATCATCAAAACCGACCTTCAAATACCCATCCGGCCACACACCTAACTTGTCGTACAAAAGCTTATAAATACCCGTTACTCCCTGTTTTGCATACACTGCATTTATTTTGCAAGGAGATGCTCCCTCCGGTTCTACGTAGGTGTCACGCAAAACCGAAGTCAGCACTATCTTTTTTTGTTTCACATGAACTGTTGCTAAAATAATCGCATCGGTTCTTCCCTGTCCGGCAACCGTCTTTAATGCTTCCTCGCCCAACAAAAGGATATGATAATATTCTTTCTCCTTTTGCTCCTCCGTAATCACTTCTTCCGGCTTTTCAAAGGTTATCTGCTCTTCTCCTACCGTTCCACCGGCATTTTGTTCCGTATTTTTGTTCCCGTTATTGTTTTCTTTCTTTTTTCCCGAAACATAATTCACGGAACCGTGCAAATAACTCGCAACCACCTTGGAAGTAAATTTTTTTCCGGGTTGCGTATAAAACAGAATCAGCAAAACGGCGGCCGTCACCGCTACCAGCGCGGCCACAGACAGTATTATCGTTTCAATAATACCCTTTTTCTTCTTTTCCATAAACTCCCTCCCGAAAACTCCTATGCAACTCCGCCATCCGCCAGAATTTTTTCCAAAAGCTTATATATTCTGATTGCAGACGGAATATGAAGACGTTCTGCCGGTGTATGAATATCCTTCATCTCCGGTCCGATGGAAATCATATCCATTCCCGGAACCTTTTCTCCCAACAGTCCGCATTCAAGTCCCGCATGAATTGTGGCAACCTCCGGCGTCTTTCCGAATTCTTCCTCATAGGCTTTCACATATACCTCACGCAGTTTTGACTCCTCCCTGTATTCCCATGCCGGATACTCCCCTGACACCTCATAATCTCCGCCTAAGAATGCAATGAGATATGCCACCTTTTCTTTTAAGAACTTCAAATAGCTTGCCTTACTGCTCCGCAATGACCAGTGAAGTTCGGTTCCCTCCGAAGTCATCTTACAAATACCGAGATTTAAAGAACTCTCTACCAACCCCGGAATCTCTGCACTGTTTGCCTGCACTCCGTTCGGCGCCTGTAATAATATGAACAATAGCTTTTCAAAGGAACGCGGATGCATTACCGGCATCTCCTCCATATAATCCTCCACAGAAAAGCTAAGCGTTACCGCCGGTTCCGCAGCACGGATTTCCGCCATCATTTCCTCCGCAAGTTCCTGTGCCGTTTCTATTTCTTCTCCCGAAATATCCTCAGGGAACAACAGCGTTGCCTCTGCGTCTCTCGGAATTGCATTATCCTTTTGCCCTCCGATAAGTCCTTCCGCCAAGAACGGAACCTTATCCCGGAGCATAAACAAATATCTTGCCAAAAACAACACCGCATTGGTTCTGTTTTTATGAATTTCCGCGCCGGAATGTCCTCCGAACAATCCGGACACCGTCACCTTTACGGTACGGCCGCCCGCAATCACACGCTCCGCCGGAATCGTTCCGGTCAAACGTGCACCACCGGCACAACCACAAAGAACAACATTTTCCTCTTCGGAATCGATATTAATCATATGTCTGCCGGAAAGCAGAGAACCGTCCAATGCCTTGGCACCGTCCATTCCGGTCTCTTCTTCCGTGGTAATCACAAGTTCCAATGCCGGATGCTTTGCCTCTGCATCGTCAAGTAAAGCCAGGCAATAAGCCACCGCAATACCGTCATCACCGCCGAGGGTAGTTCGGTCTGCGTGTAACCACTCACCGTCTACCTTAAGAGTCAGACCATCTGTTGTAAAGTCAATCTCTGCCCCCGCTTCCTTTTCGCACACCATATCCATATGGCCCTGCAAAACCATGGTCGGGTACTGCTCATAGCCCGGGGTGGCATCCTTATAAAAAATCACATTATCCGCTGTATCACGGACATACCGGATGTTCCGCTCTTTGGCAAAATGCTCCAGGTAATCCGCCAGTTTTCCTACATTTCCGGAACCGTGCGGAATTGCGCAAATCTCCGAAAAATAATATAACACCTTTTTATAATCCAGTGCCTTAAGCTCCGTTAACATCGGAAACCTCCTTAATTCTTAAAGCTGTGAATCGGTGCCGGAATTCTTCCGCCTCGTGCTACAAAGGCATCACAAGAGAAATTGTTTACCGGCATAATCGGCGCATAACCTAACAATCCGCCGAATTCTACGATATCTCCCACGTCCTTTCCGATGACCGGAATCAGACGTACCGCCGTGGTCTTTGCATTAATCATACCGATAGCCATTTCATCCGCAATAATTCCGGAAATCGTCGTAGCCTTCGTGCTGCCCGGAATCGCAATCATGTCAAGACCTACGGAACATACACAGGTCATTGCCTCAAGCTTCTCTAAGGTAAGAGCCCCTGCCTGTACCGCATCGATCATACCCTGGTCCTCGCTGACCGGAATAAACGCACCGCTAAGGCCGCCTACATAAGAGGACGCCATTACGCCACCCTTCTTTACCTGATCATTTAACAACGCAAGGGCCGCGGTGGTACCCGGAGCACCTGCATGTTCCAAGCCCATTTCCTGAAAAATCTCTGCTACGGAATCACCCACTGCCGGGGTCGGCGCCAGAGATAAGTCCACAATACCGAACGGTATGCCGAGAGCCTTGGAAGCCTCGGTTGCAATAAGCTGTCCCACACGGGTAATCTTAAACGCCGTCTTCTTAATGGTCTCACAAAGAGTACCGAAATCCGCACCACGCACAGACTCAAGCGCAGTCTTTACTACACCCGGTCCGCTGACACCAACGTTGATAATCGCATCGGCTTCGGTTACACCGTGGAATGCACCTGCCATAAACGGGTTATCATCCGGCGCATTACAGAAAATAACAAGCTTTGCACAGCCGAGGGAATCCTTCTCCTTGGTTGCTTCTGCGGTCTTAAGTACAATTTCACCCATCAAACGAACCGCATCCATGTTGATACCGGTACGGGTAGAACCTACATTAACAGAGGAACATACCTGATCCGTCTCCGCCAAGGCCTGCGGAATGGACTCAATCAAAAGGCGGTCTGCCGTGGTCATGCCCTTACTTACCAATGCGGAATATCCGCCGATGAAGTTCACACCTACGGACTTTGCCGCACGGTCCAAAGTCTTTGCGATGGTCACATAGTCCTCCGGAGTCTTACAAGCGGAAGAACCTACCATTGCAATCGGAGTTACGGAAATGCGCTTGTTTACAATCGGAATACCGAACTTCTTACCGAGGCGGTCGCCGGTTGCCACCAAATCCTTTGCCATGGTAGTTATTTTCTCATAAACCTTGCGATTTAATTCGTCCAGATTCGTGTCTGCACAATCCAAAAGGCTGATACCCATGGTAATGGTACGCACGTCCAGATTTTCCTTTTCAATCATCTGGTTTGTCTCTATGACTTCATGAATGTTAATCATTTCTTATACCTCACTCTCATTTCAATCGGGGTATGTGCATCCGCACTCCCTTAGATTCTGTGCATCATATCAAAAATATCTTCGTGCTGTGCCTTAATAATAACGCCGATTTCCTTACCGATGGCATCCAAATCCTCGGCAATTTCATGATTCTCCTTCGGAGAATTATTCGCATCCACTACCATCATCATGTTGAAATAGTCTTGTACGATGGTCTGGGAAATGTCAAGAATATTAACCTTGTTCTCCGCAAGATAGGTACAAACCTTTGCAATAATACCTACACAATCCTTACCTACTACCGTAATAATCGTCTTCTTCATTTTCATATCCTCCTGTTTTTCGCTTATGCGAATAATTCTAATTGTTCCGGTACCTGCTCCGTACCAACCGGCCGGGACGGTACATCCCGCTCCGCCACAAACAAATCCGGCATAGGAAGCCCCCGTTTATCTGCTGCGGCTTGCAATTCAATCCGGACGGTCTCATAGGCCAGCTCCGGCAAATTGTTTTCTTTACTCAGATGTGCAAGTATAACATGCCGAAGCCCCGGATGCAATACCTCACACAATAATTTTGCGGCTGTATCGTTGGATAAATGACCGCGTTCTCCCAAAATACGCTGTTTTAAATAGTAAGGGTAAGAACCCACCATTAACATATTCACATCATGATTGGACTCTAAGTACAAAATCTCCGAATCTGCGATGGCCTCCAAAATCCGCTTATCATACATTCCCAGATCCGTCACCATGGCTGCTTTTTTCCCTTCCGCTTCGAAGGTATAGCAAACCGGATTGGCCGCATCATGGGAAACGGAATGAGCCTTTGCTATAAGCCCGTCAAACCAAAGGGTCTCCCCCGGCTTTACCTCATGAAGAAGCTCCTCCGGAATCCGTCCGATGTTTGTTTTCCCTTTTAACATACCGCATAGAGTCTCCGCCGTGCCGTACAGCGGAATTCCGTATCGTCTTGCCAGAACACCGATCCCCTGAATATGATCCGAATGTTCATGCGTGATCAAAATTCCTTTAATATCTCCTGCTGCGGTACCGATGGAAAGGAGCGCCTGCTCGATTTTCTTTCCGCTGATTCCCGCATCCACCAAAAGATGGGTGGAGCCGTGTCCTACATAAACGCAATTTCCGCTGCTTCCGCTGGCAATTGCACATAATCTCACAACAAAACCTTCTTTCTTTTCTTATCTGCCCGTTATCAGGACTTCCATGTCAATTCAATTACATCACTGTCCTTGATTGCCTTCATAAAGGTAGAAGAAACACCGTTTACCTTAACAATCGGCTGACGTCCTCTGGCATCCGCAAGATTAAAGGATACCACATCCAGAACATCCACTAACAGGTAAGAACTTTTTCCTTTTAATACTTTCGCCTGACCGTTCACAATAACAACAATATCCGATGCTCCCGCACTTGCCGGTGTTGCATCACTTGCAGTTGTTGCGGTGGTTGCTGTCGCCGAACCTATATTGCTTTGAGCGGTCTGCTCTGCGGTTACATCTTTCGCCACACCGGAAAATCCCACCGCTGATGTAGCGGAAGTCTCCTGTCCCGCATCCGATGCGGTTACTTCCTGTGTCGTTTCTTTATTCCTCGGCACAAGCGGCGGCAACGGCTTTCCTGTACGCACCGGCGCATAGGCATCCGTCGACATACTCTTGCCGAACTTCAAAGAGGACTCACTGGCATTCAGAGAACTTAAAATCGACATCAATCTGGAGGCTTTGCTGTCCTCCTCCTGTTTCGGTTTTTTGTACTCCACCGGCACTTCTCTCACATAATCGTCATAGGACATCACATAAGACTCGTAAATGTCCTCCTGCGCCTTTGGTTCTTCCTCTGTTTTCGCAGCTTCTGTTGTCGTTTCGGTCGCGGATTTCGTAACCGCATCCGCAATCTTTTGAGACATCGTCACAGATTCTGCTTGCTTCGATGCCGTTTCTGCTGTCTTCGGTGCCGATGCTTCCTCCGTCTCCACCCGGATGATGGAACCGTCGTATACCTTTGCTGTAGGCTCTGCGGATACACTGTTCACATACACATTGCCCGTCGGTACAATATCCACAAAGGCCAATACCTGATCTAACGTATAATAGTCCAGCGACATTATCACATCGCCTTCCTTGATTTCATAAAATCCGGAAACATTCTCTCCGTTTGCCTGCATCATGCGCGGACAAGCAACCTTCGTACCGTTGACCGTAAAGGACAATGCCACCTTACTTTCCGGAAGCTTCGCAACCGTACAAGTTGCATCTGCTCCTTTTGTGCCCGCCACAATCTTAATCTTGGCATTCTGCTCAATCGGTGCGTTAATCCCTACCGGCTCACCGTTTAAGGTAATCTCCGCCGCATCACCGAGACGCCCCTTTACAGTACGAATCTCTCCATTTACGGTAAAGTTCAGTTCCTTGCCCCTTGCCGGGAATAACTTTTCATTCGGATAGCCGTACTGCATCGCCGCATCTGCCACCGTAAGGTTTCCGTTATCATAAATCTTAATACGCTCGTCGTTTACCCGAACAAAAATAAAATTGTTTCTCTGCTCGTAATAGTTAAGACAAATACCGATCGGCGTTACCAAAAGGGAATCCTTCTTAATGCCCTCCTGCAGGAAGGTTACAAAGGACAACACCTCTTCACCACGCAAAGCCACACGCTCCTTCGGTACGTTAAGCTCCTCCGAAAGCTTTTCCACAAAACCCGGAATCTTGCCGCCACCACCGACAACAAATACCGCACTCACCGGCTTGTCACCGTTCAATTCCGTGATTTGTTTTGCAATGGCCCCTGCCATCTCATCTACCTGGTCTTTGATATCGGCTAACAGTTCTTCTCTGTCCACCTTTTGCTTCAAGCCCATAATATCCGTATATGTAACGGTCTTTTTCTTGCCGGAGGCCTCCAGTTTCATGCGCTCCGCACTATTATAGTCCACTAAGCGTTTTTTTGCAATGGCTTCCGTCAACTTATCTCCCGCCATCGGAATCATACCGTAGCCCACAACGGTTCCGTCTCTGGTAATACAAATATCGGAAGTACCGGCACCCACATCTACAAGGGCAATATTCAGCAATCTGAAATTCTCCGGAATGGCCACCAGCATTGCCGCAATCGGCTCCAGGGTCAGGTTCTCCACCGTAAGCCCCGCCTTTCCTACCGCTGCGTATAAACCGTCGATTACCTCGTCCGGAAGGAAGGTGACCAATACTTCTACGCCGATTTTCGAAGCCTTATGCTCCTCCAGACTTGTAATTACAAACCCGTTTAAATAATAGTGAATCACCGTATAAGCAACACAAATGTAATGATGTCCGTCGCCATCGGTGGCTTCTTTCATCTTCTTATGGGCCTTTTCCACGCCCATCATTTCCAGGGTATGCACGATTTCCTCGTCTACTACCACTTCCTCTTCAAACTCCACCTCCGCAAAGGCACTGGCCGTATTCAGCACACGGCCCGCAGCCGCAATACAGACTTCCTTTAGCTTACGACCTGTCTGCGCTTCCAATTCCTTTGTAATCTCGGAAATGGTGTTTGCAACAGCAGCAATGTCATGAATCTGACCGTCCATCATGGCTCTGGTGGCATGAAGCTTTGTGCTCTGGGCCACTACCGTAAAGGCACGCTCCGCCGTTTTATATCCCACGGTACCTACAATACTTCTCGTACCGATATCCAGTCCGTATACCAGCTTTTCTGCTGCATCCGTCTGACTCATTCCGCCACCTCCTCGCTTTTGTGCGTTTCTATCCATTCAGAAAAATGTTTCTCAACCTGTTCCACAATATGCGCTTCACATTCCTCCTGTGAGGAATCGTTGTATAACACGAAATCACTTTGGGAAAAGAACAACTCTTCCGATGCCTGTTCCGCCATAATGGAATCCACCCGTTCGTCGGAATAGCCCCTGTTCGCCTTTAAACGGGCTCTACGCATCTCCACCGGAGCATGCACATACCAAAGCTCATCGCAAATGTCTTTGTAACCTGCTTCGATTAAAAGAGCTGCCTCGATAAGTACGATTCCGTCAAATTCTGCCGTTCTGAGACTTGCGATACGCTCCTCCACATAAATCCGCACCTTCGGATGCACACAGGCATTTAATTCCTCTACCCGGTCTCCCAGAAAAGCCCGCTCATACAGTTTGCCCCGGTTTAAAGTCCCGTCTGCATTCACCAAATCCTCACCAAACAAGGCCAGCAACTCTTCATGAGCACTGCCGCCCCGTTCCATCAATTCGTGAGCAATGGCATCACAGTGCAAATATTCGGTTGTATAATGCTTTTGTAGGATACCGACTACCGTTGATTTTCCGGCTCCGACACCGCCTGTGATTCCAATGACTTTCATGCTGTTTCCTCACTGATTTCATTTTGCTTTTCGTAGCTGTCCGGTCTGCCATATCGGCCCGACTGCTTCTTTTCTATTTGGTCTCGTACCAGTCGTTTCCGGTACTTACGCTGACCTCCAGCGGTACGGAAATGTCTGCCGCCGCTTCCATTTCCTCCTGTAATATCCTCTTCACGTAATCAACTTCATTTACCGGTGTTTCGATGAGAAGTTCATCGTGTACCTGAAGTACAATCTTTGCATTACTTCTATCTTTCTTCAATCTTTCGTCCACGCGAATCATGGCTATCTTCATAATATCCGCCGCAGTTCCCTGCACCGGGGAATTCATGGCGATACGCTCTCCGAAGGAACGCTGCATAAAGTTGGAGGATGCAATTTCCGGCACCGGACGCCGTCTGCCGAACAGTGTCGATACATAGCCCTTTGTCTTTGCCTCATCCACCAAAGAATCCAAGTACTGCTTAATCTTCGGATAGGTTTCAAAGTAGCGGTTGATATACTCTTCCGCTTCCTTTCGGGAAATGTTTAAATCCTGTCCCAAACCGAAGGAACTGATTCCGTATACAATGCCGAAGTTTACCGCCTTCGCGTTGCTTCTCTGCTGGGATGTTACCTCATCATACGGGGTGTGGAACACCTGGGATGCGGTCAGACGATGAATATCCTCCGCCTCTCTGTAAGCTCTGATGAGCTGCTCGTCCCCGGACAAATGTGCCAGAATACGAAGCTCAATCTGGGAGTAGTCCGCGTCCACAAAAACGCACCCTTCCGCCGGTACAAAGGCCTTACGAATCTTCCGCCCCAGTTCCATACGCACCGGAATGTTCTGCAGATTCGGTTCCGCACTGCTAAGACGTCCCGTTGCCGTAATCATCTGCTGGAACTTGGAATGAATCCTACCGTCCGCCGCCACATAGGCCGGCAATCCGTCCGCATAGGTGGACTTTAACTTCGCCAACTGACGGTACTCCAATATATTTTCTACAATCGGGTCTTCACTGCGAAGCTTTTCCAAAATGTCCGCAGAAGTGGAATACCCGGTCTTTGTCTTTTTGCCTCCCGGAAGTTTTAACTTCTCGAATAAAATCACACCAAGCTGCTTCGGGGAATTTATATTAAACTCTTCTCCTGCCAACCGGTAAATCTCCTGCTCCAAACGGGTAATGCCTTCTGTCAGCTGCTTGGAATATTCGCTGAAAAAGGACAAATTCACCGCCATGCCTACCTGCTCCATATCATACAAAGTAGATACAAGCGGAAGCTCAACGGTACGGTATAATTCCTCCATCCCCGTCTTGCGAAGCGCCTCAAGTAACACCGGATACGCCGCCTGCGCGGTCATGGCCTCATAAGCCGCCACCTGTCTGCGTGCTTCAATATCCGCTCCCGTATCCTCCTCCGGCTCATCAAAAAGGCTCATCTGCTTCGGCTCCTTTGCCACGAGCAACGTCTCCGCCGCCGGCAGAGCTAACTTCAAATAATCTCTTGCGATATCCTCATAGGTATAGCTGTTTTTCAGAGGATTCAGCAAATACGCACACAATGCTGCGTCTCCAAAGCACGGTCTGTCTTCTTCCTCAACCACAGAAAGACGCTCCTTTAAATCTATGGCAACAGGCACTGCCTTTTTTTCACAAACCTTATGAAGCACACCGGAAACACCGGTCTCCTTCGTCACAGCAGTCGGAAATACATACGCTTTACCCTTTACCGTCAAAACAAGTTCTTCACCGCATAGAGAGACCCCTACCTCCTCATCCTTTACAAGTCCCGCAAACAACGCTTCCGCTTCTTTCAACGAACCGATTACCTGCGGTTTCTCATCAAAGGACTTATCATCGCTGGTAAGACCCTGCTCCGGCGAAAAATGTCTCGCCAAAAGAGACTTAAACTCCAGCTCCTTACAAAGCTTATAAGCTTCATCCGTAAATATATTGCCGAATCGGGCCGCTTCATAAGAGAACTCCGGCTCCCAGTCCGTCTTAATGGTTGCTAATGTCTTACTGAGGCGTGCCAAATCCGCATGCTCACGCAGGGACTCTCTCGCCTTCTTCGGCTCCACCTCATCCACATGGGCAATAGCTTCCTCCACTGTCGGGAAGGCTGTCAGAATCTTCACCGCCGTCTTCTCTCCGATGCCCGGAACACCCGGAATATTATCGGAGGCATCCCCCATGAGCCCCTTTAAATCCACAATCTGCGCCGGGGTCACACCGTACTTCTCCACAACCTGCGCCGGGGTATAATCTTCAATCTCCGTACCGGTACGTTTCGTCTTCGGAATCCGCACCAATACATCGTCAGTCGATAACTGTAGTAAATCTCTGTCACCTGACACCAGGGATACCTTCTTGCCATCCTTTGCTCCCTTTGCGGAAAGCGCACCTAAAATATCATCCGCCTCAAAGCCCGGACACTCAATGGTCAACACCCCCATAGCGGAAAGCATCTGCTTCAAAAGCGGCATCTGCTCACGAAGCTCCTCCGGCATGCCCTTACGGGTACCTTTGTACTCCGCATACATCTCGTGACGGAAGGTCGGATGCTTCACATCGAACGCCACCGCCAGATAATCCGGCTTCTCCTCTTCCGCAATCTTAATCAAAATATTCAAAAAGCCCAGTACACCGTTCGTATGTCTGCCGTCCGTGGTCGTCAAATCCGGCAGCCCGTAAAAGGCACGGTTTACTATGCTGTTTCCGTCAATTACCACCAGTTTTTCTTTCATCGTCTACTCCTCATTTCCCGGCTGTTTTTCCAAGATATCCTCATCACTTCCCGGTTCAAGACCGTCTTCTTCCCCCGTTATCATACGAATAAACCTTTGATCCTCTTCCTTCCGCGTTTCCCTCACCGTAATGCCGCTTTGCAATATCAAAAGCACAATCACCACACCCAGCACAATCCTCCTGCGGGTACAAGAACGTTTCCGTTTCAGTTCATCCAAATAGCATGTCTCTATTTTATGATTTAATTCCTCGATATAATTGTCCGACAAATCGGTATCCTCGTCTAATTGCTTCATTGCGGTCATCAGAGAATAATTTACCTCCAGCTCTTCCCTGCACTCCGGACAACTGTCGATATGGTCCAAAAAAGCCTGTACATCCTCTGCATCCAATTGGTCGTTAATAAACTGTGTCATCAATTCCATGACTCTTTTACAATCCATCCCGGCAGTCTCCTTTCTTTGCTTTTGCGGCCGATTCGTTTCCTCTGCCCCATGTACATACAATATCAATTTAGTATACCATTTTTACAAAAAAAAAGCAAGAACTCTCGCCCCAACCGACAAGAGTTCCTGTTTAAATTTTTATTACAAAATCATTACATTCCGAACAACAACCAGATACCGATATAGGCCGGAATAATTGCCGCCAAAGTAAACGGAATACCGATACGGAAGAAGTCCTTATTCTTTACCTCATAACCCGCTTTACGTAAGATACCGATACCGGTAATATTCGCGGATGCTCCGATCGGCGTACAATTTCCGCCCAAGGTAGCGCCGGACAACAGTCCGAAGTAAAGAGGTGTCGGATCAATATTCAATGCAGTCGCAATACCTGCAATGACCGGAATCATCGTTGCAACATACGGAATATTATCGATAAACGCGGAAATCACCACGGATGCCCATACAATAATGGTATACAGTAGGAAAATATTGTTACCGCCGGCCTTGGCTAAAAGGGTCGCCAGCGCATCGATAACTCCCATATGGGAAATACCGCCGATCATAAGGAACAGGCCGATTAACAAGCCGATGGTATTAAAGTCAATGGCCTTAAGCGGCGGAATCGCTGCCTTTATGGTATCCTTCTTCACACAGTTTATGATGATACCGATTACCATCAGATTCGTACAAATCAACCCGTTCGTAATATCCGGCTTATTCGGTATAAAAGATGCACCGATTAAGAGTACAATTGCCCCTACCAAAAGCACCGTCGGTACATAGTCCGACACAACCGTTCTTACCGCACCGTTCTCCTTTTGATTTAACTTAAGTTTTCTCTCCTTGCGGAACAAAAACGCCACGATAAGCGCAGAAAGCACAGCTCCCATCTCTACGATAAAGAACATACTCGGCCTTCCCTTATACACAAAGAAATCAATAAAGCTCATGTCCAATGCGGAACCGAGCAAAATCGCAGTGGTATCGCCTACCAAAGTTGCCGCGCCCTGTAAATTGGAGGACACCGCAATACTGATAATAAACGGCACCGGATTCGTATTCAGCTTCTTACAAATTTCCAACGCCACCGGAGCCACCATAAGCACCGTTGCCACATTGTCTACAAACGCAGAGATAATTGCGGCGAACAATGCCAGCGCAACTACCGCAATCTGCACATTCGGCACCTTCTCCATAATAATATCCGCTAAAAGTGCCGGCATTTTACTTTCAATGAACAGTGCCACCAGTCCCATGGTTCCGGCAATCATGAGAACCACATTAAAGTCCAGAGACGGAATCACCTCGCTAAGAGGAAGCATTCCGCTTACAATAAAAATCAGTGCCGAGCCCAATGCGATATACGGGCGATACTTAGAAAAAATCAGCATCAGTACATAGGTCAGTGCAAATAAAACAATTGCAGGTATCATAGTCTTTCTACTCTCCTTTGTCTATTATAGTACTTAACTATAATACACGAAATGACACACAATGACAAGCACAAATTCTAATTCGCCACACCACTTCTTCTCTTATACCTTCTCGCCAAATACAGATACAACAAAAGCACACCTGACACCATAAAAATCACATGCCAGGAAACCGCCATTGCCAAAGCAATGAACAGCAAAGTACCGCCGCTTCCCAACAAATCAAAACCGCAGAAAAAGGCTTTCCTCATCGCTTTACTGCTCCACATATAACTCATTCCACGTTTCCATTCATTCTTCATATGTTCTCCCCTTTACCTCTGTGCCGCTTGCAAATTCTGCGAAACACACGCTACCCTACGTTTTCTGTAAGTGTGCTCCAATACTACCAAGCCAAGCCATGATCCGAATACAACCAGCCCTACAAACACAATTGCGACCAGCCACCACGGCATCACATACTCCACAGCCGCTTCCGCCACAAAATGCAAAGCTCCGCCGAGGACACTTTTCCCGAGTGCCATACAAACAGCATTGATTCCGAACACAATCATCACCACCGAGGAAATCCAGGCGTACCCGGTTGTTATCATCCCCAATACATACGTAATTGCAAAGCTTACAAGCATATCATCGATGAGGGACACCTCACAAAATCCCAATGTCACACACAAAAGACGCATTGCCACTGCCGGCAAAACACATACAAGAAAGGATACCAGACGGCTTACCACAAGTCCCTTCGTCAATGCCCACTTTGCAGCCGGAAAACTCAGCAGGCTTTTTCCACAGGTAATCATCGCCGTTCCCTGATTTCCGAAATACACACCGAAAAACCAGAAAAAGAATGCCGGAAAAACGCTGAAAAAGAACTGTTCACCGGTGGAGGACGCTTCGCCCGCCAGCCGGTCAACGATAAATCCACCTCCGGTCAACATGGCGGTTGCCACATACACCCAGAAGCACACCGGATGCCAGCCAAATATGGTTTTGTATATTTTATTTGATTTCATAAGTTTTATCGCACGTTTCCACTCATTATCCATTTTGCTTATTTCCCTCCCAACCGACTTGAAGAACGGCTACCTTTCCTGCTTTTCTGTTTCTGAAGCCCATCTCTAAAATCAATTTTTCCAGCAAAGTACCTACCACCAGACATCCGAGAAGAACCACCACTGCTCCCCATACCGGCACTTGAATCCATGTAGCAAACAGCCAGAATTTACCCCAAACCATGGATGCCATGTACAATACAAAGCCCCCGAGAAATGCCGCTTCCGAAATACAGCTTGCCGCCGAAAACAGATACACCGCACCCCACGAAATCAGAAATAACTCAATTCTCGCATACTCCGTATAGCCAAGGCAGATCAAACGGACTCTGGATAACAGACACGGAACAAATGCAAGACCAAAAAGAATCAAACGATTAATGATAACACCTTTTATTAATACGCATTTCGCCAATTTGGAACCACACAGCCACTTTCCCATTCCGGAAAGAATCATCTTCCCGTTACTGTACATGGAATAGAATAAAAAGCACATGCACGCAAAGTTTCCGATACTGAAACTGTCAATTCTCCCGATTCGGTATGCAGAATTTCTTCCGTGAAAAAAGGACCACTCCGAAGCATATGCCAGAATCAAAAAAATGCTTATAAGTCCAAGAGAACACCCGCAGGTATAACGAACCTTTTCGCTGTGTCCCCACATCAGCTTCATTGTACGCTTCAATTTTTCGCCCATAGACTCCTCCTACTCTTCCATATACCAATATGTTTTCAGCATGCGATACAGGAAAACCTGTACAATCAGGTACACGCCTACCGCTCCGATGCCCACACCTGTCGGTATGTGATCCATCGGTACAAAGAGAAACAGCCAGAAAAACACAATTTCCTGAAGCCACCAAGCCCACCACGGCAGCACCGCCAACGCCTTAGCAATCACTGCGTGTGCCAAAAAAAGCATTACCATCACAGTCGGCATCCGGCCGCCCGTAAGATCATTCCGAAACACACTTCCTACTACAAACAATACTGCCGCACCAACCAGAGAAAATCCGTCAATCCACAAAAAGCGACCCAGTTCCTTTTCCCACGCCTGTGGCATGCTGCGATACAACCGATGAAACTGTGCTCTCCGAAATACTACGGAAAATCGTTCCGACAACAGTACACACATCACAAGCTGTAACATCACAAAAGCAAACCTATATCCTGTTTCAATCAGCTTCTGCCCGTTCGTCACTTCATTCACAAAATACAGAACTACCGCAAATATCCCTACCATGAAAACAAAAAAAACGCGTAAACCTCGAAAACTCCATCTAAGCTCCCTCATATACTTTCCTCCTAGGAATTCTGCTGCTCCGCATACCGAAGCAGGAAAATACTAAGCTGCTGCAAATTCGGCATTTCAGCAACGGCGCCGGCCGCTTCCACCTTCTGTCTTTCTTCTGCCTTTGCAAAACCGAAGCAGGTACTCATATTCCGGTCTTCCACCATGAGATTTCCCTTAATTTTATCAAAAGTAACACGATCTCCGGATACCAAAATATAACGCTCGCAAAGGTCATTGACAAAGCCGGACTCAATTACCGCACCGTCGTACATCAAAATCGCATAGTCCGTCACATTTTCCATATCCGCAATGTTGTGAGTAGAGAACAAAATTGTCTTTTCTCCGTCGCCCTCTTCCAAATACTCCCTAAACTGTCCGCAAAGTCGGTCACGCATCAGCGGGTCAAGATTAGAGCCCGGTTCGTCAAGCACCAGAAGCTCCGTATCTCTGGCAAATACCGCTGCAAGGCAAAGACGAATACGGTTACCGTCGGACATCTTCATTAATGTCTGCTTCTTCTCCCCTTCCCCGGCTACACCGTACTTCTCACAAAGCTCCCAATAACGCTCCTTATGAAAGCCCTTGAAACCAAGTTCATTGGCCACTTCCACGTCCTTCGGTGTCCAGCTCATCGGGTACATGCCCTGCGCCGCCTGATACCCGATACGCTCCTTCGTTTCTCCCTCTTCGATATCCGTAATCTCACCGAAATAGGTAACCTCCCCCTTACTCGGTGCCACAATTCCGCAAATCGTATCCAAAAGCGTCGTCTTGCCGGCACCGTTGGCACCGATTAACGCGGTGGAAAAGCCCTTCGGAATTTCCAAATCCACCGGTCCCAACGTAAACTTCTTATACTTTTTTACCAATCCCTTTGCTACAATCACACTATCCATCGTTCTCTCCTTACTCCGCATTATCAAGCACGGTAATCAAATCTTTTACTTCCTCTACGGTCATTCCGATTGTCTTGGCAGCCTCCAGAGCCTCCAAAAGATGATCCTCCACCTCTCTTAGCCTCTGCTCCCGTATCATGGCAGTATCCTGAGGATTCACCACAAAGCCCTTTCCCTGCACCGAGGTCACCAGGCCTTCGGCACAAAGCTCTTCATATGCCTTCATAGTGGTAATCACACTGATTTTCAAATCCTTCGCCAACCCTCTGATACTGGGGAGATACTCTCCTGCGGTAAGCTTCCCGTTTAGAATCTCTTCCTTTAGCTGCATCGCTATCTGTTTATAAATCGGAATCTCTGAGTTTTGCAGAATCTTCATAAGATACCTCCTGTTCTCAACTGTTCATATCCGATATAAACAGTATATACTGTTATGAACAGCTTGTCAATAGGGTAATAAAAAGATGTTGCACGAAACAAATCATGCAACATCTTCTCAATTCTTACCTTTCTTTATTTTCCACCGTCAATATTGCCGAAACAGCGCCTATTGTATTATCATGTGCTCTGTTCATAATATCGCAAGCTTTTATCAAATCATTGTCGTCGATCCCCTTCAAGGCATCCACAAATACCAAGTGACTCTGTATCTCCGGGTCGGACGAAAAATCATCCCCAAAGCAATCGTCCAAAATGACGTAATTGTATACTTCCGGATGTTCCTGCAAATACGCTCGAATTTCTTCCGTTCTGGACTTCAGGTCATCACGCCACGGTGTCACATCCGAAATTGCAACCTTTGCTTTCTTTAATGTCTTTCTCAAATAAGCCCACGGCTTACTCTCCTTTTTATGAAACAGTCCCTTTACACAACGGTTCCAATACTTTTTGCAGCCGTATCGCCAATCCGATACCACTACCACCTCTGCCTTTGTTCTATCTACAAGACGATGCAACCGCTCCACCGCATTCGGAAGCAAGTACTGCATTTTTGCATGAGGGTCAAAAACATCCAGCACACCGTCAATGTCCAGGAAAATGACAAACTTCTTTCGGTTCAATTCCGCCTCTACGCAATCAAGAATCTTTCTACACCAGTTTTCCGTCTCTCGAATATCCTTGCACAAATCAAGAATAATCGCATCTCCTTCCCGCAAAGCACCCTCGTACTGCTCCTTGGTAATCTCTCCCGCTTCAAACGCAGCATCCAGTTCATCCCGGTCATCAATCTTTACATCCCCCTGAGGTGTAAAAATAACATCCAGATACAAGTCCATAAATGCCGCAACACCATCTTCATCATAGTCCCAACTGTCGCACACATCCACGTACCATACCGACACCCGCTTATTCGGTAAAAACTTCGCCGTGATTACCCGCTTCCCGTCATCCGGTATCAACTGCAACCAAACCATGCCCTTCCCGGCAACCGCAACCTTCCCTGCCCGTTCCAAGTTCCAATGCAGATACTCTCCGTCCGTCAGTTCTATCACACTGACAAGTCCGTGAAACAACTCGTTGTCCATCCGCATCTGATGGTACGGAAAACTTTGAAATCCCCACTTTTGATTACGTATCAATCTTTTTCGCGTCATACGCTCCTCCTTATAAATATCTTTAACAGTAATACTGTGCCTGTGCATTCCACAGCTTACTGTACAGACCGTCTTCTTCCCGTATCAAGCTGTCATGACTACCTTTTTGTACAATCTTTCCTTCATCAAAAACAAATATATTGTTACAGAACCGGCAGCTTGACATGCGGTGGGAAATATACACCGCCGTTTTATCCTGCACCAGGTCATCAAACCGTTTATAAATATCATACTCCGCCACCGGATCTAAAGCAGAGGTCGGTTCATCCAGCACCACAAACGGTGCATCCTTATATAACGCTCGTGCCAAGGCCAGCTTTTGTGCCTCCCCGCCGGATATCTCCACGCCGCCTTCCTGTAGCTGGTAAAGATTCGTTCGAATTCCTTCCGGTAATTCCGCAAGCCGGTCGGACAATCCCGCTGCCCCGATACAATCCATAAGCTTTTTCTCATCATACTCCATGGAAGTCGCCACATTCTCCGCAACGGAAAAGGCAAACATCTGAAAATCCTGAAACACCACGGAAAACAAACTCATATACTCGCTATAATCATACAGCTTGATATTGATTCCGTTTAGCAGAATCTCACCCTCCGTCGGGTCATACAACCTGCAAAGAAGCTTGATAAAAGTGGTCTTTCCGGCACCGTTCGGCCCCACCATGGCAGTCTTTTCCCCGATACAAAGCTTTGCATTCACATGAGACAGCACATAGTCCGGACTGTTAGGGTATCGAAAGGAAACATCCTTAAACTCAATTTCGTACATGTTATCATCCCGTTTTTCTATCGGAAGGGTTCCTTCGTACTTCTTGTTTTCCAGTTCCATAAAATCCTCAAACAGAGAAAGATACTTACTTTGCACGTCCACATTAACATACACGCTCAGAAGCCCCGCAATTCCGTTATAAAAATTTCCGAAAGCCCCTACATACTGCAGCACACTGCCGACACTGATTAAGCCCAGCATCGCCTTCATTCCTATATACAAGTAACTGGTCGCCTGTAAAACAAAATTAATTATCCATCTTCCCACATTGCTCCGATTTATCTCCCGTATCATAATCCGGGAATTTTTTTCATTATTCTCGTTACATTCTCTGAGTCCTTCCGTAATCATATCCTGCATCTGATACAGCCGGATATCCTTCCCTTCCTTGTATCTGGTCAGGAATCCGAAAAAGTAACCGAATCTCCGATTGTACTTTACATTCCGGTCAAAATTCTTCTGCGACCGTACACCGTCACTTTTCTGAATAACCATTGCCCAAAGAAACATAAGAATACATACCGCCAGTAACAAGAACGGGCTCCACCAGGCATTCAATACCGAAGCCAACGTATCACCATTTGTGACAGTTACGTCTTTTACAGGCACACACACTCCGGCAAACAGCACAAGAGAATAAACAATTCCCGCCAACAGTGCCACCACAGAGCCTAACAAATCACAAAAAGAAGTAATATTTCCGTTGCTGTTCATTCCTTCCTTTGCTCTGTGAATCATCTCCAACGTTTCTTGTTTTTCCAACACCTCATAATCAAGCTGCAAGGATTTTTCGGATATAGCAACTGTCACCCGTTCCCGGAGCATATGCCGTTTTACCGAAAGAATCCCTTCCAATATCCACCGGACCAATCCCAAAACCATGGTTCCGAGAACAATCCACAATACAAACCTCATCGTCTCTTCCATCGTGCGTTTTTTCAGTATCATATCTAATATCCTGCTACCGGCCCACAACAAAATATAAGGCTGTATCGCCGCCATACACTGAGTCACAATCATAAGAGGAAGATACGACGCATCCAACCGTTTCACCAACCGGATTACCTTGGAGACCGTGGTCATTCTTTTTGACTTATTCTTCATTCTCTACCACCGCCCCTTCCTTGTAATAATGACTCTGGACATCAAACAACTCCCGATATAAACCATTTTGTGCCATCAGCGCATCATGGCTTCCCTCTTCCGCAATTCTTCCGTGTTCCAACAGCAAAATTCTGTCGCAAAACTTCGTGCTGGCCAGACGATGGGAAATAAACACCGCCGTCTTCTCCCTCGTCATGTTGTTATACTCCTCGTATAGCTTACTTTCCGCAATCGGGTCCAACGCAGATGTCGGTTCATCCAAAATAAGAACCGGACCATTACGGTACATGGCTCTCGCCACAAAGAGCTTTTGCATCTCTCCTCCCGAGAATTGCACGCCACTCTCGTCTAAATCCTGGGTAATATAAGTTTCCGTTCCCCGGGACAGCTTTTCTATCTTCTCCCAAAGTCCTACCGCCTGTAATGCCTCCTTTACCTTCGCCTTATCTACCTTATCCGGCAATTCTCCGGATACATTCATTTCCACAGTAAAAGACAACAAAGATGCATCCTGAAATACCACACTGAGAAGCTTACCATACTCCACCGGATGGAAAGAATTCACATTTTCTCCGTTTATGTAAATTCCCCCGGAGGTCGGTTCGTACAAACCGCACAACAGCTTCACGAGCGTCGTTTTTCCCGCACCGTTATTTCCCACAAGTGCAATCTTTTCCTCCGATTTTACCGTAAAGCTGATATGGGACAAGGTATCCGTATCCTCTCCCGGATACCGGAAACATACATCCCTAAACTCAATTTCCGGTCCACGGGTAAAGGTTGGTATCTTGGCATCTTCCCTCTCGCTCTTCTCCGGCAGTTCCATTACCTCACGATAATCCTTCATTTCACCATTTGCCTTCTTTAACGCCCCGTAGGAAACGGATACCCCGTAAATCCACTGAGTAAAACCACGCACTATCCCAAGCCGCAATGTCAGCTCCGCCACTGTAATCTCTCCGGAAACCGCCATTCCGATTAACACAAAATAAGTTACGATTTCCTGTGCCGCCACACAAATATGATTCCCGAAGGTTGGGATATACCATCGCAGTCCGGTTTTTTTCAGGTATTCCGCCGCCTCAGAAAGAAGCTTTTCGGATATCTGATGGAACCAGTGCTCCATCCCGTAAACCCGGACATCTTTTCCTGCCGCCAGGGTAAGACTGCCCCGTTCCAAATATTCCTGTTTTCTGTGTACCTCAGACATAATAATCCGATGGTTGTTATCGTATTTTACTGCCTGTCCGCGCAACACCATGTCCAGTGCAAACATAAACAACAGAATCAGCAAAATCCTGTAATCCAGAGTAAAAACAACGGTTCCGAAGGTAAACAATCCAATCAGATGCAACACAAACTCCACCGACTCATTCATCAACTGCTCCGGTCCGTATGCATTTCCAACCACCGCTTTCGCACCTTTACTGAATCTTGCCTGCCCGCTTGCCGGCTCCAAATTTTCGTAATCTGTCACAAGACTTTTCCGTACATAGTCCAGAAAAAACACTTTAAGTCTTGTATACACTCGCCTGTTCTTTAAGGTCAGGTTGGAGTAATTCACTAACACATACGCCACAAACTCCACAAGCAAAATCCCCGACATAGGAAGTAAAAACTGTTTCATATTTCCCTTTGTAATCGCCGCAATCGCCACCGAAGGGATAAATGCCGTCAAAAGCGGCAGCGCCACTCTGCATATCATATACACCGGCGTTAAAAGCACTGTCTCCGGGTAGTTCTTAAATAATGTTTTATTCACAAGAATGACATTACTTATCAATGACGCTCTTGCTTTTTCCCTTTTCTTATTTTCTTTTATCGCTTCCCCGTCCATACATCCTCCTTATAGTTCCGAACCGTTGTTGCTTTCTCTTTCTTCGGTTCTTCTTATCGGGTACATCCTATCATACATTTCTTACTATAACATAAAAAGTGCACGAAATGGTCGATTCCGTGCACGAAATTTCATTCTGATTATGCTTTTTGTATCGTCACAAGTTGTTTCAGGTTGCCATTCTACAACGGTAGCATAACCTCCGTTGCAAACACACCCGGCTCATTCTTCCGGTTCACAAAGCCGTGGTACTTCTCCGCCACCAGGTCAATCCGCCGAAGTCCGAAGCCGTGGCTTCCTTTCTTTTCACTGACCAGCTCGGTCAGTTTCTTTCTGCGGTTCTCCGGTGTCGCATTGGTTACAGACAGATACAACTGCTTTTTAAATACGCCTATGTACAATCTGATAAACCGCTTCTCTTCCGGCACCTTTTCACAGGACTCAATGGCATTATCCAAAAGATTTCCCAGAACCGTACAAAGATCCACATCCGTTACCTGCACCTGCTCCGGCATCTTTGCGGTGCAATCCACCGCAATGTGCTTTTTCGTCGCCACGGAAAGCTTACTGCTGACAATCGCATCCACGCTGACATTTCCGGTACGGATAGCAATATCGATGGCGTCCAAATCCTCCTCCAAATGGTCCAAATAGGTCAAAGTCTCTTCCACCTGTCCCATGGAAAGGTACGCCTTTATGGTCTGCATATGATTGTGGTAATCATGCCGCCAGCCCCGCATGGTGCGATAAATGCTCTGCACCTCGTCCCGTTGGGTCTTTAGCACCTTATCCTGATACTCCCCGATGCGCTTCTCCTGACTTCGGTTCATAAGCTTTATCGTTATTACCACCGCTAACACCGCCGTCACTAACACCGCACCGAGTATCATAAGCCAGCTTTTCCCTTCCATCCCGTTTCCTTTCTCCGAACCGCCTTTGGAATATCGCTCATTTACGTAACTTCCGGCATGCATTCTAGTTTCGTTTATAATACGCGATAAAGGCCTCATTTATTGCCTGATACCTTGCCTTACTCACCGGCAATACCTCTCCGTTTTCCAAGACACACTCTGTTTTTCCGATTTGCTCCACCTTAGCAAGATTTACATAAAGACCTCTTCTCAGCAAAAAGAACCCCTTTGCTTCCAATTCTTCGGAACGGGCGGATATGTTTTCCTTCCATTTCCATTCCTTCTCCGAAGTCTTCAGGCACACATAATGCCCCTCCGCTTCCGCATACAGAATCCCGGAAAAAGGTACACGGTTGGTTGCGCCCGCGGTCTGAAACAAAAAGTAGTCTTCTTTCTGCTCTTTCGCCTCCTCACAAATCCGGTCCAACAGAGCAAAAAACTCTGCCTCCTTTACCGGCTTAAGGAGATACCGTACCGCACCTACTTCGTAGCCTTCGATTGCATAATCCTTAATCCCGGTCAAAAATACAATGCTTACCTTTGCATCCTGCTCTCTGACCTTTCTCGCCAGCTCCACACCGTTCATCTGCCCCATCTGAATATCCAGAAGAAGCAGGTCGTAGGAATCTTTCTCTTCTGTTTCAAAAAGAAACTGTTCTGCGGAAATATAGGTATCTACCGCAACCTTTTCACCGGACGTCCCCCGCCACCGTTCCATGAGATCGGTCAAATATTCTCTTTGGGCTTTTTCATCCTCACAAACGGCAATTCGAAACATTATATCACCTACCACTCATACGGCGTATTCTGGTACACGTAATAATTGATCCAGTTACTATAAAGGGTGTTCGCATGAGAACGCCACATAAGAAGCGGCTTCTTCTCCGGATCATTGTCCGGATAATAGTTCACCGGAATGTCCGGGTTGATGCCCTTTGCCAGATCACGCTTGTATTCCTTATCCAAAGTCAGACGGTCATACTCCGGATGACCGAGAACAAAAATGTTCTTTCCTCCCTCCGCAAGCAAAATAAAGTAACCTGCCTCATCGCTTTCCGCAAGTACCGTAAACATACCGCTCTTTTCCACATCTTCCTTGGAGATACCGGTATAACGGGAATGCGGCGCATAAAACTCATCATCAAATCCCCGCACAAGCGGCTCCTTGCGATTTAATACACGATGACGGTATACACCGGAAAGTTTCGCAGAAAGCATCTCTTTATGCACACCGTAATGATGGAACAAGCCCGCCTGTGCGCCCCAACAAATATGAAGGGTAGAGGTCACATTGGTCTCGGACCAATCCATAATCTGCTTTAACTCCTCCCAATATGCCACATCCGTAAACTCCATCTGTTCTACCGGAGCACCGGTAATAATAAGCCCGTCAAACTTCTTCTCCTTCACGTCCTCAAAGGTCATATAGAACTGCTCCAAGTGACTGAGGGGCGTATTGGTTCCCACATAGCTTGCCGTCGTTAAAAAGGTTACTTCAATCTGAAGCGGCGTATTGGAAAAGCTACGGAGAAGTTGAAGCTCCGTATCCTCTTTTAACGGCATCAGATTTAAAATTGCAATACGAAGGGGACGAATATCCTGCATCATAGCCCGGCTTTCGTCCATCACAAAGATATTCTCCTCTTCCAATATTTTCTTTGCAGGTAACACATTGCTTACTTTTACTGGCATATTATTCTTCCTTTCCTCCCGCCAATGCTAAGAATTCCTCTTCCGTAATGACAGGTACATTTAATTCTCTTGCTGTTTTATTTTTCGACGACTGGGATGTCGAATCATTGTTAATCAAATAATCGGTCTTTGCGGATACACTGCCGGCCACCTTACCGCCTCGTTCCTCGATAAAAGCTTTCAGCGCGGAACGCCCATCAAACTGAAAGACCTTTCCGGTAATTACAAAGGTCTTTCCGGCTATCGCCGATTCCAGAGTTGCTGCCGGACGTTCTAAGGTTACAAGAGAAAGCAGTTCTTCCGCTTCCACCCGGTTCTTCTCCGTAGCAAAATACTCCACAAAAGCCTCCGCAATGACTTCACCGATACCCTCTACCGTTACCAGCTCCTCTACCGTAGCGTTCATGACACGCTGCAAATCCTCTTCAAAGGACCGACAAATCACCTTTGCGGTGGATACCCCGATATTCGGCACACCGAGTGCATACAAAAATCTCGCCGGGGTTACGATCTTTGCTGCCTCCACGGAAGCAATAAGATTTGCGTAGGACTTTTCTCCGAAGCCTTCCATAGCGGTAATGGTATCTTTATGGTCAGGAAGTCGGAACAAATCCGCCGCCTTTGTAATAATCTTTTCGTTTAAGAACTTCTCGATGGTGGCCTCCGACAAACCTTCAATGTTCATGGCATCTCTGGTTACAAAGTGGGCAATGGACTTTACCTTCTTCGCCGGGCACTCCGGGTTCACACAATACAGAGACTTCACTTCGTTTTCTGTCTTAAGGCTTGTCTGCTCTCCGCATACCGGACAACATACCGGCGGCTTTGCGGTACCGCTCTTTGTGAGATTGGCCGCAATCTGCGGAATAATCATATTGGCCTTATACACCTGTACCGTATCTCCGATACCGAGAGCAAGGCTCTCCATAATGCTGACATTGTGAATGCTGGCACGGGATACGGTAGTTCCCTCCAGTTCTATCGGAGCAAAAATTGCCACCGGATTAATGAGACCGGTTCTGGATGCGCTCCACTCAATTTCAAGAAGCTCCGTGTCCGCAATCTCGTCCGCCCATTTAAATGCAATGGAATCCCGCGGGAACTTCGCAGTTCTTCCAAGACTGTTCGCAAAAGAAATATCATCAAAGGTAAGCACCAGACCATCCGACGGAAAATCGTTTTCCGGGAGCTTTGTTTCCATGTTACCGATTTGTTCTACAACTGTCTCCGGCGTCACGAGAACATGCTCCACACAAGTAAATCCCTGTTTCGCAAGAAAATCCATCTGCTCGCTTCTGGTGGAAAATTTCAAATCCTCCTCAGAAGTTACCAACGTATATGCATAGAACAAAACATTTCTCTGTGCCGTAATCTCGTTATTTAACTGACGTACCGTACCGCTGCAAAGGTTGCGCGGATTCTTGTACTTAGCCTCCGCTTCTGCAATCTCCCCGTTAATCCGTTCAAACTCGGAATAGGTAATGATTGCTTCGCCTCGTACCGTTAACTTTCCCTTATACGGAATCGTAAGCGGCACATTTTTATATACTTTTACGTTATTTGTAATAATTTCTCCGATTTCACCGTTTCCACGGGTGACACCCTTCACCAATTCACCGTTTTCATAGGTAAGCACATTGGTAAGGCCATCAAGCTTCCAGGAAAGCACACCGGCTCTTCCCTGCAGCCAATCCGCAAGAGATTCTCTGTCCTTTGTCTTATCCAAAGACAGCATCGGTGCGGCATGAGCCTCCTTCGGAAGCTCGCTGACAATTTCATAGCCTACCTTTACCGTCGGGCTGTCCGCCAGTACAATACCGGTTTCCTTCTCCAGTTCCACCAATTCATCATACAAAGCATCATATTCGTAATTGCTCATAATTTCGGAACTATCCTGATAATATGCCTTTGCCGCCTCTTTTAAAATCCGATGCAGCTCACGCATACGTTCCATCTGTTTTGATTCACCCATAGCAACCGCCCTCCTTTTTGACTGCCGTTCCCCTGTCTAAACATCTGCCTGCCGCACATGCTGTAGTTCACTCCTATTATACCTTTCGGTAACTGTTCGTTCCCCTTCGTTCGGTTCCCGTCCTGACAGGCTTTTCCCGTTCCGTACGTCCTCCTGACTCTCCTGCCTTCTTTTCCTTCGGAATCGCATAGGTTACACTGCCTTCACTCTTGGACTTATCATGAAGTACCGGTGTATTGGAAGACTTCTGAATCAGACTCTGTAACTCCGAAAGCTCTTGCGGGGTCAGCTTACGATAATCTCCCAGCTTCAAATGTCCCAGACGGATATTCATGATACGAACTCTCTGTAAGTGTACCACGCGATATCCGAAATACTCACACATACGACGAATCTGACGATTCAATCCCTGGGTCAGGATTACCTTAAAACGATACTTATCCAAAGCTTCAATCTTACACGGTCTGGTCACGGTATCCAGAATCGGCACACCGCCTGCCATGCCCTGCAAAAAATCCTTGGTAATCATCTTATTTACTTTTACGATATATTCCTTCTCGTGATAATTTCCGGCACGTAAAATCTTATTTACGATATCACCGTCGTTGGTCAAAAGAAGCAATCCTTCCGAATCCTTGTCTAAACGTCCGATTGGGTAAATACGCTTTCCGTAGTTCACAAAATCCACCACATTATCCGGCTCTCTCTTGTCACTGGTACAAACGATTCCTCTCGGTTTATTCAGGGCCAGAAGAACCAAATCCTCTTCCTTCTTTAACTCTTTTCCGTTAAAGACTACAGTCTGTCCCGGAAGCACCCGACTTCCCATGACTGCACGTTCTCCGTCGATAAACACCTTGCCTTCTTCAATAAAACCGTCTGCGGCACGTCTGGAACAAACTCCCGCATCCGCCAGATACTTATTAATTCTTACGCCTTCAGCCACTTCATCCGCTGCAAATTTTTTTGCCTTCATCATCTTCCTCCTAAAAACTAAAAAGCCTCCCTGCATTCTACCCACAGGAAAGCTCAAAAAAACGCACTGCCCTCCCGGCAAAACGCTGTACTTAATAAAGAAAAAATGCATCTGAAGGGACTCGAACCCCCGCTAACATGGTTCCGGAAACCATTGCTCTATCCACTGAGCTACAGATGCAATACTGATATTATATCCAATTAACTACAATTGGTCAAGTAGAAACAGTTGATTTTCTCCAATTTTTTTGGTATGATAGAAGATGGTTGTAAAAAAGCAAAGGAGGAGCCCCTATGAAATTTAAACGATGTATGACTGCTATATGTAGTTCGGCTTTAGTTCTCGGACTCTCCTTTTTATTGTACCCACAGTACCCGGCAGCTACCGATACAAAAGCTACACCGACAGCTACCGCAGCACCGACAGTAACGTGTTCTCCGACAGTTGAATCGGTTCCGACATCTACACCGGCACCAACTTCCACTCCTGCTCCGACACCGACACCGGAAATCGAGCATCACAAACTCCTGACGGGAGAGTTAACCGCTACGCTTTCGGGAGCAGCAGATGTAGTTACCTCATACATAACTTCTTACTACGCAAATGATTACGAGGCAGTATCCGCACTGGTTACCGATGCCTCCTTATTGAATACAACGCTGATGGAAAACAATTCCAAAAATGTTTCCAAGGTAGAAGACATTAAACTGTATTCCAAACCGGGAATCGACGGTATATTCTCTATTGTATACGCCTCCTATTCCCTTTATTACAAGGATTTACAGGTTTCTGTTCCGCAGTTTTCCGAGTATTACGTAAAGCGCCTTGCTGACGGCACCTTCCGGATTCAGACCGTACCGCTTTCTTCAAAGACAATGTCTGCTTTTGCGGAAGCCCGTCGGTCCGAAAACGTACTGGAGCTTGCTATCAGCTCCCTCATCCGCCGTTATCACACTGCTTGTCTGACCGTGAACGAGACGTTGCTGAAGCAATGTGTTACCGATTCCGATTATTTAAATCTGGACTATATTGCTTCCAGATATTCCGTTACGGAATCCTTTTCGGATTACGAATTTCTCTTATATCCGGGCATCAATGAGTTTGATTATATCGTATTTGTAACACACAAAGAAAAAATCGTATTTTCGGATACCCCTGCACCTTGCATGGAGTCCTATTACATTTCTTTGAACCCGAGCACCGGAATCCCTTCCGTATATTTGGGTATAACTGCATTGGATACGGACGCCTATTGCGCGGCAGTTATCCAAAGTGACGAAATTCAGGCTCTCGCAAAAGAAACCAACGAAAAGATGCAGGAAGCCTTATTATCGGACGATGACCTAAAGGATTTCTATCAATTACTGTTATCCAACGCATCCGCCGACGAATAATCCCGTATATTCCGGCACCTATCGCGTACAACACGATAGGTGCCGCTTTTCTATAAATCTTCTATACAGTGGTCAGCTTGCAACTACGATATCTCCCTGCTTATACACAATCCTCTTTCAACCGAATAATAATACACATGATCGGATAATACCTCCTCCGGTTCCACCTGACTCTCATTTACCTCCCTGACCATACGATTCAAAAACTCTTCCTCCTCCTCTTCCGTCTCCTTTATCAGCAGTACCTCATGAACACTGCTGGGAATCACAAAAAAGTTTCCCGAAAATCCTTTATATATTTTTTCTAAAAGCTTCGGATACAGCATTGCCGCCGCACCGTTAATCTTTCTGTGATTCGACAGCACATACAAACGGTCGTCACACATTACTTCCCCTGATGCCTCTGCCAATTTGTAGACATTGTATCGCGCCTCTTCATCCTCCTCCGTGATTGTTTCTATCCCCCACAGCTTATCCGGAAATAAGCGTGCGGTATTTTCCACAAGCTTGGTAAAGTATTCTTCAGGTGTTCCTACCCCCAACATATCCCATTCACGCTTCGGCAAGAGAAAGCTCTTCACACCGGTCTCATCATCCTCTGTCAGCACATACACCACTGCCGCCAAATCAAGATAAGTCACATATACCGCATTCTCCAACCATTCTCTGTTTTTCTCAATTTGCACCAAACGCAGAAAAAGGTGTTCCGATATCCATTCCTTTGTCAGGTATTTCTGCACTTCCCGCCTGACAACCTCACATTCGTTCAAGACGATATTTACCATATGTTCTGCCAGTCCCACCTCATTTTCTCCGTTACAATAGGACTCATACAATTCATCCGCATAAAAGCAAGGCATACACTCACTTTCCTTTTTCCGAACATATAGAACTTCTTTCATCACTCCGTTATTTTTCCGGATCACGGATAATTCGGTATGATACTCTTCCCCCAGAGTCGCAAGAATAATCTCACATAACACCTCTGTAAATCGCTTACGATCCATCTTCGTTTCTTCTTGTTTTTTTTGCAATTTCCTCTCCAATCCTACGTTTCTGACTACGTAATAAAACATAACAGCAGTAATCGTTCCATGGAATGTATTCCGATACAGAATAAAGATATTTGAAATTCGAATTTATTAAGATATCTGTGATTTAATTTTAGCAAACCCAAATTCATAATGCAATACGGAATAGTTCACAAACTTGTCCCACATTCTTTATGCAATCTGCCTACGTAAAACAAATAGGAAAAGCAGCCGAATCCCTCTGTTTTCAAGGCTTCCGACTGCTTTCCGATTTGTATTTTATTATTTTGTTAAGTTCGTATGCTTTTATTCTTTTCCGGAAAGGTAGGCATCGATTCCCTTTGCCGCTGTTTTTCCTGCCCCCATTGCCAGAATTACCGTTGCCGCACCTGTTACCGCATCGCCACCTGCAAATACTCCTTCCTTGCTGGTGCAACCGTTCTCTTCCGTTGCCACAATACAGCCTCTCCGATTTGCTTCCAATCCCTTGGTCGTAGAAACAATGAGCGGATTCGGACTGGTGCCCAAAGACATAATTACCGTATCCAGTTCCAGTTCAAACTCGGAGCCCGGCATTTCTACCGGCTGGCGACGTCCGGAAGCATCCGGCTCACCAAGCTCCATCTGTACGCAACGCATGCCCTTTACCCAACCGTTTTCATCCACCAGGATTTCCTTCGGATTGGTCAACAGCTTGAATATAACGCCCTCTTCCTTCGCGTGATGTACCTCTTCCACACGGGCCGGAAGTTCCTCCTCACCACGGCGGTATACAATATATACCTCTGTTTTTCTCAATTTGCACCAAACGCAGAAAAAGGTGTTCCGATATCCATTCCTTTGTCAGGTATTTCTGCACTTCCCGCCTGACAACCTCACATTCGTTCAAGACGATATTTACCATATGTTCTGCCAGTCCCACCTCATTTTCTCCGTTACAATAGGACTCATACAATTCATCCGCATAAAAGCAAGGCATACACTCACTTTCCTTTTTCCGAACATATAGAACTTCTTTCATCACTCCGTTATTTTTCCGGATCACGGATAATTCGGTATGATACTCTTCCCCCAGAGTCGCAAGAATAATCTCACATAACACCTCTGTAAATCGCTTACGATCCATCTTCGTTTCTTCTTGTTTTTTTTGCAATTTCCTCTCCAATCCTACGTTTCTGACTACGTAATAAAACATAACAGCAGTAATCGTTCCATGGAATGTATTCCGATACAGAATAAAGATATTTGAAATTCGAATTTATTAAGATATCTGTGATTTAATTTTAGCAAACCCAAATTCATAATGCAATACGGAATAGTTCACAAACTTGTCCCACATTCTTTATGCAATCTGCCTACGTAAAACAAATAGGAAAAGCAGCCGAATCCCTCTGTTTTCAAGGCTTCCGACTGCTTTCCGATTTGTATTTTATTATTTTGTTAAGTTCGTATGCTTTTATTCTTTTCCGGAAAGGTAGGCATCGATTCCCTTTGCCGCTGTTTTTCCTGCCCCCATTGCCAGAATTACCGTTGCCGCACCTGTTACCGCATCGCCACCTGCAAATACTCCTTCCTTGCTGGTGCAACCGTTCTCTTCCGTTGCCACAATACAGCCTCTCCGATTTGCTTCCAATCCCTTGGTCGTAGAAACAATGAGCGGATTCGGACTGGTGCCCAAAGACATAATTACCGTATCCAGTTCCAGTTCAAACTCGGAGCCCGGCATTTCTACCGGCTGGCGACGTCCGGAAGCATCCGGCTCACCAAGCTCCATCTGTACGCAACGCATGCCCTTTACCCAACCGTTTTCATCCACCAGGATTTCCTTCGGATTGGTCAACAGCTTGAATATAACGCCCTCTTCCTTCGCGTGATGTACCTCTTCCACACGGGCCGGAAGTTCCTCCTCACCACGGCGGTATACAATATATACCTCCGCACCGAGACGAAGTGCCGTACGTGCCGCGTCCATAGCCACGTTGCCGCCACCGACAACCGCAACCTTCTTCCCTGCTGCAATCGGTGTATCATGGTCATCCGTAAATGCCTTCATCAGATTGTTACGTGTCAAATACTCATTGGCAGAAAATACGCCGTTGGCATTCTCTCCCGGAATTCCCATAAACTTCGGAAGCCCCGCACCGGAACCTACGAATACCGCAGAAAAGCCCTCTTCCGTCAAAAGCTCGTCAACGGTCACGGACTTTCCGATAACCACATTGGTCTCTATCTTAACGCCTAACGCTTTTACATTCTCAATCTCGCTCTTAACTACCGTATCCTTCGGCAGACGGAACTCCGGAATCCCGTAAACCAGCACACCGCCCGGCTCGTGAAGCGCCTCAAAAATTGTTACATCGTAACCGTTCTTTGCCAAATCTCCCGCACAGGTAAGGCCTGCCGGACCGGAACCGATGACTGCTACCTTTTTATTCTTCTTTTCCGCCTGTACTACCGGACGAAGCTCATGCTCTCTGGCATAATCCGCCACAAAGCGTTCCAACTTACCGATGGAAATAGCCTCTCCCTTAATGCCGCGGATACACTTCGCTTCACACTGGGACTCCTGCGGACAAACACGACCGCACACTGCCGGAAGTGCAGAATACTCCGAAATCACATGATAAGCGCCTTCTACATCTCCCTCGCTTACCTTTCCGATAAAACGCGGAATATCGATATTTACCGGGCATCCGGTCTGACACTTCGGATTTTTACACTTTAAGCAACGGTCTGCCTCAGCCTTTGCCTCTTCCATGGAATAACCGAGACATACCTCATTGAAATTATGAGCACGTTCCGCCGCATCCTGCTCACGCACCGGAACACGTTTTAACACATCCATCTTATCTCTCCTAAACTCTTCGCAATTATTCACAATGACCGCAACCACCGTGATGGGTCGCGCCCTCTTTTTCCTTTAAATATCTGCGTCCCTCTTCCGTCTTGTACATCTGCTGACGCTTCATGGCCTGGTCAAAATCCACCAGATGACCGTCAAACTCCGGACCGTCCACGCAGGCAAACTTTATCTCATCACCTACTGCCACACGACATGCACCACACATACCGGTACCGTCCACCATAATCGGGTTCAGACTCACGATGGTCGTAATCCCCAGTTCCTTGGTTAAAAGGCTTACAAACTTCATCATAATAAGCGGTCCGATGGCAACCACCAGGTCATAAGATTTATTCTCCTCCTGCACCAGCTTCTTAATGCAGTCGTTAACATTACCCTTCATGCCGTAAGAACCGTCGTCGGTGGTCACGTAAAGGTTCTCCGCAACCGCTCTCATCTCGTCCTCTAAAATCACAAGGCTCTGATTTCTGGCACCGATAATACAATCCGCAGAAATCCCGTTCTCATGCAACCATTTCACCTGCGGATACACCGGAGCCGTTCCCACACCGCCTGCCACAAACAGAATCTTTTTCTTCTTTAACTCTTCTGCAGGCTCGTCAATCCACTCGCAGTAATTCCCCAACGGTCCTACAAAGTCCCGGAAAAACTCTCCCTGTTCCAAAGCAGCCATACGATAAGTAGATGCTCCCACAATCTGAAACACAATCGTAACAGTACCCTTTTCTCTGGAATAATCACATATCGTAAGCGGAATACGCTCGCCCCGATCATCTATTTTCACGATTACAAACTGTCCCGGCAAACAGGATTTCGCTACCCGCTCTGCCTTCACTTCCATCTTTACAATGGCATCACTTAATTGTTCTTTTCTAATAATCTCGTACATATTACCATCCGCATTCCTTCCAAAATATCCCAACACTCCCCCAACGAAGCCCACTATCATTACATAATATCACATTTTTTTCATAATTTCTACTACAAAAAATAAAAACTTTCCCGGCTTTTTTTCGGCAAAAATCCACTCACCCGAAAAAAATTTTCACAAAATATAAAAAAAGACTTTACTTCAATTCTTTGTCGTGGTAAAATATCACTGCAAGAAATGAAATTACTTTCCAATACAAAGGAGGTTTATCTCATATGAGTAAAACAATCAGAACACCTGCGGTAGACTATTTATTTGATGCAATTCTCTCTCTTAAGGACAGAGAAGAGTGCTATACTTTCTTTGAAGATGTATGTACCATCAATGAGTTACTTTCCCTTTCCCAGCGTTTTGAGGTGGCAGCTATGCTTCGTTCCCACAAGACCTACTTGGAAATCGCAGAAAGAACCGGTGCATCCACCGCAACCATCAGCCGTGTCAACCGATCCTTAAACTACGGAAACGACGGATACGACATGGTATTCGAACGTGTTCCTTCCGTACCGTTCGATGTCACTTCCGATGACAAATAAGAATCCATAAACAAACAGTGTCGCATTCCCTATCGGTTCTGCGACACTGTTTTTGTAATCCATCTGTATTTCATTTCTATTTCTTTTTCTCGTCGGACTTCTTCTCCGACTTTTTCTCTTCTTTTCTTTCGGCTTTCTCTTCCTTTTTCTTTGCTTTCTCCTGCTTTTCTTCCTTCTCTGCCGGTTCAGCCGCATGCGGAGCAAACTCCTTATCAATAATCTGCTCAATAATCTGCTTCTTCATATACACATCAAAACTCAGCATACAAATCAAAGAAAGCTTCCGCAAAAAATCCTGCTGATCTTTTTTCTTAACCTCACCGTAGGTCCCCTGTACCGCCTTCCACTTTCTGGCAAGATCCTTCGCCACCACATCGGACTGCGCCTTCTGAATCGCAAAAATCTCCTCATAAATCTTTTCAAACGGTACTTCCCCCGCACCATCAAAAAACTTCTCGTTCAAGGGCTTTAATATCGCCTGAATATCCGTAATGGACAACACTCCCTTTAAATAATATATCAAAATCAGGAGATACATATGATCCTTCGAATACTTTTTCTTATTCGGAGAAGGTAAAAGCTCATTCTTCGTATAGTTGTTAATCATGGTCTTAGTCAACAACTTGTCCTCGTCATAACGTTTCGAGGAAGCCAGATGGCGGTCCATAAAGGTCGTCACCTGATCCATATATAAATCAATGTTCGGCAGCTCATCCGGCTGTACATAGGAAATCTCCTTTAATCTGTTAAGAAGCTCACGCAATTCTTCACTGTCTTCCCAAGCCATACCTACACCCTCCTTCTCTTCCTCTCTATATTATATAGTATTCGAAACCACGTTGCAAGTACTTTCTTTTTTTCCCCGGGTATGGTATACTGTTACTCAGGCATGATTCATACATATTTTTCAAGAAACGAGGCATTTATGAGTATATACGACACCTTAAATCCAATGCAGCGGGAAGCTGTTTTTTTTGACAAAGGACCGCTTTTAATCTTGGCGGGAGCAGGCTCCGGAAAAACCAGAGTTCTGACCCACCGTATCGCTTATTTAATCGAAGAACAGGGCGTCAGTCCCTTCCAGATTCTCGCCATTACCTTCACCAATAAGGCAGCAAAAGAAATGAGAGAACGTGTGGACAAAATCGTCAGCTACGGCGCGGAAAACATTTGGGTCAGCACCTTCCATTCCACCTGCGTACGGATTTTACGCCGTTTTATCGAGTCCTTAGGCTACAGCCGTAACTTTACCATTTACGATTCCGACGATCAGAAGACTCTGGTCCGGGACATCTGTAAATCCTTAAATATCGATACCAAGAATGTAAAGGAACGTACTTTTTTGTCCGCTATTTCCTCTGCAAAGGACGAGCTGATTTCCCCGGAAGAGTATGCTATGCGGGCAAACATGGACTTCTCCAAAAAGAACTTTTCCCGCGTATACACCGAGTATCAAAAGCGGTTAAAAGCCAGCAATGCTTTGGATTTTGATGATTTGATTATGAAAACAGTGGAGTTGTTCCAGACCAATCCGGAGGTACTGGACTACTATCGCCGCCGCTTCCGTTATATCATGGTGGACGAGTACCAGGATACCAACACCGCCCAATTCCGTCTCATTTCCCTTTTGGCGAACTACACCAATGAATACGGACAATTGGAGCAGAATTTATGTGTCGTTGGTGACGATGACCAGTCCATTTATAAGTTCCGCGGTGCCAACATCCAGAACATTTTAAACTTCGAAAAGATTTACCCGAATGCCCATGTTATCCGTTTGGAACAAAACTACCGCTCCACCCAGAATATTTTATCTGCGGCAAACGAGGTCATTCATCATAACATCGGCAGAAAGGACAAGTCCCTTTGGACCGAAAACGAGGAAGGCTCTCCGGTATTCTTTACCCAGTACCCAACGGACTATGCGGAAGCCGAAGGAGTTGCCCAGGGCATCCGTGACTGTGCGGACGAAAAGGGCGCCGCTTATAAGGACTTTGCGATTTTATACCGCACCAATGCCCAGTCCCGTGTGTTTGAAGAAAAACTTATCGCCAGAAACATTCCGTACCGCGTCATCGGTAGTATCAACTTCTACCAGCGTAAGGAAATCAAGGACCTTTTGGCATACTTAAAAACCATTGACAATGCACTCGACAACTTAGCGGTAAAGCGTATCATCAATGTTCCGAAACGAGGCATCGGCCTTACCACCGTGGACCGCCTGGATGATTTCGCGGAAGCCAACGGCATGACTTTCTACGAGGCACTGTGCCATGCGGAGTTTATCCCGTCCGTAGCCCGTGCATGCGGCAAGCTCACCTCCTTTGTGGCCTTTATCGAAGCCCTGCGGAGCAAACCGATTTCCGCGGCCTACACCTTAAAGGATTTGATTGAGGAAATCATGGAGGGCACCGGTCTTACCGAGGAAATCAAAACCTCCGCTGCAGACGAAGAAGAAGCAGCTGAACGTCTGGCAAATGTAGACGAACTGATTAACAAAGCGGTTCTCTACGAACAGACCGCCGACGAACCGACCTTAAGCGGATTTTTGGAGGAAGTAGCTCTTGTGGCAGACATCGATACATTAGATGAGTCTACAGATATGGTAGTTCTGATGACCTTACATGCCGCAAAGGGTCTGGAATTCCCGTATGTATACTTATGCGGCATGGAGGACGGTCTGTTTCCGAGCTATTCTTCCATCAATGCGGAAAAGCCGGAAGAAGAAATCGAGGAAGAACGTCGTCTTTGCTATGTAGGCATTACCCGTGCCATGAAGGAACTTCATTTAAGTTCTGCTTCTGCCCGTATGGCAAGAGGCGAAACCCAGTACAATCCAACCTCACGATTTATTAAGGAAATTCCGCGTTACTTGCTGAAAATGGAACAGGTGGGCTCTCAGAATACCTTCCGAAACAGCGGTGCCTTCGGAGGCAGTCCGATTCGCACTATGTCCGGCGCCAGCATTCCGGTTCCGAGGAAATCGTCTTCCTACAGTAACGCAGCAGGAGACTTCGACTTCGAAAAACCGAAACCGCGCCCGGCAGCGATGCCGTACGCTTCTACACCGGCCGCTCCGGCAAAGAACTTCGGCTCCGGTCCGTCCGGCTCCTTGGATTATGCCGTAGGTGACAAGGTACGTCACATCAAATTTGGCGTCGGTACCGTTACCAACATAGTAAACGGCGGCAGAGACTTCGAAGTCACGGTTTTATTCGATACCTACGGTGTCAAGAAATTGTTGGCCTCCTTTGCAAACTTAAAAAAGTGCTGATTTTAGAAAATTTTTCTAGTAATTTTTGTAACGCTATGGTATACTCTAACTAAATACAAAGAGTAAACGTATATTATTTTCACAATAGGAAAGGATGGATTCGCTATGACCAATACCATGAAAAAGTTAGAAGAATTGGTTTCCAGCAACGCAAAGCTTGCTGAGTTACTTCATTTAAAGAAAGAAGAAGAAATCGAAAAGAAGAATACTGCCCTTTATGTTTTTGCTATTATCGGTGCAGTTGCTGCCATCGCACTCATTGCTTACGCGGTATACCGTTATTTGAATCCGGTTTACGTAGAAGACATGGAGTTAGAAGATGAATTCGAAGAGCTTTTCGAGGATGACTACATCCCGAATGCTGCTTCCGATGCTGATTTTGAGGAGTAATTTAAGCTTATCCAAGATTATCAAGGAAGTCGCCTTTCCGTAGGTGACTTCCTTTTCTTTTCCTTCTCCCACTCATATTTCTTATCAAAAACTTTACGCCTTCCCCGCAACTTCCCTCTTGCAATTTTCAGAATTTCTGCTAAAATCGAATTTGTGTGTGCATTTTAACCTGGGTAACAAATAAAATGTACTCGAAATCATGAACACTGCGAGGGAATTACTATGAGATCTGCATCTCTGAATACCAGACCCAACATACATAGAAACCTGAAATCTTTTTGGGATTTATTAAATGACCGTTTATTTGTACCGGCCACCGTTTTTGTAAAAAAGCAGGCAGTGCTTTGTATTGCTCTTGTTGCCATGGCATTTACCTGTATCCTGGTTCCGCCGGATAAGGCATACCTAGAATACTTTGATTTACGTACCCTTGCAACCTTATTTTGCACCCTTGCAGTAGTGGCGGCTTTTTCCCACATCCACCTGTTTGAGGTTATCAGCAAGACCATCGTTATCAAACTTCACACTCTGCGGAATGCCACACTGGGTCTTGTGATGATTACCTTCGTAGGCTCCATGCTGTTGGCAAACGATATGGCACTGCTTACGTTTTTGCCGCTGGGTTACTTTGTCTTGAACAGTACCGACAACAAAAAGGCCATGGCCTTTACCTTTATTATGCAGAACATTGCAGCGAACCTCGGCGGTATGGTTACCCCGTTCGGAAACCCGCAGAATCTCTACCTGTACTCCTATTTCAATATCGGAACCGGTGAGTTTGTACAGATTATGTTACCGTCCTTTTTGACTGCAACCTTGCTCATTATCGGCATCTGCCTGTTTGTAAAACCGGCGCCGCTGACCTTAAAAAATGACGAAGAGTTTCACCTTCCGTTAGGAAGAACCATAATTTACTCCGTTCTGTTTGTAGCCAGCATTTTAATAGTATTCCGCGTCATTCCGTATCTCATCGGTACTCTTGTGATTACGGTGATATTGCTGTTTATGGATAAACAGTCCATTAAGGAAGTTAACTACCCGCTCCTTGCCACCTTCTGTGCCTTTTTCGTATTCAGCGGAAATTTGGCACGTATCCCGGCGGTGAGCCAGTTCTTCTCCGGACTTTTGCCGGTTAATACTTTACTGTTCGGTATTCTTTCCTGCCAGTGCATCAGTAACGTACCGAGCGCAGTGCTTCTGTCCCACTTTACGACAGATTACGCAAGCCTGCTTCCGGCAGTGAATATCGGCGGACTTGGTACCCTCATCGCTTCCCTTGCAAGCCTGATCACCTTCTCCGAATACAAGAAGCATAATCCGGAACAAACAAAGAAATATATTATCATGTTCACTGCAATCAACTTCGGATTTATGGCTGTGTTGTTTGTGGTACAGAGTTTGATACTGAAATAAATGCAATGCCACAGAACTTATATCGTTAAATGTACAAAAAGACCGATACCTTTCATAATAGAACAGGTATGGTCTTTTTTCTCCCATTTCTACTCTTCCTTTTTTTCTTTCTTCTCTGTGCTATATAACCTTGCAGCTACAATCAAAAGTGTCAGCATAGTCACCACAACTACAATAAGACTGATGCACCCTACAATAAATGCTTTTTATTCTTCATCTGTTTTCCCCTTTCTGCCCTCTTATGTTTACTCCTCTATTCCTGTATCAATAATCAACTTCTTACAGCTTTCACAATACGCACCAAAGATTTTAAAAGTTCCAAAGCCATACTCTGTCACTTCCAATACCCCTGCTCCGACTATTTTGTCTACTAAGGCAATTTTCTTTCCTTCTTCATGCCAACGAACCTTCTGTCTTCCATCCCCTTTTAAATAGCCTCGCTTCATCTCCTGTTTACAATACGGACACTCCATCTTATCCCCTCCTTATATACTCTAAAAATACTTCTATCTCACTTTCACCAAACACTTTCACTCCGTTTTTCCGTAGCAACTCCACGGTCACTCCTTCTCCCGGCACCAAAGTTCCGGAAAAATCGCCGTCATAGACCTCTTTGTTTCCGCAGGACGGTGAACGTTCCTTTAATAGCGCCGCCTCACATCCATATAGTTTCGCAATTCGAAGTGTCTCTTCCGCTCCTCGATAAAACGCGACCGTACGGTCCTCCCCCTCCGAAGAGACCACCGTCTCTCCCCTTCTCTCCGAAGGTGTACGCGGTGTAGAAAGTCCTCCAAGCTGCTCTGGACATACCGGAATCAGAGTAATATCCTCCCGGTTCAACAGTTCCTTTACCGTCGCATCTCCCTTCGGCACTCCGTTGTAGCGACAATTCACACCGAGTAAACACGCACTTACCAGTATTTGCATAACAATTACTCCTCTCCGGCTGTCGGTTTCTTTGGTAGTCCTCTTCGCTCCTCGCGAACGGTTTTGATATAGCGGTACAGCACCGCAAGAAAAAAGGCTGCTCCTCCGAAAATCGCCACTCCCTCAAACAGATTCACTACTTCCTTTACATCCTCAAAATCCTGCATATCTCCAAGAATACCGCCTGCGATACCTCCACAGAATCCGCTCCAGGCAGGAAAACCGATTGTCAACTTATGACTAGGACACAGAAACAATATCACCATGGACAAAAGAGAAAATCCAAGCACTGCCACTATTTCGGTCCAAAACACCGATAACGAATATTGCTCACCGGCTATCAAACATGCCGGAATCTGCATCAGCGCAATCACACACGCAATGCCAACGCAATGCAAAACACAAATTATTATTTTCGTCTTCACAAAAGTCCGCTTGCTCTCTCCTAACATCAATGCCATGTGTTCCGCAGAAACGCAAATCTTCTTTCGATTCTGAAAAAAGAGGACGGGCTGAAAAACCAAGGAATCAGAAAGAATGCCACAACCACAAATCCGATCAATGATACGGAGGCGGCATACTTCACGCCACCCACACCGGAAAACATCAGCAATAGGCAATATACAAATAGCAAACAGGCACCGATAATAAAATTCGCTCGGTTCTTTCTGCAAAGTCCGAATTCCGCTTTTAAAAGCTGTATCATTTCTTCTCCCCCTCTCTGCAAAGCTTTACCATCAGTTGCTTCAAGGAAAGGCGTTCTCCGTTTTCCCCTACCAGACGTTCCAAAAGTTCCTCCTTGGTCTCATAGAACAAAAGACGCCCCTTCTCCATCATGGCAACGTAATCTGCCACTTTGTCCAAATCCTCTGTAATGTGGGTAGAAAAAATAATGCTCATCCGCTCATCCACAAGCTCCGACTGTAATACATACAAAAATTCTCTACGTACCACCGGATCAAGACCGCCTGTCGGTTCGTCAAGAAGCAAAAGTTCCGGCCTATGGGCCAATGCAAAGGCAAGCTGTGCCTTCGTGGTCTCACCCTTGGAAAGCTGGCTTCCAAGCTTATCCGCTCCCACCTCAAAACGACTAAGAAACGACAAATAGCGTTCCATATCAAACTCCGGATAGAACGCGCCTAAAATCTTTCCGTTTTCCCTGAGGGACTCCTTCGGAAGAAAGTAAAAATCCTCTCCCACATAGCCCACCAGCCTCTTTGCCTCCGCTGCATGGGTTGCCACATCATATCCGGCAATCTCCATAGTACCGTGCTTTCTCGGCAAATTCTGCAGAATCAAGCGGAGCAACGTGGATTTTCCCGCACCGTTTCTGCCGATTAAGCCCAACATATAACCTCTTTCCAAGGTAAAAGAAACATCCTTAACAGAAAACTTTCCTTCTCCGAAATGAAAGAAAGATTTCGTAAGTCCCTGTACCTTCAGCGCAGGACGCGAAAGCCTATTTTCTTCTTTCTCTTCTGACAATCTATTCGTTTCGATTTCTGTCTGCTGCTGCAAAACAAAATCCCCCTGTCTGTATTATTCCGAATCCAACAACACTTCCACCATTTCCATAATATCGTCCCGCTCCATACCGGCCTCGCGACACTCCTTGATACAATCAAGCATATGACGCTCCGCCATAGCAAGCTTCTTCTCCCTGAGCAGATCCGTATTCTGTTCGCATACATAAAAGCCTTTTCCGGAAACAGAATAAATCAATCCTTCCTTTTCCAGCTCCTCATAGGCACGCTTCGTGGTAATTACGCTGATTTGCAAATCCTTTGCCAGCGCACGGATGGATGGAAGCATATCTCCCGGCTTAATATCTCCCGCTACAATGGCAGTCTTCACCTGCCCGATAATCTGCTCATAAATCGGCAATGTGGATTGCCCCGAAACTACGAATTGCATACGCTCTCCTCCTTTCCGGTACTTCCTTTTTTATTAATTTGCTCCCATGCACGATCCCAGTATGTCCATACAACCGCAATCGCACAAACATATGAGAGTATTGCTCCCACCCAAAACAGCAGAGACTTTGACCAAAATTCCATCATAAACACCGGACAAATGTAGACCTGGAATGCCGCCACAATTACACCGATTGCGGTAATTATACTCAGCCAAAGCTCTTTCTTTCTAGTTCCTCGTTCCTCCTCAGTCAGTTCACTATATTTCTTCTTTTGAAGCCTCTTCTCGTTTTTCTCTTCTCTGCTCATTCCGAATCTTTGATCCATGTCCGGAAAGGTTTCTTCGGCGCAATAAAACGGTGTCACCCAGGAATAAGAATCCTTCGGCTCCTTTTGCACCGCTACCGTATATACCGTAATTCCGCTGTACATTATCAAAAATGGAAACGTAGCAAACCAAAAGAATTTTAACCATTCCAAGTAGGAATACTCGGATATCATACACGCTCCCGCACCGATCAGCACGTAAACAAATATCTGAAACACCAGATACGTAACCAAATACATTAACAAGTAACGGATTCTTTCCTTCTTGGAAAACGGCAGCAAATACAGCAGTTTACCCATACGAGGCGGAAACAGAACTACCATCCATATCACAGCCATTCCCTGACCCATAGTGCTGCGGTCCGAATCCATAGCGCCCAACAAATCAATCACAAGATAAAACACAATAAATGCAGCCGCAATTCCTCGCCAGCCCCACAATTCTCTTTTCAGTCGAAACAGTCCTTCCCGCACCAAAAACAGGAAATAACTCCCGGCAGTTCTTCCTTTCTCCATGTTACACCATCCCTTTCTTTACCACACCCTGCTTTATGTAATACATCAAATCCTCCATGGTCGGACGGACGCATTCTAAATCCAAACGCACCGGATCTCCGTCATTTTTAATCAACCCTTCTGCCGTATACTCCGACAACCGCTCGCCCAGGATACGGCTCTTCATATACGGGAACAACTCATATCTGCCCCGTACCAATAAAAACTTGTCCAAAATATTCTCCGTACTGTCACAAAACATCTGCTCACCCCGGTGCAGCATCATGGTGTAGTCCGCCTTCGCCTCCAGCTCCGAAACCAGCTGGGAGGACAGTAAAATTCCGCAATCCTCACCTTCCAGAATCTCGCTCAACACTTCCATAAACTCATCTCGGAACACCGGGTCCAAGGACGCCGCCGGTTCATCCATAATAAGAAACGTGGCGCCGTGAGATAACGCAAAGGCCAACTGAAACTTCATCTTCATACCCTTGGACAGCTTGCGGATGCTTCTCTTTTTCGGCACCTCAAAACGTTCCAAGAAAGCTAGATACTTCTCCATATCCCAATTTCGGTAATACGGACCATACATCTGCCCTGTCAAAAGCGGAGACATTCCTTCATCAAAAGGAGACTCATCAAACACAAAGCCCATACATTCCTTCGCTTCCCGCTCGTTCTCCGTAAGAGAATATCCTCCAATAACCACTTCCGCTCCCTCCGGCAGCGGTAACAGCCCGGAAATCACCGACAAAAGCGTGGTCTTACCGGCACCGTTCACACCTAAAAGCGCCGTCAGATATCCTGCTTCCACAGAAAAGTCAATCTCTTTTAACGCAAATCCTTCCCTCTGTAAACGGGGAATCTTAACCTCTAAAACCGTACCCATACCAATCTCCTTCTTCCCGCCCTAAAGCTGCCGATTATGCGACGTGATGTCATCTTGTACAGTATATGTTCCTTAGCCTTAACTGTATATGTCTATATATACAGTATATGCACAGTCTATGCATTTGTCAAGTGGTAATCCGTATCTTTTTTATCCGCAAAGTTGCTGCCAATTTTCGGTAGCCACCTTTTGTCGATAATCAGGCCTTTGTCCCTTAACAAGAAAGGCTGCCGCTAAGCGACAGCCCTTTGCTTCTTTTACTTTCCTTCCACCGCACCGTTTTCCTTGATACGTTCAATCTCCTTGTCCTTATTCCAAAGATAACTGAAATGTACTTCCGTACCGTTCTTAATACGCTGTATGTTGTCCATATGTTTATACAACATCACCACCGCCGCAATCATAAAAATACCAGCGGCAAGAATATCCTGATTCATTGCTCCGTAAATCAATGCATATGCTACAGACGCGGACATCGGTACTACACAAAGATAATTAACAATCAGAACCACGACAAGTTCGATCGAAATCATCAGCAAAAACAAACGTACATCTGTCATAAGGACTACGCCGCCGAGACACGCCAGCCCCTTCCCGCCGCGGAATTTTAAATAGAACGGAAAAATATGTCCTAAAATACATGCCGTGCCCGTAATCGGAAACGCATACCGAAACTCCGGAAACAACTTCCCGGTAATCCACACAGCAAGACAAGCCTTAGCAATATCAAGTATCGCACAAAAAGCTCCGATTTTCTTTCCCTTTAAAATAATAACGTTTGATGCTCCGGCATTTCCGGATCCCTTCTTTCGGATATCATAGCCGTTCATCATACCGATGATATACGACGGACTAAAGGCTCCGATCAGATATCCGATCAATAAACATCCTAAAATCTCCATTTTGTTCCTCCCTCTTAAACTGTATCAAATACCTACAATCCAAGCTCCTTTGTAATTCGTTCTCTCTTCAAGTACTATACTACCATATCTTCACAACTTATGGCAAGCACCACATTATAACATTTTAAAAAAATCCTGCAATTCCCGGAATCCGCCTTGCGGATACTCAGAAATATTCTCATTATTTTTATTTAACAAGCAGTCCGTCAGCAAAAATACCTTCATCCCTGCCTTTACTGCCGCCATATCCTCGGTCACATCATTGCCTACCATAAGACACTCCTCGGTCGCCACGTTTAAGCGCTTTGCAATCTCCGTATAATACGCCGGGTTAGGCTTGCTGACACCGATATTCTCGTAGGTGGTACAAAGCTCAAAATCTCCCGCATCAAGGCCTGCCCATGCAATCCTCTGTCTTGTTGCAATCATCGGGAAAATCGGATTGGTGGCAAGTGCAGTCTTCATTCCAAGGCTTTTTACCAAATCTACCGTCTCCTTTGCCATCGGTTCAAAGCCGCAGGCTTCCTTTGCTTTTATAAAGTCCTCCCGGTAAAAATCATCGAACAACACCTTGTCCTGCAATACATCAACACCATAAATCTCCGCAAACACATCCCAGAACTTCGTCTCGTTCATACAAGAACCATCGTTCATCACCATCGCCTTAGTTCCGGTCCAGATATTCTTCACAAGCTCGTCCGGGTCATACCCGTACTTCGCCAGACGCTTTGCCAAATTTCCGAAATACAATTTCAAAAAACCTTCATAGTCCATCGGTAACAGCGTACCGTCAAGGTCAAATAATACTGCTTTGATACTCATTTCTTCCGCCCTCTCGGTTTACTCGATATTTTTCGAAAAAACAAAAAATACATCGAAACGTATTATATCATTTTTTTCAGAAAATCGTCAATGACTCTTAAGCGTTTCTTAAGAAATGAATTATTTACAATTTTTTATAAATAAAAACACATCCACCGTCCTGCAACGTTTGCCACAGACGAGGATGTGTTCTCTCATTCTTATTCTCCGCTTTTATAAGGTCATATCAAAGTGAGGTCTTTCCTGCCTTGCCTCTTCCTTGGCTTCGTCATCCGTTTTATTCGTTGCGCGCTCTGCCAAAAGCCTCTTCAGCTTAGCCGTCAGTTCTTCGATGGTACTTGCGGTCACCTTATTCGGATTTACCGGCTTTTCCTCATCATCTTTCTTCCCATGCATTTTCTCCGCACGTTCTTCCCGTTCGGCCTTCATTTTCTCGGCCTTTTCCGCACGTTCCTTTTTCTCCGCACGAAGCTCCTTCTGCTGATTACGAAGGTCATCCTGCATCCGTACGGTTTGCTTTGTCAGCTCCGCAAAGTAAGTCACCACACCGTCTTTATCCACAGTGATGCCCATACGCTTAATCTGGTCCGCGTCTTCGCCCAGTTCTTCCTTTACCTGGTCAAACTTCTCGTCTGCGGTATCGATGATGCCGACATACTTTTCCTTTACCGCTTCGTCCGCTGCCATCTCCTCCAGGGTCTTCGGATCAATGACACAGCTGTATTTCTTGGTAGACTGGTTGTGATAATACTGCGCTTCCTCGTCGGTAGAAAACTCTGCCACAAAGAAATCAATGTCGCCGTACTTCTCCTTTAACTCAGCCAAAAGGTTCTTAGCAGCCTCGCTGAGCTCCACCTCATCTTCTACCTTTTTCTTTTCTTCCATATGGATACCGCCGGCATTCTTCTGGTATGCTTTTAATGCATCCTTGTCCATATGCTTTGCCTTATCGGACATCTCATACATTGCTGCATCCTCATGACCCGGGTGCTTTGCCTTACCCATAGCACGACGCTCCTCGCGGTTACCACCGGTTAAAATTTCGTTAACGTTTTTCGGAAACCCTCCGAATCTGTGAATTCCGTTCATAAACAGACCTCCTTATCTTTTATGCCAAATCCTTTTGTTTTGTGGTATGTCCTGCGATAACGCACGACATAAATATCCTTGTTTATTATATCGGCAAAAAAAGACGGAACCATTAGAGGTCCCGTCAACTTTTTAGTTCTTTTTCTACTTTACGATTACGTCCGCAACCTTAGCCTTACTTGCTTTTAAATAATCCTCTACGGAAAGCTTAAGCTGCAGTCCCGGCTTTCCTCCGCTGACATGCAAATGTGGCAAGCCCTCTGCAGAAGCATCCAACACCGTCGGGAACGCCTTCTTCATACCGATGGCAGTACAACCGCCCCGGATGTAGCCTGTCACGTTTGTTAGTTCCTTTAACGGAATCATTTCCAATGCTTTCTCATTTACTGCTCTGGCTGCTGCCTTCATATCCAGCTCCGCTTCAATGGGAATGACAAACACATAGTACTGCTTGCTCTTTGCCACCGTCACCAGCGTCTTATATACCAGCTTGTGATCCAGTCCCAACGTATCCGCCGTAGTCACACCGTCCACAAACTCATCACACTCATAAGATTGCATTTCGTAAGAAATCTTCAGCGAATCCAAAATCCGCATCGCATTTGTTTTTACTGTCTTTTCCTTGGCCATACTAACTACTCTCTTCTCACTTTCATTTTATGTTACTCAACAATTTCGTACTGGAACATTTCGTACTTCAGCTTCGTTCCTACATCGATTCCTTCCGGAAGAAGTGCACGTGCTACCAGCTTCACATCCTCCGTTGTAATATCTGTACGTTTTAAATTCGCATAATCTCCGTCGATGCTGTCCACAATATAATAATAGGTTTCCATCTGCCTTTCTTTTCTCCTTTTCGTTTTCCTAATCATGCATGACTTTAGAACTTATCTATCAGTTCCTTTCTCTTCTGTTCATACTCCGACGATGTAATCAATCTCTGCTCATATAAGGAATGTAACTTCTTTAACTTCACTTCGATGTCCTCTCCGGCAGACTCTGTCCGACCATTATCCCCAGTCGTGTTTCGATTCAACTCCATACCATTCTCCGACTCATCGATAATAATCTCATGACTCGTAACCCCTTCCTCCGAAAATGCATTCTTATAATTGATTACGGTAATCGCCACCGCAATTCCGGTCCACAAAACACCGAAAAGTCCTGCTATCGGTATCACCACCACACAGCCGATAATACAAAAGCCGACTCCCATGAAAAATCCCATCTTTGACTGGGTCTTCCCCGGTTTTACTTTAATTCTTTTCTGTGACATAAATCATTCTCCTCCCTACTTTTTAAAAGACGCCATACGCTCCGGAAAGGCCTTTTCCACATAGGCATGCTCTTTCATCCCAACACATTCGGTTCCCTCAAAATCCAATTCGATGATATACGGCATCCAGTCCACAATCCGTAGAAAATCATCACAATTAAATTGCGGATTATAGTAATTCAAAATAGAACTCAGTGCCGTACCGTGAGTACCGATCACAATATTCTTTCCCTCATTCGCCGCCAAAATCTCACGAAGAGCCGCCATATTCCGCTCCTGCACCATACCGATGGACTCGCCGCCCTCTTCATGGAAGGAAAAATCCGCCCAGCGCATTTTCAGAAGATTGTCCGAAGAGTTACCCTCTTTTCCTTTCTCCCGCTCCCGAAGACGCTCATCCGTAAGAATTTCCCTTTCAAAAAAGGCCGCTGCCTCTTCAATGGTTGCCATACTTCTGACGTAAGGACTGCAGTAAAATACATCTATTTCTTTATTCCTTAACGTCTCAAGCACGATCCTTCTATCCGCAAGTCCTTCTGCGGTCAGCGGTCTGGTACGGTCGTCCTCGTGGGCGTGTACCGGTTCCGCATGACGGACAAAATATACTTTGGTCATAATACTCCTCCCTATTCCTTCTTACTGTTATTCCGCCAGCCTATATTCCTCCAGCAATTCTTCTGCCAAATACATATCGCTCATACAGTGCATGTCAGACACACCATTCTTCTCTCTCAAAATGTAAACACTAAAATACGCATTTCTAGTTCTCACCTATAATTCTAACATTGGGCATTTCTAAAGTCAATGAAATCCCTGTATATCTTCAATTAATGCAACACCTCAAGTGCCTCCTCAAAGGAAATACACTCCGCATATCTTCCCTTCCACATAAACTCATTGTAATACCGATAGGTCTGTTCCGCTGTCATAAACGCATTGCCAAAGGTACTATTGGTATATTCCGGCACAAGCATGCGAAATCCGTGCTCGAATCCACACTTTACGGTAGCATCCATACAATAGTCCGTTTGCAACCCAACCGCCATAATCGTATCTTCGTCCTTTTCTTTCAGGTACGCAAGCAAACCCGATTCTTTGAAAGGACTATTGACAAGCTTATCAAAAATCCGCTCACCATCCAAAGGTTTGAATCCATCGTAAATCTCAAAGCCTTCCGTCCCCTTTGTCAGTTCGGCACCTTCCCCGTCATCATGGCGAATATAAATTACTTCGACGCCATACTCTCTTGCTTTTACAATCAAGGTTCTAATACGATTTTCAAACAACGAAAACTGATATAGCTTCTCATTTGTAATTAATCTCTGTGTATCTACTACCAAAAGTACCATGTTCTACTCCTCTCTGTAAAACTACAACATCCTTACCAACCCCAGCACCAACAAATGTACCGGATAAAATCCATAATACACATACTTGATTGCCTTGCTATACAGCCCCTGCTTTCCGCGGTACAGCCAAATCGGTATGAGGGCAAGTAATGCAAAGGACTGTTGCACAACGGAAAATGTATGTCCAAACAAGCTAACCTCATAGTATAATCCGCTTAATACTTCCACATTGATGTAGTAAAGGCATACCGACTGCCCCAAAAAGTGCCACCACTTCCGTCCCCGGAAGAAATAAAATACAAGCACAGTCAGTACACCGGCATAATGATAATCCACAAAAGTCACCAGTCCCAGTACAAATGCCAGACACAAGGTTCCGACGCATGTAACAATCCGCAACCACAATTTTCCCTTTCTCTTCGCCGATTCGTTCAGCCAAATCAGGAACACAGCAATTAAAAAGGTCCATAACACATTTTGATGCAACGGATAAAACAGTCTGCTTCCCATGACCAGATTAAAAGGTATCTCAGAGATAAGAGCAAATAAAAACAGCCGTCCCACATATTTTTTTAAGGAACGGGTATGAAAATACCCTTCCACAATCATAAATGCAAAAATCGGATATGCAATTCGTCCGACACAGGTCAGCCAATCATTCCCCGGTATTACCGTTGCCCAAAGATGGTCACACAGCATAAACATCATCGCTAAAACATGTAATGTAAAGGATGAAATCTCTAATTTTTTCTTGTTTTCCATCTTTGGTTCCTCCGTTCTCTCCGGCATACATCCGGTATGTATTTCCGTCTTCTAGCGCTCTTCCTTCATAAGAAGAATCCTTCTTTCAATCTCCCGAATCACCACTATAAACTCCTCGTCCGACTTCCCGGTGGGATCTTCCAGTCCCCAGTTTTCATCGAAGTCTCTCCCAATAAACGGACAGCTCACATTACAGCCCATGGAAATCGCAATATCCGGCGTCGGAATCTCTGCTATCAATTTGGAATACTGGGTTTCCTCCATGTCGATATCATACAATTCCTTCATGAGCCGGACCGCATCCGGATTGATTTTTGGCTTCGTTTCCGTTCCGGCAGAATAACATTCAAAGGAATCCGACAGATACTTCTTTCCCAACGCCTCCGCAATCTGGCTGCGGCAGGAATTATGTACGCAGATAAAGGCAATCTTCTTTTTATAATACGGGCAACGCGTTCCGATACATTGCTGATTCTTTCCGCTAAACTCACATTTTACCACTGTCTTTTCCAGGGTTACATCGTATTTCTCATTCACAAAATCAATTGCCTCGGAAAAAGCTAAAAAAGCGTCTCTTTTACAACACCGCGGACCGCCTACTTCCGCCAAAGCTCCCAGTGCTTTCGACGTAAACTTCATATGCTCTCCCCATGTTTCGTCCGTAGACAATGGCCCTGTCCCGTCAATAATCGCAAGTGCTGATCCCATGGAACTTACGGCTCCGCATACACCCCACTGCCCGCAGGTCGCCCCCGGCATCTGCAAACCGCGACGTACCAATTCTTCCAAACTCTGCGGTAACTCTATGTTTCCTCCGGCATTATAAAAGGCCGTCAAAAGTGCCGCTCCGTCCAAAATGTGATGCTCCGGTCCGTGGATTCTTATAAAATCCTGCCTTGCGATTTTCTTAAATATTTCGATCGGATTTTTACTTTTTTCCTCCAGACACATCGCAACGATAGATTTACATCTTTCTTCCATTGAATACTCCATCTTAAACTCTCTCCTTCTTCCTCTCACACAAATTCTGCAAAAGGATTCCTCCTACAATCAATATCAATGCCACCAGAGCTTGCAGTTCTATCTTTTCCTTCAGAAATACTGCTGATATTAACACCGACAAAAACGGCGTCAAGTATGCCAAATTGGCTATCTTTGCCGTATCCTTTACGCCCTTTAATGCCAACGCCCACAAAAGATACGCCACCGCATCCGTCACCACGCCCAGCCACAAGATTCCCAGCCATTGCATCCCGCGAATCGGTACCCATTCCTCCGTAAACGGTCCCACCGCTAAGGAACAAACCGCCACCGTAAACCAAATGACCATCATGGTAATGTTCTGGTCATAGTCGGCCTTCTTATTCAATACCGAGAACACCCCGTAGCAGGCCGCTGCCAGCACACAGGCCACCATTCCGAAAGTGGTATTTCCGGTTGCCGCCTCTGATTTTCCTACAGAAAGAATCACAATACCTAAGAACGAACACAGCATGGCAACACCCTTCATCACTGTCATCCGCTCCTTTAAAATCAGACAGGAAAACAGCACAATCATTATCGGCCACAAGTAATTTAAAATACATGCTTCCTGGGAGCTTAACTGCCCGATTCCGTAATAGTACAGTGCCGAATACAGGAACAAACCAAGGAATCCCAGGCCTGCCATTACGCCGTACTCCTTGACCGAATAACGTTTCATTTCTTTTACCTTGCCGGTCTTTATATTCAAAAGTAACAGGAACAGAAACGCAAACTCGCCGCTGATTGCCAGTGCCTGCAAATTCGGTATATCCGACAATAATATCTTTACCATCGTAGCCATAGTCGCCCAGATGAGGACGGTAACTAGGGCAAATATATAGTTTTTCTTCATTACTTCCTCCTAAAATGAATCCTTCTCGTATTCGCTCAACTCTTCCCAATCCTCACGATTTCCGCATCGCCTTAAATAGTCTTTTCCTCCGTCAACCGCTACCGCGCCACAGCTACAAACCTTAAAATCGTGTCTATGTACACTTTCTATCACTTCATTGCATAGTTTACATCTAACCTTATTTGTTACTATCTTTTCCATTTCTTCTCACCTCGGAATTATTATAACATAACAAATCCTTTTTTTCAGTACATAATTTATCTTATCAAATATGTTTTAAGTGACAGATATCCGTCCTAATTCCTGACACAAATAGAAAACAGCCATGTGCCGTTACACATGACTGCAATTCTTCTCCTTGTTAGAGGATTCGCTCAACTTAATTTCCCTGCGCCGCCGCTCCGATTTCTACATCGGCCTTGATTTCCTTAGCTCTCTCGTGCCACTTTCCGAGATGCCTGCCATCCCAAGCCCAATAATTACAATCCACACTGGTACATACAGCTGCTACTTTTTTATAGATTTCTTCCGGAATTAAGGAAGTGTCCAGCAACGCCTCATCCTTAAGAACATTACGAATACGGCACAAAAGAACGACTTCATCTCGCTCTCCTGTCGTAATTTCTTTGTCCACTTCAAGTTCAAAGTTAAAAGGACTGCTACACAGAACAGGAACCGGAAGCACTGCTCCTTCTTCCCACTCTACCTTAGCATCCATTTTATCGGCATCCCGACCGTCTGCTGTTCCGAAATAATCCGCAAGCGGCAAATTGCTTTCCACCACCAAGTTCGCAGAAAACACCTTATTTCTCCGGATATTTTCCAAAGTTCTTTTACTTCCTCCGATAGCACAAATCACACCGAGCTGGTCAAACCAACAATAGCTGAACCAACAAAACAGACCGAAATCCGGTGTCCCATCCTCATTCTTCGTGCCGTAAACAAACAGCGTCTGCGGACAAATATCATTGGTTGCAGGTACTGATACTTTTTTCATATGCTATTCCTCCCTTTCAAGGTTCGTAAGTACGCGTTGCAAATAAGCTTCAAATTGTTTGATTTCCTCTTCCGTAAACCCGGTATAGTAACATTCATTCATTCGCTCCGACACCTGTTCGTAATCTTTTCTCAATGCCTTCGCCTTTTCCGTCAGTGCAATCAACCTGCTGCGACGGTCTGCCGGGTCCGGCTTCCTGATAATTAGCCCCGTGCTCTCCATGCGGTCAAGCATGGAGGTCAGTGTGGTATTGGCAAGACTTGTTTTCGCCGACAGACTGCTGATACTGATATCTTCCTCCTGCCAAAGCACATATAAAATCCGGCCCTGGGCGCCGTTGAACTCATCGATTCCCGATGCCGCCAGCATACGGTCAAAAATCCGGGTTCCGGCCTGTTTGATTCGGGAAATTAGATATCCCCCTTTTGTTTCCATGCCTCCACTTCCTTTCTATATAGAATATTACTATATAGTAATACATTTGTCAAGTGAGACTTTTTCTATTGTCGTCTAACTCGCAAAAAAATCCCGTCTCCATTCCGAACAAATGAAGACGGGACCATAAACACTCTTTTATTTTCCCCTAATACCGAATCACATAATAAATCACATACACCCAGTTCAACAATCCGTGAAAAATCGCCCAACCGATGGACTGCCACTTTGTATAGGACAAAACCACCGCCAGCGCCACACCGACCGCCGCTCCGATATCAATTCCCTTCTCGGTGGTCTTTTCAATGACTACCTTTGACTCCTTGTGTATTGCTTTTCCGTAAATCAGCTCTTCCACCGGGATTTCAAAAACTTCTGCCATAGCGGATAAGGTCTCCACATCCGGCTGGGTCTTGCCCTGTTCCCAATTGGACACCGCCTGTCTCGTCACATGCAAACGCTCTGCCAACTGCTCCTGGGTCATGCCCTTCTCTGCCCGAATCTTCTTAATGGTCTTACCGATATTACTCATAGATACTCCTCCTCTTTTTATGCTTTTCGCAGTTCCTACTATACTGTATCATGGGCAAATAGTCACGCAACGAATCGTTGCGTTTCGCAACCGCTACAAAAGCTTCATCAAAAGCCCCATCAGACCGCACACTACCAACGCAACCACGCCGCCTCCAAGAGCCGCTATCACCTTCTGGTACGGACGCTTACCGATTTCCCGCTGCTTCTGAATCTCATCCAAACGTTTGCCTTCGGTAAAAGCTACAATCTCCTTGTATGACTGGATATCATTGTCCTTTTTTACCTTTTCCACCTTCAGGGCAAAATACAATGCTGTAGCATACAAAGCTCCCCACGGAAGGAAGAACCACCACCCCAGCCACTTCGCCAGCGGTACCGCCGACAGCAGTGTTGCCGCAAGCAAAATACCGTAAATCCCGCTGTAATGATTCAACTTTGCTACTTCTTCTTTTTTGATTTCTTCTTTCATCTTGTCAATATCTCCTTTGATTAATTTATCAAGTGAGATTTGAAAGATTTCACTCAGTAACACCAAGCTGTGCACGTCCGGATAGCTTTTATCGTTTTCCCAATTGGAAATGGTTTGTCTGGAAACATACACCCGTTCCGCCAATTCCTCCTGAGATAAATTTGCCTCCTGACGACACTTCTTAATCTGTTTTCCGAGTTCCATCCCGTCACCTCCTTGCACTTTCATACTAATCAAAAGTCTGCCCTGCCGCTATCAAAAGCCATTGACATTGGGCATTTTCGGCATGTCAAAAGGTTTTGACACGGTCTTTATAGCATATTTTATGGCATTTCCTCAAATACCGTTCTCAACAATTCCTCAAAGCTCTCCACCACAGTCCCCGCATAGGACACGTTTCTGCTGTTTAACAAAATCTGCTTCATCCCCAGCTTTTTCGCAGCCTCTAAATTACTCCGTCTGTCATCCACATAAAAGCAATCCTCCGGCTTTACACCCAGCTTTTCTGCTGTAAGCAGGAAAATACGCTCATCCGGCTTTTGTATCTTCAAGTCACCGCTGATACTGATTGCGTCAAAGTATCGGTTCAAATCAAGCTTTTCCCGAAGATATTTGCTCCACCGACTGGAATCATTTGAGATAATTGCCAGCTTATATTTACCTTTTACAGCATGGATAAACTCAAAAAAACCATCCTGCAACTCTATGGTATCCAAGTACTCTTTCTCGATTTGTTCCAGATTCCCTGTAAAGCCCAGACTTTCCCACACCTCAAGAGAAGTCAGTTCTCCGATATCCGCCTTATACCAGAGCGTATTGATTTCCTCAGTACCAAGCCCCGGAAATGTTTGCTGTACATAAGGCGCAAAGTCATCCCCCGTCTGTTTCACGATAACACCGTACATATCTAATAGAATAGCTTTCATTATGTCTTTTCCCTTCCTTTACAAACAATACAACGAATACGGCCCGTGCTTTGTACTGCCGTTATACTCCTCCTTACGGAGTCCGGCTTCTTTCTTCATGGCACTCTCAATCAGCTTCTTCGTAAGCTCCGGCACATCCTGTCTTGTCAAAGCTTCCTCTACGTCTACCCACAGCACTTCGCTGTTTTCCTCATGATCAGAGGTTGCTTCGCCGGATACATATTCCGCACGGAACGCGATATACCAATCATGCATGTTAAACCGTATTCCAATCACATCAAGTGGCTTTACCGTCACGTTTGTCTCTTCCATGTATTCCCGCACCAGTGCATCCTGGGGTGTTTCATCCACATTCACATAACCGCCCGGTACAATCAATAGCCCCTTTCCGCCGCCGTAGGTATGGCGAGCAAGCAGCACCTTATTCTCCTTAATCACAACTCCCGTCACACTTTGTCCCCAGTTGGTAGTTCCGTTTTCCATAGTAATAACCTCGCTAAAATCTATTGCTCTAACATTCCAATCTCAACTCTTCCATACCATCCTCGACCAGCCCTGTTTCCACGAACCCCAAGGACATATACAGCCCCCTTGCCCTGATACTCTTTGTCTATCAAAAACTTCCACAGGGTATACTGCTTTCTGGACTCATAATATCCCAACATAATAAATCCTACTACTTTATTCTCCGCATAAACAGCAAACGGAAAGGCGGTATCCCGATAAACATAAGCCTGCGCCAAAGAATCAGCTGTGGTGGATACAAATAATTTCTGATGTTCTGCGACACTCAGGGCCAATACCTCAGCAAGATTGTTCTTCGTTATTTCCCTCAGTTCCACCATTTTTCTCTTTCCTTTCCTCCAGAAAAACCGACGTCAAATACACCACCAAACAACATAGGAACGGTGACATACACTCGCCGACATAATCTATCCAAAAGCTCGCGTTACTCCAACTCGGCGAAGTCAAATAAAGGTCCGTTGCCCAAAGTGCGAACGCTCCGGTTAATAAAAACGGAATTGCTTGTACGCCCTTATGCTTTGCAACTCTGCAAAACAGTAGTTGTGCGGAAACGGATGGGATCATTCTCAGAAGCAAAGACATCGCATTTCCCCAAGAAACAAAGGGCCAGAACAACATAATAAGCGGTACAATAACACCAATCAACAATAAACTACAAAAAACAGATTTCTTCATATAACTCCCGCTCCTTTAGTCATTCTTCTATTTTCGGTTCTCCTCATAGCACTTCCAAATTTCAAAGTAGTTCTCACTTCTGCTCTCATACTCCGGATAGAACGCCTTTGTCAACTCGTCATACGCCAATGCAGCAGCATACAATTTATCTGCAATAAGGTCAAATATGACATTCCCTGATCTTATCGAACACTTTCCCTGATATTTCACATAAGTCAGTTCCTCTTCGTAACCATAACGGTGATGGTTGGTTCCGTACTTCATATCACGAAGCACCATCTGTTGCACCAATGTCTCGTTAAGATTCATATTTGCAAGATGGCTACCGATCAAAAAATCTTTTCGGTACAGCTTTTCCAAAGCCTGAATCTGCGTGAACCAGAACCTGTTTACATTATCTCTTGCCCAATTCGGATGACTGTACTATTTCTGTCCATTCTACCACTGGGCAATTTTAAAGTCAATGATTGCACAGAATCATTGAACTTCTTAATACAAAAACAACCGCCTATATTCCCTTATAGACGGCTACAATTTTCTATAATCTTTTCTTCACTATATTCTTATAAATGTTTTTCTTAAAATCAGACTTTGAATGAAAAAAATCCGCCTCAGACTTCGTTAAAACTGCTTTCTGTGCAATTACCTCCACTGTACAAACCAAATCCGCCACTTGCGACAGCTTATACTGATTCGTTTCTATTTTTCTAAATTCCACATTGGAAAACATCGTATGAAATACAGAAAGTAAAATCTGTGCCAATTCAATCTGCCCATAATCATAATAAATAATAATAGAATCAAATGCTGCTATGTACTCATAGTTTTCCCTTAAACCGTTTATAATCTCTTTTGTCAACTTCTCTGTATAAGCCAATTTTGTTTTTTCCGTACATTCTCCTTGATTGATTCTAGGACAAATATACTTTATATCTATCATTCGAGTAAAGTGATATAACACATTAAAAAGTGCTTTTCTATTTTCCCGCAAATCATTTTTATAAAAACTTTCTCGTCTGATTAATGGCCCCGTATGTATTGCATGCTCCGGATATCCCCAATTGCTCACATGTGTTTCCAACATATTAATGTTTTTTGAAATATCAATTGCCTGATTGTGTAAAACCATAGCAACATAATAATACGGTGATGATGGATTATATTGGCCGAAATCGCCGGATTCATCCACAAAGATGCTCAGAACTTTATTCCCCATAAACACTCCCATTTGTATAACAAAACGGCGGGGTAAATCCCCGCCAGCCGGTGGACCTGGACCTTACGGTCAGCCCAAAGCAAAATGCACACTGTGCAACAGAATCATATCTGTAATGTTATTATATGCTATTCTCTCAAAAAAGTCAACTATCTTTTTTAAACCACTTACAATTTCTTTACTCTTTCTTACCTTCCCCCTACCTGATACTTCAGATACGCCCTTCTGCCGATAAACACAAACACACCGCTCAACAGCGCATATACAATCGGCGCCGCTTGCTGTACGGTCAAAAAGCCTCCCGGAACCGGCACCAGACGGTAATCCAGAGCACCCCATATTGCCACTACATTGATTGGATTTAAGTCAAATATCTGTCCCAGCACCCGGTATTCGTACGGAACCATTACCAACATCGGCAGAAGCACCAGCACACCGATTACCGCCACAACAGCCACCGTGCTGTTGCGGAACAGCTCCGAACAACACAAAATAATGGAAGAATACAACAGTGCAGCAATTATTGTCAATACATAACTATACAAAATCACCTCACCAAAGGTCATCTGCACCATACTGGACGGCATACTCAACTGAATCGGTGCCTGAAGTCCGTCTGTACCGAAAATCATAAGCTGCGGAACCGCCGATATCAGTAGAATAATCCCGGAACTCACCATGGTAAACACCATCCCGGCAGCGCGTTTTGCCCAGTACAGCACCTTTCTTCCGTTGCGACTGCACAATACCAGTTGGTCGGTCTTTTTCTGATGTTCGTCCGCAAACAGATTTGCCAGACATACCGCCAGCATGATAGCAATCAGAACAAGTGCCGTATATGCCATAGCCCAAGCGGAATAAGGTCCCACATAATAATCATAAGTCCACGGTACGGAGTCCTCTTCTGCAAGAACCTCCCGCCAATAGTCCTTTTCCTCGTCCGTCAGATATTGTTCTTCCATCCCGGACTCGATTCTCATTTTTCTGGCAGCATAAACCAGTTCCTCATTCTCCGCAATCCCCAGTACTGCTTTCGCTCCTTCCAGAGATCCTGCGCTTAAGGCATCCGCACTTAATACACCTCTGCCAACAACATTATAAAAATCTGCATAAGTTTTAAACGCCGTTTCACTTGTTCTCATCACAGTAAACATTGCTTCGACCAATTCATCATCCACGGTTTGTCCGATAATCGGCTTTTGATTCTCTTTATCCTGCCGCTCCGCCTCATACTGCGTAACTTGTACACCCTTTATATCACGCGTTACCGTCACCTCAATTACAGCGTATGCCACCATGGTCAGAAAAACCAAACCGAATGCAATCCAGGTCATCTTTCTACTCAGTATTTTCTTTAGTTCATAATGGACTAAGGTTCGAAAATTTTTCATAATGACTCCCCTTCCTCTCCGAATTGTGATAAATAGAATTCCTCCAAATCACCGTTACTCTCATCCCATACTCCCTGATAAATCAACTGTCCGTCCTTCATCATAAGCACCTCGTCCGCAATGTGCTCAATATCCGACACAATATGAGTGGACAGCAATACGATGCAATCCTTTCCAAGTTCCGCAATAAGGTTACGGAAGCGTACTCTCTCCTTCGGGTCAAGACCTGCGGTAGGCTCATCCACAATCAACACCTCCGGATCATTTAACAGTGCCTGGGCAATGCCGATACGCTGCTTCATACCGCCGGAATAGGTTTTGATCTTCTTTTTTGCCACATCCTCCAAGGCCACCAGCTTCAACAATTCCGCCGCTTTCCTCTTTGCCTGCTCCTTGGAAAGGCCCTTTAAAGCCGCCATATACAGCAGAAAATCCATCCCGGAGAACTCCGGATAATAGCCGAAATCCTGAGGAAGATACCCAAGCAAAGCCCGGTAATTTTCCTCGCTCACATCCATGCCGTCCAAAGCAATGGTTCCTTCCGTCGGCTTTAAAATCCCGCACAGCATCCGCATGAGCGTCGTTTTTCCCGCACCGTTAGCTCCCAAAAGGCCGTACACCCCTTTGCGAAGTTTCAGGGAAATGCGGTCCACCGCGATTTTATTCTGATATCGTTTTGTTACCCTGTCTATCATCAGTTCCATGTCAATTCCTCCAAATGATTCATTGTTTTTCCGTATTCCTTCATCAGTCCCGCCACTAAAACAACCGCAGCCAGTATCCACCATCCGAAGCCATCTGCGCCGTACAGTTCAGGTACATACAGACGGGATATCGGACACATTGCGCAAACAAAAGCACTGATACTGCCACAAACGAACATCCCCTCTCTTCCCGGTAGACGCCGAACCGCCATCAGCTCAAGCACTGCCGTCAAAAGATACGGAACCAGAATATAGACACCGCTTTTTAGAAGTTGCATTCCTAATACAATCGCCACCGGGATCAGACCTAAGAGCTGTGCCGCTCCCAACATACTCATTCTGGCAAGGAAAACCGTCCGCAAGGAAAACCGGGAGGTCATTTCCAGTTCCGTCATCCCGTAAGCGGTGGATCTGGCAAATTCAAGAATAACAAGCAGTGCCCCAAACGGCATTACCGCCGACAGCACCCAGATACACTCAAACTCCATATACTGTGCAAGCAAAACCACCGAACCGAACAACAGAAAGGAAACTGCCCAGACCCACTTTCGGATATATGCTGCCTGGGACAACACTAAGTTCCAAAGCCTCACTTCCTGTCGCGGAAGAGACCGCAAAAAGGCTCTTTTTCTCCTCGGCTCCGGTTCCGCAAACATTTGCTTTAGCATCTCTTTTTCCTGTTTTCTGATTCTCATAGGCCCACTCCTTTCTCCTGTAAATTTTCTCTCAGTTTCTTTAACACCTGCTTCATCTGCCGATTGAGGGAAAATCTGGAACATCCCCGCAGCTCACAGATTACCTTTACCGGTACTTCATTGACATACCGAAGTAGCACCAGCTCCCTCTCCTCGATCGTAAGCGCCTCCATGGCCTGTTTCATAACCACGCTTTCAATCACACGCGCCTCCGGACTATCCTTCGAAGCCTCCTCCAATATTTCCTCCGGAAGTTCTTCTAACACCCGCTTGCGGGATTCGTCAATGCACAGATTTCTTGCGATGGTATACAGATAGTTCAACTCCTTGCCCCGTTCCTTATAGGTACTGCTTTCCAAAAAGCGTAGGAAAGTCTCCTGGGTCACATCCTCCGCTACAGTCTGGTTATGCAGTTTAAAATAGCAATAGCGGTAGATTTTATCGTATTGTGCCTCGTAATCCATGGAGCCCCTCCTTTCTTTTGCAATCGGAAAATTCGTCGACGTTTTTCCTTTCATAGGGATTAACGAAAAACTCCCCCGCAATGTGCGGGGGAAAAGAAAATTATTTTTGTTCTATACCGGGAAGATTATTTAAATCCAACGAATCAAGTGTTGCTAATTGTTGAACAACCAGTTCACGTAAAAGCAACATCCTTTCCTCCTGCACCTTCCCTTGTTTAATCAAAATAGCATTATAACTTTCCATATTAGCTAAAACAAGTAATTGATATATCGTTGCATAATCTCGAATGTTTCCCTTATCATTCGGGTTTTCATCTCGCCACTGTTTTGCAGTTTTTCCAAACAACACTACATTTAACAAATCCGCTTCGCTTGCATATGTACATGAAATCTGCAAAGGTGTTAATTCAGTCGGAATTAAGTTATACTTAATTGCATCCGTATGTACTCTGTAATTTAACTTTGATATCTCTCGATTTAGATTCCAATTCAGCGAGAGTCTTGCATTCTCGCCTTCTTTTAATCTTTGATAATCTTCAATTATATATAATTTAAATTCCGGAGATATCCATGAAGCAAACTCAAAAGCAATATCTTTATGTGCGTAGGTTGCCGCATATCTTCCTCCCTTTGTCACAATCCCTATAGCGTTTGTTGCCTCAATCCATCTTTTGGGCGTTAACACAAACCCATTACTTCCGGCTTCGTTTTTAATTGCCTCGAATTCGAGGCAATTAAAATTCGGATTATGTATGATTTCCCATAATCCCAGAAACGCTACCACATTTTTATTTCTCATCCAATTTTGAATTACATATCCCGGATATTCACCTTCTCTTTTCTTTGCAATATCCGTTATAGAAATATAATCATTCTTCAAATCATTTGTATAAACCCCAATATCAATTCCGTTCGCATGAATCGTCTCTCTGATTATTCTTTTCATCTATCTTCTCCCTCTCTCTCAACATTTCCTCATACTTAAGTTGATATGAAATCAACCTCGGAATATATTCCGGTGGAGTACGTCTTGCAGCTTCCCAATCCTCTAATGTCCGAACCGGAATTCCGGTATGGTTTGAAAACTCAATCCGATTCATACCTGTACTTTCACGTAATTCTTTTACCCTTTTTGCTATATCCATTAGAAAACACCTTTCCGTGGTTTATGATACCATTATATCATAATCAAGCAGATTACGCAATGCGTGGTTTTTATTTTGTGATGTTTTTCATTCACAAAAAAACTCCCCCGCGATGTGCGGAGGAAAAAATTTTTATCTTTTGTTGCTTACATTCCTACTTCTTACACTTATGCAGTCCCCATATTCCAACCGCAACCAGAAGAACTCCTATCGCACTTTCAACAATCAAACTTCCTGCTCCCAAGGTTCCCACAACAAAAACCGCAGTCGGGCCGTCCGCACCACCGATAATGCCTACGGAATCGGACACCTGATTTGCCAACACCTCTCCGATAATCATCGGTGCTATCACACTTAATAAAACCAGTCCTCCGACAACAATGGAAATAATAGATACTGCTTTTTTCATTCTGTATCCTCCTTCATTATTCTCCTACAAAGTACAAACATTCCTCAATATATAACTACCTCTGTTCCGTAATGACTGCTCTGGAATCCACTGTCCAGGAACACATTAAAGAACGGAGTCATTTTATTCTCTATCTCGGTGTCTTGCGGCTTCGGCATCGTAAGAAGCATATCGGCAAAATCCAGCGTCACCTCTCCGGTAACCATCTTCCCATAGGTCCAGTCACTTTCTTTCAGTTTTCCGTACCGCAAAGCCACCGCAATCAATTCTTCCTCTCCGTTCCAGCAATGAATTTCAAAGGTCTTTGCGGTCTTTAAGGCTTCCTTCAGCAATTCCAACCACTTTGAATTATCCGTTTCCGTTCTGTCAAAATAAATCGGATATATTTCTTTTTCGCAAGCCGATGCCTCATTGTCGGTTATTCCTCCTGACAAGTCACCTAATTGCACCGTAGATAATTGCTCTAACACTTTTTCTGTTACAATCTTTAAGGCTTTCTCTAACTCTTTCTCTTCGTCTTTCATAGCCACCTCCGTAAATCCCAATTATCTTATCTCATTTCCTTCACTTTTCAATTCTACCAAAATCACTTCCGGTCGATTGTTAAACCGAAACGGAAAGGCACTGTTTCCGATACCTCTGCTTACAATCATCGTTGTAATTCCTTCCGTAAACAGCCCCGCATCGTATTTCGGGAACAATCCCTGATTGGGCGCCACAAAGCCGCCCACAAAAGGAAGTCTGAACTGACCTCCGTGTGCATGGCCGCAGAGAACTAAATCTATGCTGTTGTCTGCATAGATTTCAAACAGTTCCGGTCTGTGAGACAGCAGAATCGTGAACGCTTCTCTGGCATCCGAAATCTCCGATAATTTGTCTCTCATCACAGTTTCGGAATTGCCAAACAAATAATCCGTTTGAAAACTCGGATCATTCACACCAATAAAAACAATCTTTTCTCCGGACCGTTCCAATTCAATGCACTTATCTTCCAAAACGATTACGCCCTGTTCCGTCAGTCTTTCTTTCAACTCGTCAAACTCAGATATCCGGGCTTCATGATTCCCTGCTACAAAATAGCAGGGTGCAATCTCCATGGCAGCCGCCGTAAACTGCAGGGCAACCTCAATATCCGTCCTGCGGCTATCAATAAGGTCTCCGGTAATCGCAATCATATCCGGCGCTGTCTCACGCAACATAGTAAGCAGCTTTTCGTTCTCTTTCCCCATCTCTGTGTTATGCAAATCGGATACATGGGCAATCCGATAACCGTCAAAACCTTCCGGCAAACGATTGCTCGTAACCGTATAGCGGTTTAACTCCAGCGCTGTGTTGCCCCAAGCAGTCCAAATAACGAAGGCTGACAAAAAGGCAGCCACCACAGCAAATGTAATTCTTCTCCTTTTCTTCATAACTCATCCCTACTCATTTACAACATCTATCACTATCTTCTTACATTCCTCACAATAATACGCATCCACCGATGCCTGTGCCAATAAATAATACTTTGCCAGAACGATACTGTTAGGACTCTTCGCCCAACGTGTTCCTCCGCTTGCACGCTCTCCATCCGGAGTCCATAAAAGCATATTATCTGCACAAATCTGACCTAAACGCATTTCTTTCCCACAATACGGACAATTCATAACTACCTCCTTATTCCCCCTCATACACTTCCCGAACATCGTTGTACACTTCAAATCCGAGCACTCTTACAATCGTACCCACCTCATACCCGTCTTTATATTCCCCTTCCGCCACATACTGTGTAACTATGCTATGTACATTCGTCACAGAATAAAGCAGAGCACTATATTTTACGGTCCCCCCATCTTTATAACGTAACGGTATCGGTACCAGCAAAACAAAAGCCACCAAAACCAGACAAATGACCGTCATTATCTTTTTCTTCATACGCACATCCTCCCATCAAAAACGGTTTCATGATACCCTTAACATAGTTTACCATGAAACCGCTGATACTTCCACTGTTTTTTATTCCATAGATTCCTCCCCAAATGAACGCCGTACAACGTAACGTCTATTCGGAAGCTTCTTCGTTCTGCGCAAACGCAGTCAACAGCTTCGCATAAGATTCTTCCGGTATTTTCACACACAAATCCCATAAGCCCTGGAATCTGACATACCCGTTCTCATGAAGTCTGAGATGTACCCTGGTCCCGTCCTTTCCGTTAAAATACAGGTGATATATTTCCGAATCCACCATATGCTGCCAGTCTTCCTGCGCCTCTATCTCCCGACAAAGAAGAAACTCTTCCTCAGCCAGTTTCTCGATAAAATCCCGGATACAGTCTTCCTCCTTATCCAGTTCGTACAGTTCTTCCTTACTGTAAAACCAGGACTCCCTGCTTTCGTATTGTACGCCCGCAATGTTTTCCGACAGATGCAACCGGTCCTCATACAGCTCTTTCCCGTATTTTACGGTAATCCCGTTGTTGCAAATGTACGTGGTGATATCACCGTTTCCCACCTTCATGCAAAGCATAAACTCCGGATCATACCCCTTCACGGAATAAAAATCGCCACAGATACTGCCGGCAAAGTCCACATAGCCTTCCCCCGGCGTCCACTCGTCTATCATCCCGGTTACGGTTCCCAAATGCTCTCCCACAATTTCTTCCGCTTCAGAAAAATTCTCATAATACACATAGCAACGCCCTTCATAAATAAAGAACCCTATCATATCCGCCATAGCGGCCGCATCCTTAGAAAGCGTTACCTCCATCGGAGGAATCGTAATCCCTTCCTCCGAAATTAGATTCCCTGATAATGGTTCTCCCTTTGTAGGAAGCGTCGTTAGTTTCCATATTCCGCCTACTGCAACCAGACAGAGGCAGGCCGCAACCGCACCCCATTTCACCCATGCTGTGGTCTTTGCTTTCTTTGGCAGTTTCCTTCCCGGTGCCGCTTCCGCAATCAGGTCCTCATCCATCTTTCCGAGCGCATCCAATAATCTTTCACTTTTCATAATACGATACCTTCCTTCTCAAGAGTCTGCTTCAATTTATTTCGGATACGAAGTAACGTCATTTTCACCTTACCCTCGCTGATTTCAAAATCTTCCGCAATCTCTCCGATTGAGCTCAAATACCAGTACCGTCTTACAAACATCATTCTCTTTTCCACCGGTAATTCACGGGTAAAGCGGTTTAATACCTCCACCAGGTGTTTTTCTTCTACTGCCTGTTCCGTACTGTTTACCGTCGGAACACATTCCTGCAGTTCGTCCAGCACAAGAGGTATCTGACCGCAGCCCCGCTTTTCTCTGACATAATACCGATAGCGGTTCAAGGCGAGGTTGCGCGTGATTTTTCCAAGAAACGCCGGCAAGTTGACCGGACACTGCGGCGGGATAGCAATACTTCCCATACTTGTCCGCAGTTTCCGATACGGCAGCTTCTGAGCGCTCATTGTACAATTGAATTATCTGCCTATCGTCCATCTTCTCTCTCCTTCCTTTGTCTGTTAAGGCCCTTCACCCTAATAGACCCCAAAAATACCGTTGCGTAACACAGTTTTTATTATCTAACCCAAATTTCCGTTTCCCCGATTCGTACTGCTTTCACCTCATCCAAATTAATCGGAACACGCCACTGATAAGAACAGTTGAGTGTCGTCCCATCCTCCATAGGAACACCACTACCTCCATTATCCCCAATGGTTGCTCCGTTCTCCAGAACAACCTCCAATTGACTTACAATTGCCAATGTCCCTTTCCCATAGTCGTATCGAAAACGAAGTCCGGTATTGGTTAATTCGATATCGGTGAACAAAGCAGACATCTCTTCCCTCGTATGCAAATTCATGAGCATTACCTCCGTATCCGGCAACGTTACTGACTCCGGAGGCTGACTTCGGTCAATCATAAATGAAAACTCCCAGACCCCTTCCGTAATCATCTTCTGACGGTCTGTATTTGCCCAACGCATCAAATCTTCCAATACAAGATGCACTTCTAAATGTGCCGTATCCAATGCAAATACTTCCTCTGTCGCATAATTAAAATCCATAAGCAACAGTGCCGCACCGTCTCCGTCCAGGCCGTGAAACTGAATTCCAAAGCTTCCCAAACCACCGACACCATCCATCGGATCGGGTGAAACCTCCAACCGAACCTCGTCAAAGCTATAGTGATGCCGCTTAGAAAACTCCACACCTTCTACACGCACCAACAAATAAAAATTATCATCGCCCACCGTTGCCGAATCCACCGTAACGATAGTCTCACCAACCGTTTTACTCTGGCCTATCTCCTGGCTCAGATGGTCAAGCAGTGCTTTTTGCCCCTCACTCATTTCTTGACCGGTTATTAATCCAAAATAGTGAACGAACCAGTTTTGTATACTGTCACCATATATAACCGCAACGGCACAGGCTCCCGTCAAAAGCAATGCCAACAAAGCCGCCACCAGCGAAATCGGAAAACGCCGACGTAGGGAGATATGTTTCGAAGTGGCAACTTCACTCCTCTCCAAAATATCCTCATCCACTCCAATAAAGCCTTTGTACAAATCTTCTCTATTCACTGAAATATCCCTCCTTACTCAGATGTGCTTTCAGCTTCTTGCGGGTTCTGCTTAAAGTAACCATCACATTATTCTCGGTCAGACAATACCTCTTTGCAATCACAGATACCGGTTCCGTGAAGAAATACCGGCGTACAAACACATTCCCTTCCCGTTCCGGCAAGTTCTGTACAAAGAGCCGTATGCTCTGTTCCAGTTCCTTAGCAATGTATTCATCTTCCGTATCTGACTCATTTGCAATACATTCCGCCAATTCCTCCAAAACAAGATGTATCTCTCCTCCCCCACGCTTCTCAGCACTCCGAGCATGGAAGCGGTTAAAAGAAAGATTCCGGGTGATTTTCGCAAGAAACATACGAAGCACCGTTGGGCTTTGCGGCGGAATTGCATTCCATGCAGCAAGCCAGGTATCGCTCACACATTCCTCCGAATCCTCCGTATTATGTAAAATATTCTCCGCAACGGAAAAACAATACGCCCCGTACTTGCTGTCGGTTTCGTGAATCGCTTCTTCCTTCCGTTTAAAATAAAGCTCTATAATCTGAGAATCCTCCATGCAATCCCTCCTTTTTCTGTTCTAAAGGTCCCTTCACCCTATAAGACAGGAAATAACAATGAAACCTTACAAAAAAAATGTAAAGACCGCCTTCTTTTTCAGAAAGCGGCCTTATCAACCAATCATATCAAATTTCGATTCTTTACTTCTCCTGCAACTCTGCCAACTGGCTTTCATGACGAAGGAAGAAGTCAAACCGCGGCGGTAAGAATTTCGTCTCGCCGGTCGGATTTGCCAGTACATCCTTCATGTCAGCGAACGCATAGTTCCAGTCATATACCTTCTCGGACAAGCCCACATACTCGCGAACCGTCTCGCAGCCCGTCGGCGCAATCGGATGAAGGAGTAACAGTGCGGTCTTGATGCCGTAGAAGCAGTCAGTGAGAAGCTGGTTACGAAGGGCTTCGCCGCCTTCCTCCTCTGCCTTCTTAATGTTGTTTGCGTAATGCTTGTTCAGCAAACGGATATAATCATCCAGCACATAGGTAATGCGGTGGAAATCGTGGTTATACATGTGACGCTCGTACTCAAGGATAGCTTCCTCGGAAGCAGCCTTAATCTTCTCGTCCACAACGCCCATCGGAATGAAGGAATCGTTGTACTTCTGCACCGTATACAGGCAGGAACGCACGATACGGTTGAATACGTTGGTTAAAAGATTCCCTTCCTTTAATACCGGGTCCACGCCCTCACGCTCTGCCTCCGGCAGATAAATCTGCGGCTTGAAGCTGGAGCTCTTGGTGGAAAGACCGAGGCTTAAGAAGTGCATTCTAAGCTGCTCCGGCGTATAGAATGCCAACAAATCCTTTGCCATCGGCGGCTTGATTTCGGAGCTGGAGCTTGCCTTCTTTTCCATAAACAGAATATGGCGGTTTGCGATAATCTGCGGAAGCTTCTTATAGTCAATCTTCACCGGCTTGCCTGCCTCTGCGTCTGCTGCCGCAAACATAGCCATCTCAGCAATACCGTAGAAGTAGATGTTATCTTCACCGATAAACTGGTAAACCTGTGCATCGTCACCCATCCACCAGTCCTTCCATTCAGATGGATCTTTGTCGCGTTCTTCTAAGCATGCCTTCGTAAAGGAAATCGGTGCCCATAAGGACTCCGGCCATACCCAGAAGGTCAAATCCTTATTACCTTCACACTCCGGCACCGGCACACCCCATTCGATGTTACCGGACAAACGGAACGGTACCAAGGTCTTACCTGTACGGCAGTTAATGTTACGCTCTGCCAATGCCGCTCTTGCCTTGTCACGGTCGTCCAAGGACGCGAATACAAAGGTTACGGACGGCTTCTTTTCCTCGGCAATGACTTCATGTGCCGGGAACGCTGCTGTCAGCTCTGCAAGGCCTGCCTCATACGCCGCATCAAACGCATCCTTGTCCGGTGCACCCTCTCCCGTATAGGTCTTCGGATTTACCGCAATCAGCTTCTTCTGCACATAGATTACCGGCTTCTTTAAGAATTCTTCAATGGTATTTAAAATATACTTACGAGTATTGGTGTTCGCACGTACCTCGTTGATATACTCCTGCATCTCGTCGGTAAAGTTCTCCAAAGAGAAGTACCAGTTCTTTACCTCGATAATCTCCGGAGTCTTACCGGACAGCATACTCTTCGGCTCGATTAACTCCGACGGCATATACTGGTGACCCAGGTCACACTCGTCCGCATAGCCCTTTTCGGAACAGCAGCCCTCAATCGGACACTTACCTACCACCTGTCTGCCGTTTAAGAGTACCTTAAACTCCGGGTCGTAGAACTGCGGCGTAGACATCATCTTAAGCTGTCCTCTCTCGTACAGAGCCTCAAACAGCTCCTTAGAGGACTCCACATGATGCTCGGCACCGCGATATAATGCGGAAGCACCGTAGTAATCCGGATAAATCTCATAGGCATGTAACGTATCCTTCTGAATCTTGTGATTCTTTTCCACGTAATCATGAATGGTCATGTCCGCCGGAATCACACCACTCTCCTGCTGCTTACGGAAGCCCTCCAGAATCGGAGAACCGTAGCAGTCGGTACCGGATACGAATATAACGTTTTCTGCGCCGATACGGTCACGCATAAAACGCGCGAAGGTATCTGCGTGTACAAATAAGCCACCCACATGACCGAAATGCAGTTCCTTGTTGCCGTACGGCATACCGGAAGTAATCACTGCCTTTTTCGGAAATACCGGACGTCCTTCCGGCTTTCTGAACTCTTTTCCCATAGTTCCGCCTTTCTTTTGACGCGCTTCCTTTTTGGGGCTCCCTCTCGTGTCTTGCGGTTTACATTTTCCACGAAAACCCGCTCTCGCTCATGCACCGACGTAGTGGACACTAAGCTCGACAATACCTCGCTAAGTGCCAACGTCGGCTTATGGTTTTCTTAGGATAATGTAAACCGCTTCGACACGTGGCAAGTTCCAAAGAGGAAGCGCTGTTCATTGCAAATTGCTAATTACTATTCACCGGAAATCTTCTACTATTCAAAAGAGTTATAGAAGCCGGTTGTTATTTTTCGTCTATCATCTAAGTATCACTTAGATTTATTTTACTACGATGTTGTACAGTCTGCCCTTTACGTAGAGCTCTTTTACGATGTTCTTTCCTTCAAGGAGTGCTACGATGGTCTCGTCTGCATGTACCTGTGCTTTTACGGTTGCTTCGTCTGCTTCTGCTGCTACCATGAGCTTTGCTTTTACTTTTCCATTCATCTGAACGGCGATTTCGATTTCGTCTTCCTTGATGGCTTCTTCATCATAGGTCGGCCATGCCTCGTATGCGATGGTGTTGTCATGGCCTAAGATGCTCCAAAGCTCCTCACCTGCGTGCGGGCAGATACAGGAGAACATCTTAATGAAGCCCTCTGCATATTCTCTCGGACACTTGCCTGCCTTATACGCCGCATTCATGAAGATCATCATCTGGCTGATTGCGGTGTTAAAGCCCAGTACCTCAAAGTCGGAGGTTACCTTCTTTACGGTCTGATGATATACCTTTGTCAAGGTTCCGTCGTTGTCGTCGGTAAGGTTCGCTGCATCGGTAAAGAAGTTCCATACACGAACGATGAATCTTCTTGCGCCTTCAACGCCCTGCTGACTCCACGGCTTGGAAACCTCAAGCGGTCCCATGAACATCTCGTACAAACGAAGGGTATCTGCACCGTAATCTCTTACGATATCGCTCGGATTTACTACGAATTCCGGGAATCTCTTACCCATCTTAATACCATTGGAACCTAAAATCATACCCTGGTGAACCAGCTTCTTGAACGGCTCCTTGACCGGAGATAAGCCCTTGTCGTACAGGTAACGGTTCCAGATACGGGAGTACATCAGGTGTCCTACCGTATGCTCCGGTCCGCCGATGTATAAGTCAACCGGCATCCAGTGCTTCAATAATTCATAATTTGCAAATTCCTTGTCGTTATCCGGATCGATGTAACGAAGGAAATACCAGCTGGAACCTGCACTACCCGGCATGGTAGAGGTCTCACGGGTACCCTTTACACCGTTATGATTGTACTGCTTCCACTCGGTTGCGTTCTCAAGCGGTGCCTTGCCGTTCTTTCCCTTGTAATCGGAAAGCTCCGGAAGGATTAACGGAAGCTCCTCATCGTCTAATACATGGATGTTTCCGTCTTCCAAATATACCACCGGAACCGGCTCACCCCAGTAACGCTGTCTTGCGAAAATCCACTCACGGAAGTGGTAATTTACCTTTCTTCTGGCAACGCCCATTGCCTCTAACTTCTTCGTAATGGCTTCCTTGGCATCCTCCACCACATAGCCTGTGAACTCCTCGGAATTCATCAGCTTGCAGCCCTTACCGAGATAGTCATACTTCTCAAATGCCTTCTCGGATACATCGCCGCCGTCGATTACCTGAATCATCGGGATGTTGTGTACGATAGCGTACTCAAAGTCACGCTGGTCGTGGGACGGAACCGCCATAACCGCACCGGTACCGTAGTTTGCAAGTACGAAGTCACCGATGAAAAGCGGTACTTCCTTGCCGTTTACCGGATTGATGGCATAAATGCCCTTTAAGCAGCAACCGGACTTGGTCTTGTTCAGCTCGGTTCTGTCCATATCGTTCTTCTTTAAGGTCTCTGCGATATACGCCTCAACCTCTTCCTTATTCTCGATACGCGGCATCAAATCCTTTACAATCTGTCCGTCCGGCGCAAGTACCATAAAGGTAATACCGTAAATCGTCTCGATACAAGTGGTATAAATTGAGAAGCTTCCGCCGCCTACAATCTGGAAATCCACTTCAACGCCCTCGGAACGTCCGATCCAGTGGCGCTGCATTTCCTTCGTAGACTCCGGCCAGTCAATCTCATCCAAGCCCTCTAACAGCTTATCCGCAAAGGCAACCTGGTCGATAACCCACTGCTTCATGTTCTTACGAACCACCGGGTAACCGCCGCGCTCGGACTTACCGTCGATAACCTCGTCGTTGGAAAGAACGGTACCCAGCTCCTCACACCAGTTTACCGGCATGTCGATGTGCTTTGCGTAGCCGTCCAAATATAACTGCTTGAAAATCCACTGGGTCCACTTATAGAACTTCGGATCACTGGTAGCAAGCATCTTGGTCCAGTCATAGTCAAAACCAAGCTCCTTTAACTGCTTGGAGAAGGTCTCGATGTTCTGCTCGGTGAATCCGTTCGGATGATTACCGGTGCTCACCGCATACTGCTCTGCCGGAAGACCGAAGGAATCGTATCCCATCGGATGCAATACATTGTAGCCCTGCATACGCTTCATACGGGACATAATGTCCGTAGCGGTATAACCCTCCGGATGACCTGCATGAAGGCCTACGCCGGACGGATACGGGAACATATCCAAAGCATAATACTTCGGCTTGCTGAAATCCCAAACATCGGTTTTAAAGGTCTGATTTTCTTCCCAGTACGCCTGCCACTTTTTCTCAATGACACTGGGATTGTACGTTTTTTCCATAATAAGTCAAAACTCCTTTCAAGTAAATAGATAAAGGAAAGGCTTTCGCCTCCCAAAAGAGACGAAAGCCTTAATCTTCCGCGGTACCACTCTCATTCAGATGCCTGACATACAGACTCTGCACTTTCATCCGTTAACGGGGATGAACCGCTGTCACCTACACAAAATCATACATCCGTATGCCCCTTCAGCGACAAAGCTCCAAGGTCTGTTCCATACATTCCGTTACCGCCTCACACCACCCGACGGCTCTCTGAAAACAAAATTACATGTACTATTCCTTTTCCCTGCATTTTTCATATACATTTTACTATATCAAAAATTTGGGATTTGTCAAGGGGTTCCTATGATTTCTTAATACCAATCATCCTCGTACTCGTCATACCAGTACTCGTCATCATCATAATAATCCTCGTCATAGTAGTAATCGTCATATCCGCCCATGCTCGGAAGAGAAATATCACCGGACATCAAATCCTCAAGCATATCCAGTAAATCATCGTCTACCTTTCCTTCCAGACTCTCAAGATATGCCTCTACGTCAATTTCTTCTGTCCAATCCGCAAAGTCATCCTCGTCCTCTACCATTACTACATTCTTATCCTTCGGGGACTTAATCTTTCCGGCCTTACCGATTTTACTGCTTGCGGAAATTGCACCCAGCAGTTCATCTTCATCCAAAAGAGACACGGTCACTTCCGACTTATTCTTACTACACTCGCTCTTGAGTTCCAGTACCAAATCTCCGAGATCAAACGGCATCTCATCAAATTCTTCTTCCACTGCACTTACAGCGGCACTTCCCAAAGAAACAGAAACGGTTCCGTTAAAATAGCCGTCCTCCAAATCCTTAACCTTAACATCCGTCAAAGTAAACTCAAGTATCTTCATACCGGCTGCCTTCACACTAAACTCACCGTTTAACTTAGAAGAAGTCAACTTTCCGGTTCCTTCTAAAACAGCCTTTACTCCGTTTACCTTTACCTCGAACTCATAGGCATACTTGCTTCCCTTCTGAACCATAAGATTGGAAACTTCTACATTCTCCTCTTCCAGTTCCACAACACAGCCCATAAGATTGCCCTCGTTGTCGGCATAGAACTTCAATACCATCTCAAACTCTTCTTCATCCAAGCTATCGATTTCGTCTTCCATCTCATCTAACATTTCTAAAAATTCATCATATACTTCGTCCGCATCTGCGTCTTCCTGGGTTTCCAGTACATTGTACATGATTTCCTTAATATCCTTATCTTCCTTTAATTCCTTAACAATTACCTCCAGCATATCCTGCAAGGTTCCTTCGTCGATGGTTGCTTCCAGTACAGTGAAAGTATTGGTGATATCATCAACCTTTACTTCTTCCTTGTCCTGCTCCACATCCTCAATACAGGAAATTGCCAATTCGGAATAGCGCTTTAACAGCTTCTCTACCTTATCCTTCTTCGGTAAAGCCTTATAAAGCTTTTCGTACATTTCGGTAGCTTCGTTGATGTCATCCCAGTCCATGCCGTTTTCATCCAAAAACTCTTCCAGATCCATACCGAGATAAGACTCATTCAGCTCCGGAACCTGCATATATCCCATTTTGTCGGTCATATTTGCCAATAAAACAAGACTGATTAAACGATTGTCGTTTAACGCAAGACCCATATCAAACTTGTATGCATCCTTTGTGGAATCCGCATTGAACAACAACGAAATCTTTTCCATCCAGTCAAAATCCATATCGGTTGCTGCGCCGAGTAAATCCTTTACATCCTTACCAAGTGTAACGCTAAGTTCCGTTTCGCTACTCATATCATCAGCCGCAAACATACTCTCCAATCCCATATCGTATCCCTTTGCGAACTGTTCCGCACCCTCATCCGAAGCATTTTTCAACAGATGCTGCAAATAACCTGCCGGAGAAGTGAACAATTTCACTGCCGCATTTCCGATTTTCGGTGCATTGGCAAGTATCGCAATCAACACTACTGCTGCCGCTGCTGCAATCAACAGCTTAATGCTCTTCTTCGATGCCGGCTTATCGGTAACTTCTGCCTTCGGACGCTCCGGTGCAGACTGTGCCTCGGTCATTTCTGCCTGAGCCTCATCAGCATTCTCTTCTGCCGTACTTTCCTCACTCACCGTCTCGGTGGTTTCTGCTGCCGGAACCGCCTCAGTCGTTTCCGCAACAGTCTCTGTAGTCTCTGCCACAGCTTCTGTGTTTTCTGCGGTATCTACTACTTCTGCAGTCTCTTCTACAGACTGCTTTTCCATCTCATCACTCATTTTTTATCCTCCCTCTTTACTGTGCTAAAGTACTAATAATATTACTATTATTGTCGCATTTTGTCAAGCGATTCCTAAAAACAAACATCCTCTGTAGCTTCCTATGCCACAGAGGATGTCCTTTATTCCGCTTCTTTTAATCTTTCATATGCCTCCAGCATTCCTTCACTGTCCGTTACACCAAATCCGAACCACTTGCCGTCCTCCCATTTTGCCAGAATAAAATATTCTGCCTTTCGATCCATCATAGCTTTACCGTTACCGTAATCCTTAAAATGATAATCTCCCATGGCAAAACGCTCTGTACCGGTCCCCCATACTCTGGAACTTTCCGGCCATTCCGTAAGTAAATGCACCTCCGTTACTTCATCAAAAACAAGAGTCTTATTGTAATACAAACAGCCTTTCAGTTCGAGACTCTCCGCCTCCACCTGCATGGTCATCGTTCCGAAATCAAGCGGAAGTAACGCGATTCCGAGTCCGATACACAATACAAACGCGCCTACCAACATCCATTTGGTAATCGGTCCCCATTTCGTTGCCATATTAGTGGTAATCCCGTAACCACGATTTTCCACAAAGGTATTGGTATCGTTGGGATTGTAATAATATCCGTTCCGCCAGTAAGCATCCTCATCCTCCGCATAAGAGAAGTCCGCTGCAGCCGCCAGTTCCTTCTTCGCCCGCTTCACCCGGTTCGCAGCAATAAAGAACACCGCAAATATCAATGCCATGGAGCCTACCGTACTACCGATAAAGCCAACCCAAAATCCGGTCATATCCTCTATCCCTGCCGCTGTATTCTTCATATAAAAATGAATAAGCAGTGTGATTACAAAATGATATCCGCAAAGCAAAATCGCTTCCCAAACCACACAACCGGTCCATGCCTTTTTCGCCGTTCGGTTCAGTGCATAATTAATCTCGGAGTCTTCACTGTACACCTTTAACTTCCCATGGGCCATCCGGTGATACATATAGCAAAAAAGAACAAATGCCGACACATTAGCAATCAACGAAATCAAAAGTATTTTATATTCCGTAGCATAGGAAAACCACCACACAAAAGAACCGATACAAATCCACGCCGGAACCGCCAGCCAGATTTCCGATACGGGCATGGACTTTTTCAGACGGCTGACTACCGTATCCACCGTAAGAGTACTCTGCTTCGGCGGGTTGCCCCAGCCTTTCTCAAGCTTTAACTCATACATACGGTTGGTATACTTCGATACCACCTTATACTCCCACCAAATCACAGCTACAATCCAGAATGTCATATAGAATATCGGCAGGGATACGGAACCTGTCGGCAACAGCGCAATCAGGAATAATCCTCCCGCCGCCGCAAACATCACTCCGTGCAACAGCCAGAACTCCTTTTTAAACACATGTACCAGCTGTACCACATCCTCATCCTTCCGTTGCTCCCCCCGAACGGTCATACAAAGCAGGTATTCCGACTTTTTCCCTATCAGAAAGACATAATCAAGCAACATACAAAGCTGCATAAACCACATTGTTCCCACATAGTTCCACGCCAAAAACCAATCAAAATCCATATCTTCCTCCCCCCTTCCTATACAAGTTCTGCCTTCGGTGCACACATCCCCGCGTACACCTTCTCACACATCTCCATAAACTCGTTCTTATCTACACCGCGAGCCGTAGCCTCCGCAATCAAAAGTAAAAGTTCCTCTTCCGCCTTTTCCCGAAACACACCGAACTTATCCTTTTGAGGATTTACTCTGGCACCGTGTCTGCGGTCAATCTCTATGAAACCTTCGCTCTTTAAGATACCGTAGGCCTTGTTCACCGTCATGGTATTGACCCCCAAATCCTCCGCCATCTGTCGTACCGTCGGAAGTCCTTCTCCCGGTACAAGATCTCCCTTTCCGATGCCTACAACAATTGCATTCCGCAACTGTACATAAATCGGTACCTCACTAGCCATATCCAGTCTGATAATCATCTGTCTCCTCCTATCTTTTTGTCGTATTCATCATACGGGTATGAGCCCCTATTCATCATCATTTTTGTATTCTTTGTATTAGTTATTATAATACAAAACAAACTTATTTGTCAACTCTTTCACAATAGGACCAATGTCCCATATCATAATTTTGTTGTTCTATGATAAAATAAACCTCGGTCGTGTATATACTAAGGTGGAGGATTGTTAACCATGAACCGATTCATTAAAAAATTTGCGAAGTCAAACGGATTAAAAATTCGACACAAAATCGCATCCGGAAGCTTGCAAGGGCATACCGTTACCATTTCAGAAGGAAAAGAATTCGTAAACATTCATTTATCTACTTATTTTGCAGATGCAAACAAGCAGCAGGATTTTGAAGAATCATTAAACCGCAAGCTCCTTTCCAGAGACTTGCGCGTATTAGAATTAAAGCTTATGCCTACCGGCATAAGTGCTACTCTTTCCTACCGTTGCCCGTCGGATATTGCAAGCGTGGAAGCTTTTGTAAACTACTTTTTCCCGCTTTTGATTCAGCACGGAGCCGTGCGCAGCGTGAATACACTCGGAACTCCGACAAACGAAAAGGATTCTTCCGGAAAACGCTATGCATTCTTTTAGATCATAATCATATCAAGTCAAAACAAAGGTCGCAGTCCCCAACGGAACTGCGACCTCTTCTTTTATACAAATAATTTTCTTAAAAACTCGTTGGCACAGTGACGCCAGAAGGTCCAGTCATGATAGCCGTAATCCTCGTACACATCAATCGGAACGCCCGCATCCAATACCTGCTTTTCGTTGGCTCTGGTATTCTCGAGCATACCTTCTTCGGTACCGCAGGCAACAAACAACAGCTTGAAGCGCTTTGCAAACTCCTCAGGGTTTAACAAAATTCCGCTGTAATCATCCTCTTCGTTCTGAATTACAAGCCCGCCGGAGAAAATGCCTGCCCAGGCGAATAACTCCGGATGATGCATGACAATCTTCTGGGTCTGCATACCGCCCATGGAAAGTCCGGCCATAGCTCTGCTTTCTCTGTCGGTCTGCGTACGATAGGTAGCATCAATAAACGGTACCGCATCCTTCGGAAGCTCCGTAAGGAAACCGCTCATGGACGGATGACACTTCATATCCATCGGGAATCCGTAGCCGGTATTCATAACGATAATCATTTCCTTCATCTTTCCTGCCGCAATCAGATTGTCAGCCAGATTCGCAATCTTTCCCTGCCAAATCCAGCCCACCTCGTTCTCTCCGCCGCCGTGCTGGAGATACAATACCGGATAACGCTTCTCAGGCTCCTTCTCATAGGAGGCCGGAGTATATACATAGCAAAGCTTCTTGCGTCCGGTTACGGAGGAATCGAAATAATTCATGTGGATTGTTCCGTGAGGCACCTGACGAATACGATATTCCTCAAAATCCTCCTCCGGCATTTCCAGATAGTTGATGGTACGGAAGCCGCCGTAGCCCACCTGCGCATTGGTATCCACTACCTCTGCACCATTTAAGATTAATCCGTAATAATGGAAGCCCTTTTCGATCCCGGACACTTCACAAGTCCACCATCCTTCCGAATCAAGCTCCATCGGGAATCGTCCCATTCCCCAGATATCAACCACTACCGTTTTCGCACAGGAAGTACGATACCAGAATCTCGCGGTACCGGTCTTTACATCTACAATTTCATTACCGCTGTGTTCGTCCTTATAACGTCCTGCCGGTCTTCCCTTTTCATCAAAATCGAAGATTAACCCCTTATAAATCGGGTCAAACATCAGCATATGCTCCGCAAAGGTCTGCGCATCAAGCTGTTCTGTGGAAAGCTTCGTTTCCGTATAGTTAAAGATCTCCTCCTCTTCGGAAGCATCTTCCTTAAAGAGAAGTTGCACATAATCCCGCACGCTTTCTCTCCATACATGCCAGTCATGGAAGCCCGAATAGCTGCGCTGTCCGCCCTTTGCTCCGAGAGCAAGAAACTTGTCGGTATATTCCTTCTGTGCCTCATGCAACTGACCTTCTCCTGTTCCTGCGGTCATGAACACCGTAGTCATCGGATACTTATCATGTGCTGCAAGCAACGCATCTGCCTCAATATCACGCATACCGGAGAACACACCAAGATGGGCGAATAACTCCGGAAAACGGGACACAATCTGAAGTGCCTGGGCGGAACCGAGAGAAAGCCCCGCCATCGCACGGTTTCCTCTGCCCTTCTTTACCGCAAACTTACTCTCCACATACGGAATACAATCCTTGGTCAGTTCGCTGCCGAAATCTCCCGGATAAAACACTTCTTCCTTTCCCTTTTGGAAAGCATAGCCGCAGCAAACTACAGCAATCATTTCCTCACACTTGCCCTCTGCGATAAGATTATCCAGGATAAGATTTAACTTTCCGTTCCAAATCCAACCGGTCTCATCCTCGCCCACACCGTGCTGGATATACATCACCGGATACTTCTTTCCCGGTACCTTGCCGTAGGAAGCCGGTGTGTAAATATAGCACTTCTTCATATGACCGTTAATATGGGAGGTATAGCTGTGAATCTGTACATCCCCGTGGGGCACATCCTTCAAATACCAGAAGTCGTCCTGTTCGTTTGGGATCTCAAAAAAGTTGGTGGCCCCAAAACATCCATAGGCAATCGGCGCATTCGGATGTACTACCTTTGCTCCGTCCACAAACCACTCATGGTAATGGAAGCACGGCGCCAAGCCCGATACCGTAGCAGAAAACAAGCCGTTTTCGTCCTTGGTAAGAGCAATTTTATCCCGACTGAAACAACCGCCGAATCCTGCCACCTCTACCGTCTCCGCCTCCGGGGCAAACATCTTGAAGGTTACATCCCCGTTGTCGTGGACCTGTACGCCCCATTCGTCATCCTTGTAGTAAATGGACGGCTTTCCATCCTTCATTTCAAACTGTACCTTCTTGTAAATCGGGTCGAAAAACAACGGGTACATAGTCAACGCCTGATTTTGATTTGTCTGCATAGTCATTATCCCCCATAAATTAATATCTGAAAAACAACACGCTGAAAGGCCCTTCTCGTTCCTTTCAGCGGTTGCACACGATACCAACCGCAAAACGGCCGGTACATACATATCACATTTTGCTTATACTTATGCTAATGCCATTAATGCATCCGTCAACGCCTTAAGCTTCGCATCCGCATCCCCGTTGTCCGTGCCCTTTACACCGATGTAGAACTTAATCTTCGGCTCGGTACCGGACGGACGAACACATACCCACGCATCATCGGTCAAGTCAAAGTACAATACGTTGGAATTCGGAAGACCGGTCGGGGTCACCTTGCCGGTAGCAAGGTCAAGCACTGTATCCTTCTTGTAATCGCGGAAGGACACCACATCGTAAGCCCCCAGCTTCTTCGGCGGATTTGCACGGAAGCCGTCCATAATTGCCTGAATCTGAGCCACACCGTCTGCACCCTTTAAGGTCATGGTCTGAATACCTTCCTTGAAGAAGCCGTACTTCTTGTAGATGTTCTGCATCTGATCCCAAAGAGTCAGACCCTTGGTTCTGTAGTATGCAGCAGCCTCACAAAGCATCATAACCGCTACGATTGCATCCTTGTCTCTTGCGTGGGTACCGACAAGGCATCCGTAGCTTTCTTCGAAACCGAACTCGTAGTGGCCTACGCCCTTTTCCTCAAACCACTTAATCTGCTCGCCGATATACTTAAAGCCGGTCAAAACTTCGATTAACTTCACGTTGTACTCTTCCGCAACCTTGTCCGTCATGTTGGTGGAAACGATGGTCTTAATAATCGCACCGTCCTCATGGATACGACCAAGTACCTTACGCTGGCTCATCAAATACTCACAAATGAGAAGTCCGGACATGTTACCGGTAAAGGACATATACTCGCCGGTTACGGAATCTTTCGCATACACACCGAGACGGTCTGCATCCGGGTCGGTAGCCATAATGACATCCGCATCTACCTTCTTCGCAAGAGCAAGTGCCAAAGCAAACGCCTTCTCATCCTCCGGATTCGGATAAGATACAGTGGAGAAATTACCGTCCGGCATCTCCTGCTCCGGAACTACATATACATTCTCAAAGCCCAATTCCTTCAACACACGCTGTACCGGAAGGTTACCGGTACCGTGAAGCGGGGTGTAAACAATCTTAAGCTCCTTACCCTGCTCGCGAATCATATCCGGGTAAATAATCTGGGTCTTTAATGCCGCAACATACTTATCGTCAATATCCTTGCCGATAATGGTTAACAAGCCCTTTGCTTCCGCATCGGCACGGGACATAGTCTTAACGGTCTCATAACCTGCTACCGCATTTACTTCATCGATAATCTGAACATCCTTCGGAGCGGTAATCTGTGCACCGTCCTCCCAGTATACCTTATAACCGTTATACTCTGCCGGGTTGTGGCTTGCGGTAATAACAATACCGGAAATACAACCGAGCTCACGTACCGCAAAGGAAAGCTCCGGGGTCGGTCTTAAGGAATCGAACAAGTAGCTCTTAATGCCGTTTGCACAAAGGCAAAGCGCAGCAGCCTCCGCAAATTCCGGAGACATATTTCTGGAATCGTAGGCAATCGCAACGCCCTTGTCCTGTCCGTTCTCCTTGAGAATGAAATTGGCAAGGCCCTGGGTTGCCTTACTAACTGTATAGAAATTCATACGATTGGTACCTGCTCCGATCACACCGCGAAGACCTGCGGTACCGAACTCCAACTCACGATAAAAGCGGTCCTTAATCTCCGCCTCATCTCCCGCAATTGCCTTCAGTTCAGCTCTCGTAGCCTCGTCAAAATAGGTATTGTTGCACCATTCCTCATACACTTTCATGTAATCCATAAATAAAACCTCCTGCTATTTTTTACTGACAAAACGTCAGCTTTTGTTTCGTTTGTCTTACTCTTAATTATATAATAAATCAGCCGTAAAGGCAAGGATTTTCGTGTAGTAATAAAGAGTGCGGATGTCGCAAATTTCGAATGCGCAGCGGCATCGGGCGTGGCGAACTCTTTTATTTTCTTTTATTGCACTTGAAAGCAAGTAGGTGTACGCGAATCCCATGCCTATTTGAACTTTACGTAGGATAGTAGACTTTCTTATTACTTCGATAGCCTAACAGCAACGCACGGACAGGAGGTCCGGGCGAGCCCGCCATAAGGCATGGATGCCGCATCAGGGCGGTTGCATTACTTCTTCCTATATTCTCCCGAAGTAATTAGAAAGACTCTATCCGGAGTACGAGAAAATAGGCATGGGATTCGCATGCGCCTGCTTTTTGCAACCCAATAAAGAAAATAAAAGAGTGGGGCTACGCATTCAAAACCTGCGACAGCCCCACTGGTATTCATCTTATAAAGACTTTAAAATTTCACCCATCATATTCGGGGTAGCACCGATTGCGTTGGACTCATCGGTATCGATGTGCATTGCATCTGCGAAAGTCTCGCTGACACGAACCACAACATCACCAAGCACAGCCTGTCTTCCGTCGGTATCCATCTTTACCCAAACCACATCCTTATTCTTTAAACCAAGCTTTTCAGCAGTCTCCGGAATCATGTGGATGTGACGCTTAGCCACAATAACACCCTCGGAAATCTCAACCTCGCCGCACGGTCCCACAATCTTACAACCCGGGGTACCTGCGATATCACCGCTCTCTCTGACAACAACCGGAACGCCGATGGAACGAGCATCGGTTGCGGAAAGCTCTACCTGAGTAGCCGGTCTTTCCGGACCAAGGATGGAAACATTCGCAAGAGACTTCTTCGGTCCTACGATGGTAACTCTCTCCTCACAAGCGTACTGTCCCGGCTGGGAAAGATCCTTCTTCTTGGTAAGGGTTGCGCCTGCACCGAATAAAATCTCCAAATGCTCCTTCGTCACATGGATATGACGAGCGGAAGTCTCTACTAAAATCTGAGCCATACTATTATCCTCCGTAATCTAAATATGTATTTGCTCTCATTATACACCTGTCCATTGAAAAAATCCAGTCCCTCGGAACTTTTTCACGACAAATTATTCTCCTACCGTAAATCCTGCATCCGTATAGGCTTTTAATACCTGAAAATAAGTCTTCTTCGGCGTATCAATATTTGAGAACATCAATGCATTCTCGCCCGGTCTCCAGGAAACATTGTCACCAACGCCCCACCAGGTAATACCGGTAATGTCGGCTCCTTCTGCCTTAAGCTTCAAAAGACGCTTCATCAAATCATAAGCATACATTGCCTGAGTACCTTCGCCGCTGTTTCCGATATCAAGCTCCGTAATCTGTACTTCAAAACCTTCCGATAAAAACTCCTTCACGGTGGTAATAAATTTAATCTCCGTCGGATTACCGGTAGACAAATGTGCCTGCATACCGACACCGTCACAAATCTTCTCCTCGGAATTAATAAACTTTACAACCTCGATAATCTTCGCATAATCAAAATACGTATTAAAGTCATTGAAAATCAGGGAAACATTCTCACGGATACCGTACTGACGAAGCACATCATCCGCAACCTCATAGGCAAGCTTTACAAAGGACGGAGTAAGCCCTTCGTTTCCGTATACAGCTTCCCAACCGGAATCCGTAGCATGAACATACTCGTTTACCACGTCCCAGGAATACAGAACATGACCGTAATCGCTGTCATACACATGTCCCATCACGGTACGAATGAAAAATTCAAGACGTGCATCCATCACATCCGGTGTAACCCAATTACCGTCGCTCTTATAGCCTTCTCTAAAGAACCAGGTCGGCGTCTGCGCATGCCATACCAAGGTATGACCGCGAAGTCCCAGACCATTTTCCGCACAAATCTTAAGCACAGTATCCGTAGTAGATAAGTTTAACTTCGGAACCACACTTTCCGTATAATTTTCCGGAATCACATAGCCCAAGGCTTTCGCATCTTCCACAGAAATGAACGTCGGTGACCAGTTATTTAAAATAAAATCCGGCTTCATATCATTCTCTAAGGTAATACTGTTGTACTGTGCCTTTACCTTCTCGAGAGTCTTCTTATCCCTTAACTGGGCCGGGTTGATACAGGTACCGATATATCCGAAGGTCTTTCCGTAAGTATTCAAAAGCGTCGCCCCATTTTCCGTTTCCGGAACAAGAGGCTTCTCTGCCTCCACGACCCTCTCAACACCATAGCCTTCATCCATCGCAAAGGTAACACTGTACACCGTCACCTTATACTGGCTGAAATCATCCACATTATCCAGTGCCATAAGACCGATACCTATTGCCGTCTCAGTAATATCCGGAGCCAGCACAAAATCCGTCGCCGCATCCTCACTCTTACAGTTGTATTCCACAAAAATCTGGCTTCCGGATGCATCGTAAAGCTTAAAGGAAAGCGGTGCAAACACACTCTTCGCTTTTACCGTTACCTCATGGCAATGTGCCATGTCAATCTCTTCCGGAAGAGTCAGTTTAATTTCCTGGTACTGGCCCTCGAATTGAAGTTCAATGGAACCGTCGGCCTGTACATCATATACCGTACCGTAAGACCCCTGATATACAAGATCATTGAAGTCATAGGTAGGCTTCTGCTCAATCACAACAACCGGGGTCGGAGTCGGAGCCGGAGTCGCTGTCGGTGCAGGCGTTGCGGTCGGTTCCGGAGTTGCGGTCGGTGCTGCCGTCGGCAATCCTTCCTCCGACGGTACTGCTGTTGCTGTTACCTCAGGCGTACCTGTCGGGTTTTCTTCTGTCGGTGCCTTCCCACAGGCTGCCAACAACGCGGTTGCAAGTGTCATCACTGCAAACACTTTACATAACTTTCTCATTTTCACTTTTTCCTTTCATTTGTTCCTTTGTTACTAACGTCTTCCCCCACGCTTATCAAACGTAACTATATATTCCTTCGGAGTATACTCACCTTCTACCCGCTCCTGCACCGTCACGGTACCGGTGGTTCCTCCGCGAATATAGCTCAATACTTCATTTAACTGCTCCTGAGATTTTACTGCAATTCCATTTACTTCCGTAATTACGCCGTAAAGCGGAATACCAGCCTTTTCTGCGGCAGAGCCTTCTTCTACCGCCACAATATACACACCTCTCGGGATGTTTAAGGTAACGGAAAGATTCTCCGTAACATCCTGCACTTCAATACCTAACGCGGCAGAATCCTTATACCGAATCTCTTCTCTGTTCATCAACTGATTAATCAGTGATACTACTTTGGAAACCGGAATGGAATAACCGACTCCTTCTACATCACTTGCCACTAACTTAGCATTGTTAATTCCAATCAGCTCACCTTTGGCATTTAACAACGCACCGCCGCTGTTTCCCGGATTAATGGCCGCGTCCGTCTGAATCAGATTCATGGTCACACCCTCTATGGTAACCTCTCTGTCCAATGCACTGACATATCCTACCGTAAGAGACTGTCCGTGACCGGCCGCATTTCCGATGGCAATTACCATCTCCCCGTTTGCAAGTTTGTCGGAATCACCGATGGTTGCAACACGAATACGTCCTTGAGTTTCTTCCGACAAATCGGAAAAATCTACCGAAAGTACCGCAATATCCTCTTCCGCATCGGATCCGCAAACTTCAGCCGGTGCCGTACTGCCGTCCACAAATTTAATCTGAATTGCCGTTGCTCCGTCTACTACATGATGGTTCGTTACCAAAAACAAGTCATCGCCCTGTGCAATAATGATACCTGTTCCGCTTCCTCCTGTTTCTTCTTCATAGGTACGACCGAAGAAACGATAGGAGGTTACGTACTTTGTTTCAATCTCTACCATAGCCGGACTCACATTATCCCAAACCACGGAAACATCATAAACCGATGCTTCCCTGTTTCCTTCCGCCCCGGTCTGCTGCATATAATCACCGTTCTCGTTTGTTTGTCCGAGCTGAGTGGCTTCCTGCTTTTCGACAGCTTCCTGTTCCTGCTTTTCCTTATATTGCTTATAGTACGAATATCCGATCGGTACTCCCCCAAGCAGTCCTCCGCAGAGCAAACCGCAGAGCACCGTTACGGCAATCTTCTTACCTTTTTTTGATTTTTTATCCTTCATCATAACAAACCTCCTGACAAACCTTTCCCAACCTATTTCTCTATCTATTGTATCTGTAAAGTTTGTCTAATTTGTGATGATTCCATTAATAAATGTTGTTTAAATGAATGATTTGTAACAACCGAGAACTTTCAGACGTGATGCCTCTTCTCTGATACCCGTAAGTGCGTTCTGCACTGCCGGCTCCGACATTTTTCCATCGAAGTCTACAAAGAAGCGGTATTCGAACTGCTTCCCCGGAATCGGTCTGGATTCAATCTTCGTCATATTCAGATCGTTATAAATCAAGTGACTCAAAATCCGATAAAGAGAACCGGATTCATGGGCAATTTCAAAGCAAATGCTGACTTTGTCCGCCTCTGCCGTAAACACCTTCTCTTTGGAAAGCACCAAAAAGCGGGTGGAATTGATATTCTGATTGTTTAAACCACGACGCAATACCGTAAGGCCGTAACGCTTTGCCGCAATTTCCGAAGCAATGGCTGCCTTTGTCACATCCTTATTCTGTGCCACTTCCAATGCACAACCGGAAGTACTGGAGCAGGCTCTTTGCAAAAGTTCCGGACGTTTCGCAAAATATCCGCTGCACTGCAACAATGCCTGCGGATGGGAATACACCTCTTTGATTCCCTCTTCCGTGGCTCCCTCCGGTGCCGCCAGCACGTGCTCTATCTTAATCACCTGTTCCGCCACCGGATATACCGCATGCTCTGCCATCAAATCATACAAATCGGAAATATCCCCCGTGGTTGTATTTTCAATCGGAACCACACCATACTTTGCCGTTCCTGTCTCTACCGCCTCCACTACAGCAGCAAAGGTCGGACAAGACTTCCGTTCACATTCCTCTCCGAGCGCACTTATCAGCGCCTGCTCGGTATAAGAACCGGACTCTCCGAAAAACGCCACCGTGTCCTCCGGCTCGCAAACAAGTGCGTCCACCTGCGCAAACCCATTCTGCCCTTTATCCGCCAACATGGTATACTGATACTTGCGACTCAAAGACATAATCTGAGAAAACAATTCCCGAAGTCCCCGACCAAAGTATGCATTGGAAGCGGATTTTTCCACTGTATCCAGCTTTTCATCCTCCCGCTGCTTATCAAATACTTTTTTTCCGGAAATCCTCTTATACTCTGCCACCTCTGCTGCAATCTGCATTCTCTCTTCGAATAAAGAGGTCATCTTTGCATCGATTTCATCAATTTCTTTTCTGCATTGTGCAAGATCTTTCATACAATTTCTCCTTTGCTTCCCACCTTGCTTTTATACCAACAATGATTATACTTTGTTACCTCTAAAAAAGCAACGGATTTCTTGACTTTCTGCCTCAGAATGTTAAAATGTATTTAGAATGTACTTTGAATCTTTTACTCTGAACGGAGGTTTTCATAATGAACAAACGATTAAAAAGCATCCTTATTACCGTCATTGTAGTTTGTATCCTTGTCATTGCGTTTTTACTTCTAAAAATCAGCTCCAGGTTACCGGAAAATCCTCCGGACTACACAGGAAACACCGCAGGAAATATTTACAACCGCGGTCTTTTTGCGGAGGATGCGGATTATATCTATTTTGCAAACCTTGCAGACAATTTCCGCTTGTACCGGGCCACCCATGATTTGGAAGACATCGTATGCGTTCATCGTGATTCCGTAGAATACCTGAATCCGGATTCCGCGTCCCATTTCATATATTACTCCCGAATCAATTATCGCCAGAATACCTACGGCAATACTGTATTCGATATTCTGGACACCGGAATTTATCGTCTGCAATTAAAAAAAGAGGCTCTTACCAGACTGTATCCGAATGCTTGCGGTGCGGTATTGCTGGGCGGAAACACTCTATTTTATCAGGCTCACGGAGCCGACGGCAACTATGATTTATACACGCTTCCGGTTAATACGGAAGAGGAGAAGGCTTCCCTTCTCTCTTCGGATTATTTCACACCGGCAAGCTTCAAAGACGGTTACCTCTATTACGCAGGAGTCTCGGATGACCACAGCCTGCATGCACTCCTTCCTGAGACAGGAAGCACCTCACGGGTTGCGGAAATTGACTGTTATCAGCCGATTGTTACATCAAACGGCACCTATTTCCTTTCCCAGACGCACGATTACTCCTTGTTCTATCTGCCGAACACAAGCGATACCGCTACCCTGATCAGTGATGAACGAATCTCGGCCTACAACATTTCCAAGGACGGTCGTACTTTGTTTTATCAGGTAGACGACGGAAAGAACAACCGCCTTTGCCGCTACGACATTTCCTCGCAGAAAGTAACGGAACTGCTAAACGGCGACTATAAAAATTTAAACACCGTTTCCGATTATCTCTTCTTTACCGATTTCGCGGAAACCGTGTGTCACGGATATGATATCTCTTCCGGCCGCCTTTTCACCTTTATGCCGGCGCCGGAAAATGATGAGAACTAGTCTATAAAACAGAGTTCCGCTTGCGGAAGTTTACTACAGAACAACAAACAGGTGTCGGCTTATGCCAACACCTGTTTTATTTCACCCACCAAATAGAGGGAACCTATTACAACAATTGTTTCATCTTCAGCCTGAGCTTTTACCAATTCCAAAGTATCCTTCGGTGTCTTGCAAATCACAAATTCAATCTGCGCCTCCCCGCAATGCTTTTTGCAAACCGTCAACAGTTCCTCCGGCTTCATTGCCCGAGGCATAGACGGTGCCGTAACATACACCTTCTTAGCCAAAGGCAAAAACATCGGAATCATCACATCCAATTCTTTATCCGCCATTGCACCGAATACAAACTGAAGCTTCTTCTCTGGAAAATACTGCTTAAGGCTTTCCACCGTTGCCTGCATTCCCTGGGGATTATGAGAACCATCCGCCAAAAGCAGCGGCTTCTCCGAAAGCACTTCTAATCTTGCCTGCCAGTATACCGTTCGCAGGCCTTCCCGTACCGCACCTTCCGAAAGCTCCACACCGAGCATTCTCAACAGTTTTACCGCCTCCAGCACTACTGTTGCATTTTTTTGCTGATACAAGCCCGTAAGAGACAACTCCGTATGCTCCCAGGAACCGTAAGAAAATACTTGTCGTTCAAACACCGTTCCGACCTTTTCCGAAACCAGCCTGGAAAAATCCGGCATTGCAAGTGTTGTATTACATTCCTTACAACGCGCCTGAATAACCTCCTCGCCATCCTCGTTCTCGCCATAGAACACCACAGGAACCCCCGGCTTAATAATACCGGCCTTTGCCTCCGCAATCTCCTTCATGGTATTGCCCAGCTGCGCCGTATGGTCAAGCCCCAACGCCGTAATAATACACAACAAAGGATTCTCAATCACATTGGTGGAATCAAAGGCGCCGCCCAATCCCGTTTCCAAAATCACCGGGTCGCACTGCTGTTCCTTAAAATACAAGAACGCCAATACCGTACCGAACTCAAACTCACTGGGCGGTATCTCCATCTGCTCCACAAGCCCGGATAAATACTCGGTAAGTCGTGCCAGTGTTTCGTCCGGGATCTGTTGCCCGGCAACCTGAATACGCTCATTGTACCGCACAATGTACGGAGACGTATATAAACCGGTCTTCATTCCTGCGCATCTGCAAATCGAGTCAAGCATTGCCGCGGTACTTCCCTTGCCGTTGGTTCCGGCAATATGTATACAACGAAGCTCCCGCTCCGGATGTCCGCACAACTCCAATAATTCTTTTGTTTTCTCCAACCCACTCTTTTTTCCACGCCAATACAGACTATGGATGTAGTCCAATGCTTCGCTGTAGGTCATTTCTTTACCCTTTCTCCTTTTGGCATCCTAATGCTCCGAAGATTCCCGGTTTATTCCGAAAGCTCTTCTTGCTCCCGCTTCTTTCTTTTCTCCGGGTTCTCCCAACGAAGCAATCTCGGTACCAATATCTTTCCGTCGTTTATCATCGGCCGCAGTACCGGAATCTCCCGCACCGCCGCCAGGAAGAAATATACACCGATAACGTTAATCGGATACATAATCGCATTTTTTACAAAACGGCCTCCGAAAATTGCCGCAAATTTTAACCGAAAACTCTCCCATGCAGCCTCACTGTCACGGAAAAACAGTCCAAAATCCTTTACCCCGTACTGAATCGAAATCCAACTGGTGGTCATACAAAGATTCACCACTACCGTTACGGTAGCAAGTGCCGCCATAACTCTCCAAATTGTAAGTTTTTCTCTCTTATAAAAGAAACAACCGTAAAGGAAGCCGGCCACCATACTGTCTAACGTATAGCCCGGGAAAAACGGTCCTGTCGGCTTTAAAAAGAAACCAATCAAATCCGCAGCTCCTCCCATTGCCAAGCCCGGTACCGGACCGAACATCATACATGCAATGGTGGTAGGGAAAATAGTGAAGCCGATTTTGATACTCTCCGTAAGCTGGATGTTGGTGACATAACCGAGGGCCAATCTGAGAGCCAGTAACATTGCCATGGCAACCAAAGATTTGGTTTTGCCGAATTCTTTTGCCGATTCTTTTATACGCATAAAAAAATCCCCTTTCGTTGTATTTGTCGCAATCACAGAAAAGAACACCACATCCGGTTCCGACGCGGTCGTCCTGCAACAGCTACAACAATAGGGAATGCCTATTTGTAGCAGCGGGATGCGAAACCTGCACCGCAAGATTCCTCTTTTCGTTCCGTCGGCAACTCCCCGTCCGACAGACACTTAACGCGCAAATTCCTACTCTGCTTCTCTTTTGATTTTTGACGTACCAATTCTAGCACAGCAATGCGGTTTTGTAAAGTGGTAAATACAAAAAAGGAACAGAATTCCTTTTACAAAATTCTGTTCCTTCATGGTTTTACTATTCTTCCGTATAAAGTCCTGCGTCTACATAAGCCTCCAGCACCTTATAATAAGATGCCTTCGGAGTCTTATACGTCTTATACAATAACGGCTTTTCATCCGAACGCCAGGAATTGGTGTCCGCAAATCCCCACAACGTAATACCGGTGATATTTGCGCCTTCCTGCTTCAGCTGCAAAATTCTCTTCATCAGGTCATAATAGTAATTTGCCTGATAAATTTCATTGGTACTTCCTACATCAAGCTCCGTAATCTGTACTTCGTATCCCGCCTCTAAAAACTTCTTCATAGCGGTAATATACTTAATCGGATGCGGATCATCATTATCCGAAAGATGAGACTGCATACCTACACCGTCACAAATCTTTCCGTCGGAATTAATGAACTCTAACAATTCCAAAATCTGCGCTATTATACCATAGGTACCGTAGTCATTGTAAAGAAGGGATACCTGGTCTCTGATTCCGTACTGCTTTAACACATCATCCGCAATCTGGAATGCTTTCTTTACAAATCCCGCCTGTATTCCTTCCTGTCCATAAACCTCCTGCCAGCCTACACCGTCAGAATGAATAAATTCATTTACAACATCCCATGAATACACTACAGTACCGTTTTCGTTGTCATACACATGTCCCATAACGGAACGAATGTAAAACTCCAAACGTGCATCCATGACTTCCGGCGATACAAGCGCACCGTTCCGGTCAAAGTTTTCTCTGAAGAACCACCCCGGAGTCTGGGAATGCCATACCAGCGTATGACCGCGAAGCCCCAAATCATACTTCACGCAAAGGTCAATGGCTCTGTCTGTAAAGTAAAAATTCAACTTCGGAACTACATCTTCCTTGTAGTTGTCCGGAATCACATAGCCTAATTCCTTAGCCTCTTCTATAGAAAGCTTCGTCGGGTTACCACCGCCCAATATCGAATCCGGCTTCATCTCATTTTCCATAGTGATACTGTTATAATGCTGTTCCAACAGTTTCCATACAGTAAGATCACTCATCTGAAACGAATTAATACAGGTTCCCAATCTTCCGAAGGTCTTTCCGTAGGTATTCTTTAAATTGATTCCCTCCGGCAAATTGGTCCCCATCGGAGTCGGGGTCGGTTTTTGCGTCGGCTTCGGCGTTGCCGTCGGTTCCGGCGTCGCTGTAGCTTCCGGCTCCCCGGTCATCTGCGGAGCCTCGGTCGGTAACGGCATATCTCCCTGCTTTTGTCCGCAAGCCGCAAACAAAACCATTCCCAGTGCCATTACACCGAAATAATACCGTAACTTTCTCATGCTACCATCCTTTCTTTACTGGAACTGCCAGTAATCTACCGTATAACCCTCGCCGCAGAATACAAATACTAACTTATGCTCTCCGGTTACCTGCTTTAATAAATCAACCGTAATTTCATGATACATTCCGTCCGCACCTGCGCTCACATCCAGATAACCTACTACCTGTCCGTCCAAGCCGTCCAGACGAATCTGAATTGCACCGGTCTGACCTTCCTGTGCTCTTACAGCAGCCGTAAACTTAGTTGCACCCTCGCTACCGAAGTCAACACCATACAATGCCACCCAGTCACCGGACTCAATCTCGCAAAGCTCCATATTACCGGAGCCGTACTTCTTACTTACATCATCTGCCGGCTGGGTATTGATGCCACCCATGGTTGCCATGGTCTCTGCCTCTACCTTATCGTACGGATTGAAGCTGTTTACCTGTACCAAAGACTCTTTGTTGGTCTTTGCAAGCTTTTCGAATACACCTTCCTCCAGCATCTTAATCTGGGTTACATGAGTGGAACGGTAATTCAAGCCGGAAAGACCTACCTGATTACTTGCAATACGGGTATGGTAGGTAATATACCACTCACCCTCAAAATAGAAAATACTATGGTGATTGTTTCCGCCGTTCCCCGGGAAATAATCGTTCTGGTTCTTGAATACAACACCTACATACTCAAACGGACCCATCGGATCCTTAGAGGTCATGTATGCAATCTGTGCATTGGCAAAGCCGTACTTTGACTTACCTGCAGCATCTACGTTCCAGTTGGTACAATAAGAGTAAATATAGGTGTCACCCACCTTATTGATTGCAGAATCCTCGAACAAGTACGGGATATCGAAGGCTACCGGATCACACGCAAGGCTAATCATATCATCGCCTAACTTAACCACACGTCCGGTACCCGGATTTGCTGCCTTACCTGCCGGCACACCGCCACCAAAGTAAAGGTATGCACTGCCATCTTCCTCAACCAATACTGCCGGGTCAAATAACCAGTCTACATTTGCACAGTTCGGCGTAGAACGGGAAATGAGCGGCTTACCGATCGGATCTACGAACGGACCGGTCGGACTATCGGAAGTCAGTACACCGATACCGTTACCGCCGTTTGCAAAGTAAACGAAGAACTTCATCTTTCCGTCGATTTCTTTGTAACCTGCAGTCGGTGCCCATGAGTTGTTACCCCAGGTGGACGCACCCTTTCTTCCTGCCGCATTAATGGAACCGTGGTCGGTCCAGTTTACAAGGTCTGCGGAAGAAATTACATTTAAGGTATTAATCTTACCGTAGGTATTCTCAATTGCCTTTCCCTGTGCATTGTACTCTACTACATCATTGGTCATGTAAATATACACTCGGCCGTCATATACCATTGCACACGGGTCAGCACCGTAACGCTGGGTCATAACCGGTGCATCGTAGCCGATTTTCTTTAAAGTTTCAGATAAAGTGAGACCCTCGAACTCAGCCTTCCACTTTGCTTCCAGCTCTACATTGGAACCGTCGGTTACAATCGGAGAATAGGTCTCTTCTACAGTCGGCTCTTCCTGACCGAGCTTTGCGTACTCTTCGTCCATATGGAAAGTTACACTGTAAACGGTTGCCTTATACTGGCTGAAATCATCCTTTGCATCCAGAGCCATAAGACCGATACCATAAGCAGTCTCTGCCACACTCGGAGAAAGCTTAAAATCAGTTGCCGTATCACTCACTAACGCATACTCAACAAAAAGCTGATTGCCTGCTTCGTCATAAATCTTAAAGGAAAGCGGTCCGTAGGAGCTCATTGCCTTTACCGTTACCGCATAACAGTAAGACATGTCGATTCCTTCCGGAAGGTTAAGTTTAATTTCCTGATACTGACCTTCAAACTGAAGATCAATGGAACCGTCTGCCTTTACCTCATATACGGTGCCGTAGGATCCCTGATACATCATCTTGTTAAAATCATAGGTGATATCAAGTTCAACCTCTGCCGGAGCTTCTGTTGCCTTCGGTGCTTCCGTCGGCTTCGGTGCCTCGGTCGGTGCCGGTGCCTCAGTCGGTACCGGAGTCGCCGTCGGCTCCGGAGTAGCGGTCGGTGCCGTGGTTGCGGTCGCTTCTGGTGCTTCCGTTGCCGCCGGAGTCTCGGTTGCTTCCGGCGTTTCCGTTGCTGCCGGAGCCTCCGTTGCCTTCGGAGCATCCGTCGGAGTTACGTCCGTCGGCTTTGTTCCGCAGGCAGCAAATAACATGGTTGTCATGGCAAGAATCGCCAGACAGGTATTTCTCTTTTTCATTTTATTCCTCCTTTATTTCATACGGTTTCCTACTGAAACTGCCAGTAATCTACCGTATAACCTTCACCTACAAATACAAGAATTAAATCATGTACGCCGGTTACCTTCTCGGATAATGCCGCAGTAACCTCTTCGTAGTTCTTTCCGTCGGCATTCTCTCCGAACTCGAGACATCCCACTACGTCACCGTCCAGGCTGTCCAGACGAATCTGAATCGCTCCGCGGGTATTCTTCTTTGCACATACGGAAGCCATGAACTTTTCAGCTCCGTTCTCACCGAAATCTACACCGTACAATGCCAGCCAGTCGCCGTTATGAATCTTGTTCAGTACCATGTTACCGGAACCGAAAGACTTACTAATCATACCCTCCTGAGTAGTGCTGATGCCTGCCATGGTTGCCATGGTTTCCGCCTCAACCTTCTCATACGGATTGAACTGCTTCTGCTGTACCAAAGACTTGGTGTCCGCCTTCTGTACGGTCTCAAATAAATCTTCTTCATTCACATTAATCTTTGTAATGTGGGTGGAACGATAGTTCAAACCGCTTACGCCGTAATCGTCAGCCAAAATTCTCGTATGATAGGTAATATACCATTCCCCGTTGAACTCAAAGATTGCGTGGTGATTGTTGTTGTAGTCACCTGCAAAATAGTTGCCCGGATGCTTTAACGCAACACCTGCATAAGTAAACGGTCCCATCGGGCTGTCGGAAACCATGTATGCGATATTCGCGTTGGTGAAGCCGTACTCGGCAGTACCTGCAGCATCTACGTTCCAGTTGGTGCAGTAAGAGTAAATATAATTGTCTCCTACCTTGTTGATACCGGAATCCTCGAACAAATACGGAATATCAAATGCTACCGGATCACAAGCCAAACTGATCATATCTTCCCCAAGCTTTGCCATACGACCGGTTCCCGGATTTGCTGCCTTTCCTGCCGGCACACCGCCTCCGAAGTAGATGTATGCACTACCGTCGTCATCAATCAGAACCGCCGGGTCAAACAACCAGTCTACATTCGCACAGTTCGGAGTATTACGGCTGATGAGGGCCTTACCGATCGGATCCTTAAACGGACCTACCGGGCTGTCTGCCATCAATACACCGATACCATTACCGCTGTTTGCAAAGTAAAGGAAAAACTTCATCTCACCATCGATTTCCTTACAAGCCGCTGCCGGTGCCCAGGAGTTTCCGCCCCACTTCGCCGCACCGTCTTTTCCTGCCGCATAAATGGTACCGTGGTCTGTCCAGTTCACAAGGTCATCGGAAGAAATTACATTCAGCGTATTAATCTTGGAATAGCTGTTATCCTTCGGATTTGCGGAGGAATCGTACTCGATTCTGTCTCCGGTCATGTAAATGTACACTCTGCCGTCATAAACAAGAGCGCACGGGTCTGCGCCGAAGCGCTGGGTCATAAGCGGCGTATCCGTTCCCAACGGCTTCATGGTCTCTGCCAGGGTCATTTCGGAAAACCATTCCGATACCTGCTTCGGGGCCGGGGTCGGGCTCGGCGTCGGCTCAGGAGTCGCAGTCGGCTCCGGGGCCTCCGTCGGTGCTTCCGTTGCTACCGGTACTTCCGTCGGCTTTACATCCGTTTCGTCCGTACCGCAAGCAACAAACAGCATCGATGCCATTGTCAATGTTGCTACCAATACTTTACTTCTTCTTTTCATTTTCCTTCTCCATTACTTTTTATTTCTGTCACCCCATAGGTGTAACATTCTTACTGAAACTTCCAGTAATCCACGTTGTAATTTTCTCCGTAGAATACAAACACCAGATTATGTACGCCGGTTACTGTCTTTAACAATTCCGCAGTAACTTCCTGATACTTATCACCGGTCACTTCGCTGATATCAAGGTACCCCACAACCTCGCCGTCAAGACTGTCCAGACGAATCTGCATTGCACCTTCACAGCCTGCGGAGCGTACCGCAGCAGTAAACTTGGTTGCACCTTCTGCGCCGAAATCCACACCGTACAAAGCAAGCCAGGAACCTGACTTAATATCGCAAAGCTCCATATTACCGGAACCGCACTTCTTACTTACCTCGTCAGCCTGGGTGGTATTCAGACCGCCCATGGTAGCCATGGTCTCCGCCTCTACTCTCTCATACGGATTCAGGTACTTCTGCTGTACCAAGGAGTGACGGTCCACACTCGGAATCGTCGGAAGGCTTCCGTCCTCCGCTACCGTAACCTTGGAAATTGCAGTGCTGCGATAACCGCCGGAAATGCCCATCATCTTCTCTAAAATCTGGGTATGATATGCGATATACATCTCGCCGTTAAACTTGAACATACAGTGATGATTATTACCGTAACATCCGTAATAAGTACCCGGGTTACGTAATACAACGCCCTTGTACTCGAACGGTCCCAACGGATTCTTAGAGGTCATGTACGCAATATCCGCATTGTAGAAGCCGAACTTCTTCGTACCCTCTTCGTCTACGTTCCAGTTGGTACAGTAGGAATAATAGTAGGTATCACCGATTTTATTGATACCGGAATCCTCAAATAAATACGGAATATCCATGGTTACCGCCTCACCGTCGATGCTGATCATATCCGCACCCAGCTTTGCGCAACGACCGGTGCCCGGCTCCGCAAAGGACTTACCCGGACCACCGCCGAAGTAAATGTATCCGCAACCGTCCTCATCCACAAGTACCGCCGGGTCAAACAACCAGGAAACGTTTGCACAATTCGGAGTCTGACGGGAAATGAGCGGTCCGTCAAGCGGGTCAACAAACGGTCCCACCGGACTGTCAGAGGTTACAACACCGATACCGTTTCCGCTGTTTGCGAAATATACAAAGAACTTCATCTTTCCGTCGATTTCCTTGTAAGCCACTGCCGGAGCCCAGGAATTATTTCCCCACTTTGCGGCACCGGTTGCGGAAGCCGCAAAAATGGTACCGTGGTCGGTCCAGTTTACAAGGTCGTCGGAAGAAATCACGTTTAACTTGTTGATGAGTGCATAGCTGTTCGGCTTAAGGGCACCGTTCTCATCGTACTCGTAAATATCACCGGTCATGTACAAATACACTCTGCCTTCGTATACAATCGCATACGGGTCTGCGCCGAGACGCTGCATCATAACCGGAGTATCCATTCCGATTTCCTTTAAAGTGTCTGCTAAGGTCAAACCCGCAAACTTTTCTTCCCATTTTGCCTTCAATTCTAAATTTGTCATAATTTTTCCTCCTCTTTCTCTGAATCTATTTCACTTCCGTAAAATAACGGAACTTCGAAAACTCTGCCACACCGCCGGTTTCCTTCGTAGAAAACAGGAACAGTCCGAAGCGGCATCCCACAAAGTGGTCCAGTTTAAAATACAGCTTGTGGGTCTCTCCCAGCTTAGCGAACTCATTCTTTGCACCGTTTTCTTCCGCTTTATAGAAAAACTCTGCCGTATCCGTCGGCGTCAACCGGCACACCGCACGAAGCGTCACCGTATCGCTGTCTACCGGAAGCTTTGCCACAATCTTAGCCGGCTCCGTGTTCACACTTCCCATACCCGCAAAACCTGCCCCCAGCTCCTTCTCCGCCATCACAAGATACGTCCGGCCTTCTTCCTTTGTCAATGCGATAAATCCGTAATCTCCCTGTAACGTACAAAGGCCTGCATAATCTCCGTCCCGAAGCTCGCTGCCGCAAAGGCTAATCTCCGCTGCGCACTCCGGTCCGATGGTACGCTGGGTCAGGGTGTTTACCGCCTGCACAAGATTTGTGCTGAGCTTTCCGGAACGAATCCGAAGCGCTCCCGCCTTCTCGGTCACAGACCACAATGCATTGTCCGGATTGTGATTCCACTGCCACGGATTCTTCAGCTTTACATTTCCGTTTATGTCCGGGCTATATACAAAATCGTCATCACACCAAAGCGGCTCATATGTATAATCTTCCTTCTCCGTATTTACCGTCACCGTCTTCGGCGCAATTCCTCCGCCGAACACCGGAAAATCATTTTCCCAGGTCACCGGCACCAATACCGGAATGCGACCTACCGCACCGTGATCCTGGAACATAATGGAATACCAGTCTCCCTCCGGCGTATCTACAATACCGCCCTGAGCAACACCGCTGTGAATTCCGTCCAAATCATAAGAAAGCACATCACCGCCCGTAAACTCTCCCAAAAGGGAATCGGCACAGAAGCAGGCCTCCGTACGATATCCGCCCTTCGGCCAATGGATAAAGAACAAATAATACTTTCCGTTTATCTTATAAAAATGCGCCCCTTCATAGCCCAGGATAACATCGCCGGTGTCCTTGATTGCCATCCGGTGCAAACCGCCTTCCTTCGGTGCAGTCAAATCCTCGTTCAGCTCCGTAATGTAAATCTCGCGGTTTCCGTAGGCGATATAAACCCGTCCGTCATCATCAAACAACAAAGAATTATCGTGAAAAAAGCCCTCGATGTAACTCTTCTTCCAAGGTCCCGCAATATCCTTTGACGTGTACAAATAGGTCTTGCCGGTATCGTTTGCCACAAAGCACACATAAAAGGTATCCTTATGATAGCGAATGGAAGCTGCCCACATGCCTTTGCCGTAAATCCCCTTATCATCCGCCAGACGCTGTCCCGGCGTGTCGTCCAGTGTCTCATACACATAGGAGGCAATTTCCCAATGAATTAAATCGTAGGAGCGTAAAATCACACCACCCGGCATAAAGTGCATGGTCGTACTGACCATGTAATAGGTATCCCCTACACGGATAATATCCGGATCCGGATAATCCGTATAAAGAATCGGATTGGTTCCCGTAACCTGTCCCATAACTACCTTCCCTCTTCTCTTTCCTCTGTCTTCGGAGTACCCTACGGGTACTCTTTTCCTTATATCATAAGTTTAACACCTTGTTTTTTTGAATACAATGTTGTATAATTGCAATTAATTGATTTATAATTTTGTCACGGAGGTGTTTTATGTATATTCACTTCGTCACCCTGAACTGTCCCCAGGAGCCGAACTTCATCCAAGAGCGCAAGCACGGCATCATTGATTTTCTTTTTTTACGTTTCCACGCCAATACAACCCTTATTTTAGGTGATAAAACGTACACCATCACAAAGCCGTGTATGTTCTTGATTGACTCCTACACTCCGTACAAATACTTTTCCAACAGCGACCATTACACCGACGATTATTTGCATTTTTCCGCCGAAAACCGTCAGCAATTCTTAAGTGAATTGACCTTTCCTTTGAATACACCAATATACTATTCAAACGATAGTGCAATTTCTGATATTTTACAGCTGATTCAAGCGGAACATATAGAGAAAAACCGCTTAGCCGCTAAATCCATCGACCTACTGATTCGTTGCCTTTTTGTGAAGGTCTCTGAGGTTTGGCTTCAAAGTCAGCAAATCAACACTTCCGTTCCTCATTATTACGATTTATTACAGGTACGGGATGCTATTCTCTCTGCTCCGGAACGTCCTTGGAAGGTAGAAGAACTGGCGGATCTGGCTCACTTATCCCCGTCCTATTTCCAGGTAGTTTACAAAAAGGCCTTCGGCATCACCTGTATGACCGAGGTAATCAATGCGAAGTTAGAGCAGGCAAAGCTGCTTCTTACCTCCACCGAGCATTCCGTCAGCGACATCGCCGCCGAAGTCGGTTACAACGAAGTGTACCACTTTATCCGACAGTTCAAAAAAAGCACCGGAATGACTCCCGGTGCCTTTCGAAAAAAGGTTACACTATAAATACAGTGTATTAATCTACCACGCCCTATACTTTCCGGACAGCGCAAGCATCGCGAACAAGTACAGACAATTGTCATAATACCGTCTGTCACCTGTACGAAGCGGAGTGTTCCAGAACTTCATGACAAAGTCCTTGGCATACGGTCCCTTTGCCGCCAAAGACGCCTGTGCATTGGTTGCCAAAAGTCCTACCGGATGAAGTGCCGGACGGTCAAGTACCGTTCCGTCGATTTCGTAGGTCATATCCGGCTGATCCTTTACGGTCTCTGCAAAGAACTTCTGCTGTTTGTCCGCCACCACGCGAAGGTCCTCGTCAACACCGTACCACTCGTAATCCAGCGCAATATTCGCAATGGTACGGTAGGCATCGCTGTAGAACCAGTCGTGTCTGTGCCCGAAGCGTTTCCACTGATCCTCGGTCATTCTCTTCGGTGAACCGTCGTACTCCGCGTACTCCGCATTGAGTCCCGTTACCGGATGACACGCCTTCTTTAAATACTCTCTGGAAGCTTTTGCCGCTTCCTTCCAGAACTCTCTGTCTTCTTCGTTTGCATACTCCGCAAACAGCTCATAGAAATGCGGCAAATGATAGGACGGATCGGAATATCCGCACTTTACCACAAACTGAATCAGCTTATTGGCCGGATCCCACATCGGACCGCCCTCTTCTCCGTTTTCTCCCTTATGTACGCAGGTATGAAGAAGCTCTCTTGCTTCCTTGGAATAGTTAAAGATGCCCTCGCCGTCGCCCCAACGCTTGGATGCAAAGAACAATGCCATGGCATAAAACTCTTCCCCGTCCGGTGCCGGACCGTAGGCATTCTTTTTGCCGTCCGTCGCACAAGACCATGCAAAATAGCCGGAATTCCAACCTTCTTCCATGTACATATAGGTCTTGGACCACTTCCAAAGGCGGTCGAATTCCTCCTTTTTGTCAAGCTGCACACACATCATCATACCGTAGGACATACCCTCGGTCCGAGCATCATGATTTCCCGTATCCTCCATGTAACCCATGTCGTCGCCTACTTCATGGAAAATACGTTCCTCTTCACTGCCGTGAAACATGGTCTGAAAGGTCTCTTCCACTCTCTTATCAATCTCTTCCTGCGGAATTCCGCACTCCGCAAACACGTTGCGGTATTTTCCTGTTGCAACTGCTCCTGCCATAATACACTCCTTCTCAATCTCTGTTCTCATTTGTCAAACCGGAATCGGTATAAACACTCCCGTTTATCCTCCTTCTAACAGCCTTATTTTACCATGATTTTGCTGTCATTTCCAGTAAATTACATATAAAAGTTCTGATTTCCCATACAAATATGAACCCAAACATTTTTCCGACGTTACTCCAGGCTTCGGAATTCAACCCCATCCTCGGTCAAAAGCACATACCCGTGTCCCGTATTTTCCTTCGGAATGGACACGGAACCCGGATTAATATACCGGTAGGTATACTCGCCCTTCGGTCCCTTTGCCTTACAGAACTCGTCCGCCACCACATGGGTATGTCCGTGCAAAAGTACATCACCTTCCTTTAAGCACGGTGGATTGTCCTTGTTGAACTTATGTCCGTGGGTCGCAAAATACATGGTATCCCCGATATAAAATACCGCATACTCCGCCATCACCGGAAACTCCAGCACCATCTGGTCCACCTCAGCCTCGCAGTTGCCCCGCACGCACAAAAGCTCATCTGCCACCGCGTTAAGCATGGCAATGACCTTCTTCGGTGCATAGTCCTTCGGCAAATCATTTCGCGGACCGTGATACAAAATATCCCCTAGAATCACCAGCTTTTCCGCCCCCGACTCCCGGTACGCGGCAAGCATCTTCTCACAATAATATGCAGACCCGTGAATGTCCGACGCCACCATCCATTTCATAAATGTTCCTCCTACTTAACAATAGCTTTCTTTACTCTCTGCATCACCGCAAAGAACTCTTTCGGACGTTCCTCCGTCAGCTCATACAACTCAGAAAGAAGCTCCTCAAACACCGCTTCCTTGTCATCCTCTGCCGGCTTGTCTCCGAATACCGCCTCATAAAAGCCGAAAATATCATTTTCCGGCATATCATCGTACATGGTCTCCAGATAATCCGTTACCACCGACGGCTCCTCTTTCATAAAATCGGTCATTTCTGTCCATTGATCTTTGGTCATGATAACTCCTCCTTTTTCTTATGTTCTTTATCGTAAAACTGGATTTTTCGCAAGTCGTTTATTTATCAACCAACCATTCCTTAGTCTCAAAATCTAAGTATAGTTCTACTTCCGTTCCCCACACAAGAAATTCAAAACAACGAATTATTAAAATGTTTTCTCTCCATTCTAAAAATCTCAGATTATCGGGATTAATGGGAATAACTATATTTTCCATGTCCTTAATCTTACTATTTGTAAACATTTCAATACCGTAACCATCTGTAACCAAAATTTCTCCAAATGGGCTGGTTGTTATATCCACATATTCCGGTTGTGAATAATATTCCATAATTTCACCGGTACTTATATCTAACACATACATATAATCAGACGTCAAAACAACAATAATTCCTAATTTAGCAGAATAAGATACTCCTCTATATTTACCTCTAAACTCACCACACCAAACTTCCTCTTCTTCGGTAAATTTTATCCATGTCCAATCACTTGAATTCCAAGAACTCTCTATATCATATATTTTTTCAATATACTCCCCCGAATAGGGCTGTTGAATGTATTCTGCTCCAGAAATCATGGTGTCACCTCTTCACCAAACTCAAATTCTATTCCGCCATGCTTCATTCGGAATCCGCCCCTTTACACCGGCGTTCCCACTTCAATCAGATTACCGTCATTGTCAAGTACCATATCCATACCGAACAGGTCGTGATAAAACTGCTTTGAATTCTCAATATCCTTCACAACAATCAAAATATTTCTTAGCTTCATCGTCCTTCCCCTTACTCCAACTCTCCAAAGAAGCATGCATCTCCAAAAGAGAAAAACCGGTATCTTTCCTTCACCGCTTCTTCATACACCTTCAACACATTCTCCCTACCTGCCAGTGCGGACACCAACATCAAAAGGGTAGACTCCGGCAGGTGGAAGTTGGTAATGAGGCAGTCAAGCATCTTGAACTTGTACCCCGGATAAATAAAAATACTGGTATCGCCGCTGCCCGCCTGCAAAATGCCGTTTTCATCCGTTGCGGACTCCACAGTACGGCAACTGGTGGTGCCGACGCAGATGACTCTGCCGCCCTCCCGTTTTACCTTGTTTATTTTCTCAGCCTCCTCAGGCAACACCTGATAAGCCTCCGTGTGCATGTGATGCTCCAAAATATTTTCTTCCTTTACCGGCCGGAAGGTCCCGAGGCCCACGTGTAAGGTCACGTTGGCGATGGTCACGCCCATGGCTTCAATTTCGGAAAGAAGCTCCGGCGTAAAGTGAAGTCCCGCCGTCGGTGCCGCCGCGGAACCGTCGTACTTTGCGTACACCGTCTGGTAACGATTCTTATCCTGCAGCTTGTGGGTAATATACGGCGGAAGTGGCATCTGTCCCAGAGCATCCAAAATCTCCTCAAAGATGCCTTCATAGGAAAACTGTACCTTACGATTACCATCCGGCAGTACGTCCACTACCGTACCGATGAGTTTACCATCCCCGAAGGAAATCTTTGTACCGGTCTTTGCTTTCTTTCCCGGCTTTACCAGAGTCTCCCAAATATCGTTTTCGCCGCGCTTTAACAAAAGCACCTCAATCTGCGCTCCTTCAGCCCCCGGCGCAAAGCCCGGTTTGATATTGGAATAATCGATAATACGCTCTCCGATTAAACGGGCCGGAATAACTCTGGTATTGTTTAAAACCAAACAGTCTCCCGGACGAAGATACTCCTTAATATCCCGGAAAATCCGGTGTTCAAAAGCTCCCGTGTGCTTGTCCACTGCCAAAAGCCGGGAAGAAGAACGGTCCTCTAACGGGTCCTGGGCAATCAACTCCTCCGGCAAATCAAAATAATAGTCACTCTTTAATAATGCTTCCATTGTTGTATCCTTTCTATCTCACGGAAATTCCGGTAAAATAATGTTCTAATATATCTGTATAAGTAAACCCTGCTTCTGCCATTCCGTAAGCTCCGGACTGGCTCATTCCTACGCCGTGACCGTGACCCATGCCGGCAAATAAATACTCGCCCTCCTCCGGCGCATAGCGGGGATAACTCGTCATATTATCCTCACCCAACACCACATACTGATCCGTCAGACCGTCGGCACTTTGTACCCGACCGTCCGCTCCAATAACGTAGCAGTCATGGATTGTCGTCGTCTTTGTCCCGGAAGCCCCCTGTACCGTCACCGTATCCGGCACGCTGTCCGCACCGAACACCCGGAACTTCGTACTTGCCAGCTCCAGCACGTTTCTTAAGGCATCCGTGGCCAGTCCTACGCTTTTCAAACTTCCGATAACACGCAGACTGTACACCCTTCCGGAAGAGGTCACCACCTCCTGGGTCACCTTTTTTATGCTACCTACATCTTCTCCCTCTGAATGTAACAACCGTTTCAGCTCGTCCTCCGAAAGAGTAACACTCCAAGGCTTTTTCGAAGGATTTCTCTCGTAAATATCCGATACTCCTTGTAAATACGGAACCACAAAGCCCCACACATCCTCTACACTCTCCGTCTGGCCGCCGCTGGCCGCAAAATAATACCCTGTCACGGTACGGTTTTCATAACACAGTGTCTCTCCCTTGGTGGCATCCACTGCCGCAGTACTTCTCGGATGTTCGTAGGTAATCCCCCCGTACACCTGACTCTGCACCGTATCCACCATCCGGAACCCCCGTTTGATGTCCGTTTCCGCATGATAGCCTGACTTTATAAGCGCATAGCTTCTGGCACATACCGCCTGGGCTTTCAGTGCCTCCATATGCCATGAAGCAGGCATTTCACAAGGTACCACTCCGTACAAGTATTCCTCAAGGGGCACTACATTTACCGCCGTCAGCGTAGATTTCCCGCCATATCTGCCGATTTCAATGCGTCCCCGGTAACTGCCTGTCCCCAAATCCATGGCATAAATACCGTCTTCGTTTTTCTCCGTTGCAGCAAACTGAGGATAATAGCCGCCCGCTCCGTCCGCAAGCAACACCCGCTCTCCCGCATCAATGCGGATTAGATAAGAGCTCTCCTCTGCCTCTTCCGAAACAGCAACACCGCAAGATTCTGCCGCCTCTTTACAGACCGATACCGCTGCCGCCTCGGAACCCCCGTTTTCCGCCACCGGCAAATACACCAAAGCCTCTCCTTCCGCCACTAAAACCGCATAAGCAGAGGCACCTGCTGCTTTCAGCCGCCCTGCCAGATGTTCCGCCTGTTCCAAGGTGTAAAGGCCGTCCAAAGCAAGATACTTTCCTTTTTCCGGCGTTACCGTAATACCCTTTTCCGATACAAGTACAGTCTCACAACCAAATTCCCGGCCGTCACAAAATCCCAGCTCCGTTTGTTTGTTTTTTATTGTAATACTTTGTTTTCCGGAAAACTTACTTTTAAGCCCCACGCGAATCTCTTCCACAGTGGAAACCCGGGCCTCGGACCATGCCTCCCCTTCCGGATTCAATACCGAAAAAAACAGCAACGCAAAAAGAAACAGGAGTATTTTCCCTGTGTTTCGGATCCTTTTTCTCATTGATTGCATTGCTGTTTTCCGCATCCTTCTCACATCCGTTTTCTTTTACCGTATCACTCTTTCTCTAGTGTATCATATTCCTGCACCGGCTTCAATCCCACAATTCATTTTTCTGTCATCGGCTAATCTTCGTCCTCTCCCTCTTCACCGTCCCGTCTGACCGGAATTTGAAGTTTAGAACCGGCCTGCAGCATCATTCCGTTCAGATTGTTGTATTTGAGCAAATCCTCCAACTCAATTCCAAACCGATTCAAGATATCCAATAAAGTTTCGTCTGCCTTGATCACATAAGACATAAGATAGAAAGGGTTACAGTTTGGACATTTCGGAATACAAATCTGCTCCCCGATCTGCAGATTATAGATATCGATATACGGATTTGCCCGCAAAATCCGGGCCAGCGGAACACGGAATCTTCCGCTGATGGAATACAAAGTATCTCCTTTTTTGATGGTATAAATGATGCCGTTACACGTATCAAAGGTTGCCATAATGCTCTCCCGAAGTTCTTTTCACCTACAAAATATGCCGTTTTTTCCGCTCTGTACCGAAGATTACCGATTTTTTAGAAATTCATTTTGCATTTTTTCTTGCAACCTGCCGAATGGTGTCGTATAATAAATAGGTATGTTTAAATTTATGATGGACATTATAACGAACTTTTCGTTTGAAATATTATGGTTTCAGAAAGGATTTTTACTATGGCTGAGAAACAGAACTTTTATTCTCTTGGTATCGACATCGGTTCCACAACCGTAAAGATTGCAATTTTAGACCCGTCCGGTCTTGTGGTGTTCTCCGATTATACGAGACACTTTGCGGATATCCAGGGTACTCTTGCGGGACTTTTGAAAAAAGCAAAGGAGCAGCTTGGCGAGCTGACTCTGCATCCGGTCATTACCGGTTCCGGCGGTCTCACCATTGCAAAGCATTTAGACGTACCGTTTGTACAGGAAGTAGTGGCTGTTGCTACCTCCCTGGGTGACTATGCCCCGCAGACCGACGTTGCCATTGAGCTGGGCGGTGAGGATGCAAAGATTATTTACTTCACCGGCGGCGTAGAGCAGCGTATGAACGGTATCTGCGCAGGCGGTACCGGTTCCTTTATCGACCAGATGGCCTCTCTTCTTAAAACGGATGCCGCAGGTCTCAATGAGTATGCTAAGGATTATCAGGCCCTTTATCCGATTGCGGCTCGTTGCGGCGTATTCGCAAAGTCCGATATCCAGCCTCTTATCAACGAGGGCGCAACCAAGCAGGACTTGGCAGCATCCATTTTCCAAGCTGTGGTAAACCAGACCATCAGCGGTCTTGCCTGTGGCAAGCCGATTCGCGGTAATGTAGCATTCTTAGGCGGTCCGCTTCACTTCTTAACGGAGCTGAAGGCTGCCTTTATCCGTACGCTTAATTTAACTCCGGCTCAGGTCATCGCTCCGGAGCACTCCCATCTGTTTGCAGCCATCGGTTCTGCCATGAACGCAAAAGAAGACGCTTCCGTGTCCCTTTCTGCCATGACCGACCGATTACGTACCGGTATTAAGATGGAGTTTGAAGTAACCCGTATGGAGCCTCTCTTTGACAACGAAGAAAGCTATCAGAAGTTCCTTACCCGCCACGATGCCCACACCGTGAAAAAGGCAGACCTTGCCTCCTACCGCGGAAAGTGTTTCCTCGGTATCGATGCAGGCTCCACCACTACAAAAGCAGCTGTGGTAGGCGAAGATGGAACCTTATTATATTCCTTCTACAGCAACAACAACGGCAGTCCGTTAAAGACTACCATTAAGGCCGTAAAAGAGATTTATTCCCTTCTTCCGGAGGGGGCCGAGATTGTCCGCTCCTGCTCCACCGGTTACGGTGAGGCGCTGATTAAGGCGGCTCTTATGTTAGATGAAGGCGAGGTAGAGACCGTTGCCCATTACCATGCGGCAGCCTTCTTTGCGCCGGACGTAGACTGTATCCTTGACATCGGCGGTCAGGATATGAAATGCATCAAGATTAAGAACTCTTCCGTAGACAGCGTACAGTTAAACGAAGCCTGCTCCTCCGGTTGCGGTTCCTTTATCGAGACCTTCGCAAAGTCCTTAAATTACGAAGTTGCGGATTTCGCTAAGATTGCTCTCTTTGCGGAAAACCCGATTGATCTGGGTACCCGTTGTACCGTGTTTATGAACTCCAAAGTAAAGCAGGCTCAAAAGGAAGGTGCTACCGTTGCGGATATTTCCGCAGGTCTTGCCTACTCCGTAATTAAAAACGCTCTTTACAAGGTTATTAAGATTTCCGACCCGAAGGATTTGGGAAAGAAAGTCGTAGTACAGGGCGGTACCTTCTACAACAACGCCGTACTTCGCAGCTTTGAGAAAATCTCCGGCTGTGAGGCCGTACGCCCGGATATCGCAGGTATCATGGGTGCCTTCGGTGCCGCACTTTTAGCCCGCGGGCACTATACCGGTCAGGAGACTACTCTTCTCACTCCGGATGCCTTAAATGAGCTGAAGTTTGAGACTACCATGACCCGTTGTAAGGGCTGTACCAACAGCTGTCTCCTTACCATCAACCGTTTCTCCGGCGACCGTCGTTTCATCTCCGGTAATCGTTGTGAAAAAGGTCTGGGCAAGGAAAAGAGCAATGCGGACATTCCGAACTTATTTGCATATAAGTTAAAGCGTTATTTCGACTACGCACCGCTTTCCGAAACCCAGGCAAAGCGCGGCACCGTCGGTATTCCGCGTGTACTTAACCTATACGAGAACTACCCGTTCTGGCACACTTTCTTTACGGAGCTGGGCTATCGCGTGGTACTCTCTCCTCTTTCCAGCCGTAAGATTTACGAAATGGGTATCGAGTCCATTCCGAGTGAGTCCGAATGTTACCCTGCAAAGCTTGCTCACGGTCACATTTCCTGGCTCATCAAGGAAGGCTGTAAGTTTATCTTCTATCCGTGTATTCCGTACGAACGTAAAGAATTCCCGGAAGCAGGTAACCACTACAACTGCCCTATTGTCACCTCCTACGGCGAAAACATCAAGAACAACGTGGAAGAGCTCCGCGCTGATGACATTACCTTTGCCAATCCTTTCCTGTCCTTAGAGACGAAGGAAATTGCATCAAAGCGTCTGGTGCAGATTATGGCAGAGTACGGCATTCCGGCATCCGAGGTTACTCTTGCCGCAAATAAAGCTTGGGAAGAACTGTCCGCTGCAAGAATTGATATGCAAAAGGCCGGCGAAGCAGCCCTTGACTATATTAAGAAAAACGGAAAGCTGGGTATTGTATTAGCCGGCAGACCGTATCATATCGACCCGGAAATCAACCACGGTATTCCGGAGCTTATCACCTCCTACGACGTAGCGGTTCTGACCGAGGACTCCGTTTCCCATTTAGGAAAGGTGGACCGTCCAACCCTCGTTGTAGACCAGTGGATGTACCATTCCAGACTGTACGCAGCGGCATCCTATGTCCGCACCCGTACGGATTTGGAGATTATTCAGTTAAACTCCTTCGGTTGTGGTCTGGATGCAGTTACCACCGATCAGGTCAGCGATATTTTGACCGCTTCCGGTAAGATTTACACCGTCCTTAAGATTGACGAGGTAAACAACTTAGGTGCAGCCCGTATCCGTATCCGTTCCTTACTCTCTGCTGTGGCAGACCGTAAACGTAAGGGCATTGTTCCACACGAGGCAGACGCAGCGCATCATCGCGTAATTTTCACAGAAAAGATGCGTGAAGAATATACCTTACTTGCTCCGCAGATGTCTCCGATTCACTTCCGTATGTTAGAGCCGGCTCTTCGCGCTCACGGCTACAAAGTAGACGTTCTTGATAACGACGGAAGAACCGCAGTAGACGTAGGCCTCAAATATGTAAACAACGATGCCTGCTATCCGTCTCTCATGGTAGTAGGTCAGATTATGGAAGCACTGCTTTCCGGTAAATACGATTTAAACAAGGTGGCGGTTATGATTACCCAGACCGGTGGCGGTTGCCGTGCCACCAACTATATCGGCTTCATCCGCCGTGCCCTGCAAAAGGCCGGCATGGGTCATATTCCGGTGGTGTCCATCAGTACCTCCGGCATTGAGAAAAACCCTGGCCTTACCTATACCCCGAAGATGCTGTTGGGCATTTTGCAGTCCGTCATCTACGGCGACGTATTTATGCGTGTGCTGTACCGTATGCGTCCGTACGAGCTGGAAAAGGGCTCCGCAAACGCTTTATATGAAAAGTGGAATGCCATCTGCTGTGAGGCGGTTAAGAATCCGAAGATGTCCGAGTTTAAGAAAAACATCCGCGGCATTATAAGAGAGTTTGATGCTCTTCCGATTGATGAGACCTTAAAGAAGCCGCGTGTGGGCGTTGTCGGTGAGATTTTGGTTAAATTCCTTCCTGCTGCAAATAATTACTTAGTAGAACTTTTGGAAGCGGAAGGTGCGGAAGCTGTTGTTCCGGATTTGCTGGACTTCCTGCACTACACCATGTACAACAACAACTTTAAAGCAGATTACCTTGGCAAGTCCAAGAAGAGCAAGAAGGTCAACAACTTTGTTTACTCCTTCCTTGAGAAGTTCCGCGGCACCGCAAGAAAGGAACTGGAAGCAAGTAAGCACTTTGACGCTCCTGCCCGCATTGATACATTGGCACGTTACGCAGAGGATATCGTATCCACCGGTAACCAGACCGGTGAGGGTTGGTTCCTTACCGCCGAGATGATTGAACTCATCCACTCCGGCGTTCCGAACATCGTCTGCACCCAGCCGTTTGCCTGCCTGCCGAACCACGTGGTAGGTAAAGGCGTTATCAAGGAACTGCGCCGTCGTCATCCGGAAAGTAACATCGTGGCCGTAGACTACGACCCAGGCGCTTCCGAAGTAAACCAGTTAAATCGTATTAAGCTGATGCTGGCGACTGCGGCAAAGCAGATGAAGTAATAACAAAACATAAGAAAAGCCTCCTGATATTGCACCGAAACTCCAATCGAATTTCCCGTACAATTTCGGGAGGCGTTTTTATTCACCTACTTTTCCGAGCCAAACAACAATACCATAACTTACTGTTTTAGCGAAACTACGGAGGATTTCAAATGCAATATATCATCTCCTTTTTAGAAGGTATTATTACCTTTATTTCCCCTTGTCTTCTGCCTATGATACCGATTTACCTGACCTATTTCGCAGGCGGCGGAGAACGTACCACAAAGAAAACCGTAACCGGAGCTTTAGGCTTCGTCTCCGGCTTCACTCTGGTCTTTATCACCATGGGTGCCCTCGCAGGAAGTATCGGCAGCCTTTTTACAAAGCACCAGAACATCGTCAATATCGTCTGCGGACTGATTGTGATATTCTTTGGTCTGAACTTTATGGGAGTATTCAAAATCAATCTGTTCAAAGGAATGAAGCAGTCCGTCAACACCGACAACATGAACTTTTTTTCCGCAGTATTGTTCGGTATTGTATTCTCTCTGGGCTGGACACCTTGTGTGGGAGCATTCCTCGGCTCTGCTCTGATGATGGCCTCCCGTGAGGGACAGGCACTGCAAGGAATAATAATGCTCCTGTGCTATTCTCTCGGTCTGGGAATCCCTTTTATCCTAAGTGCTGTCCTGATCGACAGTTTAAAGGGAGCCTTTGCCTTTATCAAGAAAAATTACAAAATCATTAACTTTGTCAGTGGTTGTCTTTTGATTATCGTAGGCATCCTGATGGCAACCGGAACTCTGGGACGCATTCTTTCATAAGGAGGACGCATGGAAAACAAGAAAACTTTTATAATTGTATCGGTACTGTTGGTCGCTCTCATCGGTGGTGCTTCCTTTCTGTATGCCAAACTGGAAGACAATCTGAAACCGGACAATTTACTGATACAGAATGATGGGGACAATACTGAAAACAATCCCGTTACACAGGGAGCCTCCGGCGGGGACAATATATCCGATGATGCTGAAGTCCGGGACAACGAAACTGCCGAAAATTCGGACAAAAACAGTTCCTCCAACTCGTCTTCTTCCGGTGAAAATGCCGCCTTCCAAGCGCCGGACTTCACCGTCTATGACAGAGATGGTAATACCGTACGCTTGTCGGATTTCCTCGGTAAGCCTGTGGTATTAAACTTCTGGGCCAGCTGGTGCGGACCGTGTAAAATGGAGATGCCGGACTTTGAAGAAATTTACAAAGAATACGGAAAGGATCTTCACTTTGTTATGGTAAACCTCACCGACGGCGACCGGGAAACCATGGAAACCGCCACTACATTCCTGGATAACAGCGGTTACACATTCCCGGTTTATTACGATAAGGACACCGATGCTGCCCTCACTTATCAGGTATACGGCATCCCGGTGACCTACTTTATTAACGCCAAGGGTCATTTAATTGCGCAAGGCTCCAGTGCACTGGATGCAGAGACCATTAAGCGGGGGATTGAGATGATCTTGGAGTAAATATACGTTTTCATGCAGGTGCGCTTCACGCTTGCCCAGCCACTTCGTGACTTTGTCACTCAGTCGTGGGCGCGTTCGCATAAAAAGAAGAAGGGACTCGCAAGAATCCCTTCTTCTTTTATTTATTATGCCAAAAGTATCAATCGTAATTACGGGAGCATGTCAGCATCGCCGAAAGTAGCT